>CADAZN010000001.1 GCA_902792435.1 uncultured Bacteroidales bacterium
CATAACGGGCCAGTCTTGATTGAGGTGTATTCAGAATCAAACACATCGCTGTAGGCTGGTTCACCATCAGTGTTGAATATTGTCGTTCCGCCATTGTCAAATATTTTATGGTTTGTATATTGGCCTACCAGCGAACCCGAGAACGAGAACTTGCCGTACTTGCCACTGAGATTGACCCAACCGTCATCTGACACACGACGGCGTATTTCAAGATTGTTGGTCACAGATACACCAATGTAGTCTTTGAGCTGCTTTTTGAGTGTTATCTTGATTACGACTCCCGATTCTGCTGAATACCTTACCCCAAGGTCACGGATCACCTCTATTTTGGAGACTTGGCTTGATGGTATGGACAGCAGTATGTTTCGGTCTGCAACTTTCTGCTCGTTGATATAAATTGCTCCAACACTCATCGATCCACCAGCTTTGATGTTGTTGATGTCGTAGGTCACAATGCCAGGAGTCCATCCGAGCATGTCATAAAGAGTGCCTGCGTCTCCAATATGAGTGCCCGACAGATTGCTGATTGAATAGTTCAATCCGTCTCTGTGGATAACCGCTTTAGGAGCTATGACTGAGACCTCTTGAAGCAGCACATTTATACTATCGGCGGTTACGACATTTGTACTGTCGTCATTCACTTGACTTGCAGCAGAAAGACAAGCTAAAATACTGATTGCTAATGAATAAAGTCTTGTTTTCATATTGGTGAGTTTTTGATTAATAGACATAGTTATGGCTGTTTACATGATTTCGGTCACATAAACGATGTTATTAAAATGAATGGTAGGGACTTTTATTTACTTAGTCGCGCTTCAAGTATCTCTATCACTTGCTGCAGCAGGAGAATGCTGGATGCGTCCTTGTGCTTTCGCTCAAATTCTGCTTTTGATAGTTTGATTTGACCGATGGCCACCTTTAAGTCGTCTTGGTCGAGCACATCACATTCTTTCGCCAATGAGTAAAGCCCGGATAGGTACAGAGATTCGCCATCTTTGAGCTTGTCAAGATAAAAGAACAGTTTTCTCATCCACATTTTGTTATCGTTCTTTTGCTCTGAAGGAGGGCTAACTGTGAGAGATTCTATTTGTGGTTTTATGGGTGCGTATGTGGTGATTAGCCTGCCTGTGACTCCGCTATCCGGCACTTCGCTCCACTCTATGGTGTAAGTGGTCCTGAACTGTGTGTCATCGTCATTGATCAGTCCTACTGTGTAGCAGTTGTCGGCTTCTGTTCCAACAAGTGTGAACTCACTTTTGTTGTGGTATATGCGATACCCGGTATAAAGACGGTCTTTATTGCCGGTGATGCTCCAAAGCGTGTAAATGCTGCGGTTGGGAATCTTGCCGTTATCCATCGCTTGGCTGATTGCTTCATACAGCACTTTCACGCTGTCGGTGTAACTAACGTCGGCTTCAGGCAATGCGAACTTATAGATTGTAAGTTCACCCTCTTTTTCTCCAGTTTCGGGGTTGGTGAAGGTGTTGTGAATCTTCAGAATATTCTGTTGCTGCACGATAGGCGAATTATCTCCAAAGTAATATCTTAACTTTGCGAAATAATCTTGTGCCGTCACCGCAGGTGCGATGAACAACGCCAGTGCAATGATAATATACTTTGTTTTCATAATCCAGGTATGTTAGTTGATTGGTTGTTGAATTGATTATCTATTTCTTGTTGCATATCCACATAAATGATGGTGCCGTCCTCATCGGTCACTGCTTTATAGCCCATGGCCTCCATGTCGATGATGATGGCTTGCTGGTTCAGTTCTTCAAGTTCGCGTTGCAAACGTTCGTTGTCTTGCAAATGCAGTTCGTTCTGTGCAATAAGATTGGTCTGTGTCTCATGATGAGAGACGTCCATAGAATGCTTTTGTTTTCTTGGCTGTTGCTTGATTGCGACGAGCTGTTGCTTGATTGCGACGCTTTCTGCTTTATTATGTGCGCGAGTATTGTTATCGGATGATTCTGTCACTACCTCATGATGAGTGTCGGTTTTATGGTCAATCGTCACTTCTTTTGGTTCTGCCTTTTGAGCGATTATCGGTGGTGAAATAAGCTGGGTGGTTTCGGGCTTGTTTAAAACCTTGAAACCTAAAACTAGTGCCACGATTGCCGCTGCAGCAGCAGGAACCCACCAAATCCATCTGCGATGTGATTGTGAGGACGGTTTGGGAAGCAAGTCTCCTTCCAGTCCACGGTCGATATAGCCGAATAAAGCCTGATAATCTTCCCATTCGGCTGGCACGTCGTGAGCCGTACTGAAATATTGGCTCAGCAACGACTCCTCCTCAATGGTGGTCTTGCCCGCCATAAATTTGTCGAGCAAAGCCTCTATCTGATGTCGTGAATATGGTTTCATTGTCGTTCTCTGCGTTGTTTCTTGATTTGTTCCATGAGTTGTCTTCGTGCCCTTGAGAGCAATGTGCTCACACTGTCTTCCTTTATTCCGAGCAGAGTTGCTATCTGCTTGTTGGAGTATTTCTCATCTTGGCGCATTTTCAACACTGCGTGTAGGGTGGATGGTAGCTCATTGATTTTCTGTTCGAGCCATTGCACGTCCTCTTGCTGTATGATTTCATCCAACGGCGAAATTGTCTGGCTTGCTCTATCCCTGCTCTCTAAAGGGAGCGGTGGTTTGCGTCGCAAGTGGTTCAGCGATAATCGTTGAGCAATCACAGCTGCAAAACCCTCTGGATTGTAGAGCCGTTTATCGTCACGCATCTGCCATAGCCGCAACAGCGTCTCCTGGGCGATGTCTTGCGACTCGTCATAGTCGAGGCCCATCGCCGCAGCCTTGTTCAAGGCGGCAGACCTCAGCCGTGGAGCTATCAGTTCAAATGCGTCAATAGTCATTTACAAATTACGTAATTTGTCGACAAAATTACTAACTTTACATTTATATAACACATCAAACCCCGCTTTTCAAACAAAAGAAGAAATTTTTTTTAAATAAGTGGAGATAAACTGATGCTTTATTTTTCAGTAAAACTAATTTATTTTGTCTATTGTTTATGCATTTCGTTGCGATGAAGATGTCCATAATGGGCATCTTTTTTCTTTTATATATAATAAAAAAACTCAACCCGCTAAATGATGCGGGTTGAGCCAATCTCTCGTAATTGATGTTTTGTTGAATTTCTTGAAAATACGGCTTGATATTGAGCCGTTGAAAGTGTTGGGCGTTAGCCCAAGTAAGATTTTAGCAGCTTGCTCTTTTGTCCTTTGAGACGGCGGATTGCTTTCTCTTTGATTTGGCGAACACGCTCACGGGTGAGGTCGAATTTCGCGCCAATTTCTTCGAGAGTCATCTCTTGGCAACCAATGCCGAAGAACATTTTCAGGATGTCTCGCTCACGAGGGTTGAGCTGGTCAAGAGCTCGATTAACCTCTTTAGAAAGAGACTCCTGGTTCAACGATTGATCGGCCATAGGAGAGTCCTCATTGGGAAGCACGTCGAGAAGGCTGTTGTCTTCACCATCGACAAATGGAGCATCTACCGAAACGTGACGACCGCTAACCTTCATTGCGTCTGAAATCTTGTCAACCGGAACGTCGAGTTGCTCGGCAAGCTCGGCTGCCGAAGGACGACGCTCATGCTCTTGCTCAAATCGAGACTGGGCCTTGCTGATTTTGTTGATAGAACCCACCTGGTTCAGAGGCAATCTAACAATGCGCGATTGCTCGGCTAGAGCTTGAAGGATTGACTGACGTATCCACCAAACGGCATAGGAGATAAACTTGAAGCCTCGAGTCTCGTCAAATTTCTGAGCTGCCTTAATCAGGCCTAAATTACCTTCGTCGATCAAGTCGGGAAGACTTAATCCCTGGTTTTGGTACTGCTTTGCTACAGAAACTACGAAACGCAAATTGGCGCTTACAAGTTTGTCGAGAGCTGCTTGATCACCTTGTTTAATACGCTGAGCGAGCTCGACTTCCTCGTCAACGGTTATAAGGTCCTTGCGACCTATTTCCTGCAAGTACTTGTCGAGCGATGCACTCTCGCGATTGGTGATGGATTTTGTGATTTTTAATTGTCTCATACTAAAATGTAGAGTTTAAGCTTGCAAAATTACAAAACATATCTGAATTATGATGTATATTTGTGGTAAAAAGTTTAATTAATTAACGTTATTTAACCAAATTGTATATTTCGTGTGGGTTGAATGTTGCTCTTTTAGTAATAAATATTTTATGAGAAAATAATGGTTTTGAAAAAGCGGGCGCCGCTAAAATGGGTCGCCCGCTTTGAGATTTATAAAAACGTGTGCTTATGAGTTTCTTGATTATTCTTCGACATCGGCGAGGTCGACTGCGCGGTAAATTTTCTTACCGGTTGTTGTGATGCCAGTGATAAACATCACTTTATCGCTCTCTTGATCACGCATGATGGCGTTGTAGATGTCTTCTACCTCTTCTTGGTTGTTGACACGAATGTTGTTGATGTCGGTGATGATGAAGCCGTTGTTGATACCGGCATTTTTGAACTTGCCGTCTCTGATTCCGCTTACTTTCACACCGTTACTGATTCCAAGTTCTTCTTTCTCTTCGGCAGTAAGTGGTGTAAAGGCACATCCTAGAGAGGTGAAGTCGCTGCTCTTGGTGATGCGTGTAGTGCCTTGGTCGTTCTTGAAGGTTACATCGACGGTCTTGAGCTTGTTGTCACGATAGTATTTGATGGTGGCCTTGTCGCCAGGACGGAGTTTGCTCATTTCCTCAAGCATTTGAGCTCCGTTCTTGACAGTAGTGCCATTGAGGCCCACAATCACATCGCCCTCACGAATGCCAGCTTCCTTTGCAGCACTGCGGTCGTTCACCTTGTTTACATATATACCTTCGGTTGTGGCGTTGATGTTGTTCTCCTTGGCTTTCTCAGCGTCGAGCTCGGTAAATTGAATTCCGAGAACTGCACGCTGAACGCTTCCATATTGCTTGATGTCGGTTATTATTTTCTTAACAACAGACGATGGAATTGCAAACGAGTGTCCTGCATAGTTGCCAGTTTGAGAGTAGATCATAGTGTTGATACCAATAAGCTCTCCGTCTACATTAACTAATGCGCCGCCGCTGTTGCCAGGGTTCACTGCTGCATCGTGCTGAATGAAAGACTCGATGCCTAGATTGTTGCCTTTGTTGATGCCACGGGCCTTAGCACTGACAATACCAGCTGTTACCGAAGAGTTCAAGCCAAAGGGGTTGCCAACGGCAAGTACCCATTCGCCTACTTTTACGTTGTCGCTGTTGCCAAAAATGATAGGGCTCAGCTTTGTGGCTGAAATTTTAAGAAGAGCTATGTCGGAGTTGGGGTCGGTTCCAATTACGCGTGCGTTGAATTTGCGGTTGTCGTTGAGGGTTACCTCAAGTTTCTCGGCGCCGTCAATCACGTGGTTGTTAGTAACGATGTAGCCGTCTTCACTGATAATCACACCCGAACCTTGACCTCTTGCTTGGGGTTCCTGTTTTTGTTGTGGTTGCTGTTGTTGCTGGCGGCGTTGCGAACCTCCTTGGCCACCAAAGCCAGGGCCGAAGAAGAACTCAAACGGATCGAAATCACCGCCGTAGTACTGCTGCTGGCGTGGAGTGACAAATGACTTTATGCTTACAACCGAGTTGATTGTGCTCTCGGCGGCCTTGGTAAAGTCGAGTGCGTTGCCGTAGCGGCCATTAACTGTAACAGCTTTAGTTGATGTCTTGACAATTCCGTCGTCTTTGATATTAGCGGTTGTGTCGGCTGACGACTGAATATAGATGTCGCGAACTTTCTCTACTCCTGATGTTGCGAGGAGAGTGGTTGCAGAACCAAATATTGATGCGGCAACCATCATTAATGCTAATTTTTTAGTGTTTGTCATAATCTTTATATGTTAAAATAATAGTCGATTTTAAAACTGCAATAGTTAAAATTAACTTTTGAAATTTGAACGTAAAAGTACATTGAAATATTACAAAAACAATACCAGAGCCCCGTATTTTAAACTAAATTAATACCCACAGCATATCTTTTTTAATTCTTTAATAATGCATTAGGCAAAAAAACGTTTTTGTCACTTTTTGTTGTATTAGGGTATAATGGATTTATTTGCTGAAATTATGTCATGTTTTTTATTTAGTCAAAAGCAGCTATTTATATTATAATAAGGTATCACATATTATATTATAAAAAGTGATAAATATTTTGCTTACAAACTACTTTATTAAGTTAAAGTTGTTATCTTTGCAAGTTGATAATGAATAATCGATATATTAAATATTGTGTTATAATGCTGGTGGCGATGCTATTGTCACCAATGTCTCTTGCACAAACTCTCAAAACCGAGCGCCCCATAATTGATAAAAAAAAGCAAGTAAAGATAGAGCCTAGCTATGCTTGGTCGATTAGCGAGCCACTGGGACTGCATTATGAGTCAACAATAGATACTTTGTTTCTTAATTATCATAAGGAGAACATCCCATCTCACCAAAGTAATGCTTGGGCAACAACTGGAAACTTTGGCGCATCGGGTCAAAACCAGATTTTCTTTGAACGCAAAAGAACTAGTGACTTTTTCTTTGAAGACGCTATAGAGAATTGGCTGCCTAGTGTGGAAAAACAACGTTATTACAATACACGTATACCTATGACGCTGATTTCACACACCACAGGCGGTAATAAATATAGCAATCAAGATCGAACTCAGGTTACCTTCTCGGGCAATGTTGGGAAAAGGCTTCAACTAGGAGCCGCTATGGATTATATCTATTCAAAAGGTTCTTACAACTATCAAGCTGACAAGAATTTCAGATGGAGCTTGTTTGGTAGCTATATTGGTGATAGATATGAGATGCAGACTTTCTTCAATAGCTACAACTATTTGGGCAAAGAAAATGGTGGTATCACCGATGACCTTTATATTACTGATCCGGCGAGCGTTCAAGGTGGAGAGAGCAATGTCGACAATAAAAGTATTCCCACTTATTTAACAGCTAGTCATAGCAAGCTCACTGGTTCGGAGTTCTACATGAACCATAGTTACAATGTGGGTCATTACCGTTATCAACGTGACTCGGTTACCGATACTATTATTGGCCGCACTTATATTCCGGTAACCCGTTTTATTTGGACTTTTGATTTCAAAACAGTAAAACACCTGTTCTTGAACCAAAACTCGGCTCAAGACCATGCCTATTTCCCAAACACTTATCTAAATCTTGGCGGAACCGATGAGAGCACTCGGTACTGTCGATTGAGAAACACTATTGGTGTGTCGTTGATGGAAGGCTTTAACAAGTATGCAAAGTTTGGCTTCGCTGTTTATGGCACTCATGAGATGCGTCATTTCAAGCAGGTTGTAGACACCTTGAGCGGAACTGAACTCCCAGAGGGACTAGATGTGTTACCAGTTAGTATTGAGCCAACTACTACACAACAATTGTTCTGGGTGGGTGGACAACTTACCAAGCAGCGAGGTTCTATATTGACTTATGGAGCGACGGCACAGTTTGGTGTGCTTGGCGATGTTGCTGGTGATATTGATATTGAAGGTAATATCAAAACACGATTCAAGCTCTTTGGCGATACTGTTTCGCTGAAAGCATATGGCTATTTCAAGAATCTCACACCTCCTTATTTGCTTAAGAAGTTCATTTCCAACCATTATGCATGGGATAATGACTTCTCTAAGATACAACGTTTTAGAGTAGGAGGCATTTTGGAGCTGCCTTGGATTCATACTAAGCTTAATGTTGGTTACGAAACTCTTAATAACTATGTGTATTTTAACTCCAGTGCGTTGCCCGAACAAGCCGGCTCGGCAGTTCATGTGTTCCATGCTTCCTTGAACAATCATTTAGGATTTGGCATTTTTAATTGGGACAATGATATTAACTATCAAACTTCATCTAGTGATGAAATTTTACCATTGCCCAAGTTCTCTATTTTCAGCAATATGTACCTTAAATTTAAGGTGGCAAAAGTTCTAGATATACAAATTGGAGTCGATTGTAATTACTATACAAAATATTACGCACCAAATTACAGTCCAGCAACTATGGTGTTCTACAATCAGCGCGAAGTGGAATGCGGCAACTTTATCTTTGCCGATGCTTATGCTAATTTCAAGTTGAAGAAGGCGCGTTTCTATGTGATGTATAGCCATGTCAACAAAGGCTTGTTTGGTGGAGACAACTATTTCTCGATACCTCATTATCCTCTTAACCCAGGCCGCTTCCAGTTTGGTGTATCAGTCGACTTTGTCAATTGACAACCTATTAACATTTAATACTATTAATATATAATGCTCAAGAAGATATCGAAAATAAAGAAATGGCAACTTGCCTTGTACTTGCTCCTATTGGCTGCTGTGATAGTGGTGATGTTCATGCTGCGTAACTGTGGTACCGAAAAGGAGCTAGTGGGTGCTCATTCTAGAGTTGACATCTCGAGTAGCGGAGATACTATAGATGTTGCCATTGAGTATTCGCCATTATCGTTTTATACCTATGGTGATACAATAGGTGGTTTTAACTATGAGTTTCTTAACCTGTTGAGCACTAGTTGTGGATTAAAATTTAAATATCATCCCATTGTTAGCCTTCAATATGGTCTCAAGGGCTTGAAAGATGGCAAATTTGATGTGCTTGCGGCTCAGTTCCCAGTAACTCGTGAGAACAAGGAACATTATCTTTTTACTTCGGCTCTTTATCTTGACAATCAAGTTCTTGTTCAGCGTAATGATGAAGGGTTAACAATCAATAATCAGCTAGACTTGGCTGGTGACACTGTTAACATTGTTAAGGGATCACCGATGTATGACCGCATTATTAGTCTGTCGCGTGAGATAGGAGACACAATTTATGTTGTTCAAGACTCGGTATATGGTCCAGAGCAGCTGTTCCTAATGGTGTCAACAGGAGATATTAAGTATGCTGTAATCAACGAGTCGATAGCTAAGAAGCTTGCAGCAAGTCATCCCAATGTGGATGTATCACAAGCAATAAGCTTCACTCAGTTTCAATCGTTGGCGCTTGATAAGGGTAGCAAGAAGTTGTGTGATAACCTGAACGAATGCATACTCAAGGTTAAGAAAATGCCTCAGTATAACGAGTTGCTCAAAAAGTATTTCTCCCAATAACATCATCTCGACATGTTTCTTTGTTCAGTACAATGGCTTACCGCTGATGGCTGGTTAAACCAGTTGCTTTCCAAGTTTAATGAATTCTTGTGGGGCTGGCACTGGCATAGTATAGTTGTTGTGCTTGTGGTTTGCGGTTTATATTTTACTGTAAGAACTCGTTTTGTGCAGTTCCGAATGATTCCTGAGATGTTTCGTTTGCTTGGGGAATCGTTACCAAAGAAAAAGTCTAAGAATCAAGTGTCATCATTCCAGGCTTTTGCTGTCTCGCTAGCTACTCGTGTTGGAACAGGAAACCTGGCAGGTGTGGCTGGAGCTATTGCTGTGGGTGGTCCTGGTGCTGTGTTTTGGATGTGGATGATAGCCTTGATAGGCTCGGCTACGGCTTTTATTGAGTCAACTCTGGCTCAGTTATATAAACGCCGCAATGGCGAATCATTCATTGGCGGCCCTGCCTATTATATTCTTCATGGCATACATTGGCGTTGGATGGCAGCGCTATTTGCTGTGCTTATAACGCTCACCTTTGGTCTATCCTATAATTCAATACAAAGCAACACCATTGCTGAGGCGATGAATGCCGCTTTTGGTCTTGATACCACAATGGTGGGTGTGATTCTAACCGTGCTCTCGCTGGTAATTGTATTTGGTGGGATACACCGCATCGCTATAGTTAGCAGTGTCCTAGTCCCTTTAATGGCAATTGGATATTTTGTAATGGCACTAGAAATTGTGGTCATGAACTATGACTTGATTCCAAGTGTGTTAAGACTCATTGTTGATAATGCTTTTGGAATTGGACCAATGGCTGGCGGTGTGGTTGGTGTCGCGATGCGTGAAGGAATAAAACGTGGCCTGTTTAGCAATGAGGCAGGTGAGGGCTCTGCGCCAAACGTTGCTGCTACGGCATCGGTGAGTCATCCAGTCAAGCAGGGCCTGATTCAAGCATTAGGTGTATTTACCGACACCTTGCTGGTTTGTTCATGCACTGCTTTTATAATCCTGCTTACAGGTGTTTATAAGACAGGTGATGTGGAGGGTATTGCATTGACTCAAACTGCAATTGAATCACAGATTGGGCCATCGGGTAAAATATTTGTGGCTATTGCAATATTCTTTTTCGCTTTTAGCAGTATCATCGGTAATTATTACTATGGTGAAGCTAATATCTTGTTCTTGACAAAAAGAAAGTGGGTATTATTGGTATATCGATTATTGTCGGGTGGCGTAATGGTAATGATTGGTGCTGTAGCGAGTCTTAAGATCGTGTGGAACTTAGGTGAAGTGTTTATGGCATTAATTACCTTATGTAACCTTATTGCTATAATGATACTTGGCAAACATGCCTTTTTCTTGCTCAAGGATTATGGGAATCAGAAGCGGAAAGGTATTAAGAGCCCACAGTTCAAGCGATCGTCGATCCCATCTATAAAGGATGACATAGATGCCTGGAGTGAATAGTTAACTTTCAACTAATCATATATATTAAAATCAACAGAAATGAATATCTCAAAAAAAATGCAAGACGCGTTTAACGCGCAAATTACAGCTGAACTTTATTCTTCTAATCTTTATCTTGACATGGCTTTCTGGTTCCGCAAAGAGGGATGGAAAGGTTTTGCCAATTGGATGTTTAAGCAAAGTGATGAAGAAAAGGAGCATGCTCTTGACATGGCAAACTTTGTGTTAGATCGTGGCGGCGAGGTGATAGTAGATGCTATTAATAAGCCTGATGGTAAGTACAAAGATCCAAAAGATGTCTTTGAACAGACTCTGGCTCATGAACAATGGGTAACTGAGAAGATTAATGAGCTTGCCGATGTGGCTGAAGAATTAAAAGACAGGGCTTCGGCTAACTTCGTTGGCAAGTATATTGATGAACAAGTTGAGGAGGAGAAATCGGTGCGTGATATCTTGAACTTATTCCGTCATCGCGATGGGCACACTGTTGCTACTATCGACGACTTAGTGGGAGCAGGAGAGTAACTTTACTTACAGTATAAAAATGATTCCCTAGTATAGCGGTGGCTAAACTAGGGAATTGTTGTTTAAAAGATAATTAGGTGTAAGTGCCTTTTGGATACGGTTTTTCCTTAATCAAGAAATCGGTGGTCTAAACCTTTATAGTGGTCGATGCGACGGTCGCGTAGGAATGGCCACCAACGACGAACTCGTTCAGTTCGCTCAAGATTGACATCTACGATGGTTTCTTCTTCATCGGTGCTTGAGGCGCAATGTAGTATCTCTCCTTGTTGGCCAGCGATGAAGCTGCTTCCCCAAAACTCGATGCCGCGAGTTTGTCCGCTTGGGTCAGGTTCATGGCCTACTCGATTTACTGTTACTACTGGAATGCCGTTGGCAACGGCATGACCTAGTTGAACAGTCATCCAAGCATTGAGCTGACGCATTTTCTCGTTTTCATTGTCGCTGCTCTCAAAACCTATGGCAGTGGGGTAGATGAGCAAGTCGGCACCACGCAATGCCATTAATCGAGCTGCTTCGGGATACCATTGGTCCCAGCATACCAGCACACCAAGCTTGCCCAAACTTGTGTTGATGGGTTCAAAGCCTAAGTCACCTGGTGTGAAATAGAATTTTTCGTAGTAGGCAGGATCGTCGGGGATGTGCATTTTTCGGTACTTTCCAGCAATAGTTCCGTCGTTATCAAAAACTACTGCAGTGTTATGGTGAAGTCCTGGCGCTCTTCGCTCAAAAAGTGAGGTCACAATTACGACATTGTTCTCTTTTGCAGCCTTAGCATAGGTTTCGGTTGTCTTGCTTGGTATAGCGATAGCTAAATCGAAATTGTCGACATTCTCCTCTTGACAGAAGTAGAGAGAATCGTGCAATTCTTGAAGAACGATTAGTTGCGCACCTTCTTTGGCTAATTTGCCTATTTTTTCAATAATCCTCGATCGGTTGTTGTTTAGATCGCTGGTGTTGTGCTGTTGAATAATACCTATTTTCATTTTTTAATAAAGTTTTCGGGTATCTGCATTGTGATGCAGTGTAATGAGCCATGTTGTTTTATCAATGAGTTGCAGTCAATACCTATAACATTTCTATCAGGAAAGACCTGTGATATAGTATCGAGAGCAAGCTGGTCGGTCTCTTTTTGTGCGTAAGTGGGAACTAAAACTTGTGTGTTAGTAATGAGAAAATTGGCATAGGTTGCCGGAAGTCGATTGCCGTCGTCATCATAAATGGCTGTGGGGCAGGGTAGAGGTACAAGATTGAAGCATTCACCATCAGCATTTGTCATGTTTTTAAGCTCCTGTTCCATTAGCTGAAGTGACTTGTATTGTTCATCTTGCTCATTGTCGCATTTCACATAGACTATTGTGTTTTTGGGGGCCAATCGTGCTAGAGTGTCGATGTGCGCATCGGTGTCGTCGCCAACGAGTTCACCGTTATTTAGCCATAGAACTTTCTTCGCCCCAAGCCTAGACTTTAACACTAGCTCTATTTGTGATTTGTTGAGGGCGCTATTTCGGTTAGGGGAGAGCAAGCAACGGCTTGTTGTGAGGATTGTACCCTTGCCATCGCTCTCAATAGATCCACCTTCCAGCACAAAATCTTGGCAATTGACTAATTGGGCATTAAATAGATGTGATATTTGGCGACACACTCGATTGTCATAACATGCGGCAAACTTCATTCCCCAAGCATCAAACTTGAAGTCAAGCATATAATTCCCATCTTTACAAGATACAGAAATTGGGCCGAAGTCTCTTGCCCATGTGTCGTTAGTTCTTGTTTCGCAATATATTATTTTATTTTCACATTCAATACCTTTTAAATCATGCTTTACTTCTGTTATGTTCGGAGCTATGATAATAAGCCTCATTTCCTTGACAATTGCTTTGGCGAGCTCTATGTAGCATGATTTCACTTCGTTGAGCATTGTCGCCCAATCAGTATCATGATGTGGCCAAGCGATAAGTATTGCATCCTGGCGATTCCACTCGGCAGGCATGATATGATTGGAGAGATTAAGATTGTTGTTCATTAAGATATGGGTAAACTTGGATGCTGTTATTCGTTAAGATCTTCCCAGAATTCGTCGCGATCTTGCAATTGTTCGTCAATAAAATCTTGATAACCGGTTTTTATGTCATATCCCATATCATCGCACCACACGCTGTAATCTTCCTTTAGTTGTGGATCATTATTCATCATGCTCGCAAATTCTTGTTCCACTTCGCTTGTGCGTGCAAACTGGTCGAGCAATGTTCTCAAAATCTCAGAAATATCGTTCATGATAACAAAGTATTAATAAAGGGTAAATGTGAGTTTTAAGTTTTCAAAAATAGTACATTTAGAGAATGTGACAATAGAAATAAACGAAAACTTATTAACAACCACCAAAAATCATTGTTTTTTTTGTTCTAGTAAAAAATAATGTGTTATTTTTGCATACAAAATTTCGTTAAATATGATGAAGGTAAGATGTTTATTTTCACTGCTTGTGCTCTTGATAATGGTATCATGTAGCACTACCGACGAGAAACTTCGTTCAATGATTCCCGAAGATGCTGTTGGTGTAGTTCGTATTGATGTCAATCAAGTGCTATCAAAAGCCGGGATGATCAAGAAAGACAATGAGGAAATTGTTGTCCCTGAGCGTCTTAAAAGTTTGATTGATGAATCAGATCCGACAGTACTTGGTGATATACTTTATAATTTGCCTCAATCTGGAATTGATGTGAATAATGATTGCTATGTTTTCTTTTCACCTGGTATTTTCAAAGCGGTAGCATTATTACCTCTCATAAATGAAGACGAAACTAGCGCCATGGTCAGAAAGATCACATCTAGCAAGATGGAAGACATTGGTGGGGTAGAATTCGCCTCATATCTAGACTATGCTTATGTTATTGATGATGGTGTGCTGATGATTGGACGATACAGCACTCCTGTTGATGCCAACGTTGCTGCCAATGCCGCTGGAGACATTTTAGGTAAGACTAAGCCAAGCCTTCTTGCCAATGAAGATGTTTCGAAAAATCTTTCAGACTCTTGTGATGTGAGTGCTTATATCAATGTGAAGGATTTTAGCACTATCCTTAAGAAGAACTCACGTTTCAGCACAATTTTCGGAAACGTTCCCGCAATAGAGCTTATTACTGATAGCGGAATTAAAGCTGTTGTTTCAAATATAGACTTCAAGTTGGAAAAGAACGAAGAATGTGCACAAATTTCCACCCACTTCATCTACCAGAAGAATGGCCAATTCCAAAAACTTTATGATAATATAATTTCAACATCCACTGAGAATGATACTACGGTACTAAATCTCATACCTGGCGAGCTTGATACTTATGTGGCAATGAATGTTGACGGCAACAAACTTGCTAACATGCCTCAAATGGCAAAGATGTTTGATGTTCTTGAGGCAACACCTCTTACATCTGGGTTGAAGCATAAAGAAATACTTTCGTCTATAAAAGGATCTCTGGTTTTTGGATTAAGTGATAGTAATGTTGGTGGCTACAACTTTGTTGTTGCTGCTAAATCGACAAATCCAGATCTTATAACAAATGATATAATAAATGTTGCTAATAAGCGTGGGCAAAGCCCATATCAGTATGATGGTGAGTACTTATATGATTATGGAAGTCAAGGTATTGCTTTGGGACAAACTGAAGATGCTTTTTATTTGAGGTGCGTCGATTACCAGACAGGATATAGCGCTACTGAGTTAGCATTTTTCCTTAAAAAAATGAAAGAATCCTCGATTGCAATTTATCACATGTTCAAAATTGGAAACAATGAAGAAGGTTGCTTAAATTGGGGTATGCATGACAAATCAGAAGGAAATGGTTTATACTTCACAGCAAACGAGCAAGAAAATGTGGTAGTATCGGTACTTAGGTGTTTGTGCTGGAAAGAACCAAACAGCAGTGTTGAAGAAAGCGAGAGCGATGAAGACTATGGATTCTAATTAATCCATTAATTGAGCATTTATCGTCTGCTTTTGATTTAGCCTCGACCTGCAAGTGTTTTTTTAAAATCTTTTTGTGTATATCATTCAAACTTCATAGTTGAAGTTGGCTTGATAGTTGACACTATATATGAAGGTCCAATAAGTGTCACGTAACAAATAACAAGGATTGCAATATTCAACAATACTAGTGATGTGATATTGATGTCGATAGGGACATAATTCATATAATAGGCATTAGGGTCAAGTTTGATTATGTGAAATTGTTTTTGGAGCAGTCCAAGACCAATTCCTAATAGATTCCCTATGATAATAGATTTGAATATTATTTTATGCGTCAAGAAAATGAAGATGCGCCTAATAGATGAATTATTTGCACCTAATGCTTTCATCAGGCCAATCATCTTAATTCTCTCAAGGACAACCATGAGCAATGCAGCAATAAGAGTGAACGCCGATACGATCATCATCAGTACAAGAATAATTACCACATTCATATCAAGCATTCCTAGCCATGTGAAGAACGCAATGTTATTTTGACGAGTACTAGTTACATTGTAAACTGTTGTATTGTCATTGTTATTGATTGACTGCATAGCGAGTTTGCCGTAAAGATTGTAGGCATCTTTTTCAACATTTGAAACATCATTCAGGTTAACCCCGACATAATTGCCTTCATGAATCTTCCAATCATTCACACTTTGAAGAAGTGCAATGTTGCCAATAATGTAAGATTTGTCAAACGTGTCAAAGTCGGTGTTAAATATGCCTACAATTTTGCAGTTCCGTACTTTTACTTTGTCGTCAATAAAATAGGTGAATATTTTATCATTGACTTTAAGATTAAGTTGCTTGGCTATTGTGCTTGAGAGGATAATCTCTTGATTGTTGCTCACCTGATTAAAGGTGGGAACGCGTCCTTCGAGTAAATGTTGTTTTAAGAAAGAGAAATCGTAGTTCTCATCAACACCTCTGAATTGTAATCCTTTGAAATCGTTATCGGTCTTTAGTATCGCAGGCTTTTCGGCAATTAACGAGAAGTTGGTCATCTTGTTTATAAGATCGGAGTCTTTCGTTAGTGTGTTGGACACTTCTCGGAAATCAACTAACGAATAATTGTCGTCAATACCAATTGCGCCATTTGTCACTTTAAGATGAGAGTCAAGGCTGTTAATCTTAGTTGTTATTTCTTTTTTGAACCCCATAACAATCTCGACTGAAAGAATGATGATGATAATAGCTAGTATCATTCCAACAAGAGCAACAGTTAAGCTGGGGGATCCCGACTTAATTTTGTTGCTCAGTTTTAATCTTGATGCTATGAAAAACTCAAATCTCATTCTTGGTGATGCTAAATCTAAATCAGAAATTATTTGCAAAAATACTTATTTTTTCCTCATCTATTCCATTTTTAGTTTTATTTTATTCTCTAATTTATTAATTTTGCACCCTGATTCATGATAAAACGAGATATGTTGAAAAAAATTCTATTAGTAATCATAAAGCCTAAACTGGGTTGGCAGTATATTGACGACAGTGGGAACTCGACACAGAGAGTGCTCTCGGGTTTGTTTTTTCCATTACTTGCTGTCTTAGCAATATCATCTTTCATACCCATGATATATGACAGTACAACCCATGACCTTTCATCTTCGTTGATGGATGCAATAGTAGCATTCTCAAAATATATGCTCACTTATTTTCTGTGCAGCTATTTGTTGTCGGGGTTCTATCCAGAGTTTTCACGTAGTCAGATTGCACTGTCCAAACTTAACAATTACATCATATATAACTTGTCGTTCATGATTATATTGTCAATATTGATGAATATACTAAACGCAGAGTTGTCTGTGTTGTATTTCATGTTTCTTTATATGCCATATGTTGCCTATATGGGATTGGATTTCTTGGGGTTAAAAACCGATAAGAGAATGAAGTTTTTTATAATATCTTCTTTAATGATGATGGCGCTTCCTTTTGTTATTGGCTTAATACTCAACTCTTTAATCAAGAAGTAATATATTATGAAACCAAATAATATAAATATTAAAAATCGTCGTGCTTCCTTTGATTTTGAAATCATAGAAAGTTTTACGGCTGGCATTGTTTTGACTGGGACCGAGATAAAGTCTATACGCCAAGGAAAGGCTGGTTTGACCGACACTTATTGCATGGTTGAGAACAATGAACTATGGATGAAAGGAATGTATATTGCTGAATATAGCTATGGTTCTTATAATAACCATGCTACTCATCGCGACCGCAAACTTCTTCTTAATCGCAAAGAGATAAACAAGATTGCAAAAGCGGCGCAACAACCAGGATATTCAATTGTTCCATTGCGATTGTTTATCGATGATCGTGGCCTAGCTAAAGTTGTTATTGCTATAGCAAGAGGTAAAAAACAATATGATAAACGACAGGCAATAAAAGAACGCGAAGATAAGCGCGCAATTGACAGGATGTTGAAGAAATAAATAGGGGAGTGCTGGCCATGAGGCCAGATAAATAATTAAAAAAGAGCATTAACACTCATCATATAAGCTTTGCCTATAGGGTTGTAGGTTGGCATTATAGCAATGGTTGAAGTGTTGTTGCTTTTTTTATTTATTTTGAACAACTTGCGCTCAAGTGGTAGCATCCAATAACCAATCTTTGCACTTAGTATGCCTATACCAGCTCCCATGAGAATGTCGTTGAACCAGTGACGATTATTATAAAGTCTTAGGAATGCAACTCCACTGGCTAAGGCGTAACCAGCTATGCCATAGGCTGTTCCGTATTCTTGTCGAAGTAACTCGGCACCTGTGAATGCCATCGCAACATGACCGCTCGGAAAAGAGTGATTATCAGTCATGTTTGGTCGCTTTTCATGAATAGCATATTTCAAACCATAGCCCATGATTAACATTGCTGCATGTGAAGTTGCCGAGATGAGGAAACGTTCTTTGAAGTTATGTTTTGATTTAATGCCAACGCTACCAAGTAAAAGATGTGTTGCCGAAGGCACAAATCTAAGATAATCGTCTATTTTACATGTTTTTCCCTTGCTTAAATTTGTCATTGCATCATTTACTGAACGATTTAAACTGTTCTCATAGTCTATAGCACAAACAAGTCCTGAGAACATAAGAATGCCAGGTACAATTAGTTGTTGAGATTTGAATCTTGTGGATAATGAGTCATTATCTTCACAAATATTCAATTCTCGTGGAGTTAAATGTGATGATAAAACAACAGAGCTGTCAAGATTTACTTGACTGAATGCTCCCAAAGAGTGGGATAATGCAAATAGCAATAAAATGATTCTGGTTATATGTGAATTATGATGTTGGAACATTTATGAATTTATTTGTAAATACAAAAATACATCAATTAATAATCATAACAAAATAACATAGCAATTTTTATTTGTTATTATTGATGTTTTGCACAAAATGCTTCGATAATACTATATCTTTCATTTCATATTTTAATATTGTGATTTATGTGCCAAGTTCTATAATCGGTATTATGTTAAATAAGCAATATATGAAAAGGAATATTGGACAATAGATATCACCCTACTTAGATAAAAGTGTGAGAATTTCTATTTTTTTAGTATTTTTGCAGTTGTAAAAATTAATAATAATGAATATTTGCTTTCAATCTTCATCTCTTTTCAGCAACTTACCATTGATAATAGCTGGTCCTTGCAGTGCTGAATCATTGGATCAAACATTAGATACAGCAAGATCTCTCAAGGAGATTGGCATAAACGTTTATCGTGCAGGTCTCTGGAAGCCAAGGACTTTTCCTGGCGCATTTCAGGGCGTTGGTGACAAAGGATTAGCTTGGCTAAAGCAAGTTAAAGAGGAAACCGGGATGATGGTGGCTACTGAAGTCGCCACTCGTGAACACACTGAACTTTGTCTAGCTAATGGCATAGACGTGCTGTGGATTGGTGCACGCACAACCACCAACCCATTTGCGGTGCAAGAAATCGCTGATTCGCTAAAAGGAAGAGACGATGTTATTGTATTTGTGAAAAATCCGGTTAGTCCTGACATTAACCTGTGGATAGGTGCACTACAACGCATTAACAATGCTGGAATAACCAAGATTGGAGCAATTCATCGTGGTTTTAGCTCTAGTGGAAATCACATTTATCGTAATGTTCCTGAGTGGCATATTGCAATAGAGCTTCATCGACGCTTGCCAGAACTTCCTATTTTATGCGATCCTTCACACATGGGAGGTCATAGTGACGTCATCCCTACCCTATCTCAACAAGCACTTGACATGGGTTTTGATGGATTGTTTATAGAGTCGCATTGCAATCCTTCGGCAGCACTTAGCGATAGTGAGCAACAAGTGACACCCTTACAGCTTCAAGAAATGCTTAAATCATTGGTTGTTAGACAAAAAGGCCAACCAAATGATGTCCTGAATGCTTTGCGTAGTCAAATAGATGACTGCGACAACCAGCTTCTTGAGATTTTGAACAAAAGGATGAGCGTGAGCCGTGAGATAGGTTGTTACAAAAAAGGACATGACATGCAAGTAGTTCAAACTAACCGTTTTGATGAAATCTTGCAAAATCGTGTAAAGCAAGCACAAGAAATGGGAATGAATGGTGACTTTATGAAAACTGTGATGTCTGCCATTCATCAAGAGTCGGTAAGGCAACAAATAGAAATTATCAACAATAACGATTTATAATGAAACGTTTAATTCTATCTTTAACATTAGTATTGATGACTATAACGGCGACGTTGGCAAGTGACATAGACCAAGCGAAAGCACTTGCCGAGAGATTGTCGCATCAATTATTACAGAAAGTAGATTTTGAGCTTATCACATCACCCATTGATGGTTCTGATATTTTCTCTCTTGAGAGCAGAGGAAATAAGGTTGTGATTGGTGGTAACAATGCCAACTCTATGGCTGTGGGCTTGAACCGATACCTTAATCGATACTGCAAGACCACAGTTTCTTGGTATGCAGATATTGCAGTCGACTTGCCAGCAAATCTACCCGATGTCCCTGTTAAAGAGACTATTGAGGCACGAGTGCCACAGCGTTTCTTCCTTAACTACTGCACCTTTGGTTACACTATGCCATTCTGGGACTGGGTTGACTGGGAACGTTTCATTGATTGGATGGCACTCAATGGCATCAACATGCCACTTGCTATCACTGGTCAAGAGGCTGTGTGGTATAATGTATGGACCAAACTTGGAATGACCGATGAGCAAGTTCGCAGCTATTTCACTGGACCTGTATATCTTCCTTGGCATCGCATGGCAAATATTGACGCATGGTGCGGACCTCTACCTAAGGAATGGCTAGATGGACAAGCTGAACTGCAAAAGAAAATTGTTGAACGAGAGCGAGCTCTGAATATGCGACCAGTATTACCCGCTTTTGCAGGTCACGTGCCTCGCCAACTTAAAGAGATGTACCCCAATGCCGACATTAAAGCGATGAGCACATGGGATGAGTTTGAAGAGCCTTATCGCACTTTCTTCCTTAACAGCGAGGATCCGCTTTACACCAAGATCCAGAAGATGTTCCTTGAAGAGCAAACTCGTATGTTTGGAACTGACCATATATATGGTATTGATCCTTTCAATGAGATGGATCCACCAAGCTTTGAGCCTAATTATTTGAACAAAATCTCAAAGCATATATATCAAAGTCTCACTGCAGTTGACCCTCAAGCAGAGTGGCTCCAGATGGGGTGGTTTCTCTACTATCAACGCAAAGATTACACACATGAGCGCGCAAAGGCGATGCTTACAGGGGTTCCCCAGGGTAAGATGACGATGCTTGACTATTATTGTGAATACAAAGAAATGTGGCGCGACCTTGACGGATTCTTCGGACAGCCCTATATTTGGTGCTATCTCGGCAACTTCGGTGGAAACAGTAACATTCAGGGTAACGTTAAGCAGGCTGGAGAAAAATTAGAAGCAGCACTTAAAGAAGGTGGCAAGAATCTCGTGGGAATAGGCTCCACTCTCGAAGGTCTTGAGGTTCAGCAGTTCCCCTACGAATACATCTTTGAAAAAGCCTGGGATTTCAAGAAAACCAATGAACAAGTGATAAATGAACTTGCTGACCGTCACGCAGGATGTGATTCGCATCCCGTGCGCGAGGCTTGGAAGATGTTATATGACAGTGTGTTGAACATTCGCCCTACTACCTTCTGTGGACCTCTACCCTGCCAGTATCCCGAACTTGATAAGACACATGGTAGATGCTCAGTTCGCTATAATCCTCAACAATTGCTCTTCGCATGGGATAAGTTGCTGGAACAGAAATCAGTGGGGACCGATGCGATGACTATTGACCTAATATGGGTAGGTCGCCAATTACTTGGTGATTTGTTCCTCGTTGATAAGAAAGAGTTTGATAAGGCTTATCATGCATGTGACATAAAGAAAATGGAAGAACTGATGGAAGAAATGGGGCACATTGTGCTCTTGATGGAAACCTTGAATCATTGTCACCCCTTCTGTACTATGCACAAATGGATTGAACAAGCCCGTGATCTTGGAGTTGCTCCTGAAGTTAAGGATTATTATGAGATGAACGCACGCCGACTAGTTACAACTTGGGGAGGAGATCTTAACGATTATTCTTGTCGGAACTGGTCAGGGTTGATAGGTAATTACTATTTTGAACGCTGGTATTGTTACTTTAACTATTTGATAACCTTGGCAGCTCAAGGTAAGGAGTACAACCATGCTGAACTTCAAGAAGCCATCAAGAAGATACAAGAATCATGGCCATTGCAAAAAGGTTTAGAACAACCTATTCAACAAGACAATGATGTCCTGACAGTTTGCAAGGTTGTTAATGAGACGTTTAGGACAAAATTCAACGAAATTAAAGCAGACAATTGATATTCTCATTCCATTTAGTCAGAAACTGCTCAAGTTTCATGGTGTCGATAAACGTGCCGGCACGATAGACCTCTTTACCATTAACAAAGACCAGCACAGTAGGGGCGGTGGCTACAAGAAACACTCCTGCCACTTCGGGCACAACGAGTAGTTCCACTCGAGCCGTACGCAGTTTGTCAAAGTGTTCTGCTATTACTTCAACCTTGTTGAGCATAGTGGAGCACAATCCACAGTCAGGAGCTTGGATAAAGAGAAGACACAACTTGCTGTCCTTTACAAACGACTTTAGTCTATTGATGTCATTTATCAATTCCATCATTTATAAGACAAGGGGCAACCACCAAAAAAAGTGGATGCCCCCCAAATTATTCTAAGATTACTTTACTAATTTCTCTATCTCTTTCTTGCTTTTACCAGTGAGGTTGATTGGGTCTTTCCAATTGGCCTTTGGAGCCGATGGTGTGAGGTATTTCATTGTTTCACCTGCTCCGCTACCACCAGAGGTGAAGAATGGAATAATGGTCTTGCCTTCAAGATTATATTGCTCAACAAACGTGTTGATGATAGTAGGGGCAATGTACCACCAAATGGGATAACCAATATAGACAGTGGTATATTGGTCCATGTTCTCGACCTTGTTCTTGATAGCAGGACGACTGTTCTTGTTCTTCATCTCAACCGAGCTGCGACTTTGCTGGTTATGCCAGTCGAGATCAGCGTCGGTGTAGGGTTGTTCGGGTTGAATCTCATGAATGTCGGCATCAACCACTTCAGCAAGTTTTTCTGCTGCAGCTTTAGTTGTACCTGTAGCTGAAAAATAAGCTACCAATGTTGTTTTTTTGTTCATGTTTTCAGTGTTGCTTTGTTGAGCACTCCCCTGCTCTACTTTGTTACCAGCGCAAGCACAAAGTATAACAGCAAGAGAAAGCGCTAAAATTGTTGATAATCTTTTCATTTCCTTGATTTTATTGTGTTGAAAAATATATACAGTCTTAAAGTTTCTCTTTTGTTTTTGCAAATTTACAAAAAAGTAATCAACAATAATTATCTTAATTACTGATTTATTTGACTATTTTACTGAATAGGTCATATATATAAATGAATAATAGCTTAA
The DNA here is from genome assembly GCA_902792435.1 of uncultured Bacteroidales bacterium. Taxonomy (GTDB): domain Bacteria; phylum Bacteroidota; class Bacteroidia; order Bacteroidales; family Muribaculaceae; genus Sodaliphilus. The sequence goes on from CADAZN010000001.1 coordinate 23,061, forward strand.
AGTAAAGTTTTTTTTCAAAAAAATGACTTAATATCTTGCACAGTTCATAAAATAGTTCTAACTTTGCAGTCGCAAAATCCGAAACGGTCGCTTGGATGAGTGGTTTAGTCACCGGTCTGCAAAACCGGGCACAGCGGTTCGAGTCCGCTAGCGACCTCCCTAATTAGCATCTCATCACGAGATGCTTTTTTTGTTATTCCTAATTAGGTTGTGGGTAAAACATATTCTCTTTATTTTCAAATCATTGAAAAGACTAATCTTGTGGATTATTCTATATAAAAAAATGAGTGGATTTCTTTATTAATAAATAATATTTTATTAATTTTGTAAGCTATAAATTGAAATTTTAAATCAACCATTGTTTTATGATACGAAAAGCATTGCTTTTTATTGTACTGGCAAGCCTTGCAACGGTTGCAGGAGCACGCGAAGCCAATGTGTTTGCTTCAGGCTTAAAAGCAACATATGTTGAGGGAAATAAGTACAATTTCACTTATACTTTAAATGCACCGGCACAAAATGTTGTCATCAACTTTTATAGTGGTGATGAACTGGTTAAGTCAATACAGTGTAGAGGTCTCGCTAAAGGTGAAAATAATGTCATTCTTAATCTTACAGATCTGGATGGTGAGTATTCATGGAGTGTGAAGGCGGCAGGTGAACCATGGCAAAAAGGAGAAAATGCTACGGTCGTCGTTGACAAATCAACCAATCCCCTTCTGAGCTTCATGAGTCCTCGAGGCATCGATATGGATAAGGATACCGAGAGTGAGTTTTATGGGCGTGTTTACGTCACTGAGACCCGTAGCGCTGAAGTTGATGGTCGCACTACAAATGTTGGAATCTATGTCTTTGATGCTGCATTAAATGATGTTACAGGTCAGGGTGATGTCGCTTATGGAGGCAATGTTGAATGGGGACGATCCTCAGGTTGCACGCGTATTTTCTTGAATAAAGACCAAAAAATTTATCTTAGTGACTGGAGTGATGGACATCCTGGTGTGTGGCGTGCTGATGCTACAAATCTGAATGCAGACTTTGTTCCTGTTTTTGGTGGATACCCTGATCCTTATGGATTGAGATTCAACGATGATAATATAGCAATTGCTGGTTCTATTCCCAGTTGCTGGGTGGAAGGAACAGGTGAAAAGACTGTCCTATATACCTTTGATGAGGATTATATTAATGATAATGGCAATACTCAAGGTGTGTATCAGTTCAATATTGGTAACCTTGAACAACCTTGGACCGATGCGCCAAGTGCAGTCATTTATGACAATGCCGCTAATACACATCAGAATGGCAACAGTGTAATTATCCCGCAAAATGGCGGTTGGTGGATTTCGCAAACCCGCTGGGAAGATGCTGCTGACGTGCCATCTCTTGTCTATGTGAAGAATAACGAGGTGCTATTCAACTCAGGAGCTGTCAATCCCGATTTAATATCTCGTAGTTATAGTTCAGCTATTTGCCTCTTTGACGAGGGTACTAAAATGGCTGTGTCATGCTATGATAACATAAAGATTTTTGAGGTGTCGTTCAATGATGCAGGAGTTCCAACTCTTACCGAGTTGATGAACATTGAACATTCTCTCGGACATAGTTGCTATAGCATCGCTATTGATGCAGCTCACAATATGTATTGTGCTGTTGACCGCAATGGCCCTGATACCTCAGGCAATGTGGGTGTAATTGCTCTCCCGCTATTAGTTAATGAGTGCGAGACCCCTGCCCCATTGGCACAAATGATTGTTGTGGAAGGAGGCTTAACAGTGCCTGGCGATGTTAATGGTGATGGTGTTGTTACAGCTGCCGACATCACAGCACTCTATAGCGCGATGCTGAATAATGATTATAGCGAAGTGGTAAATGGCGACCAGAACGGTGATGGCCTAATCACTGCTGCCGACATTACTGCAGTTTACACTGTTCTTCTAAACACCTAATAATTGTTTCAAAGTATTAAGTGTTTTATAGCTAAGCAATATTGCTCACGTTATAATAAAAAAGAAAAGGTTGCCATTTTGAGTGGCAACCTTTTTATTGTTTATTAATTGTTAGCTCAATATCACATTGTTAGGACAATGTTGTTCTCAACTGCTAGTCGACGCATATTGAGGATGGCATATCGCATTCTACCGAGGGCGGTGTTAATGCTCACATGAGTGCGATCAGCGATCTCCTTGAAGCTCATGTTTTTGTAATAGCGCATAAGCAGAACCTCACGTTGGTTCACTGGCAAAGCAGTCACCAGTTTCCTTATATCACTGTGAATTTGATCGATGATGAGGTTGTCTTCTATAGTCGACTCGCTCAACTCTTTGCGGTTGAGGATGTCAACATCGCTAGAGTCGCTTGATTGCAAGTTTTCGGATTTCTCTTGACGATAGAAATCGATTATAAGGTTATGAGCTATGCGTGTAATCCATGCAGCAAAATGCCCATTCTCTACATACCTGCCTTGTTTAATAGTCATTATAGCTTTGACAAATGTTTCTTGGAAGATGTCGTTGGCAAGATCCTCATCTTTTACTGAATGTAAGATATAATTAAATATGCGGTTTTTGTGGCGCTCAATAAGCGCATCAAAAGCCTCATTCTCTCCCTCGACATACATTACGATGAGTTTGTCATCGCTTACGTCTGCTAATTTTGTCATTACTCGTTATGTATTGGTTAATAAAGTAATGTTATGTCAATAGGCAGTTAAGTTTTAAATTATTAAAAAATATAATTAAAATTTTCTCATTCTCCAACAATGGTGAAGAAAACAGGGCAAAATTATATCTTTTTTTCAAAATCGCCAAATTTTTTCACAAAAAATGCACAATTTTATTCAAATTGTAACGTTCAACGGCGATGTCTGCGTGTGTATAACTTGATGAGCAGAGCTATAGCTTTATATCCTAAAAACGCATAGTCGGCCTTCTTGAGACCTGTTATCTCTTTGTCATTGAATAGCAGCCCTCGAATGCCATTTTGTGAAACATTTTCACGTGCATTATTAAGCTGATAACTTAGTGATGCACGATTTACCTCGCGAAGCACTAGTTGTTTAGCACGTCGCATCTTAAGTTCATCCATTGTGAGCCCCTTCCACTGCTGTTGTGCATTGCTTGTGCTAGCAGGCAGAGTTGCCGGTGGGTTGGAAGTTTGTGGCATTTCGTTACTCATAACTATTATTATTCTTCGGGGTTCAACAATAGTTTTGTGACAAATCGTGTCACAGGATTAATCACTAATTGCTTGCGATAGCCGAAAAGAACAATCAAGATGACCATGAGAACGGCCAAAGACACCAACACTCCAATCCAGAGACTGCCGGTCAACTGAATGAGCCAATGTGTGAGCCCCCACTCAAGCAGGAACAATGCACAAGCTGCAAAAATGATCATGACAAGCACAATTATGCCCCTTGAGAGAAGTATCGACAACTTCTCCGACAGAGTTAACTTAGAGTACTCCAGCTCTACCTTAGCACTTTGCTTAAGGCTGTCGATAATCTGTTTATATTTCTCGTCCATCACAAGTGAATTTAATAATTACAATCAAACACACACTTCCACGTCAAAGAGAGAATCTTGGCGCGGATGTGTGTGTAGCTTGATTGTTAAGCTGCTTTATTATTGCTCAATTTGAGCGCTTATCTGGTTTACCAGCTGCTCTACCTCATCGTCGCTGAAGTCTATGCCTTTCTTCTTGAGCAACTCTTTGATACGAACTCTAAGGTCCTTGCCGCTCTCCGGAGCATAAAGCAGAGCCAAGCCAGCCCCCAAGATAGCACCGCCAATGAAAGCATAAAGCAGGCTAAGTGATTTCATGTCTCTCATAAGAAAAAATATTTAATTGTTGATTTGAATATTATAAGTTAAATGCTTAAAAAAATGATATTACTCCTCTTTGATCTCTTTAGTGATATCATCGATGAGCTCATCCATCTCAGTGTCTTTGAGATTGATGCCATTTTTCTTCAAAATCTCAGCTATTTTGCTTCGAGTGTCTGCACCCTTGGCAGGAGCAAAAAGAAGACCTACGGCTGCACCAGCGAGTGCACCGCTCAATACTGCTAAAATGATGTGAATTGGTTTCATCTTTATAATATTTTGATGGTTAATAAAAGAGTTTTCATTATTTCTCGATTACAAATATAATACATTTAAATTTAAATTACTTGTTTTTTAGCATTTTTTTGCAAATTCCACTCATTTGAACTTTATTTCCCGACAGTATGACAGACTGGATTAATTAATATATCAGAATCAGACTTTTTGTCAATAACTTATATTTATTTGTATTTTAATTGGTTGGAGTAATAAATATATTAATCTCATTTCAGTGCAAAAAGACAATATGTTATTATTAATATAAATTCTATTTTATAATTCAATTTTTAATGCGTAAATTTGCGGTCACTTTTTAAGATTGGCGATGAAAAGCAATGACATAATAGTAAAAGGTGCAAGGGTTAACAACCTGAAGAACATCGATGTTACGATTCCGAGAAACAAGTTTGTGGTTATTACCGGTTTGTCGGGATCGGGAAAGTCGTCGTTGGCATTCGACACGCTATATGCTGAAGGCCAGCGCCGTTATGTCGAGAGTCTTTCATCATATGCTCGCCAATTCTTGGGGCGCATGTCGAAACCCGAATGTGATTATATCAAAGGCCTTCCACCTGCAATTGCCATAGAGCAAAAGGTCAACAATCGCAACTCGCGCAGTACAGTGGGAACCTCCACTGAGATTTATGACTACTTGAGGCTTCTTTTTGCTCGTATAGGTAAGACTTATTCGCCTTTTAGTGGGCAATTGGTTAAGAAGCACACTACCACCGATGTGATTGACGCAATCAAGCGGCTTCCTGAAGGATCGCGATTTGCCCTACATGCCCCTATTATCTTGCCAGAAGGACGCGACCTAAGAACACAGCTCGATATCTTACAAAAAGGAGGTTATTCGCGTGTTGAGGAAGATACTAAGTTTGTGTCTATAACTGATGCCATTGCTCATTGCGAAGAAAATGGACATAATTATAGGTTGCTAGTTGACCGTATGGTTGCACCTATTAGTACCGATGATGAATTGCGACTTTTGGATTCGGTTGCCACTGCTTTCTTTGAAGGACATGATGAGTGCATCTTGCAAGTCTTCAACACCGATGGCACTACTAGTGAATTGTCTTTCTCAAAACGATTTGAGGCAGACGGCATAACATTTAAGGAGCCTAACGACTTGATGTTCAATTTTAACAATCCTATTGGCGCTTGTGAGATTTGCGAGGGCTTTGGCAGTGTGGTTGGAATTGATGAAAACTTGGTTGTTCCTAACAAGACATTGTCGGTCTATGATGATGCAGTGATGTGTTGGCGAGGACAAGTGATGAGTGAGTGGAAAAACGCATTTATCAGAATTGCGTCGAAGTATGATTTCCCTATTCATCGCCCATACTATCAACTAACCCAAGAACAACATGACTTGCTGTGGCATGGATGTGATGGCTTCCCTGGTATTGATGGCTTCTTTGAGTGGATTAAGAGCAAATCCTATTCAATTCAATATAGAGTGTTGCTAGCAAGATATAGAGGCAAAACCGTGTGCCCCACATGCAATGGCTCGAGATTGAAAGAAGATGCTAACTACGTTAAAATTAACGGAAAGACAATAGGTGAATTAGTGCATATGCCTATCGACAAGCTTGCTCAGTGGTTTAAAGAATTAAAACTCGATGAGCATGATTCTACTATTGCCAAGCGTCTTTTGACAGAGATAAATAATCGCCTTTCATTTCTTATTGAAGTAGGACTCCCCTATCTCACACTTGACCGCTTGTCGGGAACTCTTTCTGGTGGTGAGAGTCAACGCATCAATCTTGCTACATCGTTAGGAAGTACATTGGTTGGTTCTATCTATATCCTCGATGAGCCAAGCATAGGTCTACATCCCCGTGATAACGACCGCCTGATCCATGTGCTTAAGATGCTTCAGGCGTTGGGCAACACTGTGGTGGTGGTAGAGCATGACGAAGAGATTATGCGCTCAGCCGATTATATAATTGATATGGGACCAGAAGCTGGTCGCCTTGGTGGTAAAGTAGTATATCAAGGCACCATAGATCACCTTAAAGATATTGACTCCAGCTATACTTTGAAGTACTTAACAGGTGAGATGAAGATTGCACAACCAAGTCACCGTCGCTACTGGAACAACTATATTGAAGTGAAGGGTGCTGCACAGAATAACCTCAAGGGTATTGACGTGAAGTTCCCGCTTGGTGTAATGACAGTGGTGACAGGAGTGAGTGGATCTGGCAAGTCAACTCTTGTTAATGATATACTCTATAAAGCCCTTGCTAGGCAAATCGGTGAAAGCGCTGAAGCCCCAGGTACATACTCGTCGCTGGGTGGCGATATTGACATAGTGAAGGCTGTGGAGTTTGTTGACCAGGACCCTATAGGTAAGTCATCTCGCAGTAATCCTGCAATCTATCTTAAGGCTTTTGACGAGATACGTCACCTCTTTGCTCAGCAACAGCTTTCAAAACAGATGGGTTATAATGCAGGCTTCTTCTCGTTTAACTCTCCAGGAGGACGCTGTGAGGAGTGCAAGGGCGATGGAAAGATTTCTATTGAGATGCAGTTCATGGCCAATATCACTCTCACGTGTGACACTTGCCATGGACGCCGTTTTAGCAATAATGCTCTTGAAGTTACTTATCGTGGCAAGTCGGTGTATGATGTGCTGGAAATGACCGTTAATCAAGCCATAGAGTTCTTTTCGGAAGAAACAACCTATAACGAGAAAAAAATTGTTTCTCGACTAAAACCTCTTCAGGATGTGGGCCTGGGGTATATAAAGCTTGGACAATCTTCATCAACTCTTTCGGGTGGTGAGAACCAAAGAGTGAAACTGGCAAGTTTCTTGAGTGGAGAGAAGAAGTCACACACATTATTTATATTTGACGAGCCAACAACCGGTCTCCATTTCCATGACATCAATACCCTTCTCAAATCGTTCAACCAACTTATTGACCGAGGTCACACTATCATCATCATTGAACACAACTTGGATGTGATTAAGTGTGCCGACCATATCATTGACTTAGGTCCTGAAGGTGGCGAAGGTGGTGGCACTGTGGTTGTGACTGGGACACCCGAGGAAGTGGCAAAACACCCCACAAGCTATACGGCTAAGTGGCTAAGATTGATGAGTAAAAATTAGGCAATGATAGTTAGAAAAAAGAAATGGGGAAGTAATAACGTTATTACTCCCCCACTTTTTATGATTCAGTTTTTTTATTTCTCATAACGAGATTTTACTTTTTCCATATTTTGAATCAATGCTATGTTGATTTGCTCAGTTTCACTGAGCTTTAGTGAAGATGCATTGCTGGTTGTAGGTTTATACCACGGCTGCCTTCCGAAAATCTTGCGAAGTGATTTGTCCTTGAATATATAACCATGACGAGCATATATGTCATTGCGCATTAGCCGTAAATCCTCTATACTATAGCATTCAAAATAACCACTAGAGAGAACCTCTGCCGATGTAATAGGCCATAAGCCATCGCCAGTATAGCGATTGCCCTTTAACTTTTTGATATTAGTGGATTTAATTGATTTAACTTCTGGATCGTCATCCCAAGCCAATCCATTGACTGTCTTCACCTCATCAAATTTGATGTTTTGCCCTTTGAAATTAAATGCAAAATGCTTGTTGAGAGCAGGATAATTGATGATATTAGATGGGGTATCGTAGATATATACAAATTTGTAAGGATTCCATTTTGGTTGTGAAGATCCTATTGACAATTTGCCATAACCGTCAAACAAGTAATACTTACCACTACTGTCGCGATAAACTCCATCGAGTTGTTGATTCAATTGTTCTTCCAAGATGGTTTCAAAATCACCTTTCATGGCAAGCAGTACATCAGTTACGTTACCTTCGGGCGACTTGATAATAAGCATGTCTTTGCCATTAATAGTGCTTCTCTCAATTGATGAGCCTGAAACTGACTGACCTGGCGTTGTGATGGTCTCCATCGCATCATAAATCGACTTGACGACCATTTTTCCTCCCTTTCCTTTAACTACTTTAAAGCCATAACCACCCTCGTGAAGAGTACCTCCTGTGAAAGAGATTACACCAGCTTCTTCAGTAACATTATAAGAAGCAAAGCCGTCGTGCCAATAGGTGCCATTAATGTTACCTAAAGAACTAGCCATCATCGGCAATGACATAACGGCAGCTAAAGCAAAAAACAAATATTTTTTCATAATTCTATTTATTTATAAAATGAAATTCTCAAGCCAAATGAAAAGGATTCCTGCTAGGTATCCCAAGAAAGCAATGAATGTGATTTTCTTGAAGTACCAGAAAAACGGAATCTTCTCAATGCCCATGGCCACCACTCCTGCAGCAGAACCAATAATAAGCAAGCTACCACCCACACCGGCAGTGAAGGTGAGCAGGTGCCAGAATAAACCATCCTCAATGAAGTAAGAAAGATAAGTGGGATCGGCGCCCGTCATGCCAGTGAACATCTTGATACATGCAGCTACAAGTGGCACATTGTCGACAATCGACGAGAGCACACCAATGAGGCCAGCAATACTCACAGGCTCATGAATGTGATCGTTAAGGTAGCCAGCAACATTGTGGAGAATGCCAGCCTGTTGCAATGCCGATACACTCATAAGAATGCCTAAGAAAAACAGAATCGAAGACATGTCGATGCGACGCATAGCTTGTGATACTCGTCCGCCAAGTTTTGGGTCAATCTTGTAACGAGTGATTAGTATCTCGGTAACAAGCCATATAATGCCTAGCGACATCATCATGCCCATGTAAGGAGGAAGATGGGTTACTGTTTTGAAAACAGGGACAAAAAGTAAGCCGGCGACACCTAGGATGAGAATTGCCTTGCTGATGTGAGGGTGTTCTTCCGACATCTGTATCGCTTCCTCACGACGTGCCATTGGTTTGGGCATTGGTTCTTTCTTGATCCATGTTGTTGCAATTGCAAGTGGAATGATTACTGAGATGATAGATGGCAGCAACAAGTTCTCAATTAGGCTCATGGCTGTTACCTTGTCGGCCATCCAAAGCATGATGGTTGTAACGTCACCAATTGGCGACCATGCACCACCGCTATTAGCTGCTAAAACAAGTACACCAGCAAAAAGCCATCGCTCCTTTTGGTCAGGCAACAATCGACGCAGCATCATAATCATGATGATAGTTGTTGTCATGTTGTCGAGTACAGCCGACATAAAGAAAGTAGTAATTGACAATATCCACAACATCCGTCGTTTGTTCTTGGCATGGATGTGCTCGGTAATGAAACTGAAGCCTCCGTAGCGGTCGATGTGCTCTACAATTGTCATCGCAGCAATAAGGAACATCAATATTTCACAAGTCTCGCCTAGGAACTTGAGCAATTCGTCCTCCATTACTGCATCATGAGTGCATAATGAATAAATCGACCACAGAATGCCGCACATTATTAAGGCAAACGTTGATTTGTTCACCTTTAACGTATGCTCAAGTGCAATCAGCAGATAACCAATCACAAAGATTGTGACTAATGCTATTATCATTGCTTATATAGGATTTTATTCAGGTTTATCGTATTCGGCTACTGCCTCTTAATAGTTTTTGATCGTGAGAGATTCCTTTGTGAGCGAGTAACAGGAAAATAATTGCAACAATAGGAAGTACATTAAAATAGGTAAGGCTACCTATTAAGTCACAATCCTCTTGCATAAATGCAACAGTGCAGGTAGTCGCCAATGAGGCAATAATCAAGAGTATATTGATTATACAAAGCTTTTTCTGGAATCTCATACTCTTAAACTTAAATATCGTTACAAAAGAAAGCAATGCCACCAGACAGTTAAGAATGAATATTACTCCTCCAATGCCATCAAAAGTCATGCCCCCAAGTATCACTTCTCCCTTAGCATTGATGAGCAATGCCATAAATGCATAGATGCCCATCAATATAGCTGCTATAAGTAAGAATAACGACTGCTTGCGCTGAATTACCATAATATTAAATATGACTTGTTAATATTTGTTTTAATTTGTTTTACAAAATTTACCGCAAAAATAATGTAATATCCGTGAACTGCAAAATAAATATTAAGATTTTAATGCAAATCAACCATTTTTTATTATTGCGACAGCTATTATTAATCTCAATTTTGGCAGTTTTGGTCAAAATTGATTATTTTTGCACAACTTTTGCTATATACTTTTATCATTAAAAATAATATTGCAAAAATGGATAAAGCCGAAATATCAAAATTAAAGAATAATATTAACCAGCATCTAGATAGAAGGCAACTGACTTTAGCCTTTAATTGCCTGAAAACCATGGTTGACGCGACGCAACAATGGGACCTGATAGAAGAATTAAATCGACTCACAACTTCGTTTGGATTCATGTTGCAATACCTGTCTAAAGGTGTGCTTGACCCTCAGCGTGACACCATTCTGTCGCAAATTCTTGTTGACTCTTATCAACTTACTGACAAAACTGTCATTGCTCTTGCTGCTAGTCAATCAACACATTTGTTTTATCAGCGTCACTCTCAATATAAGAATCAAGATTTGCAATTGTTGATAGACCAATATGTTGAAAAACTCGATAAACTAAGAATTCAAGAAGAGGCAGCCGATTGGACCTCTGATAGCATTTTGCGTGAATGTGAAGCTAAAGAAAGCGATATCTTCAATAAAATTTGGAGCTCCTATCCTATTTCTCATGGTGATGTTGAGGCAGTGAATATGCTTCTCACAAATTCTCAATTGCCAGCACACCTTAAAAGTTTAGTTCTCACTGCATTGATGCTGGGAATGACCAAATTCTTTGACCAGGAGAAGTTGAAAGTTTTAATTAAATCTTATGTGATACTCGATGATCCTGAACTCAAGTTGAGAGCTTTAATGAATGCTGTTATCATTATTTATCTTTATCGTAACCGCATTGCTAACTATAAGGATGTGATGACACTATGGGGCCAACTTGACGATCAACCCGACTTTGAAAGTGACTTGCGACTAATATTTACTAGGTTGATTCACAGTAGGAACACAGACAATATTTCTCGTAGGCTTAAAGATGGTATAATGCCAGAGTTGCAAAAACTGAGTCCCGATTTATTCAACAAAATTAAAGGGAAGACTCCTGGCACTATTGATATAAACGAGATTGAGGAGAATCCACAATGGCAAGAATGGCTCGATAAAAGTGGTATTACACGCAAAATGGAGGAATTTAATGAAATTCAACTTGAAGGAGGTGATGTTTTTATCTCTACTTTTTCTAAATTAAAGTCATTCCCATTCTTCAATACTCTATCCAATTGGTTCTTGCCTTATCATGACGGGTGCTCGGCTGTCGTTACTGCTTTTAGAGGTAAAAAGCATCCGTTGACCGAGCTGTTCAAAACGATGCCAATATTGTGCGACAGCGACAAGTATTCTATGATACTATCAATTGCATCGGCCCCCGAGTCGCAATTAGACATGATGTTTTCACAGTTTGATGCTCAGCGTGAACAATTACAGGAGTTGCAGACTGACGAGGTTCAATCATTACTTAAGCAACACGATACGATAATTAATCGATATATACAAGACTTGTATCGTTTCTTCAAGTTGTATTCGCGAAGACGTGAGTTCAAGTCAATTTTTGATACCGATATCAACTTGACTGATGTAGATTGTTTTAAGGAGCACATCAGCGATACAAGCACACTGTCGGTAATTGCTGAGTTTTATTTCAAAAACGGATTCTATGAAGACGCAATAAGGTTTTATCGACTCATGGTTGCCAATCATGATGCTGACCCACATGTTTATCAGAAAATTGCTTTCTCGTTCCAATCGCTTGGCCGGTTCCATGAAGCACTAAAAAACTACTCTCGGTATGAGTTGGTCGATGCTTCGGATGTATGGAATATAAGGCAAATGGCTCAATGCTACCGCTCAATGCATGAGCATGAGAAATCTATTGATTATTATAATAAAGCCCTTGAACTCTCGCCCCAAAGCGTGAACTTGTGCCTGAACCTTGGTCATTGTTATCTCGATAAAGGCGATAATGATAAAGCCCTACAACAGTATTACAAGGCCGATTTCATGCCTAAAGCAAAACATCGTGCATGGCGGCCTATTGCTTGGTGCTCACTTCTAACGGGCAAGCATGAACAAGCAGTAAATTACTATGAGAAAATAATTAATGATGATACTCCTTCTTCACAAGATCATCTAAACTATGGTCATGTTCTTCAGGTAATGGGTAAAATTGCTGAGGCTATTGTTCAGTATCGTAAGTCATTGGAACTAGAAAGCCATGACGAAGATACATTTGCTCAACTTTACATGGCTGATGCCAAATATATAGTAAATAAGCTTGGAGTACCTCCAAACGACTATGCGTTACTTCTTGACGCAACACTTCAAACCAATCAATAACAATATTGTTATGAAAAAAATCTTTTTATCAATTTCATTATTTCTTTCTATTGCAACTATGATTAGTGCCGACAATGTATTTTTCCAACCGTTTAAGACTACCAACGGAGCTATTCCTTTCGATCGAATAACTACTGCTGATTATGAACCAGCTATCATCGAAGGAATGAAGCGACATAGTGCCGAGATTGACTCTATCGCTAACCAAGAAGCAACTCCAACTTTTGAGAACACAATTGTGGCATTGGAACGTTCGGGAGAGATGCTAAATCGTGTCTTGGGAGTGTTCTACCCTATGCTCTCAGCTAATGCCGACGATTCTCTAATGGCTGTGTCGGAGCGCATGACACCTAAGATTACTGAGCATGGCAATAGTGTGACCCTCAACGATAAACTGTGGCAACGTATTGACTATGTATATAAACATTTTGACAAGTCAAAATATGATAAAGAGGACTGGATGCTTCTTGAGAAGACCCATGAGTCATTTGTGCGCAGTGGTGCAGCTTTGGAGGGTAGCGACCGTGACAAATACAAAGAACTCTCGACACGTTTGTCACAACTCACACTCAAGTTTGACCAAAACGCTTTGAAAGAGACATCAAAATATGAAATGTGGCTTACAAAGAATGATTTGGATGGGCTTCCTGAGAGTGCTATTGATGCTGCGGCTGCAGCCGCCAAGGCAAAAGAACGTGAAGGTGAATATCTCATAACATTGCATGCGCCTAGCTACCTGGCGTTCATGAAATATAGTTCGCGTAGAGATCTACGAGAGAAACTCTACAAGATGTATAATTCGCAGTGCACTAGCGGAGAATACAATAATATTGAGATAATGCAGCAAATTGCCAATACCCGTCTTGAACTGGCTAATCTTCTTGGATATAAGACGTTTGCCGATTATCAACTTGCCAACAAGATGGCCGAGAATCCCACAAATGTCTATAATATGCTAAATCAGCTCAAAGATGCTTACACCAAGACACAAAAGAGCGACATGAATGACCTCAACAAGTATGCTAGCAAGATTGAGGGAAAGAAATTTACTATTATGCCATGGGATTATGCCTACTACTCAAATAAACTTAAAGAGGAGAAGTACAGCATAAATGACGAGCTACTCAGACCTTATTTCAAACTTGAGAATGTTATAGATGGTGTATTTGGTCTTGCTACAAGACTTTACGGGCTGCATTTTACCGATAATTATGACGCTCAAGTATTTCATCCTGAAGTTAAGGTTTATAATGTAACTGACGACAATGGCCAATTTGTGGCATTGCTTTACACCGACTTCTTCCCACGCGAGACCAAGCAAAGTGGAGCTTGGATGACAAACTTCCGTGAGCAGTATCGTGATGCCGATGGCAAGGATGTTAGACCTATTGTAACTCTTACAATGAACTTCACCAGACCCACTGAAACAAAACCATCATTGCTTACCTATTATGAAGTTGAGACATTTATGCATGAGTTTGGTCATGGCTTGCATGGCATGCTCTCAAAGTGTAAATACACTTCGACTTCTGGAACTAACGTGTATCGTGACTTCGTGGAACTACCCTCACAATTCAATGAGAACTTCCTTAGTGAGCGTGAATATCTTGATAGCTTTGCAAAGCACTATCTCACTGGCGAGAACATCCCACAAGAATTGGTGCAAAAGATAAAGGCATCGGAGCAATATGGAGCTGCCTATGCTTGCCTGCGTCAGCTAAGCTTCGGTTTCCTTGATATGGCCTACCACAGCATAACAAAGCCTGTTTCGGGCGATGCTTTTAAGTTTGAGTATGAGGCTATGAAACCTGTTCAGATATTTAACCCTGTTGATGGTTGTATGATGTCACCACAGTTCACTCACATCTTCTCTGGAGGCTATGCCGCTGGCTACTACGGTTATAAATGGGCTGAGATTCTTGATGCCGATGCCTTCAGCAAGTTCCAAGAAGACGGAATCTTCAATCCAGTTACTGCTAAGTCATTTAAAGAGAATATCCTTGAACGTGGCGGTACTGAGCCACCAATGACGTTGTATAAGCGATTCCGTGGTAGAGAACCCAAAATAGATGCACTGCTCAAGCGAGACGGTATCAAATAATGCTATAGCCCTGAAGTATAACTAGATTTATTTGTAACTTTGAGCTGTCAAACTAATATATTAGCCATATGCGATATTTTATAATAGCTGGTGAGGCCTCAGGCGACATTCATGGTAGTGCGCTCATTGCTTCACTTAAGGAGCAAGACAATAACGCACAGATTGAGTTTCTGGGCGGTGACCTTATGGCACAAAATGCTGGCCATGAGCCACTCATCCATTATCGCGATATGGCTTTTATGGGCTTTATTGAGGTAATAAAACATTTGGGTAGCATTCTTGGGTTCATGAAGAAAGCAAAGGAAGCTATTGCTTCTAAACGCCCCGATGCTCTAATTCTCATCGATTACCCATCATTTAATCTCAAAATGGCGAAATGGGCCAAGCAACATGGTATTCCAGTGTTCTACTTCATTTCTCCAAAGGTCTGGGCTTGGAAAGAGTGGCGTGTTAAAGATATCAAGCGATATGTCGACCGAATGTTTTCAATTCTGCCTTTCGAGACCGAGTTTTATCGTAAACATGACTATGAGGTGGAATACGTTGGAAATCCCACTGTGAAGGAGATTAATAATGCGCTTGGAACAATGCGTGATGCTACTCAATTCTGTGCGGACAATGGTCTTGATCCAAGTAAACCTATCATCGCTTTGCTGCCTGGCTCACGCATGAAGGAGATTCGTGACAATCTTCCCACCATGATTGCTGCAGCAAAGCTTCACAATAGTTGCCAGACGGTAATTGCTGGAGCTCCCAGCATTGAAGATGATGCTTACTCTCTTGCTATAAAAGGCAAGAGGATTCCGGTATTGCGAGACCAGACTTTTGAGCTTGTTCGCTATTCCCGGGTAGCTCTTGTGACATCGGGTACAGCTACGCTTGAAACTGCTCTGTTGGGAACTCCACAAGTTGCATGTTATCGCATGAACGGTAGCAAACTTGTTTACTCGTTTTACCGCAAGCTTATCAAGGGTAATTATGTGACCCTGCCTAATCTCATTGCCGACGCTCCAATCATTCCTGAGCTATTACTGCATAATTGCAATGTGGAAAGTGTAGATGACCACCTCACCCAATTGTTAAATGAGAGTGATGAGCGTAAGGCTATGATTGAGGGATATGAGAGAATTGCAAAGATTCTGACCACCAAAGATTGTACTCAAATTACAGCTCAACGCATAATACAACAATTGAGATGATCCGATTTGACGAAATATCCATTTTTCTAGAAAAAGAGATTGTTCCACGGTATGATGCATTTGATGCAGGTCACCGTCGTGATCACGTGCATTATGTCATGCAGGAGAGCTTGAAACTTGCGGAGTACTACCCTACTGTTGACCGTGCCATGTTGTTAGTGGCTGCAGCCTATCATGACCTGGGGCTTGAAATTGACCGCAAGACTCATCACATCGAAAGTGCTCGTATTATTCGCGAAGACCAACGACTCACACAATGGTTTACTGCAGCCGAGATAGAAATTATTGCTCAGGCGGCCGAAGATCATCGTGCATCGAGCGATCATGACCCACGCACCGTCTACGGCCGTCTTGTTGCTGAAGCTGATCGCCACATCGATGGAGACACCATTATCCGTAGGACAATTCAGTTCTCGTTCAAGCACTACCCCAATCTTGACAAGGAAGAGAACTATCGTCGATTTCAGGAACATATGAGTGAAAAATATGACGAAGGCGGATATCTTAAATTATGGATACCCGAGTCGAGCAATGCAAAGCGACTACAGGATTTTCGCAAACTACTTCATCAACCAGATGAACTTCGTAAGAAATTTGACATTATATATGACCAACTAACAAAAATAAATAATAATATGACTACAATTCTAAAACCAGGCATTCCAGTGGCTTTGTGCAGTGACCATGCAGGTTATGCTACAAAACAAGCTGTTATCAACTATTTAAAAAACAACAATATCGAGTATAAAGATTTTGGTACTTATAGCGAGGAAAGTTGTGATTATCCCGACTTTGCTCATCCATGCGCAATTGCTATTGAGAATGGAGAATGCTACCCAGGCATTGCGATTTGTGGTAGTGGCGAGGGAATCAATATCACCCTTAATAAGCATCAAGGAATCCGTTCTGCTCTATGCTGGCTTCCAGAGTTAGCAAGCCTTGCTCGACAGCACAACGATGCAAATGTACTAGCGATGCCCGGGCGCTTTGTTACCGATGAAGAGGCAATAGAAATGGTAAAGACCTTCTTCTCTACTCAGTTTGAGGGAGGAAGACATCAGAATCGTGTAAACAAAATTCCTGTCACTCAATAATAATTAAAGTTTCGTCAATAAAAAGTTATTAACAAGATTTGCGTGAACCGGTCGAAAGTAGTAACTTTGCATGATGATTTCACTTGTTCAACACATAGAATACTTGATGATCTACAATGACTGCGTTGTGATTCCTGGATGGGGAGCACTAATTGCTAATTATAGACCATCGACCGTTAAGGGCAGCATAATGGAGTGTCCTCAACGTACTATTGCATTTAATGGTGACATCAATCACAATGATGGTATGCTTGCCAATTCGCTGATGAGACGTCATCACATGAGCTACGAACAAGCCTGCAGTTTTATTGCCGATAATGTTACCACATTCCGCCGACAACTTAATGACAATGCCGAACTTGCTTTTGGGCATATGGGATACTTCATTCTTAATGACCAGAAGATTTTAGAGTTTGTCCCCATGACAAAGTGCGAGGCAAGCGACGAATTCTTTGGACTCTCTAATTTTGAGATCCCAGCAATTGCAAGTGATAGTAATGTTGTTTCGGCTGCAACCATTATACATGCTGATTTTGGATGGCGCGAAAAAATCAAAGTCGCTGCATCCATCGTTGCTATTGTGGGAGTTGGATTATTGCTCTCCACTCCTGTAATAATCGACAAGGCAACACAGAATGCCAGCTTAAATGTTGCTGAAGTTAAGACTAACACTCAGCAGGCACCATCCATGACAACAAATCAGGTCACAGTTAAGCCATCGTGTAAAACTACAACCGAAGATAATAGTTTTGTTTTAATTGAGAATACTAAAAAATCGAATGATTTAGTAAAGGATTCCGCAAAGGATTCTTCTCATGAAAAGACTAATAAAGATATAACAAAGTCAACCGATGATGTTTACCTCTTGGCCATAGAATCATGCAGTTCTTCAAGCAAGGCGAAATCAATGTCGAAACGCTATGAGAAAAAAGGCATTGAAACTCAAATTGTGAATCGAGATGATAAATTCTTGATTGTAATTGCTCAAAGTGACAACAAGCGAGAACTCAAAAAAATTAAAAAGTCCTCGCACGAGTTTAAGAAAGCTTGGATTTGCAATTGATTATAAGAAATAATAAGAAAGTGACACCTGGAGTTCCAAGTGTCACTTTTTTATTTAATAATGATATCCTGGGTGATGATGCCCACCTGGATGATGAGGACGAGGTGGTGGAGGCGGTGGTGGACCTGGGCGACCCCGATAGGGATAATCATAGTAATAATCATCGTACCAATATGGGCTGCACGATGTAACTGCTACCGATGCTACAATCGAGAGTAGTACAGCCAGAAGTAATGTTTTTCTCTTCTTCATCTTTTTAAAACCTTTTGTGTTAATAATTTCTTTTGTTGTCATTTTGACTACCTGAAACAGTAAAAGTTTACCTTTCTATTTCACTTTCACGAGTGAAATAGATGAACAGGCATTTTTTATCGATTAATAAGCAGGATTATTGCCCAATGTGGTGCCTAACATCAAGCACAAAGCGGCATAATTCATCTTCCCCCAAAAAAGCTTCAAGAGGAATTGCGAGAAATGTATAACTATTCTTTTTGAAACGAAGTATCAAGCAGTTGTTTATTGCAGTAGTACTTGCTATCTCTTGCCATAATATAAGGTGCTCTTTCATTTTCTCACTTGAGAAATTGAGCACCAAACCGTCATCGGTAATTGTAGCAGTTTTTTCTAGTATTGACCATCGCGACTCCTGAGTGAGAGCATAATAATACACTAGCGGCATAGAGATAATGACCATTGCCATCGCAACAATCAGAGCTACATAGGCAAATCGAGTATCAACAACAATCAAGGCTAGACATACAAGCACTGGGAGCAGCAACAGCCACCAGCGCCGGGCAAAGTATAGCCTGTAAAGTATCGACATGTAGGTGCCCGAGGATATATAACAATCCTTGATTACCACACTCTAGTTTTAAGCAACACTCCCATCATAATCTTATCGCGCGATTCCTTTTCGCGCTCATACATCTCCATGTTCTTCTTCACCAGTTGCTGGCAGTAGCCTGTGCCCTCGTTGTTATAAAGCTTGCTCAGGTTCAGGTAATGCTGGCCGTTTCCACGCTCAATCGAGAACACCTCGGCCTTACGGGCCTTGACAATGTCGCACTGAGGGCTGTGATTGTTGGCGCCAGTGCCTTTAAGCACCTCAGGCACTCCGCCAGCCACGCCAAGTCGGGCTGCAAACGTGTCGGCACAAGGGGGATAGCCTAGAGCAATCCACATTGTGGTGAGTTCTGCTGGCTCGTCCTTTGCAACACCCTCTATCACTATCGATGCCGTCGAGCTGCGTCGGGGTATGAAGTCTTGGTCAACAAGCCACTCCTCGCCGCTATGGGTGAAATCTTTGCCTATAAGGCTATGATAGAAGGTGCGCGAGAATTGCTCCGTGAACATCCATGGCTCAAAGTCGCCGGCTTCAATGTGAGGACCAAGCAAGTGTGTAGCGTTGCCATAGCGCACATAGCCCATGCCGTCGTCCTCACGGCCACTGTGAGAGTAATTAGTGCGTATTAGCACGCCATCAGGAGCAGCGGCAAGGTCATATTTCTTATAAGTGTAGTTGCCAGTCTCAAAATAGGCGCCATTGCCCTTGGCATCTATTACGCCGAAGTTGGCCTCCACGCCCAGTGGTTTGGGCAGCGTCTTAAGCAAGTACTCGAAGTCATAGACCGTAACGCAACGCTCCAGCGCAAGCTTCATTACTACACCCTCGCGGTCCATTTCGCTCTCAGGAACATCGTCATTGTTGAGATTATAGGATGCAGTGTTCATTATCGCAAACCCCTTCTCATTGAATCCTGTCCATGCGGCGGTATCGGCAGGGTCGGTAGCGTCAAATATCGCCACAAACTCATAGCAGTCGTCATGCGCTTTAATGAGTTCAACACGATTATCGGGACAACCAGTGTCGCGGTGTTTCCATAGTAAGGGTCGACCATTGGCTGTTTTTGAGCCTGAAATTATAGCCGAAGTGCAAGCCAGCGCCCCTATTGTGCCAGCAAGCATCAGCAAAATTATTAATACCTGTTTTTTCATCTTTTCGTTGTGTTTATTGCCCCAAAGATAGTATAAATTACCTTTATGACAAAAAAAATTTGTTATTTAAAAATAAATAACTACCTTTGCACTTGATTTATGCACACAATAAATCTAAATCAATCAACAATCTTAATTTCTATTGTGTACATTTCCCACAATTTTTATTTAAATCTATATATTTTATCTCGATAATCTTTTTCACCGAGTTGTGCGGCGTTATTTAAGTGTGATTATAATCATGCTTTAATAAATGAATATGAATTGCTGGACACTGCGTTGAGATTTTCACGATTATTTTTTAAGCTTATGTATAATATCGATGAACTCAGTTCAATGAACGAGGCTGAATTGAAAGATTTGGCAAAAACAATGGGATTGAAGAAGGTGAATAATGCTGATAAAGACAGTTTGATTTATCAGATTATTGATCAGCAAGCCATCGACGCTTCAATCAATACTCCTGAGGCTCCCAAACGTCGTCGAGGACGCACAAAGAAAGAGTCATCAGACACCACTAAAACAGAAGTAAAAGAGAAGAAAGAAAAGAAGTCGTCAAAAAGTGCTGATGACTCATCTAAAAAAACGAAATCAAAAAACATAGAAGCTGAAGCTAAAGAGACTATTGATCCTGAATCGGATGATGCGCCTAAGCGTAAGCGTGGTCGTCCTCGCAAGAGTGATCAAAAGTCTTCACAAAAGGAGCAGCTTCCTGGACTCGAAGAACCAAAACAAGAATCTGTTGAGACTGAATCTCCTCAAGATGATAATGTTGAAACAAAGCCTGTAAAACGCGCTAAGCGTGAACGCATAGAGCGCAATGTTGTACAGGAAACTATTGACTATGAGGAGTCGGAAAACAGCGAACAGGTTTTGGAAGTTCAAGTTAATGATATGATAGCTCCTGTTGAAACTCTTCCAACCGTAGAAGTTGTCGACGATAAAGTTAACGATGTTCCTGAACCTAATGTTGAACAGCCTATTCATGAACCGAATGAAGCGTTTGATGATTATGGTGAAGAAGTGATGGAGCAAATTGAGCCTTCTCACTTTGATCCTAATCAGGATGACTTTATGAGTTTGTTCAATACAAATCCTAATGCATCTATTGGCAAAAAGTCTAAACGCAACGATAACCAGAATAATGGTGGTCAGTTCTTCAGCAACGGTCCTATGACATTTAAGCCACGCACTCAAGAAGAGAAAGAAGAAGCTGCTCGGCGAGCTGAAGAGCAACGTCGAATTGCAGCCGAAGAAGCGGCAAAGGCTCCAATAATAATTCATGAGCCAAAGGCTGAGAAAGAACAACCTCAGAATAAACAACAAAAGAAGAAGAAAGGCAAGAACCAACAGGCTCAGCAACCTGAGTCGTCACTACCCTACTCTGATGTCATTTATAATTTTGATGGCATATTGAATGGAATGGGAGTGCTAGAAGTGATGCCTGATGGTTATGGTTTCCTTCGTTCGAGTGACTATAACTATCTCACTTCGCCTGATGATATTTATGTTCAACAATCACATATCAAGAATTATGGTCTTAAGACTGGTGATGTGGTTGAATGCACTATTCGTCCACCCAAAGAGGGCGAGAAATATTTCCCATTAGTTGATGTTAGACTAATCAATGGCCGTACTCCTGAATTTGTGCGTGACCGCATTCCATTTGAGCACTTGGTGCCATTGTTCCCCAATGAGAAATTCGATCTCGTTAATCACACCCACCCGAATATGTCTACTCGCATTGTAGATATGTTCTCACCTATTGGTAAGGGACAACGCGGACTCATTGTGGCTCCCCCTAAGACAGGTAAGACAGTTCTGCTTAAAGATATAGCAAACTCTATCTCGGAGAATCATCCTGACACCTACATGATTATCTTGCTTATTGATGAGCGCCCCGAGGAGGTTACCGACATGGCTCGTAGTGTTAATGCCGAAGTTATTGCTTCTACTTTTGATGAACCAGCCGAACGTCATGTCAAGATTGCCGACCTGGTGCTGCAAAAAGCAAAACGCATGGTTGAATGCGGTCACGACGTTGTGATTTTACTTGACTCTATCACTCGTCTTGCCCGTGCCTACAACACTATCGCCCCAGCTAGTGGCAAAATCCTTAGTGGTGGTGTGGATGCTAACGCTCTGCAGCGACCCAAGCGTTTCTTTGGTGCTGCTCGCAATATTGAGAATGGCGGAAGTCTGACGATTATCGCTACTGCTCTTATTGAGACCGGCAGCAAGATGGACGAGGTTATCTTTGAGGAGTTCAAGGGAACAGGTAACATGGAGTTACAGCTCGACCGCAAGTTGAGTAATAAGCGAATCTTCCCAGCTGTTGATATAATGGCATCAAGTACTCGTCGTGATGATTTGTTGCTTCGTCAAGACACTCTCAACCGCATGTGGATTCTGCGTCGATTCTTGAGTGACCGCACCTCAATTGAGGCTATGGAATTCATCAAGGAACGCATGGAACGCACTCGTGATAACGATGAACTCCTACTCACTATGAACGATTAATCTTATCTTTTGTTTTAAAGCAAAAACAATATTATATAAAAAGCGTGGCCTCATTTGGGACCACGCTTTTATTTGGTTTATTGTATAAGCTTAATTACTTAACAACCTTGGTAGTTGTAGTAGTGCCGTCGGCGTTGCGGGTAACAACGATGTTCACGCCCTTGAATGGACGATCGCTAACACGACCCATTGCGTCGATGTACTTAACTGAAGCAGCATTAACGTTGATAACGCTGATAGCAGTAGGATTGTCTATTTCTTCCATAACTACTACAGGAACATTCTCAAGGTCTACATTCTCAAGAGTCTGAGCTTTGTAGCCCTCCTTGGTGAAGGTCATGTCGTAGGTAGCGCCCTCAACTGGAGTGATGTCCATGGTGTAAGCACCATCGGCGTCGGTAGTTGCGGTGTAGCTTGTGCGGCCCTCATTTACGGTAAGAACAACGTTAACGCCCTCGAGTGGGTTGCCCTCAACGTCCTGAACAGTACCAGACACGGTGATAGTCTCCTCTACTGGGGTCTGCTCCTTAGTGTAGATAACAGTCATCTTAGGCAGGAACTGCATCATCTGGTTGTAGCCACCAGTCTCAGCCCACTGTGCATAGGAGGTATTGGTCTCTTGGTTCACGCCATAGAAATAGGTGCGTGCCCATGCGCCCTTTACAGCTACGAGAGTCTGAACAGCGAGGTTGCCACCTTCGTAAGTGTAAGGCTGGTCAAAATCAAATTGAAGACCTTCTTGGCCATTCTCAAGGGTGATGGTCGATACGGTAGTGAGGTCAGTAACCAAGTTGCCGGGAACAGCGATAGCGCTTTCTGCCTCATAGGCTGTCTCCTCGGTGCCCTTCAGGCTGAGCTCGATGGTTGGAGTGCCAACACTTATGTTACTTGTTGGGTAGAATCTAATAGCAGTAATCTTGCCACCAGCAGCCTCGGCGAGCATGTCGGCAGGATAGAGCATCTGCACGAATGTGCCCTGAGTGTCGCAGTAGTAGCCATAGATAGGAGCATATTGACTTTGAGTCTCGCCTTCGCATACGGTCAACTCAAACTCGTTGGGGCAGAGAGCGTTCAAAGCAACAGTGTAGGTGCCAGCCTCGCCACAGTTGATGGTCATAGTGCCAGTGTACTCACCAAACTCGGTGGGAGCAAATTTCACAGGAATCTCAACCGACTCTTTAGAAGTAAGCTCAGCAGCCTCATAAGTTGTGCTGAAAGGAGCCTCAAGAGTGATGGCTGGAGTAAAGGCATTGGCGCCCTTGTTCTTCAGAGTTACATTCATCACCTTCTGGGTGTCAATTTGGGTCTTGCCAAAGTTAAGTGCTTCAACATTTACCCATGCAGCATAGTCCTCTAGGGGAGCAGGCACGTAGGTGAAAGTGGTCTTGGGCATAAAGTTAGAAGTAGAAGTTCTGCTCATAGAAACTTTTGCATCCTGGTTTGCGCCAAGGAAGTTGTTGCTCTTCCATCCACCTGCAGTAGTTACCTTGCATTCAAACACCAGGTTGCCACCTTCGTAAACGTAAGGAGTGTCAAATACAACCTCTACCTCGGTAACACCAGTTGCGGGCGAAGTGAACTCGTTCTTCACTACAGTAAGGCCAGTAATTGGAGTAGCGCTCTCAAAAGCGTTTTGCTCAGTAGTGCCCATCGAGATTTGGGTGATGGTGTTAGCAACTTCGGTGAATGAGCCACTAACGTAGAACTTAACACTGTTAATAGTGCCACCCATCATTTCATCAAGCATTGAAGCATTGTAGATAACTTGGGTTGTAGTGTTTTCAGAATCCCAATACAGCATGTTGAAAGGATGGCTGTTGTTGTTAGTACCGTCAGCAACAGTGAGAGTTGCTGTCTCTTGTGCGCCAAGAGATAAAGCGCCAGCAGCGATAACTGCCAGAGAAAGTAAAAACTTTTTCATTTTAAATAAAGTTTTGTTGTTAATAATAAAAGAATATTTGATCACTAAATAAGTTTGGTTCTTTTGGGTTTGTGTTTGCAAAATTACAATAATTATTTGAATAAAAGCAAATGTAGTATACAAAAAATAACTACCGAAGCATTTGAACACCGTTAGATAGTTCGGTTATTTGTTAAGTAAAAGTCTCCAAATAGCCACTTGAAGATAATATTTATACTTACTTTTTGTCGCGGTCGTAATGTGGCATATCATTAGGGATTACCATTGAGATTTCCACCATACCAGCCACTTTGCCGTCAACACGCCATGGCGATTGGTAAATCATCTTGCGCTGGCCATTCTTGGTGATGGTGTAGGCGTTGATGGTGTCGCTCTCCATCATGTGCCTTATCATTGCTTGCGAGCGCTCGTTGTGGCAAGGAAATAGGTTTTGTCCTACCATAGATTTGCCTCCCTTGTTGAATGTCTCTCGTGATTTCTCGTTCATGTAAATCACTTTACCTTCGGTGTCGCACACCGTTACTGCGCAATGCAGTCCTTCAGCCCAATCCATATTTGTTTTATTTTTGTAGTTATTAATTTTTAGATGATTTCATTCTTTTGCAATAGTTGACTAGTGTGCGGAAATAGTTCACACCTTCATTCAGTTGCATGAAGTTAGGATCATCTTCGGTGTTTAGCAGTTGTTTTTTCACAGCCTCTTCTGGATGGAATTGAACACCTAGAGCAAATGTCTTGTCTTTTCGCTCAATGGCTTCTATTATATCCACACCTTGAGTTTTGGTAATACCTGAAATGATAAGATTTGTCCCTTTTATATCGCCAACTACTTGGTGATGCCAAGATGGAACGTTCTTGATAGTGTCGCCTAAGTTAATATTATAAAGTAATGATGCATGGTTGGTAATAGCCACATCATGCGTCAAGTAATGGCGATTACCGTCACTGTCACGCAACGAGCGGTGCAAGTTGTTATATTCAATACCCAAATTTTTATAGTAGGTGTCTAAATCTTGAATCATGCTGGCACCCGAAACGACTGCGAGCATTTGCATGCCACGGCACAAACCAAGTACGGGAATATCGTTGTCAAGGCAATAGGACATAGTGAGATATTCCGAGAGATCTCGTGTTGCATTGCATTTGTCATCGGGAAGGCAATGCCATGGCTGAGGTTCTCGAAACAGTGTGGAACTAATATCTCCTCCTCCTAGAAACACTACCGCATCAATGTCCTTCATTACACTTTCAACATTTGAATTATGCCATGAATTATTTTTTATCTGTGTAGCATATTTTTCAAGAAGCACATTATATTCATCTACATATTTTGATGACAATGTGATGCTGTCATACTCAAATGTATTGGGGCGCACTTGTTCCAGTATCACAGGCTCTCCCCCACCCAACTTTATTGCCTGCATCACTCGGTCATTGCTGTTTACCGATGGAGTCCAAGCGACACCTATTCTTATAACATCTTGGGCGCACACATTGCTCACCATTGCAATGGTGATAAATGTGATAAAGCTCAGTAATAATCGTTTATTCTTCATTCTCTTTTGTTTCTTTAGGATTTTCGTCTTCAGCAGGCTGAGTGTGTTTAATCTTCCATCCTATTGCAGCAACTAACAGCGTCATAATTGGGCAAAGCAAGTTGAAAAAGCAATAAGGCAGATAGGTGAGTGTGGGCACCCCTAGAACTGTTGCCTGAGTCATGCCACAGGTGTTCCAGGGAACTAGCACCGAAGTCACAGTTGCCGAATCTTCGGTAGTTCTACTCAACAATCGTGGCTCATATCCAAGTTGCTTGTACACCTCACGGAACATATCAGCATTCAAAACAATGCTAATGAATTGATCTCCTGTAGTAAGATTTAATAGTAATCCAGTTCCTACTGTTGATGACACTAAGCTGAAACGAGATTTAATCCAGCTAATCACCATGCGAGTAATACTTTCTAGCATTCCGCTGGCTACCATTGCAGCGCCGAAACACATAGCACACAAAATAAGCCATACCGTATTGAGCATTCCTGCCATTCCGCCAGTAGACACGAGGTCGTTAAGTGCCGCATAACCTGTATCTATTGCAGTGGCACCATAGAATGTGATTGCAAGGCCTTTGACCATTGCGCTTGCTACTGCCAATGACGAATCATTGGCGATTTGACACAAAATGTGAGGCTGCAATATCAAAGCTACAATACCTGCCATCAACGATGAAACAAACAGGACAATGAGCGAAGGCACTTTGCGCGCAATCAGCACGCCTGTGATGATGGGCACCAGAAGAGTCCATAATGAAATGTTAAAGGTGTTCTCTAGTCCTTTTGTATATTGTTCAACGTTAACTGTTGCAATAGAGTCGTGACCTAAACCAGCAACGAGGAAAATAATAAGAGAAATTGAAAGAGCTGGTACGGTGGTGTGCATCATGTAGCGGATGTGCACAAAAAGGTCGACACGTGTTGCCGAAGATGCGAGAATCGTGGTGTCGCTTAGGGGTGACATTTTATCGCCAAAATAGGCTCCTGATATAATAGCGCCAGCTGTCCATGCCTTATCGATGCCAAGCGCCTCACCTACTCCAAGCAACGCAACACCAATAGTGGCAATTGTTGTCCACGAGCTACCGGATAGTAATGAAACTAGTGAACAGATTACACATGCAGTTACAAGGAAATAACGAGGTGATAACAATTCTATACCATAATAAATTAATGTTGGAACAACACCGCTAATCATCCATGAACCAGCAAGCATGCCTACACATAGGAGTATCATTATAGTGACAAAGATACCGCTCATGGTCTTTGCCATTTGTTTCTCAAATGTCTTCCAAGGAACATGGTAGAACACCATGGAGATGAGTACACATACAGCCATTCCCATTATCAACGCTATCTGGCTGCCACCACTCAATGCGTCACTGCCAAAGAGATTGATAATAACCACTAACATGGCTATGAGCAGCACTATAGGTATTACTGAGACTACTGGATGAGGTATTTTTCGATGCTCCATACAACTGAGGTTAAAGACTACCAATAATTATTAAAGTCATACCTGCGATAAGCAGTATCTGATCTATAATCTTAAGACGCAAGTTTTTCTCTTTTAGAGCTATCGCTCCATAGAAGAATGCCACGAGTGCGCTACCACGGCGTATCATTGATGCAATTGACACAAGCGATTCAGGATAAGATAGGCTGAAGAAATAAGCCAAATCGGCAATAATGATAAATATTGAAATAACCACTATGTTCTTATTCCAGTGGAAACGGTCAATACTGCGTTTGTGAGAATGCTCAACAGCAACTATCACAATCATAATAAGAGTTTGATAGAAGGGGTACCATGCTTCGATTGCAAGTGGTTTATAACCACTGCTAAGCAGCCACTTGTCATAGAGACCACTTGCAGCCCACAGCACTATGGAAATAATACCCATAAAAATCCATATTCCTAAGCCTTTCTCGGTCTTCTCGCGACGTCCAATGAACCCAACCCATAACAGCGACACAAAGCCAAGAATGATTCCTGCCCACTGAATAGCATTAGGGCTCTCGTCAAAGAAAGCTATGGCTCCAAAAAGTACCAGGATGGGACGGGTAGCATTGATTGAACCACTTATGCTTAGAGGTAGATATTTGGTTGAGGCAAAGCCCAATAGCCATGAAATGGTAACAATTATCGATTTTAATGCTATCAAGGCATGACCATTGGCAGTGAGAGCACACTCAGGTTTGCCCATTAGTGACATGACAGTGAGAGGGCTAACCATGATGCTGCATATCAACACGTTGAGCATCAACACAACAAATACATTGTTGCGTTCTAGCGATAGCTTCTTGAAAACATCAAAGAAACCTAGACTAATTGACGATATGACTGCAAGCAAAATCCACATGCCGCTTTTTTTGAAGTTGCAAATTTACGAATTTTCTTTCAGTTAAGTGCGTTTTAGTTGTTGGTTTTTGCATAAAAGGTTTTTTATTTCTAAATTTGTAAATTGTTAGACAAATCTTATTATGAAAAAATTATTTACTTTATTCACATTAATTGTTATCATATTCACAGCTCAAGCCTCAACCTACTATGGTTTCAAGATAGGTGGTGTAGCAGTTAATAGCGACAACTATACCAATGTTAGAGGTTCTAACATAAAAGCCAACATTGAAGACCAGCCTTACTCTGTTGTCTATGACCCCTCAACCAAGACGGTGACACTCAACAATGTGAAAATAGTGCGCACAGGCAACGACAACCGATGTATCTACAATGAGAGTTGCGACGGACTAACAGTTTATTTTAGCACAAACAACAGTTACTTAAGTTCCACCACTTGTGCCCCAATTCGATTGGAGGCCAACACCACTTTCACTTGCGAGGCATTGGTGCAGGTGAGCGTTTACGGAGCCGATGGCGACGCCAACTGCCTGTATGCCACCGATGGTGCCACTGTCACTTTTGACCATGCCACATTTTACATGTATCTTAGTGGAAATTCAAATCCTGCAATATCTTGTAGCAGCACTACTGACGAGAAAATCATTTTTCATCACTCACGCGTGTACGCCCGAAGTGCTGGTGGCAGTGCCCTGTCACGTTTTTCGAGTGTGACCAGTGACGGATCGGCACTGCTCCTTCGCACTGGCAGCGAAACTGCATTTGCCATGAGCAATGTGAAATCATTCACTTTGCACACCTATTCAACGATGACAATTGGTTATGGCATCAACCCAATTAATAGTTTCACAAACTACTCCTACTTTGGCACAGCGACCTTCAGCAGCAGCCAAAAGACATTTGTCAACGCAGGTAATGATGTGCTGCCAGGCAGGGATATCATCATTTCACAGCGAATACCCGTCAACGAGTCAAACTTCCCCGACGCGACCTTCCGTTCATGGGTGACCGAGAAATATGGCTCAAACCTGGAAACCTACGAGATTTTTGAAAGGCGCACAATCAATATTGAAACAGCAGGAAATGAAGTCTTGAAGAATGTGGAGGACTGGACAGGCATTAATTATTTCTTCTGTTTTCGTAGATTATGGGACCAGGGCGGTAAGACAAAAATTCTGAGATTATTTTCAAATAGGGAGTTTTATCATTTGAAGTGTTATGACAACCCTGCAGGCATCACATGGGCTGGACTGGCATCTTCTCTTAACCCTGTGCCAAGTGGCAAAGAGGGCTTGATTGAAGCATTCAACGCCACTGCTGCCGAGCGCAACCAGCTCCCAACCCGCTCCCAGTTGGGAGTCATAAAAAGTAATGGTTTTGATTTTATTGTGAAGAATGGTAACCAGACTTATTCTCTGAATGCCCTCCAGGACTATTGGCCCATAGATTACGCTCATTTCCCCGACGACGCTTTCCGCACCTATCTTTTTGGCACAGCCCAAGGCCTAGATGCAGTGGTTTATGACAGCGAGAATGCATCAATCAATGGCTTTGATATTAAAAACATGAACATTGCCGATCTCACAGGTATTGAGGGATTCAAAAACATTCAACATCTTTATTGCTATCAGAACAAGCTCTCAACCTTGAATCTTTCTCAAAACACTAAATTGACTTTGTTATATTGCTATTGGAACAAAATCAAGAGCGAAGGTTGGGACCAGTTTATTGCCAGCGCACCCACATTCAGCACCAGGCTCGATGTGTATTGCTACTACCCAAGCAGTGCCGAGCAAAACGACCCTCCCACCTATGTGCAAGTGGCTCAAGCTAAAGCCAAGAATATACATTTCTATCAACGCGTTAACTATGGATGGGAAGAGATGAGCGACACTCCACCTGTCGTGCCTGGTGACGTGAATGGCGACGGAGTTGTGACAAGTGCCGATATCACAGCGCTATATGATTACTTGCTTAACAATGATGCCACTCACATAGTGAATGGCGACCAAAGCGGAGATGGCACTATAACAAGTGCCGATATTACTGCAGTTTATACTATTCTTTTAAACAGCTAAAAAAGTTCAAGGTTTACTTGCAATAACTAATTTTCTATAAAAATGAAAAAAATTATTCTTATTGCGCAACTCATCCTACAAAAAAATCAGCTTGAAACCTTCAAGCTGATTTTTTCTTGTTGTAAAAGTTCAATTTACTCCACATGGAAACGGTAAATGCCACCATCTCTCGAGCCTACAACTAAAATGTTGTCTTTAACTATGGGTGATGACTCAAAGTTGCTTGAGAGGACTTGGTCGTTGAGGATTTCTCCATCTTTGGCACGGATGAGATAGAGGTGACCACTAGAGTTGCCGATTACGATGTAAAGCTCATTCTTCTCATTATAGAAACCAACTGGAGATGACCATGCATAGAAATTGAGCGTCTTGCGATATAATACATTGCCATTTCTCTTGTCAAACGCCAAGAACTCAGATGTGTTTTTCCCGTCAAGTTGGTTGAATGAAGCAAATATCATGTCCTTGCAGTTACCATCACCAAGTAATGGTGTGCAATAGAGACCTCCGTCAAAGTGCTTGTCGCCCTGATAGCTGCGACGGCTTGGACAAGACCATTCCCACACTAGTGAGCCATTAAGTCCATTAAGTTTGACAAAATGAGTTTTTGTGTCGGCACCACTCTGCAAGTCAACCTCGCAACCGCAGTAAAGGTAGGGAACGCCATTCTCTACCTCAAGCACAATAGTGCCATCGATATCGTCATGGTTGTCGTAGTGCCAAACGGGTTTCATCGTGTTGAGATTGATGCACAACACGTCGCCGTGATTGTCACCAATGAAGCCATAGTTCTTATAAATTGCAAGACTCGACTCCATGCCGGCTCCATTATCACCTTTCACAACATAACGCAATGCGCTGTGCATCTTGAGTTGACCATTGCCCAATCGCTCATATTTGTATAATGTCCCATTCTCGGCTGGATAGAACAAGAATTGTCCGGCAACAATAGGCGATGAGTCATATCCACCCCAGGCACGCTTGGCCTTCTTGTCACGTCCCCATTGATACACCACCTCATGCTTATAGAGGTCGATGCCAATGTGACCGAAGGGCTCGTGCTCAGGCACGGCATGGCCAGCATAGAGGCTACCGTTCATTGCTGGGTCTAGAGAGATTGATCCTTTCACGGGATTTCCTAGCTGCAGTGAGTTGCGGCTTGGCTTGCCATTAGCAAAGTTTAAGAAAATCATATCTTCGCACAGTGAGCCAACAATTATCTCTTCGTCCGAGAAGTCGGCAGTAAGAGCGGGAGAAGTCTTGCGGAATTTATCTACTTCAGCCTTTGGCCACTTAACATAAACAGGCTCTCCTGTCCAACCGGAGCCACCACCCCACTTGCCTCGTGCGGCGGTCTTGAACACCCAGTCCTGAACTATTTTGGTTGGAACACCTTTTATTTTGCCACTATAGGTTCTTGCGTCACGAGTGTGCCCCCCTCTAAATGTAAATATGCCAGGAACTGTATCATAGGGATTAATCAGGTTGTCTAAAACTCCACTTGTTGCTGAATCCAGCATTTCTACCTCATAGTTTAAATCGTCAACCGAGGCAAAAGCAGTGTCGGGAAGCATCACCGTGTCAACTCGTGGCAATGCAACACTATCACTATCTACACCAGATTTTTGACTACTTAATCCCTTGCATGACACAATGCATAAGCCCAAAATTGCGAGAGCTAATGCCGAGGCCATAATTCTTGAAATAATTGTTCTCATTTGTAATACTTCTTTTTTTGATGCGCAAAGATAGTAACTATTATTCTTTTGAAATGCTTTTACCTGCTATTTTTTTGAAAATAATTGGGTTTTAGTGCCTAAATGAAAAATTATTACTATCTTTACAAAATCAAACAACACATATAAATTTTAAATACTAATGAAAAAAGCATTTGTAATAATAGCCATGATGGTTTTAGGTTATTGCAGTGCCGGTGCTGGCATCAACATTGGTGGTACAATCTACAGTGTCGACACCATCATGCACCGACAAGTGGGACCTGGAATCTATAACACCATAATACGCATTCCCGACTATCCACTCAACGTCTATCTCCTTGAGACCGACTTGACAAACCCATATAACCGTGTGGAAACAACCATTGGCTATAACACATTAGGGAGAACTGAACTGCTGACCAATGCCTATTCACGCAACAGGACTGAAACACGCAGACCGATAGCTGCTTGTAATGCAAACTTTTGGTGTGTAACTGGTAATGGCTCCCCAACAATGGATTTTGAGCTTGGTGACCCTTTTGGAGCGGTGGTACGCAACGATAGCGTTTATCTAAACACCGAGACCAATGCTGATGCATGGAATGGGGGTCCAAGCCGCACTGGAGCATGTGCTATCACGAAAGACAAGACTCTATACTTTGGCCATTTCAACTGTGGTGGAACTTTATCATCACCCAAGCTTGATGTTCCAGCACCGCTGAACACGGTGAATCGACGAAACCTGCCGCACACAGCAGTGTTGTGGACGCCTGCATTCACCCGCACCCGCGAGTTTGAGACTAATTGGATTGGTTACAATGAGACTGGAGTGGCCGATGCCGATAACTTTTATCTCGTCTTCAACGAAGGTAGCCGTTGGCTCGTAAACCAGAACATGTCATTCACCATTGCAAAGATTGTTAGAAATGCTGATCGGCAAACGCTTGGAGAGTATGACGCATGCATTACCGCAACTGGATTGATGAAGGATCATCTTGCTCCTCTAGCCGAGGGCGATGTTATTACCATCAACCATGGATGGACCTATAACGAAGAGAATCAAGTAATACCTTTTATTGAGAACATGGTTGAAGGTAATGCCCCTGTGATGCATAATGGAGAACTAACTGGTCGAAACAACGATGAGAACTATAATTCAATGATTTATAGTCGCACTGCCTACGGATGCGATGCAACGGGCAAACACCTCTATATGATCGTTATTGACAAATCAACAAGTAGATATTATGGTGCCAGTGCTGGTTGCTCAACGACCGTGATGTGTCAAATATTAAAAGACCTCTACCCCGATGTCACTGAGATAATTAACATGGATGCAGGTGGGTCGGCTCAGATGATGGTTGATGGAAAGATTATCAACACTACAACCGAGGGCACACCACGAGCAGTTGCATGCGGATGGATGCTGGAAACCGAGGCGCCTGAAGACAACGAAATAGCATCTATTCAATTCTATGATTTCCGTGCCGATTTACCTATCTATTCGTCCTACACTCCCCGCATTGTGGGTTTCAACCAGTATGGTGAAGTTGTGGACGACAACGTTACAGGCTTTACTCTTTCATGCGATGAGACAATGGGCTATACTCAAGGATCTACTCTATTTCTTAGTGGGAATATAGGCGAAGGAGTTCTCACCGCTAATCTAAGTGGTATGACTGCAACTGTGCCCTTTAGAACTCTACAGGCGCAGCCTAGCATAGCAATGAAGCCTATGATTTTTGTGGATAATCGAGAATTTCCCATTGAAGTGAGTGCTACTCTTTATGGAAAGAAATATTATTATGATGGCGACAAACTGACGTGGCAGGTAGACGACCCAAGCATTGCAACAATCACTAATGGCAATCTTAAAGGTCTAAAAAATGGTAAGACGGCATTCTCTTGTATAATAGGAGATTTTGTTGATAATGACAGCATTACTGTTGAGATTAGTGATCAAGAATATATTGAGCAGTCGTGGGATGGATGGGCTTTGAAAGGAGCTGGTGCAAAGAATCTGGTTCTAGACGAGAATGGAAACTTGTCATTCACCTATAACTCCAATCGTGCTCCTTATATACAACTTTCTAAGGACATCACTTTCTATAGCCTCCCCGATAGCATTTCTTTGACATTCACAAGCACTTTGCCATTGCAAATGGTCCAAATTGATGTGCGAAATACCGTACTGAACAAACTCAACTACTTGGAGTTTGGTAAGAATACTGGATTTGAGGCCAACAAGGAATATAAACTTGATTTCGACCTCAACGCAATGGGTGGACTAGACAACTTGCTGACCTATCCACTCAGCCTGCATGTTATCAAGTTTACTCCCGAGAAAAGCAATTATGGTGAACACGTTATTCAACTCAAGTCACTGAAAGCGCACTACCCTATCACTCCAGCGATTCCTGGAGACGTCAACAATGATGGTAATTTGACAGCCGCCGACGTTACAGCGCTTTACGACTTCCTTCTCAATAACGATGCCACCCACCTAATTAATGGTGACCAAAATGGCGACAACAACATCACTGCTGCCGATATTACAGCAGTATATTCCATTCTTTTAGGAAACCCAATTAATAAATAATAGCTATGTATCAATTAATCAATCTACCTTATGGAGCTAACGAGCTTGAGCCCGTTATTAGCGCCGAGACCATTGCTTTGCATCATGGCAAGCATTTGGCAACCTATGTGAACAACCTAAACAACTTGCTACTAGGCAGTGAGTTTGAAGAATCTCCATTGGAGGAGATAGTGGCAAAGGCCACTGGTGGCATATTCAACAATGCTGGGCAAATTCTAAACCATAACCTATACTTCGAGCAGTTACAAGCCTCGAGCGATGACAACCATCCACTAGGTAAACTGGCGGATGCAATCAACGAGCAGTTCGGCTCATTTGATGCATTTAAAGAGAAATTCACAGCAGCAGCTGTAACTCTCTTCGGATCTGGCTGGGCATGGCTAGCCAGCGATGCCGACGGTAATCTTCAAATCTTGCAAGAGCCTAATGCTGGCAATCCTGTCACAAAAGGATTGAGACCATTGATGACGATGGATGTGTGGGAGCATGCCTACTATGTAGACTATCGCAACCGTCGTCCCGACCACATTGCAGCAATGTGGAGCATCATTAACTGGAAAGAAGTTGAACGTCGTTTTACAAGCATTTAATAAGGTTTATTTTAAAAAAGACAATTTGAATTTTGTAAATCTAATAAGTTAAACTATCTTTGTAGTTTAAATATAATTATTAGCTATATGATAACATATCTAGTCACTGGGGCAGCAGGTTTTATTGGCTCTAACTTTGTGAAGTATATAACCTCTAAGTATGGTAACGACATCAAGGTTATTGTGCTCGATGCGCTAACCTATGCTGGAAACATAAACTCTATCAAGGAAGAACTGGAATTGCCAAATGTTTCTTTTGTGAAAGGTGATATTAAAGATTACTGTGTGGTGAAAGAAATCTTTGATGATAACGACATCGACTTTGTGGTAAATTTTGCGGCCGAGAGCCATGTGGATCGTAGCATCGAGAATCCAAAGCTTTTCCTTGAGACCAATATATTGGGTACTCAAAACCTGCTCAATTGTGCTCGTGAAGCATGGGCCGATGGCAAAGATGACACAGGAAAGCCTGCTTATAAAAAGGATAAGAAATATTTGCAAATCTCGACCGACGAGGTTTATGGCTCGCTTGAGAAAGATTTCGACGAGGCACAACCATTGCATGTTGATGATGAGTTGAAACAGGTGATTGAAGGTCGCCACGACCTTACAACTTTTGGTAAGAAATTCTTCACCGAGGAAACGCCATTGTCACCTCGTTCGCCCTACTCTGCCTCCAAGACTAGTGCCGATATGATAGCAATGGCCTATCACCACACCTATAACTTCCCAGTTAACATCACTAGATGCAGCAACAA
Organism: uncultured Bacteroidales bacterium; assembly: GCA_902792435.1. GTDB lineage: Bacteria > Bacteroidota > Bacteroidia > Bacteroidales > Muribaculaceae > Sodaliphilus. The sequence continues at coordinate 59,092 of CADAZN010000001.1, forward strand.
CTATGGCCCCTACCATTTCCCCGAGAAGTTGATACCATTAGTTATTCATAATATTCTCAATGGTAAGAAACTGCCAGTCTATGGTAAGGGACTGAACGTTCGCGATTGGCTTTATGTTGAGGATCACTGCAAGGCTATTGACCTTGTGTTACGTAAAGGCAAAATAGGTGAAGTATACAATATTGGAGGTTTCAATGAAGAGAGCAATATCAATATAGTTAAGCTCATTATTGACACAATCGCTCGCATCATGCGTGAAGAACCTAAATATCAGTCTTTGCTAAATTGCAATCTTGAAGATATTAATTATGATTTAATTACTTATGTTACCGACCGTCCAGGTCACGACATGCGTTATGCTATCGATCCAACTAAGATTGCAACTCAATTAGGATGGTATCCTGAGACACCTTTCACTGTGGGCATCGAGAAGACCATTAGATGGAATCTCGACAATCAGCAGTGGATTGATGATGTCACTAGTGGCGATTATCAAAAATATTACGAACAAATGTACGGTAATCGATAACCGTACTTTAAAATTAATAACATATGAAAGGTATAGTTCTTGCAGGAGGCTCAGGAACACGTCTTTATCCTGTGACCAAAGGTGTTTCGAAACAATTGGTTCCTATATACGACAAGCCAATGATATATTACCCCATTTCAGTGCTTATGCTAGCTGGTATAAGGGAAATTCTCATTATTTCTACACCTCACGACCTACCACAGTTTGAACGGCTTCTAGGTACTGGTGAGGAAATTGGCGTGAAGTTCAGCTATGCCGAGCAACCATCTCCCGACGGACTGGCTCAAGCATTCATCATTGGCGACGAATTTATTGGCGATGACTCAGTATGTCTGGTGCTAGGCGATAACATTTTTTACGGACAGAGTTTCACCGGAATGCTCAAAGATGCGCTAGCTACTACTAGCACTACAGGTTGCGCCACCCTCTTCGCCTATGCAGTGAAGGACCCTGAACGTTATGGTGTGGTTGCATTTGACGAGAATGGTAAGGCCTTCGATATTGAGGAGAAGCCTTCTCAGCCCAAGTCGAACTATGCAGTAACTGGTCTATATTTCTATCCCAACGATGTGATAGAAGTTGCAAAAAACATAAAGCCTTCGCCACGTGGTGAATTAGAAATAACAACTGTCAACCAGCACTATCTGTCAGAGAATCGCGTAATGGTACAAACCTTAGGTCGCGGTTTTGCGTGGCTAGATACCGGAACTCCTGCTTCAATGCTAGATGCTTCCAATTTCATAGCTACTGTTGAGACTTGCCAGGGAGTGCAAGTGGCTGCTCTTGAAGAGATCGCCTACCGCAAAGGCTGGATTAATGACAAACAGTTACGCAAGTTGGCTAAGCCATTGGCAAAGAATGATTACGGTAAATACCTCCTCAACCTCATAGGTAAAATATGACAAAACCTAAGTTAATTGACCTTCCAAAAATATGCGACCCGCGTGGCAATCTCTCATTTATTGAAAGTGAGGGGCACGTGCCATTTGAGGTAAAACGGTGCTACTGGATTTATGACGTACCAGGCGGCATGTACCGCGAAGGTCACGCCTTCCGTTGCCAAGATGAGTTTATCGTAGCTCTCTCGGGCAGTTTTGACGTAGTTCTCAACGACGGATCTGGCGAGCAGCGCTATCATTTGGCACGCTCCTACTATGGCCTCTATATCCCTCGCATGACCTGGCGCGCTATCGACAATTTCTCTACCAACTCAGTTGCCCTCGTGCTGAGCAGCACTGCCTACGACACCAACGATTACATTGAAGATTTCTACGAGTACATTAAACTGAAAAATGGCTGTAATAGACAATCATAATATTTCGAGCATCAATCAATGCCAAGTGATTGAACTTGACAAGCATCACCATGCCAACGGCAATCTCTCGGTAGTAGAGAATGGCGCACAGGTGCCTTTTGACATCAAGCGTGTTTATTATCTATATGACGTGCCTGGCGGTGAAGAGCGTGGAGGTCACTCTCACAAGCAACTCAGGCAATTCATGGTAGCAATCAGTGGCTCGTTTGATGTAATTATCGATGATGGAGTGCAACAACGATGTATCACTCTTAATCGTCCTTATAAGGGTTTGCTCATTGTACCTGGCATTTGGCGCGTCATCAACAATTTCTCTTCGGGGTCAGTGTGCCTGGTTATGGCATCGGAACATTACGATGAGGATGACTATGTGCGCGACTATGAAGAATTCAAACGACTAACAAAGAATAAAATAACTAATGAAATACAACTTCCTTGACTTGGCAAAGGCCAACGAACCATATATGGAGCAACTGCAAGAGGCTGCTTGCAACGTCATTAAATCTGGCCGATATCTGCATGGTGAGCAAACAAACCTTCTTGAGCAAGAAATCGCTGGACTATGTGAAGCTAAATATTGCATTGCAGTTAGCAATGGACTTGACGCATTGAGGCTAATTTTGCGGGCATATATTGAACTTGGAGTCTTGCATCATGAAGATCACGTGATTGTGCCTGCCAACACCTACATCGCCTCGGTACTTGCCATTAGCGACAATGGTATGACACCATGTCTGTGCGACGCACGACCTGATACGATGAATATGGATTCATCGCTTATAGAGAATCTTATTACCCCAGCAGTTACTGCAATTATGCCAGTGCACCTCTATGGCACTCCTTGCTGGGATGAGGAATTGATGACTATTGCTAAGCGCTATGACCTCAAAATTATCGAAGACAATGCACAGGGCATCGGTGCTAAAGCTAATGTACCTGGCATTAATGGAACTTTTACAACGGGAGGTCTAGGCCATGCTAGCGCCATTAGTTTTTATCCAACAAAAAACCTTGGTGCCCTTGGTGATGCTGGAGCTGTGGTCACTAATGACGAGGAACTAGCTAAAGCAGTGAGAACAATTGCCAACTATGGCAGCGACACTCGTTATCACAATATCTTTATGGGGTTGAATTGCCGCATTGATGAGATTCAAGCTACCATGCTCAGAGTTAAGCTACGTTATCTCAATGTTGAGAACATGCGTCGTTCAGAGGTAGCTGAAGCATATGAAACACACATAACAAATCCTTTGGTTAAGAAACCCGACATCTTCGACGATATGCTACAAATATGGCATCAATATGTCATCCGAATTGAAAAACGCGACGAAATGAGAAGCTATCTTGAAAAGAAAGGTGTTATGACCGATATCCATTATGCAACACCTCCACACCGTCAACCTTGCTATCGTCGTTTCCAGTCTTATAGGTTGCCTATAACTAACGATATTGCCGATCATGCCATAAGCCTGCCTATTGGCCACCCTATAACAGCAAGCGATGCCGAGCAGATATCTAAGATTATTAATGAATTCAAGGGGTAAAATTTCGGCTGCCATCACATGCAATTCGATAGCTATATATATGCCGTTTTTCTTCCTTTAGTATTTGCTGGATACTGGTTATTACGCAACAAGTTGTTGTGGCAGAACATGTTTCTGCTTGCGGCTAGTTATATCTTCTATGGATGGTGGGACTGGAGGTTCTTAGGGCTGATTATCATAACTTCAACAAGTACATTTCTTTCGGGGTTAGTGATAAAGAATGACCGCTCTAGGCGTTCTAAGATTTGGCTTTCGTTAAATATTATACTTAACTTGGGCATTCTTGCGGCATTTAAGTATTTCAACTTCTTTAAAGACTCCTTTGCCGACATATTAAGGCTTTTTGGTGCTAACCCAGACTTCCCTACTATCAACATCTTGTTGCCTGTGGGAATCTCATTCTACACACTGCAAGCCATAAGCTACAGTTTTGACGTTTATAACGGCAAAGCGAAACCCACACGCAACGTTATAGCTTTCTTTGTCTATATAGCATTCTTTCCACAGCTTGTGGCAGGCCCTATAGAGAGAGCCAGAAACCTCTTGCCTCAATTCCTAAAGAGGAAGTCGTTTGATTACTACAACGCTGTGATAGGAATGCGACAGATATTGTGGGGACTGGTGAAGAAACTAGTTATTGCTGACAACCTTGCTGGTTATGTTGACAACCTGCTATATCATCCCTCGGTAATGAGCGGGTCGTCAATCATTATGGCATCAATTCTGTTTGCTTTCCAAATTTATGCCGATTTTTCGGGGTATAGTGATATTGCAATTGGGTCGGCTCGACTGTTCAACATAAAGTTGTTACCAAACTTTAACTATCCATTCTTCTCTCGCAACATGAAGGAACTATGGCAGCGGTGGCACATATCTCTCATGACATGGCTTAAGGAATATCTTTATTTCCCTTTGGGTGGCTCACGACGTGGTAAGTGGCGTACATGCCTCAACATCATGATAGTGTTTGCCATTTCTGGCTTGTGGCATGGAGCCGACTGGACTTTTATCATCTGGGGAGCTGTCAATGGTTTGATGTTGCTGCCGTTTGTGTTTTTTCAAAAGAAATCTTCCACTAATCATGCACGGTTTCGCGATATCCCTAAATGCATTCTTACATTTTTGATTTTTGCATTGATTTTCCTATCATTCCGTTCTCCAAATATAGCTCACCTTCAAGAGTGCATTAATACCTTTGTGCATGGTAGTTATCTTACCTTACCGATGGGAATCACTGCGTTTTATTACATTATCCCGTTTGTGATAATCGAATGGCTCGGTCGCCGTCAAGAATTCCCCATAATGACCCTCAATATGCCCACAATCCTGCGATGGGTAATCTATTGGTCGTTGCTTTTCATTATCGCATTCTATGGCGTGAAAGCCGATATTCAATATATTTATTTCCAATTCTAAGTTGCTATGAAAGATTCTATGAAGAAATTTGTCTTGCGAACTTTGATAGCGGTATTACCAATACTGCTTTTCATAGCACTTTATGCTTTTGTCGACCCATTCCACATTGTGAGCCCCATAACTCGAGATGCAAATGGCCGTGACTCGGTAATGGTTGGAAATAATGCTGGTTTTGCATCAGTTGAAACCTATTTGTTGAACGATTATAAGTACCATTATGACTCCTTCATCTTGGGCTCATCTATGTCGCAAAATTTCAAGGCTAGTTACTGGAAACCTTATCTTGACAGCACAGCATCAATATTGCATTTCGACGCTTCAAGTGAAACACTTTCAGGCATAATCAACAAGATGCGTTTTCTCAATAAACATAGCACCACTATAAAGAATGCATTAATTGTTATTGAGACCGAAATGCTGGGCCGACAGCCTGTAGATGATGATATACTCTTCATTCAACATCCTGCCACCTCGGGCGCAGGAAACTGGTTTAAATTTCATCTGTTACACTTGAACGCATTTCGCGATATAACGCAAGTAAAATATGCATTGTTCCCCGAAAGATACAAGGCCGAGATGCATCAGAAGAAGATGATCACTAATATTGCCCCCAACCGTATAGCACACCTTAATGAGATGTTCTATGGTGAAATTGATTCAATTATTTCAGTTTGCCCCGATAAATATTTCACGCTAAAACTATTAGCTGAGCGTAAGCATGTTATCTTGCCATCAGCCGCGCAATATTCAATTGACGAACAAGTTGAACTACAACTAAAACAGATAAAGAGTATTCTCGACAGCAACAACACTAATTACATCATTATAATCCCACCATGCAACAACCGGCCCCAATTGTCGGATCAAGATTTGTGGGTGATGAAGTCCATCTTTGGTGAGGATAAAGTTCACAATTTCAGTAACCATCCTGATTTCGTTTTTAACGAACGTGTATATTATGACAACTTAGGACATCTTATCTCTGCTAAATGTAAAATCCTACTAGATAGTGCCTACTATGAGCAACAGCATCACCCCATAGTCAATCCCTATTACAAACTGCATTAATCTCTATTTTGAGGTTTGCAATATTTTGTCTATATTTGCATTATTATTTAAACTACTATGACTTTAAAATATAGCACAAAACCAGCTCCAATTGGTGTCTTTGACTCAGGATTTGGTGGTCTTTCAATCTTACGAGAAATAAGGAAAGAACTGCCCCAGTATGACTATATCTTCCTTGGAGATAATGCTCGTGCGCCTTACGGTAACCGATCATTTCAATTGGTTTATGAATTTACGTTACAGGCGGTAAAATACCTGTTTGAACAAGGTTGTCACTTGGTGATTTTAGCTTGCAACACGGCTTCGGCCAAAGCTCTACGCTCCATCCAACAGCGTGACCTACAGAATCTTGACCCAAACCGAAGGGTGCTGGGCGTTATTCGCCCAACTGTAGAGGAAATAGGAAATATTACAAAAAGTCGCAATGTGGGAATCTTTGGCACACCAGGAACTGTCCAGAGTCTTTCTTACGATATAGAAATAGGTAAAATGCATCCTGATATCAAGGTATACAGTCATGCTTGCCCAATGTGGGTTCCATTGGTTGAAAATCGTGAGAGTGATGGGCCAGGTGCCGACTATTTTGTGAAGAAGGACATTGACGCGCTCATGTCTCAATGTGCAGACATAGATTCAGTGATTCTGGGATGTACCCATTATCCTCTGCTAATAGATAAGATAAAGAAATATTCTCCTTCAGGAGTTACCATTATACAACAAGGCCCCATCGTTGCAAAGAGTCTTAAATATTATCTACAACGACATCCCGAAATGGAGGAACGTTGTTCTCATGGAGGAACATGTCAATACTGTACAACCGAGGATGTGTCACGATTCTCTCCCCTAGCTTCTATATTTGTTAATCAAACAGTAGAAGCCCATCACGTCATACTTTAATATAAGATTTACCATGGATTTAAAGTTTATCGCTATAATTCCTGCACGTTATGCTTCAACTAGGTTTCCTGGAAAACCTTTAGCTAAGATTTGTGGCATAACTATGATTAACCGCGTTTATAACCAGGTATCTAAAGCAATAGATAATGTTGCTGTAGCCACTGATGACCAACGAATCTTCGATCATGTATTATCTTTTGGAGGGAAAGCTATTATGACTCGCCAGGACCATCGAAGTGGAACAGATCGATGCTGGGAGGCCTATCTTAACAATGGTGGAAATGAAGATGTTATCATTAACGTGCAAGGTGACGAACCATTCATTCAGCCAGAACAAATTATTTCGTTGATGCAATGCTTTGACGATGTGAACACTCACATAGCAACCCTAGTTAAACCTTTTGATTCAAATGATAGCTTTTCGGCTCTAGAGAACCCAAATACAGCTAAAGTTGTATTTGATGAGAATAATAGTGCACTCTATTTCTCACGTTCCGTAATCCCCTATATACGTGGTGTCGAAAAGGAACTATGGCCGTCTAAACATCAGTATTATACACATCTGGGGATGTATGCCTATCGTGCAGATGTTTTAAAACAGATAACGAGCATCCAACCTTCAACTCTTGAAATTGCTGAATCTCTTGAACAACTTAGATGGTTGCAAAATGGGCTGAACATTAAAGTTGGCATTACTAATCATTCATCAATAGGCATTGATTCTCCACAAGATTTAGAGCGTGCCGAACTTTATTTGTCAAATAATTCGTAATAGCCATGTCAATAGACCGAAGCACACCGCCTCCAATTAGCGACATAAGTAATCTTTCACTTAATGTTCCAGAACCTGTTATTTTATCTAACGGCATGAAGCTGTGGGTTGTAGGCAACGGTGAAGACGAGATCAATAAGCTAAGTATATACATGACTGGTGGCGCTTTTCAAGAAGACTGCCCAATGCAGGCTACAGCTTGTTCTATGGCAGTGTTTAACGGGAACAAGAATATGACGTATGCACAGATTGCTGAGGCTATTGACTTCTATGGTGCATGGCGTTCAATGCAAGTCTACGATAACTGTACTGCTTTTGCAATATCTTCGCTTAATGAGAATTTCGAAAGAACACTACCGATATTTATTGACAGTCTCAGATTCCCAACTTTCCCAGATAATGAGTTTGAACTAAACAAACGACAACTTTCGGTAAATTGTGCCACTGCACGTGAGAAAGTAAAATATATTGCCAACAAAGCAATACTGCGTCTTTACTACGGTGAAAATCATCCTTTGGCGACTGATCCCACTCCCGAACACATTAATTCTCTCACTCAAAAACATATTTTAGATTTCTATAATCAACACTATAAGGCTCAGAATTGCAATCTAGTTATCGCAGGTAAAATTACTGACAGAGAGATTAACACTCTAGAAACAGTGATGTCACAATGGAAAGCCGATAGCCAACCAACTCCTATTTCCGAGCCACCGGCCTCACCATCTAGTGAGATGCTCAAGATTGTGAATAAATCGGGAGCTGTACAATCGGCAATCTTTATGATGCTTAAGACAGTGCCACGTGGACACAAAGACTATTTCAAACTTCGCATTCTTACCACTTTGCTTGGAGGTTATTTCGGTAGTCGCCTCATGGCCAACATACGTGAGGATAAAGGATACACCTATGGCATTAACGCTATCTTAAGCGGTAGAGCTTTTGATGGACACATAGGAATCTCAACAGAATGTGACACCCAGCACACATGGAATGTCATAAACGAGACGAAGAAGGAGATGTCTAGGCTTAGAAATGAACTAATTCCTGATAAAGAGCTACAAATAGTAAAACGTCATATGCTCAGCGAAATGGCCAAAACCCTCGATACACCTTTCAACATTGCCAGCTACATTGGAAATATGTTTTGCTATGGGCTCTACCCCACCTATTTCAACGAGCATGTTGATGAGATTATTAATGTTACTAGCGAGCAATTACTTGTGACAGCACAAAAGTATCTTGACAACTCAAAGCTCAGAATAGTAATAGCTTGCGATATCAGTAAATTGAATTCTGACACTAACAAAGCAAATGACGCTTGATGTTTTTTTTGATAAAAAAATAAGCAAAATGTTGCACAGAATAAAATAAAGTAGTACCTTTGCAGTCGCAAAAGTCAAATGGCGGGATAGCTCAGATGGTTAGAGCGTCGGATTCATAACCCGGAGGTCCTGAGTTCAATTCTCAGTCCCGTCAAGAGACTCAAAGGTTGTTTTGAGTCTCTTTTTTAGTTTTATATCCACGATGAACAATAAGTTACGAAAAATTGAATTACTTGCTCCGGCCAAAAATTTAGAAATTGGCATTGAAGCCATTAAGCATGGTGCAGATGCTGTATACATTGGAGCTCCATCGTTTGGTGCCCGAGCACAAGCGACTAATACTATAAGTGACATTAATCGACTCGTGGATTTTGCTCATCAATATCGAGCAAAGATATATTGTACCGTTAATACAATTCTTTACGACAACGAGCTTAAAGATGTAGAGGCAATGATTAATAGTCTTTATCGCGCTGGTGTCGATGCAATCATTGTTCAAGACATGTCGCTCTTAAGGCTTGATTTGCCTCCTATTGCACTTCATGCTAGCACTCAATGCGATATTAGAGATGCTGAAAAGGCCCTTTTTCTACAAAAAATGGGATTCTCCCAACTAGTCTTAGCTCGAGAACTCACAATAAGCGAGATCAATGAAATTGCTAGTAAGGTAAAAGTGCCTATTGAGACCTTCTGCCATGGTGCCTTGTGTGTGAGCTATAGTGGTAGATGTCAAATAAGCCAGGCTATTAAGAATCGAAGTGGTAACCGTGGAGAATGCGCTCAGTTTTGCCGTCTAAGTTATGACCTCGAGGACGGTAATGGCAATATTCTGTTAAGGCAGAAGCATTTACTCTCATTAAGAGATTTCAATGCTCACAATCGTCTTGAACAAATGATTGATGCAGGTGTATCTTCTTTCAAGATTGAAGGACGTCTTAAAGATATGGAGTATGTTAAAAATGTGGTAGCCTATTACAGCCAAGCTCTTGACAAGATAGTTGATGCTAAAGAGAATATTGTTAGAAGTTCTATAGGCAAGACCAATCTCACATTCTCACCACAACTTGAAAAAAGTTTCAACCGCTCTTTCACCCACTACTTTTTAGATGGTCGTCGCCCTGATAATGGCTCCTCAATGGCCTCCATTAACACTCCCAAGTCTCAAGGAGAGTTCCTAGGGAAAGTAATTAATGTTCAGAGAAATGAAATCACGCTTGATGCTGCAGTAGCTGTTGCTAATGGAGACGGTATCAGTTTCTTTGACCGAGATGGCAAATATAATGGTTTTCGTATCAATAAAGTTATAGGCAATAAACTGTATCTTAAAGAGCGATGTAACTTAAGCCGTGGAGATGTGCTTTATCGAACTTTTGACAAAGCATTTACCGATGTTCTGTCAAGAAATTCTGCTCAAAGAACTATTGATGTTGATTTCACACTTTGGGTGTCAGGCAATATCCTGTGCCTTAAAGCTCAAGATGAGAGTGGATGTGCTGCAACACACTCAATTATTCTTGAGAATGAGCCTCAACAGGCTATGAAACCTCAAGCAGAGAGGCAGCGACAAGTGTTGGCAAAGTTAGGAGATACCGTTTTTACAATGCGTGGCTGCAAAATAAAGGATAATGTGTTCATTCCTGCTTCTTTGCTTACTAGATTAAGGCGCGAGACAATCGAGTTGCTTCTCACTAGCCGAAAAATCTCATATCAGCGTGATTTAAGAAAACAAGAAGATTTAACTGCCGTATTTCCTTATCATACTCTCGAAAGTTCCGATAATGTTGCTAATACATTGGCAGAGAAAGTATATCGTGATCACGGAGTCAAAACTATTGAACCTGCTATCGAGCAAGGGAAGTTGATCAAAAACCAGGCAGTAATGACAACGCGTTATTGTCTGCGACGTGAACTGGGTGCTTGCCTCAAAGACAGTAAAACTCGCAATAACCTACCACCTACTCTAATGCTGAGAAATGGTAAAACGTTGCTAAAAGTTGATTGCGACTGCAAACTTTGCGAAATGAGAATTTCAATCGTCAAGCAATAAAAAGATACTCAGTTGTCGACTTAACAACTGAGTATTTATAAAATACTCTCACCAGAGAGAGATAAAGCTTTTCTTCTTAGAAGTTGTAACCCACGTTGAGTGTGAATGAGTGATTCTTGATTGAGTTGTGAATCAAGGCTCTTGTGCGCTTTCCATTAACATTTACTAGACCAGCATCATAGTTGAAACCTGCGAAATACTTCTTCTTATAGGTAACACCAGCACCAAAAGCTATACCCATATCAAATGGGTTTACATAATTGCTCTTGTAGCTATTGATGTTTTCAAGTCCCAAAATACGCACTTCATCTCTTGAAAGAATATCTTCGACTAATTCTATTCCAGGATCAACCGAGAATTTCTTGTTTCCAGTAAGATTAAATGATCCCAGACTACTTCCGTCAACTTCATTTTTTACAGAAGTTTTTCCACTTAAACCATAGGCAAAATAAGGACCAAGGTTCACTTGAATTTGATAATCGTTATTGATATCATAGCGATAAGAAGCTTGTGCTGGTATGCGAACGTTGTGCATGGTCACATTAGCAGAATACTCTGGCAAATTGCCTTCATAAATCTTACTAAAGTCGCGCTTAAAGTTAAGTTTAGTACCAGTAGCAACATAATAAAGTCCTGTATTTACCCATAAATTCTTCAAGATGGGGATTTCTACACTTACTCCAAAAGTCAATCCAGCTTTGCGATGAATACCAAGTTCATAAGGTCTATTACCGAATGCCGATACTACTACATCATTAGTAACATTGTTTTTCATTCCCATGACGTTAAGACCAGCTCTAATTCCGTAGACAATTTTTTCATGTGATCTCTCGGTAGAGAAGAAGTCGCTGAACTTTTGTGCCGAAACACTTAGGGTGCAAACAGCCGCAAGTGCAAATAAGATGAATTTTTTCATTTCGTTTATTGTTTTATAATTTCTAATCGTTTTTATTTCAGGATGCAAAGTTACTACTTTTTTCCAAATAATGATCAACTCATTGAAAAAAAACAAATATGGGCATGAAAATGATTTACCCATCTAAAAAAAGTGCTAGCCCTTAGTCTAGGCTAGCACTAAATTATTGATTGTATAGATAAATAGGAATTTATCTAATTATCAACTTCCTAAAAGGATGTTATAGACAGCAGTTACGTCGGCGGCAGTGATTACACCGTCACCATTTTGATCAGGATTTACAGCACCATTGTAATTGTCGTTAAGAATGATGTTGTAGAGTAATGTTATGTCGGCAGCAGTAACCACACCGTCACCGTTCACGTCACCAGGAACAATTACTACAGGTGCCTCAAACTTGGCAGTGGTAACACCATAAGCGGCGATGCCTTCAACTGCGTAGGTGATAGGAGGCACTACTGTTGCGTTCTCTGGTTTAGCGCTGATCATCTTGATACCGGTTTGATGCAATGGGTTGGTAGCATCATAAGCCACCATGTCGGGAACACTTGTTCCCTCTCCACAAGAGATGTAAGCCCAATAGATGTGCTCACCGTCACCAGTGATTTGAGTGATACCAGTAATCTCGTCGCCTGAACCCTCGAGCAGGATTGGAGAATCATCGATCAGAACTGCGTCTTCGGCCACGGTAGCCAGGTTTTGCTTGGCGTTGAGAGTAGCGAGAGCAATGCGATAGAGGCCTGGTACCGACCCTCCTACATTGTCTTTTTGAACGAAGAAATATAGGTAGCCGTTTTCCTCATCAAGATAGAATGATGTCATCTGCACATTGTTCAGGTAAACAGGCAACTGCTTGTCGGGATGGTCAGCGCCAGTACCATCGGAATAGAGCATACTCCTGTCGAAGCGGAAGATTCCCTGTCCGTTGAACTTCTTGGCAACCCAGTAAACATTGTTGCGAGTAGTGCCGTCGGCTGCAATGACGTCGGTAGCACGCATTGTCATACCTGCACCAATGGCACCATAAGTAATTTGGTCATTGTAGTAAGGCAGCCAGTTGTTCTGCATAAAGAAGGGCTGAGTACCGTAGAGGCCTACTGTGTCGGCACTCATCTCGTGGATGCCCACGTTGCGGTCGGCGATATAAATCTTGTTGTCGATAGAAGAGATGTACATCGAGAATGGATCCTCAAATGCCTTGTAGCCCACGTTGTTGAGCACGGTTACACGATACCACATTCCGTCGGTGTTATTGACGTAGAAGAGCTCGCCGTCACCGCCGTTAGCTTGTGCATCGGCACCTTGATACTGGAAGTAGTGCCCTGCACTTGCCACGTAGATGCGGTTCTTATAGCTCTGGATGTTGAATGCGTGCTCACCTGTGTTGAATTCTGTGTCGATTATATTGCCGTCATTGTCGCGATACATGAGTCGGCAGTCCTTGGTGGCGAAGTAGAGTCCGCTTGGGCATCCAAGAGTAGTACCCGAGCCAGTGATAGACGGGTCGCCCTGGATGTTGAGGTATTGCCACTGTGGGGCAGCTTCGTAGTCATTAACAGAAGTTGATGCAACTTCACACAGAACATTGCTCTGGCTGGGCTCAAAGACACCAGCACCAAGTACTGGAGGAGTGACGTTAAGCACGCGCAGGCTCTGGATGGTTGAAGGCACAGCGCCTTTCTCCATATAGTTAATGTGCGAACCGAGCTCCATGTGCTCAAGTGCTGTACATCCTGCGAATGCATCTTGGAAGATGTTGGTCACAGTACTTGAGATGTTCACAGTGTGAAGTTTAGTACAGTTGGCGCAGAGGTTCTGAGGAATCTCACGTGCACCTTCTTCAGTATTGAGAATCTCAAGGTCGCTTTCGAGGAATGCATTGGGATTAACTGTCATCCCAGCTTTGTAGGTGAACTCCTTGATGGCTGCACGGTAGAATCCGTAGTTGCCAATTTCGTTGAGAGCTGGAAGGTCGATGTCGGTAAATGGCGAGAATGCCATACCATAGTTGTCAATGGTCTCGATAGTGGCATTATTGAGTGTTGTGCCAATATTGCCCTCATGAGCAGTCACAAGCAGACGAGTGCCAGCAGCGTTGGTCAAGACACCATTGTTGAGAGCGAAAGCACTGTTTCCTGCACCAAGCTCAATGTTGGCAAGGTTCTCGATAGGACCAAATGCTGCATTGCCGATAGTAGCAACGGTAGATGGCAACTTGATGCTAGTAATGGCGTTAGCACCTGCAAAAGCATTAGCACCGATAGAGGTTACTCCCTCTGGAAGCTCAATCTCGCCAGTGAGACCGCTATTATAGAATGCCGAAGCACCTATGGTCTTAAGTGTGGTGGGGAATGTGAAGTTCTGGAGAGCAGCACATCCGTTGAAAGCACTCTGCTGAATAGAAGTGATGTCACCAAGGAAACTTACAGAATTCAATTGAGAGCAACCGAGGCACAGGTTCATGGGAACAGAAGTGATGGTTGCAGGCAGCTCAATGCTCTTGAGGTGGTTGCAACCCTGGAATGCATCTGAGCCAATAGTAGCGATTTTGTTGCCTTCCTCAAAGATAACCTCTTCTATTCCACTACATCCCATAAAGCAGCTTTGTGGAATGTCGAGAAGTTCGCCACCCAAAACAAGCTGCTTGATTGTTGGGTAGTTGTGGAATGGTTGGAGATTGCTTACATAGTCACTGGTGTTCATGGGACGCAAGATGATAAGAGTGTCCAATGGAGGCAGGTCTGCATTTGTTGCACCGAAAGCGTTCCTATTGAACTTGAGAGGCGTCTCACTAGCCATGATAGTGAGCTTGCGAATACCAGTATTGGCAAATTGGTTAGAAATCAATGTGCTCGTTACTCCACTAGGAATAAATGCCTCTGTAATGTTGGGGCATTCCCAAACGGTACCGCTGCCCAACTTTGTGGCTGTCTCGGTAACGGGAAAGTTGGTTAGGCTGGTACATCCACGGAAGCAGTTGTTACCATAGCTCACGCAAGTGGCGGGGAGATGAATCTCCTTGATGTCGCGGCAGTTGACAAAAGCATTTGCATCAATGGCAACCACGGTGTAGGTGATGCCCTCGTGGTCAAAAGTCTCAGGAATGTTGACGATGTTATTCTCATCGCCAGTGTAGAAAAGCGAGTCTTTGATAGTTACACCATCCTCTTGATGAGAGGTAATAGTGTACTTTGTTAAAGTAGCATTAGTGCCTGTTGTGCTCCAGTTGTAACCTAACTCTGTGAATTTGGCCGCATTGGCCATCATCACAACAGCAAGTGACAGGATTAACAGTGAAGCACGCATCCATGATAAACGAGTAATGTTCTTGCTCATAGTGCTTTGATTTATTAGTTAATATTTTATTTATTGATTTTAAAATCAGTATTTTATGGTAGTATTATCAATATGATAAAAACCTCAATATTTTTAGATTTTACAAATTTAATGAAAATACAATTAAAAAACTTGCATTTTTATCTAAAAAATGCAAAAAGCTAATAAATTATTTTTAAAAAATCTATTTAGTCTTTCTAGGTATTGTTTCAGAACCCTAAAATATTTGAGTATAAAAGTGTAATATCCGAGCTTGTGATGCTTCCGTCGGCATTAACATCGGCTCGACTTATGTGTTCATTTGATATTCCCAACAAGATATTATATAAGCATGTGATATCCGAAGAATTTATTTCTCCATCACAATTAACATCTCCATTAAGTTTCTCAAGCAAGTATTTAATTCCAGCATCAATATCAAGTTTACCATAGCCCCATTTCTTTGGAACTCCATTTTCAACATACGAATCTTTATAGCAAGTAGCCTGCAGTATCTCACGTATATTTGATGGCGACAATGATTTGTTAATCTCAAGCCACAATGCAATGGCTCCAGTGACTACAGGAGTAGACATTGATGTCCCACCTTCGAGACCATATGGATATTCAACACCATTTACAATAACATTATCAACTACTATTGCGGGATCTTGATATGCAGAAACATATCTACTTACCGATGATGCAACTTGATAACCAGGTGCTACCACATCAGGTCGGGGCTTGTTGAGCGCGTCAGGACCAAAAGATGAAAAATAAGCAATATCATAAGGATAGCATCGAGATACTGTTACTGTATCACCACTCATCATCACAAACGAATTGTTAGAACAATAAGCTCCTACTGATATAACACTGTCGGTAGTTGCCAGGTCGCTAATGCAACATCCTCCGGCTACACCACCAACCCAACTTGAGAGTCCGCTACTAGAAAACACAACCTTGCCACCGCTCCAGCCCATCAGTGTTTCACCACTTGGAGCTTTATTAATCAATCCTATACGATATTTGCTCTTGTCAGTACTGGTGTAGTCCACTTCCACAAGTGAATGAAAATGACCATTGCTCTCTATGGCACAAGCAAAGTAAAGCGCTCCTGTAAAATATTTGGCAAATATTGAATCGGTCTCACTGGAAACTATATAGACACTGTCGGTAGCAGCATCTCGGGGAATATCCAGACGATGGACAATCGTGTCCGACTTTATGTCCCATATCACAATGTCAACCGTGTGTCTGTTTGGAGATTGTGACCACATGCTGGTATATCCTCTCAGAGGTTCACGGCTACTCCAGTTGCTGATGAATGTGGCAAGAGAGTCGTTGTCAGATAATTGTTTTCGTATATTCATCGGTATATGGCCATCATTGCCTGCCGACACCACACAGATTCGTCCAGGACCAGTCATTTCATTGAACAGACGGCAAAGCGTTGATGTTCCATCATGAGCGCCATCATTGCTGCCAAGACTCATGTTGATAACAGCGGGGAGCCCCATTTGGTCAGCATAGTTGAATATATATTTAATTGAATTAGCTATATTAATATCAGTAAGTCCATTCTCAGGCATTACGCACGACACTATTTGAGCACCAGTAGCAACTCCGTTATAGCCATTTTCCATGTAACTTCCAGCTGCAGTGCCTGTCGTGTGTGTGCTGTGCATCATTGTAGTGTCATCGGTAGTTAGCAAACTTATCTGCTCTGGAGTGGTATACTCACTCCCGGGTAACGACATTCCGTCAATGACAGGTGCGGTGCCTGTTGTGTCACATGGCATATACACTCTCACTATGCGATTGTTTCCATCTTTATCCATAAAGTTGATGTGATTGAAATCCATTCCCGCATCAATCATGCCCACCGCTACCCCACGTCCAGTGTAAACAGGGTTTGTGTAGCCTTCATAGTCGAAGCTCGCTAATGGAAATCTCGATAGTTCTCTTGCTTTATCATTACATAGAGTGAGATGTCTTGCCAACTCTATCCTTTCCACTCCTTCAATCATCAACATGCGTCCTATACAATCTATTGGCACACTCACTGTGACTATATTACCAAAGCGCGAATTAATTGTAACTCCTGTCTCAAGCAATCTTTCGAGCACATCATCACTTTTAACACAAACAAAAGCCTCAAGACTCTCATCGGTAGTCAATCGTCCTTGTTTTAATATTGTAGTCTTATGCTTTGCAAGCTCTATTGCCGAACGAGCCGAAAACACGCCAGCATCACACATTAATGAACAACAAAGCAAAACAGTTAATATCAGAGAATGTCTTTTCATGATTATCATATTATGAATTATGCAAAGTTAATAATTTGCATCAATAAAAGCAAGAAAAATCCCGATGATGAGATTTCGACTCACCATCGGGATTCAGATCTAATATTTTAATAGTTTATTGCAGACCCTCAACATACTTGCGAAGTTGCTCGTTGTTTGGATCAAGCTGCAACCATTTAGTGAAATATTCTTTTGACTTATCGTTTTGGCCCTGCTTCAGATAGTAGTTGGCCATGTAACGATAGCACATTTGATAGTAATAGTTAGCATTCTTGTTATCTTTGTGGGCGTCAACAGCCTTTTCAAGTTTCTGATATGAATCTAATGCAGTACCATCAAATTCTGTTGCCTCACTCAACAACATAATGCGAGAGTTCAAATAATAGTTACTTACATCATCAGGTTGCTTTTCAATAACTTCGTCTGCGGCTTTTTTAGCACGAGTCAAAGCATCTTTCTTAACAGCCTCGTCGGTAGTGTTCTCTGCTACGCGAACATAAGCGTTAGCAAGGTTGTAAATGTCATCAATTGTATAGTTACCTGAGTCTACTATTCGTTGACGCAATTCAGCACCTTTAGCAAATTCTTTGTTGTTATTGTAGATGTTAATAAGCTGATTGCGAATGGACTTGTCCTCAGGGAACAACTGCATTGCCTTCTCAAATTCTGTTACGGCCTCATCAGAACGGTTTAGCTTAGCGAGTGCCGAGGCAAAATAAGTATAGTCTGAAGATAGATAGTAAGTGTTAAATTTCTCAGGGAATGCAAAGAACTTCTTACCAGTTTCAATCGCAGCTTCCCAGTCTTCTTTTCCATATTCGCTGTAGAGCTTGAGGCGATTAGCAAAGAACTTATTGTCTAAACTTTCGTCCGAATTTATCAGTTTGTTGCAAACGTCAATAGCTTTATCGTTCTCCTTATTCATCCACAGCAACTGTGCATAACGAACCTCATCCTTAGCAAAGTGGTTGGGGTTGTCATAGTACTTGCCATAGTATTCAAGAGCTTTGGCAACATTGTTGTTCTCAAAATACTTCTCGGCGAGCTCACGCTGAACGAGTGCATTGTTAGGAACTTGAGCAAGAAGATTCTCAAGACCATTTAGCGCACGGGTTGGGTTCAGGAAGAAGTCCACATTGGCGGCCTTCACCCGACTCTCAATATTGTTGGGCTCGTTTTGATAAGCCAACTCATATTGTCCAAATGCCTGGCCCCACTCTTTCTTGTAGCCCAGATCATCACCCTTAAAGATATAGTAGTCGGGATCTGCTGGATTCCACTTGAATGCGTTGGCAGTCTGCTTATTAATTTGCTTTGCATAAGCGTTAGCATCAGCATAGTAATAAGCATTTGCTATAGCTATCGCGAGCTTAGGGTTCTTCTTCGAGAGCTTCTCAGCTTGCTTGAAGAGGTTCTCTGCGACTTTAACGTTGCCATTCTTCAGCTCGATTGCTCCCTGACCAACATAGTTGAATGGATTCTTAGCATCAGCCTGAATGCCTTTGTCATAGTAAGACTTTGCAAGAGCGAGGTCTCCCTTGTGGTAGGCAATCTCACCAAGGTAGTAGTAGGCCTCGGTAAGCTTGGTCTCTGCATTGTTAAGATTTCTTTCAAGCAATTCTTTGGCATCGTCAAGCTTGCCAATCTTGTAGAAATCAATACCATCTTTGTATCCTTGTGCATTTAATGCGAAGGATCCGCATGCCAGAAGCATGGCTGCAAAAAACAATTTAGTTTTCATCGTTGTAAGTATTAAATAGTTTATAATTTATTTGTCTGTTTATCTCTTGTCTTACGACAGTTTATTTATGTTTATTCTTCGCCTCCAACATTTACTATGCGCATTGGTACTGCAGCTGGTGAAATGCCGGTTTGAAGTATTATTTTTTGACCTATACTGCCTGTCAGGAACACGAAGAAGTCATGATCAACAGTTCCTAGTGGTGAAGCATCTATAGCATATATCTTTCGAGTCAAAGGATAATCACCATTAAAAATATATGCTTGATAGGGTTTATAATCTTTAATATTATCCTCGGTTCTAACACCAAGAACCTTTATCTGATCGGTGAATTTTGTCTCTTGACGAGAGGTGCTATCACTTTGAAGCTCTGCATATTTCTCTTCGACTGTGCTTGCTGTCGATTTCATATCGCTTGTTATCCAGCTAACACCTATTACACCTATAACGTTACGAGACTTCTTCACTATGTCAAATACCTCTTGAGAGCTGCCTTGAGCAAAGAACTCAATGGGCAAATCTTTACCGCCATTGAACTTGTCTTTTATGTAATGCAACACGCCCGAACGGTTCTTGTCAAAGACGACTTTAATTGGCTCATTCTTGAGTTTTGTTGGATATACATCACCCCAAGTTTTTGATTTGCCTGTCATAATGTCGGCTATATCATTCATCGACAAGTAATCGATGTCGTTCTCATTGTTTACAATCAATGCAATTCCATCAACTGCAATGCAGCGGGAACGATAGGCACGGCCTTGACCTTTAAGAATCTTCTTTTGGTTTGGTGTCAAGTCGCGATAAGCAATGATTACATTGGTCTTCTCGTTTAACAATGAATCAAGAGCTGCGGCTTCATCAACATACCTGCTCAAGATGCTGGCATCTTTATAATGATACTCAAAGACCTCAATCTCCTCGTCAATAATATTCTTGAACGATTCATCACAGTACACCTTGCCTAGTCCTCTCACACCACCCTTTTTAATTTTAGTGCAGGAGCACATTAGTGATGCAAGAACCGAAATAACAATCAATGATAATATAAATTTATTTGTTTTCATAATTCTTTGATTTTAAACTTGTCATTAATTATTACGGTCTTCTAAATCTCTCAATCGATAATAGTCAATGCCTTTTATTTGTCTATAGCAGCGATATAATCCATATACTGCCAATATCACGGAAAACACATATCGCGAAGTGAGCCAAGGCTCGGTTGTCCATCCAAAGAAATTGATATACAAAAGGTATGCCATACCAAAATACACCAAAATCATAAATATACCGAAGAATATCCTGATTGCTTTAAATAACATTGATGTCTTAAATTTCATATATCAAAATCTTAAATTTTAACATTAGACGAACCCTAAAACAAATGGTTTATTACATTTTAAGGAAATAAGCACTTTTTTCGTCTATATATTAACGTGTAAAATTAATAAAAAAATAAGTACGAAATTCAATAATGGATTATTATTATAAAATCTTAACGATTTATTGTGAATCTGACACCTTGTCCATCGATAGTTCATCAAATCTGAAATAGCTGTCAACTAAGGCTTTGCCACGCATTAATGAGGTGTTTACTCCTTCGCCTCGCCAGTATTGGCGAGTTGTAGTAAAGTCTACACGATATTGTGGTTGGTGGTTGGCATCTAGATTTTTTCTCACATCTACTGCTAGCGAAGTGAATGATATGGAATCAACACCACTTTCACGATAGGCATTGAAGTATTCTCGCACATCCTCATGACCTGCTGAATGTTTGCCCATAAAATCGCTCATCTCAAAGTTGCAAGTCGAGAGCATGTCGGCCAAGCTCCATTGTTCTAGGCCAGAAAGGAATCTGCCAACAAGAGCTTTAACCTGATCTCGTTCTTCAAGAGTGAGCTCGCTAAGTCTGAACTCTTCATAACGGCTTCTGGCATCACCAATATGCTTGCCGCTGGGGAATTCACGCATATACCTTTCCACATCCTGCTTGGTGTTGCGCACTATAACGTTATTCCACATCACATCGTCGAGCTTGTCGCGAGCATCCTTCAAGTATTTGCTGTTAGGATGATTGGTAATGAATGTGCGAATCTGGTTTTCATCATTACTAGACTGAACCTGCTCCCACATTGTCTTCTCCCCAATCAGCAAGTTATACATGTGCTTGGCTTCGTCAAAATGTTCTCCATTGGGATATGTATCTATATACTTCTTGTAATCGGCAATTTCTTGCGATTGTTCACATTTCTCCCACATTGATTCTTCATCTTGATGCGACAATCCAAGATATAAGGCTCCACCCACTATTGCCAAGGCAATAACAACAGCCAAAGTGATAATAATCCAACTGTTATTGCTCTTTTCTTGATGATGATTGATATTATGATGTTGATTGTTGGTTGGCATGAGTTGACGAGCTCCACAACGGGGGCAATACACGTCGGTATACGCAACATTCTCATATCCACAATTTGGGCATTTCATAGTTAGCATTTATTATTTTAACTTGCAAAATTAAAAAAGATAAAACAAAACTGCAATAGATACCGCAAATTATTCTTGAATTGATATCCACAGCAATCTCTCCTATAAGATGCCCACACAATCACCGCCAGCGCAATGCACCATGAAGAATCGTCATATTATTTGAATAGATAAAAAAAGCCGCAGGAAAAATTCCTACGGCTTTTAATATGAATGTTATTTCTTTTGAAATATCACACTTGAGATTAGTTAGCGCCTTGAAGTTTAAATTGTACTGGCAAGGTGTACCATACACGCACTGGGTCACCAACAGCGTTGCGTCCAGGCGAGAACTTAGGCAGGGACTTGCAGACGCGTTTTGCCTCATTGTCAAGATCCTTGTCTACACCACGTACAACCTTAACCTCACCAATTCTACCATCTTTCTCAACAACGAACTGTACAACAACTTTACCTTGAATGTTATTGTCGGCTGCTGCTTGAGGATAGCGGATGTTGCTGCTCAAGTATTTCATGAGAGCGCCATCACCACCGGGGAACGAAGGCATGTGAGCGGCCGAAGTGAACACCTCATCCTTTTCAGGTTTTGGTTCTTCCTTCTTGGGCTCTGGTTTAGGCTCCTCTTTCTTGGGCTCCTCTTTCTTGGGCTCCTCAGTGATTTTAGGAACAACAACTTCCTCTGTTTTTCTTGTTTCCAGAATGGCGTTATCTGTACCCTTGTCTTCATTAACGGCTGCGATAACACGTTCGTCTTCCTGTTGAGCTTGAACGGTCTTGGGGGGCTCCTTCACTTCTTTATCATCTACGATATTAAGCTCAGTCACTTTTTGTGAATTTTGAACTTCCTCCTCAACAACTTGTTCCTTCTCTTCAGGAATTTCAATCTCTTGTTGCTGTTCCTCTTCTTCAAGTTCTTGCTCCATCTGTTTTGCAAGAGCTTCTTGTTGAGCACGCTCAGCCTCAAGACGACGCTGCTGTTGCCAGCTATTATAGGCTGCCCAACCATAAGCAAGAAGAGCACAGATAGCTATACCAATAAGAGTGTAAATAACAGATTTGTTGTGACGCTTTGGAGAGTCACTTCTAATCTCATAGGCTCCAAAGTCCTTATTTTTACCTTCAAAAACAAGGTCTAGCCATTCCCTCGATGAAAGATCAACATCTTTTGCCATAATGTTTTCTTTTTAAAAGTTAGACAAAATTATTTTGCACCAAGAGCATGACCAACTTTGTGCTCATAGAGCGTTGAGTCTTGCTTGTTTAAACTCTCAATCTGGTAGGTCGAGATCTCATTAATCTGCATCTCATCCAGCATTCTAACCACGTCTGCATAGCAGGCGTTTGCAGTTGGCTTGATAATGATAATAGGACGCTTAGCGTTAATATCGGCAGCCTGTTTCTCTCGAGCAACTATTACCCTGGCATTATAGATTGAATCATTGATTTCGCCTTTCTTCCACTGGGCTTTTAGTTTGTTAATCTCGACAAGAAGCTCTTTGTTACGCTTTTGAAGCATGTCACGAATAGCGTCTTTTTCTTTACCAAACTTAATATCATTTAAAGTGAAGTTCTCCATGTCAGGCTGACCTTCATAGAAGTAAATCTTACTATCGGTCGATGTCTGCTGACCATTCTTATCGGTGGTTACATTACCATCGAGGATGAATGTGATCGCATCACTCTCTTTAATCTTTGTCTCTTCTTCTTTGTCGACCTTTTCGTTGGTTGGCAACACAAGGTCAAGGGTCTGAGACTTCAACATTGTTGTACACAACATAAAGAAGGTAATCAACAACATGTTCATATCAACCATAGGAGTAAAGTCGATACGGGTGTCAAATTTTTTCTGACGACTTTTGTTTTTCTTTGCCATATCTCTTATTCCTCCGCTTCTTGTTTTAATGAAGTCATCAAGGTGAACTTGTTTAACTTCTCGGTCTGTAAATTATCCATAACAACCTGAACTAGACTGTATGGACAGTTTTGTTCGGCCTTAATAGCCACTAAGTGACCACCTCTAAGATCATCATCTAGCCCATGATTGTGCATGACTTGTCTAATGGCCTTTAACCAAATCTGGAATTCATTGGGTTGGCCAGCGGCAGATTGACCGTCTTCAGTTGTTGTTTTAACCGACATTTTAATTGGGATTCCTCCCTCTTCTTTCAATGCCTCATCTCGTTTTTCCATTGGCAGATTAAGCCATTCCGAGATTTTGTTCAAAGGCATTCCAAAAGTTCCCAAGTTGCAGAATTCTTTTACCTGCTTTTGAGTTAAACCTGGCTTACGATCGCCATAAACATCTAGAAGAACTTCTTTACGGAAAGTTTCTGTCGAAAGCTGGGTTGAATCCTTTGCACCTGTCATGTTCAAATACACCTTTCCATTTGGAGCAACCAGCACCTGAACGAGTTTCTCGTCTGGAACCTTGGCCTCACTTACCGATGGAGGTGTAATGACCGTTACGGGTTCTTTCTGAAGGAATGTTGAAGTCAACATGAAGAAAGTCAACAGAAGAACAGTCACGTCACTCATCGCCGTCATGTCGATGATGGTACTTTGTTTCTTTATTTTGACTTTTCCCATTGTTACACTTTTAATTAAATGTTATTGATAAAATAATTGATTTAATGTTTTTGCTACAATCAACAACAATATAATTAATGTGTAGCAGCGAAAGTAGAAACAATTGAGAAGCCAAGCTCGTCGATAGCATAGGTCATGTTATCGATCCTGCAGTTGCAATACCGGTAGCGGTGTTTACAAGCGCCTCAGAGATACCAGTTGACAGCTCAGTTGAGTCAGGAGCACCTGATTGTGACAGAGCCTGGAACGACTTGATCATACCAAGCACGGTACCGAACAGTCCTAACAGAGTTCCCAGAGTTGTAAGAGTTGCAATGATTGGAAGGTTCTGCTGAAGTGAAGGCATCTCAAGTGCAGTAGCCTCCTCGAGGGTTTGCTGGATAGATGTGAGTTTCTGCTCTTTCTGAAGAAGAGTGTCTTTGTCCATCTCTTTGTACTTCTGAAGTGTTGCATAAACAACAGCACCAACAGTACCCTTCTGCTGACGGCAGAGTTCCTCAGCCTTAGCAATGTCTTTCTTCTGGAGGGCATCCTTTACGTTTGCGACAAACTTAGTGATGTTGCCTTTACCTTTAGCTTTGCTAATGGCGAACCAGCGCTCAACCGAAAGCACGATAACTGTGAACAAGCAGGTCAACAGGATAGGTACAACGAAACCGCCTTTGTATACGGTACCAGCAAGATTGCTTGGAGAAAGCTTAACCTCATCACCTACTTGGAATGCAAATGCTGCACCCGATTCTTCACCACCAGTGAAGTTGCTAATCATACCCATTACAAACAGGTAGAGGCATACTGCCACTGCAAGGCAAACGAGGATTACGAGGAATGCGCTCTTAATACCACCAACATTGCTGTTAACGGCCTTTGAGTCAACCTTCTTGGGTTGTGGTTTCGCAGCCTGTGGCTGTGGTTTTACAGCTGGCTTTGGAGCCTGTGGCTGTGGATTGTTTGGCTTTGTAGCTTCCATAATTTAATTAATTAGAAAATGTTTGTTAATAAAAAATTGATTAGTTATAAAATTATTATTTAAAAATATCAGTTTTTTTATGGTTATAAGTTATTAAAAATATAACGTGTCAAATGCGTTATTTAGTATCATCCTGTAGATATTCACAGTTTGTGATTCATCTAGTGTATTAATTATCACAAATTTAACCCTAGTTAAGGCTTTGTTTGCTCAACAAAAATACACAAAAACACTCGCAAATTTATTACTTTTATTTCAATAAAGCAAAGTTAATTTATCTTTTTTGTCAAAAAAAATATTCACAACCCATCATTTTGGGCTATTATTATCACGCAATTCGACTTAATTCTATCCTTACTATAGTTACTTCTGTTCTATTCAAATTAGAAATAAATTTTTTTTCTCAGTTTTTTATTCTTTTTTCGATAATATGTGACATAATATTTGTACCTTTGCACTAATTGAACTATTGCAAACACATATTTAATTATATATGGCATTAATAAAAATTAAAAAAGGGGTTGACCTCAACCTTAAAGGTAAAATTACACAAACCCAGGTGTTCGATCAAGCACCGAGCACCTTGTATGCTGTAATCCCTGACGACTTTACAGGAATAATTCCTCGCATGGACAAGAAGGAGGGAGAATCGGTAGTAGCCGGGGAGCCTCTTTACCACGACAAGAATGACGAGAGAATTAAGGTGACATCACCAGTAAGTGGTACGGTGAAACAAATCGTACGAGGTAACAGACGCAAGATAATGGCAGTTGTTATCGACCCCAGTGGCGAACAAGAATCACGCAAATTTGAAACGCGTGACAATGCCAAGACCTTGCTGCTTGAAAGCGGATTGTGGGCTATGATGCGTCAGCGCCCCTACGACATTGTGCCCAATGTTGATGTTCGCCCACGTGACATTTTCATAACTGCCTTCGATTCAGCACCTCTAGCGCCTTCACTTGATCTCATCCTTGGGGACGACAAACGTTTCTTGGAAAAAGGAGTTGAAGTGCTTTCTACTTTGACTGATGGAAGAGTCTATATTGGTGTTACCCCTGAGATGTCAATTGATGACTGCGGAGCTGTTGTTAACACATTCTCCGGGCCTCATCCCGCTGGAAATGTAGGTGTTCAAATTGCTAATGTTAAACCAGTCAACAAGGGTGACGTAGTATGGACACTCGATGTAATTACTGCGGCACGCATTGGAAAGCTTTTCGAGACGGGAACAGTCGACTACTCAACAGTTGTGGCTGTAACTGGTAGTGGGATCATTGAACCATGTTATGTAAAGGCAACGATGGGATGTACTTTAGCTTCACTTCTTAGTGGTCGCATCGCAGATGACGAGAAAGAAAAACGTATCATTAGTGGAAACGTGCTAACTGGCGTAAAAGAGAATATCGACGGTTATCTGCATGCCCCCTATCGCCACATTACTGTCATCAATGAAATCAACAAGAAAGATGAGTTCATGGGATGGGCTTCGCTAAGTCCCAAGAAATTCAGCATTTATCGAGTTTTCACCAGCTGGCTTCTTGGCCGACACAAAGAAGTGGACCTCGATGCTAAGCTTAATGGCGGCGAGCGTGCCATTGTCCTGAGCGGTGAGTACGATAGAATGTTGCCAATGGACATTTATGCCGAATTTCTCATTAAAGCAATCATTGCTTTCGACATCGACAAGATGGAGCAACTCGGAATCTATGAGGTGGCTCCTGAGGATTTTGCACTAGCTGAATTTGCCGACACTTCAAAACTCGAATTGCAACGCATTGTTCGTGAGGGTCTCGACAAGATGAGGGCCGAAATGTGCTAAATCAACATATTGATAAACAATAAAATGAATATTAATATTTAAACTAAAAGATAAAGTGAAAGCCTTAAGAAAATTCATGGACAAGATAAAGCCTCATTTCCAAGAAGGCGGCAAGCTTAGTAAGCTTGAATCGGTCTACGATGGAATGGAGACATTCTTGTTCACGCCCAACACCACTTCTCGTTCGGGAGTTCACATTCACGACAGCAACGACATGAAGCGCACTATGATTACTGTAGTGGTGGCTCTGTTGCCATGTTTGCTGTTTGCAATGTATAATATTGGTTACCAGCATTTCAAGGCAATTGGAGTTGATGCTTCGTTTTGGGAGATGTTCCTATTTGGTCTACTGGCGATGCTTCCTGTGATTGTGGTTTCTTATGTAGTAGGTCTAGGAATTGAATTTATTGGTGCACAAATTCACCACAAAGAGATCCAAGAAGGATTCCTTGTCACTGGTATTCTAATTCCTCTCATTGTGCCAATCAACACTCCACTTTGGATGACTGCTGTGGCAACAGCGTTTGCTGTTATCTTCGCCAAGGAGATATTCGGAGGAACAGGAATGAACATTTTTAATGTGGCTCTTATCACGCGCGCGTTCCTATTTTTTGCTTATCCCTCCAAGATGAGTGGAGACGCTGCTTTTGTAAAGGTTGACAGTGCGTTTGGTTATGGTGGTGGCAACGTGGTGGACGGTTTCTCGGGTGCAACACCTCTTGGAGAGGTTGCCATTAATGTGGGTGACAAGCTTAACCTTGACACTACTACGATGGACGCTTTCATTGGCCTCATTCCAGGATCTCCAGGTGAGACTTCAATGATAGCTATCCTCATAGGCGCAGCTATCCTACTCTTTACTGGAATTGCATCCTGGAGAGTGATGTTGAGTGTCTTTGCAGGAGGCCTGGCAATGGGAGCAATAGCTCACGCTTTCCCCACTGCAACCTATCCAGCATCAATGCTCGACCCATTAGCACAGCTATGCTTTGGAGGATTTGCCTTTGCAGCTGTGTTCATGGCTACCGATCCTGTAACTGGTGCACGCACCAAGATTGGACAGTACATCTATGGATTCTTAATCGGCGTATTTGCCATTCTCATCCGTGTCTACAACGGAGGTTATCCTGAGGGTGCTATGCTAGCCGTGCTGCTGATGAACGCCTTTGCACCTCTCATCGACTACTGCGTTGTTCAAGCTAATATTAACCGACGCCTAAAACGCGCAAAAGCACAATGAAAGGAGGACTATTGCTATGAACAAAAACAGTAATGTATATCAAATCATCTATGCTGCCGTGATGGTGCTGATTGTTGGCACTGTGCTTGCATTCATCTACATGGCTCTCAAACCCAAGCAAGATGACAACATCGCTAACGATAAACGCAAGCAGATACTTAGTGCTGTGCACATAACACCTGCCAGCGATGATGTAATTGAGGAAACATTCAACAAGTACATTGTTGCAGGCTATCTGCTCAACAAGGACGGCAGCATTGCCGACTCTGCCGAGAATGTTGCTTTTGATATAGATATGAAAAACAACATCAAGCTCGAAGAGCGAAACCTGCCAATGTTTAAATGTAAGCTTGACGACGGAAGCGAGAAATTCATCGTGCCAGTGTATGGCGCTGGATTATGGGGCCCTATTTGGGGATATGTAGCAGTTAATGATAATGGCACTGACATCTATGGAGCCTATTTCTCCCATGAGGGTGAGACTCCGGGACTTGGTGCCGAGATTGCAAACCCCAATTTCCAAGATCAATTCAAGGATAAGAAAATTTACCCTGACGGTGAGTTCAAATCTATTAGCGTGATGAAAGCGGGCCAAAAGCCAACCGACGGTTCAGAATATGTTGATGCCATATCGGGCGGAACTATAACTAGCCGCGGTGTTCAGTCGATGTTGCAAGACTGCATGACTCCTTATGACCCCTTCTTTAAGAAATTGCAAAGTGGAACCCATTAAATGACAATAGACTATGTTATCAAAACGTAATAAAGAAGCATTTTTCAATCCGTTGTCAAAAGACAACCCCGTTCTGGTGCAAATATTGGGCATTTGCTCAACACTTGCAGTGACAGCCAAGCTTGAACCCGCTATTGTCATGGGTATCTCGGTAATCGCAGTTATGGCGATTTCTAATGTAGTAATCTCGTTATTGCGCAAGACTATTCCTACCACTATTCGCATCATCGTTCAGCTAGTGGTTGTTGCGGCTCTAGTTATTATCGTTCAGCAGGTTCTCCGAGCATATGCCTACGATGTGAGTTTGCAGCTTTCGGTATTCATTGGTCTTATTATCACTAACTGTATCCTCATGGGACGACTTGAGGCTTTCGCCCTGAGCAACAAACCATGGCCTGCATTTCTTGACGGTATAGGCAACGGACTTGGATATATGATAATTCTGGTCATTGTTGCTTTCTTCCGCGAGCTTTTGGGAAGCGGAACTTTGCTGGGATTCCACGTGATTCCACAATGGTGCTACGAGCATGGATACATGAACAATGGTCTAATGATCCTGCCTCCTATGGCGCTTATCACTGTGGGATGCATTATATGGGTTCACCGTTCACGCAACAAAGACCTTCAAGAGAATTAATAAACAAGTAGTAACAACACTAAATATCACTGAATTACAATGGAAGAATTAAATCTTTTCGTTAAGTCGATTTTTATCGACAATATGGTATTTGCCTACTTCTTGGGAATGTGCTCATATCTTGCCGTTTCCAAGAATGTAAAAACGGCATTTGGCCTGGGCATCGCTGTTACGTTCATGCTTGTTGTGACCATTCCACTCAACTATATGCTTAATAAATATGTGTTGGAACCTGGCGCTTTATCATGGTTAGGCGACACATTCAAGGATGTTGACCTTAGTTTCTTGGCTCTTATCATGTTTATTGCTGTTATCGCATCGGCAACGCAGCTTGTGGAAATGGCAGTCGAGAAGTTTGCTCCTGCGCTTTATAACTCTCTTGGCATATTCTTACCACTAATAGCTGTGAACTGTGCCATCTTAGGAGGCGCCCTCTTCATGCAGCAGCGCGATTTCGCATCATGTTGGACTGCTACAGTCTATGGTGCTGGCAGTGGTATCGGTTGGTTGCTTGCTATTGTGGGTCTTGCTGCTATTCGTGAGAAGATTGCCTATAGCAACATTCCTCCCGCTTTGCGTGGCGTGGGCATCACATTTATTATAACTGGACTTATGGGCATTGCGTTCATGAGCTTTATGGGAATTAAACTTTAAAACTACTTGCACTATGATGATATTAGAAGTAAATTCAACTCTTACAGTTTTATCGAGTGCCATAATATTTTTGGTTCTCACATTGATGCTTGTAATAATATTGCTTCTGGCAAGACACTATCTTGTGGCTTCAGGAAAAGTTAAGATCAGCATCAATGACGGCAAGAAGGAGATTGAAATCGAAAGTGGAAAATCCCTGCTTAACAGTTTGCACGAGGGCGGAGTGATGCTTTCTAGTGCATGTGGCGGTAAGGGAAGCTGCGGACAGTGCAAGATTCAGGTACTAGAAGGCGGAGGTGACATTCTGCCAACGGAAACAGTACATTTCTCG
Source organism: uncultured Bacteroidales bacterium (assembly GCA_902792435.1). Lineage (GTDB taxonomy): Bacteria > Bacteroidota > Bacteroidia > Bacteroidales > Muribaculaceae > Sodaliphilus. The sequence goes on from CADAZN010000001.1 coordinate 89,743, forward strand.
CGCAAGGAGCAACAAGACCACTGGCGTCTAGGATGTCAAGTCAAGGTAAAAGACAACATGAAAGTGCAAGTACCCGATTCAGTTCTTGAGGTCAAAGAATATGAATGCACTGTTGTGAGCAACAAACTTGTTTCATCTTTCATCAAGGAGTTTATCGTTGCGTTGCCCGAGGGCGAGCACATGGACTTCATCCCTGGTTCATATGCTCAAATAAAGATTCCCACCTACGAAATGGATTACAACGTCGACATCGATAAAGAATCGCTCGGCGACTATTTACCCACATGGGAGAAATTTGACATGTTCTCGCTCAAGTGCAAGAACACCGAGGAAACTGTAAGGGCTTATTCTATGGCCAACTACCCTGCCGAGGGCGACCGATTCATGCTTACTGTGAGAATCGCCACTCCCCCATTCAAGCCAAAACCACAGACTGGATTTATGGACGTGAGCCCAGGTATTGCTTCCTCTTATATCTTTACTCTCAAGCCAGGTGATAAGGTCATTATGAGTGGCCCTTACGGAGATTTCCACCCAATTTTTGATTCTAAGAAAGAGATGATTTGGGTTGGTGGTGGCGCAGGTATGGCTCCTTTGCGTGCACAAATCATGCACATGACAAAGACCCTACACACTCGCGACCGCGATATGCACTATTTCTATGGCGCTCGCTCATTGAGTGAGGTGTTCTACCTTGAAGATTTCCTTGAGATCGAGAAGGAGTATCCAAACTTCCATTTCCATCTCGCACTTGACCGTCCCGACCCAGTTGCCGATGAAGCCGGAGTTAAGTACACAGCAGGATTCATTGCTCCAGTTATGTACGAAACCTATCTCAAAGATCACGAGGCACCCGAAGACTGCGAGTACTACATGTGCGGTCCTGCAATGATGAGCAAGACTGTCAACGAAGTCCTTGACAAATGTGGTGTCGATCCAAGTTCCATCCATTACGATAACTTCGGATAAGAGCAAATCATATAACAAATTACAAGCCGTTACAATGCATATTGTAGCGGCTTGTTTTAATTTATATATTTGTAGAATAAAAATAAGAATCACAAACCACCCTCATCGGATTAAGTTTGCGATTCTCATCTCTATGTGGAGCTGGAGGGGTTTGAACCCTCGTCCAAACGTGGAACTAATAAGCTTTCTACATGCTTAGTCGTTGACTTGGTTTTCGACCCGCGGCAGGCTCAAGACAACCAACCGAGAGCTTAGTCTCTAAATTTCGAGGTTGAAGCGAGACAAATCAACCTCTATCTCCGATATGCCAGCACCACCATATCAACAAGCCTCGGAGCAAGGGCAGCTGGGTGATGTCTTGTCTCCGCCCCTTGGGCAGAGATTAAGCTGATCTACTATACTTCAATCAAGCAGCAAGAGCGTAGTTATTCTCGCCAGTTAAAATTTAGGATGTCAGGGATTTAAAGAGCACAGGCATCGTCACTCTGCATGCTTACTTACCACCTCAACACGCTGTCAAAGCCAAGTCAGCCCCATTGTGTCGTGGAAAAAGCGGCTGCAAATATAGTACTTTTGCAGAATATGGCTTCTTAGCCTGTTGATATTTTAGCAAAAATTAACAGTGCAACTGCCACAAATAGTCAACTTGTGCTATAAAATCATTTTTAATTATTCTATTTAATTGTTTTTTGTTATCTTTGCACTCAAAATAAATAGGTAATATTATTAATTTTCAAACATCATGGCTAATTTTAATGATTACAACTTTGCCGGCAAAAAGGCAATTGTGCGTGTTGATTTCAACGTTCCCCTGAACGAAGAAGGTAAGATCACCGACGATACCCGCATTCGCGGTGCGTTGCCCACTTTAAAGAAAATCCTAGCCGATGGAGGCTCTCTTGTTGTGATGTCACACATGGGCAAGCCCAAAGGCAAAGTGAATGCTAAGCTTTCGCTGAGTCAAATTGTTGATGCTGTAGCTGCTGCTCTTGGAACTGATGTAAAATTCGCTCCCGACTGCGCTAAAGCCGCCGACGCTGCTGCTGCCCTCAAACCAGGTGAAGTTCTCCTTCTTGAAAACCTTCGATTCTATCCCGAGGAAGAAGGCAAGCCTGTAGGCATCGACAAGGAAGATCCTGCTTATGACGATGCAAAGAAAGAGATGAAGACTCGTCAAGCCGAATTTGCAAAGACTCTCGCAAGTTATGCCGATTGCTATGTGAACGACGCTTTCGGAACTGCACACCGTCGTCATGCTTCAACAGCTGTCATCGCCGACTACTTCGATGACAACAACAAGATGCTTGGCCTGCTCATGGAAAAAGAGGTAACTGCTATTGACAATGTGCTCAAGAATGCTCAACACCCCTTCACAGCAATTATTGGAGGAAGCAAAGTCTCATCAAAACTCGCTGTTATCAAGAATCTTCTTGACAAGGTAGATAACCTCATCATTGGTGGCGGCATGGGATTCACTTTCTTCAAGGCTCAAGGTGGTAAAATTGGTAACTCGCTCCACGAGGACGACCTCATGCCCGAGGCTCTCAACGTGCTTGCCGAAGCTGAAAAGAAAGGCGTTCACGTACAGTTGTCAGTTGCAACCGTTGCTGGCCGTGAATTTAGCAACGATACCGAGCAACGCATTTTTGATACCCACAATATTGAGGACGGATGGGAAGGTATGGATGCCAGTCCAGCCTCGCTCGCGTTGTGGAAGGAAATCATCATGAAGAGCAAGACCATCCTTTGGAACGGTCCTGTTGGAGTGTTTGAGTTTGAGAACTTTGCTAAGGGAACTGGCGAGATTGCTAAATATGTTGCTGAAGCAACCAAAAACGGCGCCTACTCTCTTGTGGGTGGTGGCGACTCTGTGGCCGCTGTCAACAAATTCGGCCTTGCTGACCAGGTTTCATATGTATCAACCGGTGGCGGCGCAATGCTCGAGGCCATTGAGGGCAAAACACTTCCTGGCGTTGCTGCCATCAAAGGCGAGTAATCTTTAACTATATACAATAATAAAGGCGGAATCAAATTAATGGTCCCGCCTTTTTATTATCTCTAAGGTTTAACTTAGTCCAACCCAACTGTAGTGTCAATATTATAACGTGGGCGGTTCTTCACCTCAGTATATATTTTTCCCACATACTCGCCTATTATGCCAAGCCCAATAAGGATAAAAGCACCTACAAGCCACACCGATAGGATAAGTGAAGGCCATCCTGAAACAGCGCGTCCCATAAAATAAGCTGTGAGAACATAGATGAGCATTATGAGAGCAATCACCAAGAACACAACTCCTACAACAAAGACCAAGCGCACAGGCTTCACGCTGAATGAAGTGATGCCATCAATGGCAAAGTTTGCCATTTGCTTAAAGGGATACTTACTCTCACCTGCAATGCGCGCAGAACGGTCATAATAAACGCAATCGGTCTTATAGCCCAATTTTGTTACTATGCCTCTGATAAACAAATTACGCTCCTTGTAATCAAGTAGCGCCAAAACAGCACGGCGGCTCATCAGTCGATAGTCTGCATGATTATTTATAGTATTCACGCCAAGGTGATTCATCATCTTATAGAACAAACCTGCAGTCGTGCGTTTGAACCACGAGTCGGTCTTACGTTCACGACGCACTCCAAATACAATATCGCAACCGTCTTGGTATCGTTCCACCATTTTAGGTATCACATTGATATCATCTTGCAAGTCTGCATCTATGCTCACGGTGATGTCGCAATGCCCCACTGCAGCAGTCAAACCAGCCATCAATGCATTCTGGTGACCACTATTGCATGCAAGTTTTACTCCAGCAACTCGATCGTTATCGCTTGTGAACTTCTGAATAATTTCCCAAGTATTGTCACGAGAACCGTCATCAACATATAGCAGTTTACTATCAACTGCTATTATGCCTTGTTCAATCATCTCATTCATCAAAACTGATAGACGTTCATGTGACTGAGGCAATGCTTCCTGCTCATTAAAGCATGAAACAACTATATATAATATCGGATTATCTTTTGCCATAACACTTATCTTTAAAAAACAAAAGTACAAAAAAATAACTTAATCACAAAAATAAATATAAAATAAGTTTCCCTTCTTTTGTTTCATTTGCCCCTCAACGCTCCTATATTTTAAAGTGAGAGGCTCTTAATGGTAAAATTCTTTAAAAAGCCCCATTATATATATAATATTATTTTAAAAATTTGTACCTTTGTGGTCGTTTTTGAAGATTACGTTTTAAACGCAGAATTTTAATACGTTACTATATAAATTTACTATTAAAAGTTATGGCAGAAAAATTTGAAAAATTGTTCGACCAATTCGCACCTGTCACTCCTGAAGAGTGGCGTGCTAAAGCTGAAGTCGACCTAAAAGGTGCCGACTACAACAAAAAAATGATTTGGCGAACAAATGAAGGTTTCAATGTTGAGCCCATCTACCGTGGTGTTGACATCGAGAACCTTAAAACAACTGAGTCGCTTCCTGGCGAGTATCCTTTCGTTCGTGGAACACGTGTCAACAACGATTGGTATGTTCGTCAAGACATCGAAGTAAAAGATGTAAAGGAGGCAAATGCCAAAGCACTCGAGATTCTCAATAAGGGAATCAACGACGTGTGCTTCAAGCTCCCTCACGGACAAAGCACCGACATCGCTGCCTTGCTCGACAAAATCGATGTAAACCTTGTAGCAGTTGACTTTGATTGCTGCCCAAAGGTTGCTATTGATGTAGCTCAACAATTAGTTGAAATTGTTAAAAAGCAAGGAGCAGAGGAGTCTTTCGTTGGCTCTATTAATTTCGACCCATTCCGTCGCTACTTCAAGCACGGTGAACCATTCCCTGGCGACATGGTCGCATTAGCTAAAGAAATGCTAGAGATCGTTAAGCCTGTGAAGAATCTGCGTGTTCTCAGCGTTGACGCAATAATGCTCAACAATGCAGGTGCTTTCATTTACCAAGAGCTTGGCTATGCCCTCGCTTGGGGTAATGAATGGATGGCAATGCTCACCGAGGCAGGTGTTCCTGCTCAGGAAGTTGCTACCCGCATCAAGTTCAACATGGGTATATCTACAGTATATTTCATGGAAATTGCTAAGTTCCGTGCAGCACGCATGCTGTGGGCTCAAATCGTGAAGCAATACAACCCCGAGTGCGACTGCGCTTGCAAGATGGTTGTCAACGCTGCGACTACTGAGTTCACTCAAACTGTATTTGACTCTTATGTGAATTTGCTCCGTAGCCAGACTCAAGCCATGTCGGCCGCTCTGGCTGGAGTAGACTCTATTGTAGTTGCACCTTTCGACAAGGCTTACCAAACTCCTGATGACTTTAGCGAGCGCATTGCACGCAACCAGCAAATTCTGCTCAAGGAAGAGAGTCATCTCGACAAGGTTACTGACCCAGCCGGTGGTTCTTACTACATCGAGACTCTCACTATGTCGATAGCACAAGAGGCTTGGAAACTCTTCATCGATGTTGAAGATAAGGGTGGTTTCAAGACAGTACAAGAGGCAGGCGATGTTACTGCAGCTGTCAACGCCAGTGCACAAGCTCGTTTTGACAAAGTGGCCAAACGTCGCGAGCAACTGCTTGGAACTAACCAGTTCCCTAACTTCACCGAGAAGAGCGAAGGTAAGGCTGCCAACATCAACTACGAGGCTCAACCTGAAGGTGTTTTGAATAGCCAACGCCTCGCTAGCCACTTTGAGCAACTGCGTCTTGCTACTGAGAACGCTGACCATTCTCCCAAGGTGTTCATGCTTACTATTGGTAATTTGACTATGCGCTTGGCTCGTGCTCAGTTCAGCAGCAACTTCTTTGCTTGCGCTGGTTATGAGATCATCGACAACAATGGCTTCAAGACCGTTGAGGAAGGTATCGACGCTGCTCTTGAGAAGAATGCCGACGTTATTGTACTCTGCTCTAGCGATCCAGAGTATGACGAATATGCTCCCGCAGCCTTCAAGTACCTGAACGGCCGCACCGAGTTTGTGATTGCAGGTCCCGAGAACGACGCGTTCAAGGAGCTTGGCATCAAGTACTTTATCAACGTGAAGAGCAATGTGCAAGCCACATTGACCGAATTTAATGCTAAACTTTTAAAATAATCGAGCAACATGAGACCAAATTTCAAAAACATAGATATAGCAAACGAGGCTTTCAATGTTGAACATAAGCCTATGCATCTTGCCGAACCATGGCGCAACGCCGAGTTGCTCGACATTAAGCAAGTTTATACAAAAGAAGATATTGAGGGACTAGAACACCTCAACTTCGTGGCTGGTATTCCTCCTTTCCTTGGAGGTCCTTACAGCCTTATGTACCCATTCCGCCCTTGGACAGTACGTCAGTACGCTGGTTTCTCGACAGCAGCCGAGAGTAACGCGTTCTATCGCCGCAACCTGGCTTCTGGACAGAAGGGTTTGTCTGTAGCATTCGACCTACCAACCCACCGTGGATACAACGCCGACAACCAGCGTGTAGTTGGTGACGTGGGTAAAGCGGGTGTATCTATCTGCTCGGTAGAGGACATGAAGGTGCTCTTCGACGGAATTCCATTGGAAACAATGTCGGTATCAATGACTATGAACGGTGCAGTATTGCCAATTATGGCATTCTATATCGTTTCGGGTCTTGAGCAAGGCGCTCAGCTTGAGCACATGGCTGGTACTATCCAGAACGATATCCTCAAGGAGTTTATGGTGCGCAACACCTATATCTATCCTCCTAAATTCTCGATGCAGATTATCGCCAGCATCTTTGAGTACACCTCAAAGAACATGCCCAAGTTCAACTCTATCTCTATCTCGGGCTACCATATGCAGGAAGCAGGTGCTACAGCCGACATCGAGCTCGCCTACACTCTCGCCGATGGTATGGACTATATCCGTACTGGTGTAAATGCAGGCCTCGACGTTGACGCATTTGCTCCACGTCTGTCGTTCTTCTGGGGCATTTCGATGAACTTCTTCACCGAAATCGCCAAGATGCGCGCAGGCCGACTCTTGTGGGCCAAGATTGTTAAAAGCTTCGGCGCCAAGAATCCAAAATCAATGTCATTGCGTACACACAGCCAGACTTCGGGTTGGTCACTTACGGCACAGGACCCATTCAACAACGTAGGTCGCACATGTATCGAGGCTATGGCGGCAGCTCAAGGTCACACTCAGTCGCTGCATACTAACGCTCTTGATGAGGCTATTGCACTGCCTACCGACTTCTCGGCACGTATTGCTCGTAACACCCAAATCTACATCCAGCAAGAGACTATGATTACTAAGGCTATTGACCCATGGGCTGGCTCTTACTATGTAGAACGTCTCACTCATGAACTCGTACACAAGGCTTGGGATCACATCCAGGAGATTGAGAAACTGGGTGGTATGGCTAAGGCTATTGAGACTGGTGTGCCCAAGATGCGCATCGAGGAAGCAGCAGCACGCACACAAGCCCGCATCGACAGCGGCACTCAAACCATCGTGGGCATCAACAAGTATGCTCTCGAGAAAGAGGCTCCTATCGATATCCTTGAGATTGACAACACCGAGGTACGCAACGAGCAAGTTGCACGCCTTGAGGAGTTGCGCAAAAACCGTGATGAAGCTAAGGTACAGGCCGACCTCAAAGCCATCACTGAGTGCGTTCGCACTGGAGAGGGCAACCTACTTGCATTGGCAGTAGAGGCCGCCAAGGACCGTGCTTCGCTTGGTGAGATTAGTGATGCCTGCGAGGAAGTCGTAGGCCGTTATAAAGCAGTTGTAAAAACTATTTCAGGCGTGTATTCAGCAGAAGCTATTTCCGATCCCGACCTCAAGCGTGCACGTGAGCTCACTGCTCAGTTTGCAAAGAAAGAAGGTCGTCAACCTCGCATCATGATTGCTAAGATGGGACAGGATGGTCACGACCGCGGCGCCAAGGTGGTTGCCACAGGTTATGCCGACTGTGGTTTCGACGTAGATATGGGACCATTGTTCCAAACTCCTGAGGAGAGTGCTCGTCAAGCCGTTGAGAATGACGTTAACGTTATGGGTGTTTCTTCACTCGCAGCAGGTCACAAAACTCTCATCCCAGCAGTTATCGAGGAGCTCAAGAAACTTGGACGTGAAGATATTATTGTTACCGCTGGTGGCGTAATTCCTATGCAGGACTACGACTTCCTTTACAAGGCTGGCGTGGCTGCTATCTTTGGCCCAGGCACTTCAGTAATGAAGAGTGCAATCAAGGTGATGGAAATCCTCCTCGACGAAGAGTAATCTCTATCAGTAAGACTTGACATCTTTCATCCAGTGGATGAACATGATAAAAACCGCTTGTGGTTTCAAACCCGAGCGGTTTTTTATTTGCCTTTTTTTGAAATAATATCAAATCTATTTATGATGAAATAAGAATTGTCTTAAAAAATCCTTTTTGACAAGAGTATAAACACAATTTTATATAATCGTGCCAATATTTTCATTATCTTTGCCACAAAACTAGAAATACACATTATTTATTTTCTATAAAACATGAAAAAAATCACTTTATTATTGATGGCTCTCATCGTGGCTATCACAGCTAGCGCTGAGCCTGCAAACCCTACTCCTATTACTGTTGAACAGCCCGACGGCACTAAGCTGCAACTCAAGCTCGTTGGTGATGAATTCTATCATTTCAACACCACAATTGATGGTTACACTATTGTCAATGTTAACGGGAAATGGGAGTATGCCATGAAAACAGGAAATCACCTTTCCTCAACAGGTATATTAGCTCATGACCCAGCTGCACGAACAGTTCAAGAGCAGCAATTATTGGCTACGACTACTAAGTATTTAGTCGATGAGCAAGGAACAAACAACGCCCAAAAAGCTCGTGCTAACCGTGATAAAAAGAATCAAGGCCAAAAAGAGCCTGTGGTAGACTATAGTAAGTTCCGTGGTCTAATTATTCTTATCAACTTTAATGACAGGCAGTTCTTGATGGATAACCCAAATGACTTCTACAATCAACTCTGCAACACCGAGAACTATACCGGTTTTTATCACAGCGGCCGATTCCAACGATGCACCGGCAGTGTTCGTGATTATTATTATGACAACTCTATGGGCCAGTTTGACCCAGAATTTGATATCATAGGTCCCGTGGACCTTGACTTCTCGTGCTATGAGGGCAACAACAAGGCGAGGGAGATTTTCAAGGCTGCGCTTGATGCAGTTGATGACCAAGTAGATTTCTCACTATATGACGCCGACAGCGATGGCGAAATCGATATGGTGTTCTTCCTGGTTGCTGGCTACTCATCAAGCTATAGCGGCAACAACAGTGGATACTTGTGGCCTCACATGAGTTACCTAATTGATTGGTGGTCAGGATGGCCACCACAACCATACATCTATGACGGTAAAGAAATGGGAACCTATGCCTCCTCCTGCGAGATTTATGGATGGGAATCTCAAGGAACAACTATGCCCAACGCCATTGGAACTATCTGCCATGAGTTTGGACACGTGCTGGGACTTCCTGACCTCTATGACACCGACTATGCTGAAAGTGGTGGCGAGAGCAACCACCCAGGAGATTGGGACGTTATGGCGGGAGGAAGCGGAAACAACTATGGACGCACGCCGGTTGGTTACAGTCTCTGGGAACGTATAGAATTGGGATTTGCCGAAACACCAACCGAGTTATCTTTAGGAAGCTTTACTCTAGAGGCTGTGAATAACAGCAATACAGGGTTCAGCATGCAGACCCCTAACGAAAATGAGTATTTCCTCTTCGAAAACCGACAGCCTTACAAATGGGATGCAGCTCTACCAGGACATGGTTTAGTGATTACGCGTATTGATTACAGCGATCAAGAGCCATGGTGGAACAACGAGGTAAACTGTAACCCTTCTCACAATTACTACGAGCTCATTCGCGCATCAGGCAATAGCGCTACCGGCGTTCCTTTTCCAGGACAAAATAATGTAACTTATATCAACTCATCTTCCGACCCAGCACTCGTCACCTGGGCTGGATTGACTTGTCCATTGGCACTTAGCAACATTACCGAAGCCAACAACATCATAACTTTTGATGTAGTAGTTGATGTGCCACCCGAAACGCTTGTCGAGGACTTCGAGGAAATTCAAACAGGGCTTCCTACAAATGCCACAAATGTACAAGGCAACTTCGCTACTTGGAACTTCCCAAAATCGGATGTGGTGGAATATAATGGTGGGCATGCTGCTTCACTTCAGATGCCTGGTGGCATCGCTATGAATAGCGACATCAACGTTCAAGCAATAAAACTATCGCTGAATGCTATCAACACATCAACCACTGCATCAAAACTCCAGCTCTACTATTCAATAGATCAAGGTGCAACTTGGAACTCAATAGGAGTTGAGACTGTAGCAGCAACATCAAATGAGATTGTAACTTGGCGCATAAATCTTGACAAACAGCCAATGCGTTTTAAGATAAACCGCACCTCTGGAGCTAAGAACGTTAACTTGATCATTGATGATATAACAATTCATTACATCGGTTCAAGTGAAACAACGCCAGGAGACGTTAATGGTGACGGAACTGTCACAGCTGCCGACGTGACAGCCCTATATGACTTCTTGTTAAATAATGATTCTACCAACTTGTTAAATGGAGATCAAAATGGTGATGGAAATATAACAGCTGGTGATATAACGGCTGTCTATAGTATCCTATTGGGGAATTAACTACAACACAAAATATGGCAAAAAGAGAACCAACACGTTAAAATGTTGGTTCTCTTTTGACTAATGAGTAGCTAAATTTACTTGAACTGCTCGTTAATTCTTTGGCATATCTCCTGCATCTCTTCGACAGGAAGTGTAAGCTTCTGCCTAAAGAAGTTCATGTCGGTTTCCTTTTGCATAGGCACCAGATGAACATGAGCATGAGGAACCTCAAGCCCCAGAACGGTAATACCCACCTTCACGCAAGGAATAGCAGCCTTGATAGCAGCAGCAACGCGTTTGGCAAAAACCATAAGTCCTGCGAGTTCATCGTCGCTGAGGTCAAATATGTAGTCCTCCTCACGCTTTGGAATAACTAGAGTGTGGCCAGGAGCCACTGGGTTGATGTCGAGAAAAGCATAGTAGTGCTCGTCTTCTGCAATCTTGTAGCTTGGAATTTCACCAGCTACAATTCTACTGAATATTGATGCCATAACAAAAGGATTATTTAGATTGATATCTCAAGAATCTCAAACTTCATGGTTCCAGCTGGAGCCTGAATCTCTACAACATCACCAACCTTGTGATCAACAAGTCCTTTAGCAATGGGAGTTGTAATAGAAATCTTGCCTTCACGCAAGTTTGACTCTGTCTCAGTAACAATGGTATAGGTCATCTTGGCATTGTTAGCAACGTTCTTAATGGTAACCTTTGTGAGAAGTTGTACCACGTCGGTGTTAATCTTGCTCTCATCAATAATGCGAGCTCCCGCTATTAAACTTTTTAGTTCAGCAATTTTTGCCTCAAGCATGCCCTGACGCTCGCGGGCGGCATCATACTCTGCATTCTCGCTCAAATCTCCTTTTTCACGAGCCTCTACAATAGCCTGTACTACTGCAGGACGCTCCACATTTTCCAAATGAGCAAGTTCTTGCATTTTTTTGTCATAACCAGCTTTGGTCATATAGCTTATAGCCATGGTAATTCAATTTTAAATTTTACAGTTAAGAGTTTATAAAAAACAGATTAAAAACCGAAGAATCTCATGTTTAGTGAGACCCTCCGCTTTGTTCATTTTATTTTCTGGTGCAAAATTAGGTGGTTTATAAATAATGTGCAAACAAATTATAAAATAGTTATTAACAATTCAGTTTTATTAACCAATACACTACCATTTGTAACAATATTAAGATAAAAAATAGACAAAGAAGAAATGAATGTGCAACAAACTAACAAAAAAAGAACTGATATATTCTTATTGAATTATCAGTTCGTTTTCTATCATTTCCACTTCATGTCTAAACTTCTTTTCTATTGAGAGCCTTTGCTCAATTTGCTTGCATGCATGAAGTACTGTTGCATGGTCACGAGATAGTTTCTGACCAATGTTAGTAGAAGATAATTGTGTCGATTTTTTTGTAAGGTACATAACAAGTTGACGAGCATCGCTAATCTCTCGTTTTCGTGACTTGCCATATAACAGTGAAATGTCCAAATTATAGAACCGTGCCACAGTTTCGGCTATTAGTTCAAATGACATTTGCTTTTTGTTGACCTTCACAGTGTTTCCAACTACCGACTGAGCTAGATTTATATCAATCTCATGGTTCAGCATTGTGGCATGAGCTAACAATGCCACGACAATTCCTTCTAGGTCACGAACACTTTCCACTACATTATTAGCAATGAAATCAATTACGTCGTCACTTAGAGAAAGTCCATCTTGAGCAGCCTTCATTTGAAGTACGCCACGTCGAAGCTCATAGTCAGGCTTGTAAAGTTCTACTGTCATTCCCCACTTGAATCGAGATATTAATCTTGGCACCATACCATCCATGTCGGAAGGCCTACGATCACTCGACATGATGAGCTGCTTTTGATTTTGATGCAAATGGTTGAATATGTGGAAGAATGTGTTTTGTGTCGCCGTCTTACCAGCAAGTTCTTGAATATCATCAAGAATTAGGACATCTATACTCTGGTAGAAGCTAATAAAATCATTAACTTTATTGCTCTTAACAGCTGTTGTATATTGCATCTCAAAAATGCGTGCTGTTGTATAAAGAACACGAGTACGAGGACGCAACTCCTTGATTTTAATACCTATGGCTTGGATGAGATGAGTTTTTCCCACACCAGTTGGTCCAAAGACAAACATGGGGTTGAAGGTCTTACAATTAGGATCTTCAGCAATAGCTTTTCCAACGCTAACTGCAAGCTTGTTGCTCATGCTGCAACAATAATTCTCAAAGGTATAACGTGGATTTAGCTGAGGGTCAATATCATCAAGCTCGACTTCAGCAAAAGGATTTGCGGCCTGTTGTGCCTGTCGTGCTATAATGCTAGATAACTTAGTGCTGGAATTGTCATGGGCAACAGTAACCTTAGAACTTGGCGTATTTTCTATAATATTATATGTGTAGAAGAGTTTAACATCATTACCATACACACGCCTCAGAACTTTGCTGAATAAGTCGTAGTACTGCTGTTCAATTTGCTGAACAAAGAACTGTGAAGGAAGCTTCAATGTGAGTTTATTATCCTCATAACTCACAGCGACAATAGGCTCAAACCAAGCATTGAATTGCTCGGTCGAGAGATTGTCACGGAGGATGTCGAGGCATTTACTCCACATTCGTATATTTTCGTCTTTGTTCATTGTAATTAATATGACTTCATTTACCCAGTAAGGGCTTGTTTTAGCAGTACAAATTTCTAACTATATTTTAAATAAAAAAATCGAAAAAAAATTTGTTTTTTTTGTTCCTAATTTAAGACTATTGATTCTCAACACATTAACGATATCGAGAGTTTTTTCTGCACTAGAAATATTATAGAATTCTATAATTCAACAAATTAACTATTGACAACATGCATAAATCAATATATATACAACTCTATCATTTCATCAGTTGCTTTATATTGCACACATTGATGCAAAAAGCAATAAGATTTAAAATAAAATTATTTGGAATCGTTTTAAATAACGAGCCAGAATAGGCATAAAAAGTTACAAAATATTGACTATGAGAAACATTGTGTTTATGCCCTATTGAAAGTGGTTAGAACACTTTGATAGTAACATATCGTTTTGGATTCGCTTTAATATCATTTAGCAATGAATCTAAACTCATAACTGCACCATTTGCGTTATCATATAGTTGACGATCGTTGAGTAGAAGTCCTATTGAGGAGTTACGGTCGTTAAGTTTTGACTTCAACTCAGTAGTCAGCCCTTTGAGTTCGGAAATAGTACTATTAAGTTCGTTTATTGTTGTCTCAAGTTTGTGAGTGGGAAGCTCATTAACCTTGGTGTTGAGTGTACCTGTAAATGTGTTTAATCCGCCTGCCAATGAGTTGATGTGATTGTGAAGGTCGGTTACAGTACCATTAACATTTTTCTCAATTCCCACTACCCCATTCATGACTTCAGGAACACTGCCCTTAAGTCCACCTGAAAGCTGATTTAAATGACCAAGTAAAGTGTTAAGGTCCTGGGCACTTGTGTTAATCTTTGACACTATTTCATCAAACTGAGAAACAGATCCGCTGAGTGCTGGATTTGCAACTAAAGCATTTACATTACCAAGGATATCATTTACCTTTGGCATAATCTGATTTACTTGAGGCATAATATCCTGGCCAACCCTATCAAGAAGTCCTGATTTCGTGGCACTTGGAATCTCATCCCCCACTTTGTAATATGCTGTATTATTCGAGAGTTCAATAGAAAGAGATGCACCACCAAGAAGCTCTGAAGACATCATTACTGATGAACCAACCGGAATTTTCAGCTCATCGTCAAGACTCATCTTTACAGTGATCTTATTAGTCTTGTAATCATAGTTTAATTCCTTGATAAGTCCTACTTGGTATCCATTAACTGTAACTGGTGAAGAAACATTCAGGCCATTGACATTGTCGAACTTTGTTATATAGTAATTAGCTGGTTCAAAAAGATTTGCTCCTTTAAGAAACTCAATGCCCCAATAAAGTAGCCCTAAACCAAGGACAACGACCAGAGCTATAATAACGTTTTTATTGAATATCGATTTCATTGATTGCGATTGTGATAAAATTTTATAGTTTGCAAAATTATAAAAAAAAACCAAGAAATCACCATTCCACAATTATAAAAAACCATTAAATAAAGATTTTTTAATTATGTCGCAACTATGTGCAGAAATACTATATCACTGAAATTCAGCGATACAAGCAACTTGTTATTTATTGATATCTTCTTAGTTATTGAGCAAAGTTTATTTTACCTTGGCCATTGATTTGCTTGATGTGATTACCCACTTTGCCTTTCATTGTAATACTTCCCGAGCCAGTGACACTACTCTTTGCCTCTTTAACATTCACACTATCAAATGCAACAGAACCTGTGCCCGTGACCTGAGTCATCAGCTTGACACATTTCAAGTCGGCAATTCTAACTGAACCTGAGCCCGTAACGTTAACATCAATACTATTGCTTGAAATCATATTACTAAAGCCCACATTTCCTGAACCAGTAAGCTTGATGTCAAAATGCGAAGCATCTATTGGACTTGAAGTCGAGAATGAGCCACCACCAGTAACCTTGACATTATGAAGATCTGGAGATGATACATATACCTTGACATCTTTCATAACATCAACACTGTCTTTAGCATTATTATCATTCTTTGAACATATATAAAGTTCATTTTCTTTGACATAAACGACAAGACTGTTGAAAGCATCATTTGATGACTCCACTTTTACTGTGTAATTGTTTTCATGGTTATAGACAATTTGCATATCACCAACAACATTCACATCAACAAACTGTTTCATATTTGTGAGTTTGCCCACAACGGGGACTTGAGTTTGCTGTTCTTCATTATCATTGCTGACATTATTGTCGTTAACACTTACACAGGCATACAAACATATCAAAAACGAGGCAAATACATAAAAGAATCTTTTTTTCATAATTGGATATATTTAGTCGGTTGTTAACTTACGATAGCGCACTCGAGTAGGCTCCTCCTTGCCCAAACGCTTGAGTTTGTTCTCTTCATATTCGGAATAGGATCCCTCAAAAAAGAACACATTACTATCACCTTCAAAAGCAAGAATGTGAGTACAGATGCGATCTAAAAACCAACGGTCATGACTAATAACTACAGCACATCCGGCAAAGTCGTCAAGGCCCTCTTCAAGGGCACGCAAAGTGTTGACATCAATATCATTGGTGGGCTCATCTAAAAGAAGCACATTCCCCTCTTCTTTGAGAGCAAGAGCCAACTGCAAACGGTTGCGTTCACCACCACTAAGCACACCACATTTCTTTTGTTGGTCAACTCCTGAAAAATTAAATCGTGACAGATAGGCACGAGCATTAACGTCGCGCCCGCCCATACGCAACAACTCAACACCACCCGAAATAACCTCATAAACAGTCTTGTCGGGGTCTATGCTCGTGTGCTGCTGATCAACATATACGGCTTTAACTGTTTCTCCAACTTCAAAAGTGCCGCTATCTGGTTTCTCGAGCCCCATTATTAAACGGAACAGAGTTGTTTTACCAGCGCCATTGGGACCAATCACACCAACAATTCCATTTGGAGGCAACATAAAGTTCAAGTCATCAAATAAAAGTTTTTCACCAAAAGACTTGGCAACATGTTGGGCCTCAATAACCTTATTGCCAAGACGAGGTCCGTTGGGAATAAATATTTCAAGCTTTTCCTCTTTCTCCTTAACTGTCTCGTTAAGAAGTTTATCATAGCTATTAAGACGGGCTTTACCCTTAGCTTGGCGTGCTTTAGGAGCCATGCGAACCCATTCCAACTCTCTTTGCAACGTTTTGCGACGCTTGCTCTCGGTCTTCTCCTCTTGTGCAAGACGTTGAGTTTTCTGTTCCAGCCAGCTGCTATAGTTTCCACGCCAGGGTATACCCTCTCCACGGTCCAACTCTAATATCCACCCTGCTACATGATCAAGAAAATATCGGTCATGAGTTACAGCAATAACAGTTCCCTCATACTGCTGAAGATGCTGTTCCAACCAGTCAATTGACTCAGCATCAAGATGGTTAGTTGGCTCATCAAGCAACAGCACATCAGGTTTCTGAAGCAACAATCTGCACAATGCCACACGACGTCGCTCGCCACCACTCAAATGCTCTGTAAGTTCATCACCTTCGGGACAACGAAGAGCATCCATTGCACGCTCCAGACGACTATCAAGGTTCCAAGCATCGGTTGCATCTATAATGTCTTGCAACTCAGCCTGCCTGGCAAACAACTCATTCATCTTGTCTTCATTCTCATAATATTCTGGCAACCCAAATTTTTGATTAATCTGCTCATATTCAGCAAGAGCATCGACAATGTGCTGAACACCTTCTTGGACAACCTCTTTAACGGTTTTAGTTGGATCCAATTGTGGATCTTGAGGCAGATAGCCCACACTATAACCTGGTGCAAACACAACTTCTCCTTGATATTGTTTCTCAATGCCAGCAATGATTTTCATCAATGTTGATTTACCCGCACCATTCAAGCCAATGATGCCAATCTTAGCACCATAGAAGAATGAAAGATAAATATTCTTCAATATTTGCTTTTGGTTTTGTTGGATTGTTTTACTCACTCCTACCATTGAGAAGATGATTTTCTTGTCGTCGACTGTTGCCATAATAGATTATGAAATATAGATTTAAATGTTGTTTATCAATCACAAGGCCTCTTTAGGCATTCAATATCTTATATATTAGCTCTCGAAGCAATGCACTGGACTCTTGTCGAGAACCAATACCCTTACTTTTTATATCACACTCTCTAATCCAAGATATTATATTCACACAAGCAGCTGTACTATAGTATCTGCTCGCTTCACCTATTTTTTTTATACGATATGCCGACTTGGTTGCCAAAGCCGCCATCAAGCCTTCTTGTGACTTATCGGATGTTGTGCGATATATAAGCAATTTAGAGAAATACGAGAATAACACGCTCACTGTCACCACCGTTGGGTTTGACTTAGGGTTCTTTTCGTAATAGTTTATTATTTCAAAAGCTTTCTTTGCATTTCGTTTCGACAAAGCCTCCTCAAGCTCAAAATTGTTGTAGTCTTTGCTAATTCCAATATTCTTTTCAATGAGCTCTGGTGTAATGCGATTATTATCACTGACAAGAATTTTCAACTTGTCAATCTCGGTATACAACCTTGATATATCATTACCAACATTGGAGGCAATCATTGATAGTGCCTTATCGTCGATAGTGCAGCCCAAAGACTTGATATATTCCATAGCAGCAAGCTCCACAGGCCTGCCTTCACGAAGTTTATCACTACGAAAAATGACGCCGGTATTGTTCTTTTTCACGGCATCAACAAACTCCTTGCCCTTAATTGCTTCACCTTTGTTGCATACTACAAGAATCGTGCTGGCCAAAGGTTGAGTTGCATAGTGTTTCAGTTGGTTAAGTTCATTGGCATTACCTTTATTATTGAGTTTTCCAACAACCTGCGCTTCTCTAATAACGACAACTTGATATTGAGCCATCGCCGGATATTGTTTGCATATGCTAATTACGTTGCGGATGTCATTAATATCAGCACCATAGATTATGTTAAGGTTGAAGTCCTGCTCGTCGGGGGTTAGCGCCGATTGAACTATTGCTTCTTCTAAGCGGTCAATATAATAGGACTCCTCGCCATGCAACACATAAATGGGCTTGAAGTTCTTGGATTTTATTGAACTAAGTAATCCAAGGAATGTGACATCTTCTTTTTTGGCCATATTTATCTTTTTTTACAAGGGCAGGAATTACTATTTCAAAATTTTGTTGTAAATTTACAACATATTTTGCAAACTCACAAATCAAAAAAACATGCAGCAACTTAATCTGCCTGTATATCAGTTTAATATAAAAAAGAAAGATGATGGATTTATCATCCTTGACTCGCTTCGAAAACGATGGGTGACATTAACACCCGAAGAATGGGTGAGACAAAATTTTGTGCGTTATCTTATACAGGAGAAAAAATTCCCTGCTTCTTTAATGAACAACGAAATATCCATCACTCAAAATGGCATAAAGAGGCGTTGCGACACGTTGGTGGCTGACATGCAAGGCAATGCATTAGTTATTGTAGAATATAAGGCTCCCACTATAGCTATTTCTCAAAAAACCTTTGACCAAATAGTGAGATATAATATGGTTCTTCATGCTAATTATTTGATTGTTTCTAACGGTTTGAACCATTACTGCTGCAAAATTGACTATGACAACAACAGCTATAGCTTCTTGAAAGAAATTCCAAGCTATAGCCAATTAGAAATTAACGACTAAGACTTGGAAGATTATTTAAACAAACTTAATGAACAGCAAAAACAAGCTGTAATATACTGTGATGGGCCACAACTAGTAATTGCTGGAGCTGGCTCAGGAAAGACACGTGTGCTCACTTACAAGATAGTTCACTTGATGAAACTTGGGTATTTGCCATCACACATAATGGCACTCACTTTCACCAACAAAGCCGCCGACGAGATGAGAGAGAGAATCACTAATCTTGTTGGTGAAAAAGAAGCATCTTTTTTATGGATGGGAACTTTTCATTCCATATTTGCCAAGTTACTTAGGTTCAATGCCGATCGAATAGGCTTCAAACAAGATTTTACTATCTACGACACAAGCGACTCACGTTCGCTCATAAAGCTCATCATTAAAGACATGCAGCTCGACGATAAGGTGTATAGACCTAACGTTGTTTATTCTCGAATATCAATGATGAAGAACGCATTAATGACTCCTTATTATTATGAACGTGATAACAAGTTACGCAAGGAAGACGAACGATTTAATCGTCCCCTGACCTATGAAATATACAAAACCTATTGTCAGCGTTGTAAAATTGCTGGAGCTATGGACTTTGACGATCTGTTGGTCTATACTAACATTCTATTGCGTGACAATCCTGATGTTCTTAAGAAGTATCAAGAGAGATTTGAATATATTCTTGTCGATGAATATCAAGATACCAACTTTGCTCAGCACATGATCATCACCCAGCTTGCAAGGGAACACAATCACATTTGCGTGGTTGGAGATGATGCTCAGAGTATATATTCATTTAGAGGTGCTAACATATCTAATATCTTAGATCTCAACAAGTCATTCCCAACTATCAAAACATTTAAGCTTGAGCGTAACTATCGTTCTACAAAAAATATCATTGGTGCGGCTAATTCATTAATCGATAAGAATAAGCGTCAAATAAAGAAGAACATTTTTAGTGAAAATCCAATAGGCACCAAGGTAAATGTGGTTGAATGTTACAACGATTATGAGGAGGCTTATGTAGTTGCCAGTACAATTTCTTCTCTTAAAGCACGCGAAGGGTGCAGCTATAATGATTTCGCTGTACTTTATCGCACTAATGCTCAATCTCGCGTTTTGGAAGAGGCTTTAGGTAGTGGAGGATTAAAAAATAAGCATGGCGAAAAACGCAGACCTATCCCCTACCGCATCTATGGAGGGCTATCATTCTACCAACGCAAGGAGATAAAGGACGCATTATCCTATTTCAGGCTTACTATAAATCCCAATGACGACGAGGCACTAAGGCGAGTAATCAATTATCCCACGAGAGGCATTGGAGCAACAACTATGGACAAAGTTCAGCACTGTGCCATTGATGATGAAGTAAGCCTTTGGCAAGTAATTACTGATCCTGCAAAACACCGACTTAGCGTTAATAATGGCACTTTGCGAAAGCTTCAATCATTTGTTGAGCTCATAAACAGTTTTACTGAACAAGACAGAGCGGGTGTTGATGCCTACGAACTAGGTAGAACCATTATTGAGCGCAGTGGCATAATGGCCGACTTAATGAAAGAGAAATCAGTTGAGAATATTAGCAAACAAGAGAACCTTGATGAGCTACTCACAGCGATGCATAACTTTGTCGATGAACAAACTCAACAAGGAATCAACGAAACTAAAATGACTGATTTCTTGGCGAAAGCATCACTGGCCACCGATCAAGACACCGATAAAAGTGTTGGAGAATGTGTAACACTAATGACAGTTCATGCTGCCAAAGGCTTGGAATTCATGAATGTTATAGTTGTTGGAGTTGAAGAAGACCTCTTCCCTGCAGCTATGAGCAAAGACTCAATCTTAACTATTGAAGAAGAAAGACGTTTATTGTATGTAGCGATAACAAGAGCTGAGAAAAATTGTGTCATAACTTATGCGAAATCAAGATTCAGAAACGGCTCCAATGTCAACTGCCAACCAAGCCGATTCATAAAAGACATGGATGATAAATTCCTTGTAAATAGTGCCACAAGCAAAACACTACCAGTACAGAACTATACAGAAAGCGAATATCGACTTTTCAATAAGAAAACCAATTCCTCTTCTTATAACAGTTTCAATGAAAATAAATCATCATTGAAGCCTCTAACAAACGCTATATCTAAGCCTACCCCCCAAAATAGTGTTATTCATTCTAATGATAGCGGTTTCTCATTGCACAATCTCGATGAGATAAATGAAGGTAACGAAATCATACATAATAGGTTTGGGAAAGGAGTTATTACAAAAATCGACAACAGTGGAAATGCTCCTAAAATCATTGTAGAATTTGAAGTAATGGGACAACGCACCTTGTTACTAAAGTACGCAAAATTCAAAATATGTTAGTCGTTATATAATGTTAATCTTATGAATACACCTTATTATATTGTTTATGAAGAAAAGCTGAGACGCAATCTCGATCTAATAACTCGTGTAAGTCAAGAAAGTGGTGCCACAATTATCATGGCTTTTAAGGCTAATGCTTTATGGCGCACCTTCCCAATTTTTAGAGAGTATGGCATTCATTCCACTGCTAGTTCCATCAATGAAATGATGCTAGCCAATGAAGAATTGGGATGCAAGGCACACACCTATTGCCCCGCCTATACTGATTTGACTATCAAGAAATTCATCGAAGGCAGCAGTCATATCACATTCAACTCTGTTGACCAGTTCAAACGATTTGTTCCAGTAATAAATGAGCATAATTCAAAATCCCCCGAAGAGCGTGTGTCCTGTGGACTGCGCATCAATCCAATGTGTTCAGTGATTGAAACCGACATTTATAACCCATGCTGCCCAGGCTCAAGATTCGGTATTCTTGCGCAGGATTTAAAAACTTTGCCTGAGGGTATTGAAGGATTCCATTTTCATGCATTGTGTGAGTCAACCTCTTACGACCTTGCCAAAGTGCTCAATGCTATGGAGGAACAGTTCGGGCAATGGCTTCCTAATCTTAAATGGATAAACATGGGAGGAGGACATCTCATGACACGCAAGGGATATGATGTGGAACATCTCATACACTTAATACAAGATTTCAAGTTGCGTCACCCCAATCTTGAGGTAATATTGGAGCCTGGCAGTGCTTTTTGCTGGCAAACTGGTGATTTAGAGGCCACAGTCGTTGATGTGGTTGAAAATTGCGGAATCAAAACAGCAATTGTTGACGTTTCATTTGCATGTCACATGCCTGACTGCCTAGAGATGCCATACAAGCCTGTTATTACTCAAGCACTCAAAGATGTAGATATTGAGAAAGCCACTTATCGTATTGGCGGCAACTCATGTCTAAGTGGAGACTATGTGGGTGACTGGAGTTTTGAACTGGAGCTAAAAACAGGTGATCGTTTGACTTTTGAAGATATGAACCACTATACTACTGTCAAAACCAATATGTTCAACGGCATTGACCACCCAGCAATCGTATTGCAGCACATTGATGGAACCATTGAAACGCTAAGAGAATACACTTATAAGGATTATAAATCTCGAATGAGCTAAATAATTATGTCAACACTTGAGATAAAAACTATAGCCGAAGGGAGCGACTTGTCACTCCAACTCTTTGAAAGTCGCATTCAAGCTGGATTCCCAAGTCCTGCGCAAGGTGCTTTTGCCGACTCTGTCGACCTCAATCATGAGCTTATCAACAATCCTGCAGCAACCTTCTGTGCACGCGTAATAGGAGATTCAATGATAGACTCCGGAATCAATGAGGGCGACATGCTCATTATCGATCGTTCTCTTGAGCCACATGACGGTGATATTGCTGTGTGCTTTATCGATGGAGATTTCACAGTAAAAAGGATTATAATTAAGAATGACGAGTTGTCGCTTGTACCAGCCAATCGCAAATACCCTGTTATAAAAGTCCCCAAAGAGAGCAATTTCATTATTTGGGGCGTTGTCTCGCACATCATAAAAAAACTAAACAGATAACCTGGAGAGAAAGAGGAATGTATGCACTTGCCGATTGTAATAACTTTTTTGTCTCTTGTGAGAGAGTCTTCAATCCCGATCTTATTGGGCAACCTGTAGTTGTTCTCTCTAACAACGACGGATGCGCCATATCCCGCAGCAATGAGGCCAAGGCCCTTGGAATTCCGATGGGATGCCCTGCTTTCCAAATCAAAAATTATACCTCCGAGAATGTCATTATGCTGTCGGCAAGGCATGTTCTGTATCGTGATATTTCTAACAGAATAATGCGTATTTTAGGAGAGATAGCGATTAAGTTGGAGGTATATTCTGTTGATGAAGCGTTTTTCCAACTTCCTTATGATGATGAATACCAAAACCATGAATTGTTATCAGAAATCGTCAAGAAAATTTTCAAATTTGTTGGTGTTCCTGTTAGCATTGGATTTGCCTCCACACGTACGCTTGCAAAGATCGCAAGTCATGTAGCAAAGAAAGATCCAACCAATCTCGACAGAGTGAAAGGTTTAACTAATCAAGACGAAATCGACTCAGTATTGAGTAAAACTAAAATTGACGATATCTGGGGCATTGGGCGACGATTAAATGCAAAACTTTTATCGTGTGGTGTACATTATGCTAGCGAGTTTATTCGTTTGCCCAAATCCTATGTGCAAAAAATAGGAAACATCAATCTTGTGCGCACTCAACAGGAACTTATAGGCCATGACTGTGTGAGTGTCAACCCTGTCAACATAGCCCACAAGTCAATAATGAACTCGCGGACTTTTGGGCATGTTATCAACAAAAAAAGAGAAATATGTGACGCGGTGCTAACATTTGCACAATCATGTTCTACACAATTGAGACAAGAAAAATCGGCAGCACTCACTGTCACAGTTTTTGTTTATGGAGACCGATTCAGGCAAGACTTACCCTTTTATTCTAATTCTTGTTCTATTCGCATGCAATCTCACACCTCCTCTACCATTGAAATTGTTAGGCATGCTATCCAGGCATTTCACATTATTTATAAGGAAGGATACTATTACAGGAAGGCCGGTGTAATGGTTACTGACATAAAACCTGCAAATGAGATACAACTTGACATTTTCAATGCTGAAAAGGAGGTCAAACACAAAAAATTGATGTCGGCTGTTGATATCATCAATAATCGATATGGTACAAAACAAGTGATTCTTGCTCCATCACTAACAAAAGGAGAATGGGCGCCACAACAAAATCATCACAATCTTCAAAGCAAGACCATGAGGTTTTATTCTGGCATGTCGCCAAGGCACACACCACATCTCAACCACATAAGCAACGATAATGAATAATTGCAACGAATTAGCAACAAAACTCCTAATTTAGTATTGATAATCAAATTGATAAGGAAATATTATTATATAAATAATATTAATTACTATTTAGTGGTGATTTTTGTGCTGAAATACTTTGAGAAGTGACACTTTATGCGTACCTTTGCACCGATTTTTAAAAGACTATTGCTATCAAGAAAACTAATTATAAAAAATGCTCTCGCTCGCAAAGTCTTGAGCAAGTTCAACTTTAACTAGCTAAATCGCATTTTTAATTTTTTCACAATAATTTCTTAAAGTACTTTTTGAATAACTAAAAATTATGGCTAAAGAAAAGAAATTCATGACTTGTGATGGTAACCAAGCTGCAGCTCACATCAGTTACATGTTTACCGAAGTTGCTGCTATCTACCCCATCACTCCGTCATCTACTATGGCAGAGCACGTTGACGAATGGGCAGCTGCTGGTCGTAAAAACATCTTTGGCGAGACTGTTCTCGTGCAAGAAATGCAGAGTGAAGGTGGCGCTGCAGGTGCCGTTCACGGTTCTCTACAGGCTGGTGCATTGACAACAACCTACACAGCTTCTCAAGGTCTCTTGCTCATGATTCCTAACATGTACAAGATTGCCGGTGAGTTGCTACCTGGAGTTTTCCATGTTTCGGCTCGTACACTCGCATCTCACACTCTGTGTATCTTTGGTGACCACCAGGATGTGATGGCTACTCGCCAAACTGGTTTCGCTATGCTTTGCGAAGGCTCAGTTCAAGAGGTTATGGACCTCGCTGCTGTTGCTCACCTGAGCGCAATCAAGGGACGCGTACCATTCGTAAACTTCTTTGACGGATTCCGCACCTCACACGAGATTCAGAAGGTTGAGGCTCTTGACCAAGAGGACCTCATGCCACTCGTTGACATGGATGCCCTTAATGGCTTCCGCCAGCGTGCTATGAACCCCGACAAGCCTGTCACTCGCGGTACTGCCGAGAACCCAGACGTGTTCTTCCAGCATCGTGAGTCGTGCAACGACTACTACACCGCAGTTCCTGCCATTGTAGAGGACTACATGAAGAAGATTAGCGACCTTACTGGCCGCAAATATGGTCTCTTTGATTACTACGGAGCCAAGGATGCCGACCGCGTGATTATCGCTATGGGTTCGGTAACTGAGGCTATTCGTGAGACTATTGACCACCTTACCGAGCAAGGCGAGAAAGTTGGCCTCGTAGCAGTTCACCTGTATCGTCCATTCTCAGCCAAGCACTTCCTCGCCGCAGTTCCAAGCACCGCTAAGCGCATTGCTGTGCTCGATCGCACTAAAGAGCCTGGTGCAGTGGGCGAGCCTTTGTATCTAGATGTAAAAGATTGCTTCTATGGCGCTGAGAATGCTCCACTCATCGTGGGCGGACGTTATGGTTTGGGTTCAAAAGATACTACTCCAGCTCAAATCCTCTCAGTTTACGAGAACCTGTCATTGCCAGTTCCCAAGAACCAGTTCACCATTGGTATTGAGGATGATGTAACATTTGCTTCTCTTCCTCAAAAAGAGGAAATCGCTCTTGGTGGCGAGGGTCTCTTCCAAGCTAAGTTCTATGGTCTTGGTGCCGATGGTACTGTAGGAGCCAACAAGAACTCAGTTAAGATTATTGGTGACAACACCGACAAGTATTGCCAAGCATATTTCTCTTATGACTCTAAGAAGTCGGGAGGTTTCACTTGCTCACACTTGCGCTTTGGTGACCAGCCAATCCGTTCTACTTATCTCGTAACCACTCCTAACTTCGTTGCTTGCCATGTTCAGGCCTACCTGCACATGTATGACGTAACTCGTGGTTTACAGAAGAACGGCACCTTCTTGCTTAACACTGTTTGGGAAGGCGAGACACTAGCAAAGAACCTGCCAAACAAAGTTAAGAAGTACTTTGCCGACAACAATATCACTGTTTACTACATCAACGCAACTAAGATTGCTCAAGAGATTGGCCTTGGCAACCGCACTAACACAATTCTCCAATCAGCATTCTTCCGCATTACTGGTGTTATTCCCGCTGAACTCGCTGTAGAGCAGATGAAGAAATTCATCGTTAAGTCTTATGGCCGTAAGGGTGAGGACGTAGTGAACAAGAACTATCAAGCAGTTGACCGTGGTAACGAGTATGAGCAACTTACTGTTGATCCTGAATGGAGCAACCTGCCAGTCGACAATGACATCGATGACAATGCACCTGCATTCATCAACGAGGTGGTTCGCCCAATCAATGCTCAGAACGGTGACTTGCTGCCAGTTTCAGCATTCCGTGGTCGTGAGGATGGTACTTGGGACGCAGGTACTGCCGCCTATGAGAAGCGCGGTGTTGCCACCTTCGTTCCTGTTTGGAACGCACAAAACTGTATTCAGTGTAACAAATGTGCTCTTGTTTGTCCACATGCTGCAATTCGTCCATTCCTTATGAACGAAGAGGAAGCTGCTGCTTCACCATTTGCCGAGACCGACAAGTTGCCAGCAATTGGTAAAACTCTCACTGGCTTGAAGTTCGTCCAGGCTGTTGACGTTATGGACTGCTTGGGTTGCGGTAACTGTGCTGACGTTTGTCCAGGAAAGAAGAACGAAGGAAAAGCCCTCACAATGGTTCCTCTCGAGGAGCAAGTTGAGAACCAGAAACTCTGGGATTATTGCGTGGCCAACGTTACATCTAAGCAAGACCTTGTTGACATTAAGAGCAACGTCAAGAACTCGCAGTTTGCGACTCCACTCTTTGAGTTTAGCGGTGCTTGCTCTGGTTGCGGTGAGACTCCATACGTAAAACTTATTTCTCAGCTCTTTGGTGATCGTGAGATGGTTGCCAATGCAACTGGATGTAGCTCAATCTATTCAGCATCGGTACCTTCTTCTCCTTACACCACTAACGAGAAGGGACATGGTCCATCATGGGCAAATTCACTGTTTGAGGACTTCTGCGAGTTTGGTCTTGGTATGACTATTGCCGACGAGAAGATGCGCGGCCGCGTTACTGGTTTCGTTAAGGAAGCCATTGAAAGCGATAGCGTTAGTGCCGATGTTAAAGCACTTTATCAAGAGTGGCTTGATAATAAGGAAGATGGTGCTAAGAGCCGTGAGTTGAGCGATAAGATTATGGCAGCTATTGAAAATAGCGATGCCGAGGCCGACAAGAAGGTTAAGAGCCTTGGTCAGTACCTCGTTAAGCGTTCACAATGGATCATTGGTGGTGACGGTGCCAGCTATGATATTGGCTTTGGCGGTCTCGACCACGTTATTGCTAGTGGCAAGAACGTTAACATCCTTGTTATCGATACTGAGGTTTACTCTAACACCGGTGGTCAGGCATCTAAGGCCACTCCAATTGGTGCCATCGCTAAGTTTGCCGCTGCTGGCAAGCGCATTCGCAAGAAAGACCTTGGTCTTATTGCTTCTACCTATGGCTACGTTTACGTTGCTCAGGTAGCAATGGGAGCCAGTGATGCTCAATGCTTGAAGGCGTTCCGTGAGGCCGAGGCTTATGATGGTCCTTCTATCATCATCGCCTACGCTCCATGTATTAACCACGGTCTGAAGGTTGGTATGGGCAAGTCGCAGGCTGAGGAGGCTAAGGCTGTAGAGTGCGGATATTGGCACCTGTGGCGTTACAACCCCGAGCTCGAGAAAGAGGGTAAGAACCCATTCTCTCTTGATAGCAAGGAGCCTAACTGGGATGAGTTTGAGAACTTCCTTAAGGGAGAGGTACGCTACGCTTCAGTTTTGAAGCAGTATCCCGACGAGGCCGAGGAGCTCTTCGCAGCTGCTAAGGAGAACGCTCAGTGGCGTTATAACAATTACCGCCGTCTGGCACGCCAGCAATGGGGAGTTGAGCCCGAAGAGTAATTCTTAACCAAATATTATTAAGTAGGTCAGGAAACTTTCGTTTTCCGACCTACTTTGTTTTTCTATATATTGACAGTCTCATTAATTCAGAGTTGTACTAAGACAACAATCGCTCGAATATATTAAATACCGAGCGAATGTTTATTATAACAACAAACAACAACTGCTATTTTTCTAATTCTTTATTAGCTTTTTCAACAGCTTCATCGACAGCGTCGTTTACCGCATCATCAAGTTGTTTGTCAAAGTCTTTCGAGATATTTCCTATCTGCTTTGTCATCTCTTCACTCATTGCTTTCTCGAGTGCTTTCTCAAATTCATCAAGTTTTCCCTCTCCTTTGTAATAAGCTTCATAAGAGTTAGCCATTTCTTCATATTTAGCATCATCTCTGTTTTCCTTCATTACTTCATTAATAAGTGCCTTAGCGTCTTTATCCATGTCACCTGTTGGGGGATACTTGCTACTTACACCACCGCTACAAGAAGCGATACTAATAACAACAATCGCACTAAGTGCTAATTTTAAAAACTTTTTCATTTTGACAACTTTTAAAGATTAATAGTATGATTTGTAGATTGATTGAAAACAATTAATTGTAAAGCAATTATTTATCCAACAATCTTGTTGCAAATTTATGAATAAATCATCAATTAATCGTGCTATTTGTTGCTTTTTTCATATTTTTTTTTCAATTTTGTAAATTCTATAATAAATATAACCTCTCAACAAAATTTTTGCGTAATGAGAAAGTTTGTATCCTCCCTTGCATTATTGTTTATTGCATGTTTCTTTTCTCAAATTTCAGCTACTGGTTCTTCGGTCCCTCAAGATAGACCACCACGTTCCTATCTTAGAGGAGATGTCCTTGATGTGGACTTGCGTGAGGCTGGCACACTAAAAGAATATCTATTACCCACCGAGGAGAATCGAGTGAGATGCATACGGTTAAGGGGTGTGATGAACGGAGATGACGCTAATTATATCCGCAAGATTTGTAACCGTTCCAAGGCCTATGATGAGAATGAACACAGCATCGACAACTACGTTGACCTAGAACTAGAGCGTGTGAGAATCGTTGGTGGCGGCAGTTTTATGAACCGTAGCGAGCACGATGTTATTTCTAACTCAATGTTCAATGGTTGCCGTTGCCTTCGTTATGTGTCTCTACCACGTGACTTGCGCAGGATTGGCAGTGACGCATTCTCTAACTGCACCAAACTTGAAGAGGTTCGTTTTGTTGGGCGCAGTAACGTTAGAGAAATAGGAAATGAAGCCTTTAGAGATTGCGACAAACTTACTCGAATCAATCTTCCTGAGGGGCTTGAGGTAATTGGCGATCAATGTTTCTACTCTTGTAATGCACTTCGACGAATCGACCTACCCTATTCGTTGCGCCAAATAGGCAAGGAGGCTTTCTACGATGTACCAATCACCGATATTAGGCTCCCTAATGGTCTCACGTTTTTAGGAAGCAAAGCTTTCAAGGACACAAAGCTTGTTAGTCTTTATTTGCCAAGGGATCTACAAGTTGAGAACAACTCTTTTGGTTCAATGCCAAACCTCAAAGAATTTCAAGTAGAACGTGGCAACAGATATTATACGACTGAGGATGGTGTCCTCTATGATGCCACAGGCGAAATACTCATCTATTATCCTCAAGCCAAGGCTGGTTCTTTCTCCGTGCCTTCAGGCGTAACGACATTGCTAGAAGCCAGTTTTGCCGGAAATACATCATTAACATATATAACATTTCCTAATTCTTTGACTGAAATTGGTCCAAACGCATTCAATAATTGCTCATCCTTAACCAATATTGTAATACCGGAGAATGTAACTTCATTAGGTAATCGTGCATTCTCTTATTGCAAACGCTTAACTTCGGTTACCATAAATGGAAATATTAGCACTTTAAATGCTCAAACATTTGAGAATTGCAGTTCGTTACAATCTATTGTGCTACCCCAAAGTCTAGCAACTATTGGAGAAAAATGCTTTAATGAATGCAAGTCATTACAACAGATTGAATGGGGAAGCTCGCTGAAAACCATTATGAAAGAAGCTTTTAGGAAATGTGGATTTGTTCAAATTGAGGTGCCTAACAGTGTGACTGTAATTGGAGAAAACGCATTCCGTGATTGCAAGAGCATGAATTCCATAATCTTGCCCAACAATCTTGCTGTGGTTGAAAAAGAGCTGTTCCGTGGTTGCGAGAATCTTATTAAGGTGACTCTTCCCGAAAATGCTAATACAATTGGAGAAAATGCATTCCGAGACTGTAAGTCATTGCCAACAATATTACTTCCCGAAGGGCTTACAACAATAAACAACAACGCCTTCCGTGGTACATCACTCAATCAACTTGAGCTACCTGCCTCAATGCTAAAGATTGGCGATAAAATTGTTGAGAAATGCAAAATGCAAAGCATCACTTGTCATGCTATCATACCACCAACCCTCAGTAAAGTCAGTGACAAGAAAACAACCCTTTACGTTCCAGGTTCATCAATTGATACATATAAGAATGCGAAAACATGGAAAGAGTTCAAGAACATTCAACCTATTGAATAACTTATTTTATTATGATTAAAAATATTTTTACTGTGATACTAACAATGTTAACTTGCCTTTCGTGCAATTCGCAACAGGCAACTAGTGAGAATAAAAACGTAGTGCAAGACGATGTCTACACAACAAGTTCAGGCAAACAAGTATCGTTCACTTTCATCAAGCATGCAAGTCTTGAAATCAAGTACGATGGTCTATCAATACAAATAGATCCTGTGCGCAAGTTGCCGCCCGAAACAGACTACTCTAAATTTTCCAAAGCGAATTTTATCCTTGTCACTCATGAGCATTTCGATCACTTTGACAAGGATGCCATTGCAACACTAAGCGATGACAACACTCAAGTGGTTCTAAACAAGCGATGTGCCGACATGCTTGGAAGTGGCAAAGCAATGAATAATGGTGATACAATAAAGCTACGAGACGACATAATTGTGGATGCCGTTCCTGCCTACAACATAACGCCCGACCATTTGCAGTTCCATCCTAAAGGTCGTGATAATGGATATATTATTAATCTTGATGGTCTTCGCATATATATTGCAGGTGATACTGAGGACATTCCAGAAATGGGACAACTCAAGGACATTGATATTGCTTTCCTTCCTTGCAATCAGCCCTATACGATGACACCAGAGCAGCTATCAAATGCAGCTCGCATGTTTACACCTCGCGTAATCTATCCATATCATTATAACGAAACTCCTGTCGAAAGAATAAAAGAACTTCTCAAAGACACTAATATAGAGATCAAGATACGTAACATGAAATAAATATTTCTTTCATGCGTACTTGTCAAGAATGAAATAAATTAGTAATTTTGAAACCTCAAACATTTAATTAATATTTTTTATGAAGCATTTATTTTATACATCTGCAATGATTCTTGCTTTTGTCTTTGTTTCATGTAATGGAAACACATCAAGCAACTCAGCTGCAAAAAGCAGTGCAGCAGTATCACAGGAGAAGGTCAACACCCAAAACATTGATTCTACTAGTAACAGCAACAACATTGATGCAAACATCCCCAAACTTGAGTCAAATAAAACACCACAAAATCAAGAAATCACCAACAATAACAACCAAACAAATTCTGAGGCAGGAAAAGCCAAGACTCCTGTAAAGCCAGAGACACCCACTGACAAGTTGCTAAAACAATATAACGAAGCTATGGGTGCATTAATAGAAGCTTCAAAAAATGGCAGCAAACCTAGTGAAGAGGCAACTCAAAAGTTTATGGACTTGCAAACTCAGCTTGAGGAACTAGATAATAGTGGCAAGCTCAGCACTACTCAAAAAGAATTATTTAAAGTAACAAAAGACGCTTATAATATGCTGAAAAGCAAACAATAACTCTTTAAAATCATTTAATTATGGCAGACAATTTAATTGATCAAGCAAAAGATTTCATCCAGGACAAAGCTGGTGAACTCTTGAAGAATCCCGACGAAATCAAAAAGAAAGCAACTGAGATTGGAAAGTCAATCACTCCTGACTCTTTGGATGACAAAGTTGAAGGCGTAGTTGACAGTGCAGTAGATTTCCTTACCGACAAGCTGACCAAGAAAGACACTCCCGAGAAGTAATTAGTCATTAGTCTTTAGGAAAAAGATTAAGGCACCCAATAGAATTCTATTGAGTGCCTTTTTGTTGCTATTATATACTCAGCTTTATGTTTGAGGAGTATTCATTAGTCAAGCTTTAATACTGCTAGGAAGGCTTTTTGTGGCACCTGAACTGTACCAATTTGCTTCATACGTTTTTTGCCCGCTTTCTGCTTCTCAAGAAGTTTGCGCTTACGGCTAACATCGCCTCCGTAACATTTAGCTGTCACATCTTTACGAACCTGTTTTACAGTTTCACGAGCTATGATTTTTGCTCCGATAGCAGCTTGAATAGCAATATCATATTGCTGTCGTGGAATAAGCTCTTTTAATTTCTCACACATTCGTCTGCCAAGCGTCACTGCATTATCCACATGAATGAGAGAACTTAAAGCATCGACAGGCTGTCCATTAAGAAGAATATCCATCTTAATGAGCTTTGAGTCGCGGAAATCATTAATATAATAGTCAAAAGATGCATAGCCCTTAGAGATACTCTTGAGCTTGTCATAGAAATCAATAACTATTTCACCAAGTGGAATGTCAAATGTTAGCTCCAAGCGGTTTCCTGAGATATAGTCCTGCTTTACAAGTTCACCTCGTTTACCCAAGCACAAGGTTATAATTGGCCCCATAAATTCGCTCTGTGTGATAATTGACGCACGAATATAAGGCTCTTCAATGTGTTCAATAAGTGTAGGGTCAGGTAAACCTGCTGGGTTATGAACTTCGGTCATTACCCCTTTCTTGTCATATACTTTATATGAAACGTTAGGCACAGTAGTGATAACCTCCATATTGAACTCGCGGCTGAGACGCTCCTGAACAATTTCCATATGGAGCAGTCCCAAGAAACCACAACGGAAGCCAAATCCCAGTGCGACTGACGACTCGGGTGTAAACGTGAGCGATGCATCGTTAAGTTGTAGCTTCTCAAGAGAGGTTCGTAGATTCTCAAAGTCCTCAGGGTCGATGGGGTAAACTCCAGCAAATACCATAGGCTTCACCTCTTGGAATCCCTCGATGGCTTTCTCGCATGGTGTTGCAACATGAGTAATAGTATCACCAACTCTTACCTCAGCAGAAGTTTTGATTCCAGAAATGATGTATCCAACAGTACCAGTGGTGAGCACATCTCGTGGCGCCATTTGTAATTTAAGAACACCAATTTCATCTGCATTATATTGCTTACCAGTATTGACAAACTTAACTAAGTCACCTTTATGGATGCTACCGTTTTCAATTTTGAAGTAAACAATGATACCTCTAAATGGGTTAAATACCGAATCAAAAATAAGAGCTTGTAGAGGCGCATCAGGATTACCATCTGGAGCAGGTATGCGCGCCACAATTGCCTCTAACACCTTAGGAACGCCTTCACCGGTACGTGCACTCACACGTATAATATCTTCAGGATCACAGCCAAGCAAGTCAACTATTTCGTCTTCTACCTCATCAGGATGTGCACTATCCATGTCAATCTTATTGATTACTGGAATAATTTCCAAACCATTGTCGATTGCCATATAAAGGTTACTGATGGTCTGTGCTTGAACTCCTTGAGTGGCATCAACCACAAGAAGAGCGCCCTCGCATGCAGCTATCGATCTCGACACCTCATATGAGAAGTCAACGTGTCCCGGAGTATCAATGAGATTAAGAGTGTAATTCTCTCCATCGAGAGCATAATCCATTTGAATGGCATGGCTCTTGATAGTGATTCCTCGTTCACGTTCCAAGTCCATGTCATCAAGCACCTGATTCTGCATCTCTTTGGCCCCCACAGTCTTTGTGAACTCCAAAAGTCGATCGG
Source organism: uncultured Bacteroidales bacterium (assembly GCA_902792435.1). Classification (GTDB taxonomy): domain Bacteria; phylum Bacteroidota; class Bacteroidia; order Bacteroidales; family Muribaculaceae; genus Sodaliphilus. The sequence goes on from CADAZN010000001.1 coordinate 123,849, forward strand.
CTAGAGTGCTCTTACCGTGATCAATATGTGCTATAATGCAAAAGTTTCTTATATTTTTCACTTCCTAATTATTATCAATTATTGCTCCGAGCAAATTATTAATTTCAAATTTTCACTCTTACATAATACCTCTTTCGCGCAAGCGTTGTTGCCATCGCCATGCACTAAGCATTGTGTCTTCAAGAGTTTCCTCTGCTTTCCATCCAAGAACCTCGTTAGCCTTCTTTGGGTCAGCCCAAATTTTAACGATATCACCTTCACGGCGTCCAACAATCTTGTGTGGGACCTTCACACCAGTAGCTTTTTCAAAGGCAGCTAACAATTGAAGTACCGAAGCACCTTCGCCAGTGCCAATGTTGAACACCTCAAGTGGTTCGTCACTCTTATCCTCGAGCATACGTTCCAATGCTTTGACATGAGCCTTTGCCAAATCAACAACATTTATGAAGTCGCGAATGCAAGAACCATCGGGAGTGTCATAATCGTCGCCAAAAATGCTCAGCTCCTTACGAACGCCAATCGCAGTCTGAGTAAGATATGGCACCAGATTGGCAGGTACTCCATTAGGCAATTCTCCAATCTCGGCACTTGGATGAGCTCCTATAGGGTTAAAATATCGCAAAAGCACTGCCTTGATTGGGCTTCCACTCTTTATGACATCGGCTATAATATCTTCACTCACCTGTTTTGTTGCCCCATAAGGCGAAGTGGCTTTCTTTGTAGGAGCATCCTCAGTGATAGGATTCTGATCAGGCTCACCATAAACAGTACAAGACGATGAGAACACAAAACCTTTAACTCCAAATTCAGGCATAAGCTCTAAGAGATTGAGGAGAATGTTTAGATTATTTCGATAATACATGATAGGTTTTTGCACCGATTCTCCTACAGCCTTGCTTGCCGCAAAGTCGATAATGCCATCTATACCAGGATTATCAGTGAAAAGCTTGCGCAACACTTTGATGTCGGTGCAGTCCCCCTCTACGAATATTGGCCTAATTCCTGTAATCTTCTCAATGCCATCAAGCACATCCATATTGCTATTTGAGAGATTATCAACAATAACCACCTCATAACCTGCGTTTTGAAGTTCCACTGTGGTGTGAGATCCAATAAATCCCATTCCACCTGCCACTAAAATCTTGCCTTTCATCTTATATTAAATCGTTTTGTTATTTTTAAAATTAAGTAGAGCATCAGCAATGCGTGGTGATGCCTTACCATCACCATATGGATTATTGGCACGACTCATTTTGTTATATTCATTCTCATCATCCAGTAGAATCGACACGTTGTCAACAATCTTATTATAGTCGGTACCAACAAGTTTCACTGTGCCAGCATCAAGAGCTTCGGGGCGCTCAGTAGTGTTGCGCATAACAAGAACAGGTTTACCCAAGCCAGGAGCCTCTTCTTGTATACCACCACTATCAGTAAGCACAATTGTTGATTTCTCCATCAAAAATACAAAATCCAAGTATTCCAAAGGTTCAATGAAGAACAAATTACCCAAGTCGCTAAGGTTATCCCCAAAAATCTTGTGGATTGGCTTACGTACATTAGGGTTAAGATGCATTGGATAAACAAAATCAACATCGGCATACTTCTCGCTCAAATGCTTGATAGCCTTGCAAATGTTAAGGAATCCATCACCAAAGTTCTCACGTCGATGGCCAGTAATTAGAACAAGACGGCGACCGCACTCTAGTCTTGTCACATCATATCCTTGTTCCCTCAAGTGACTAGACAAATTATCTTTCAAAGACTTGTCACTATTAATTTTATTGACAACAATATGAAGTGCGTCAATCACTGTATTGCCTGTAACATATATGTGCTCCTCTCCCACTCCTTCATCAAGTAGATTCTGTTTACTCAATGGTGTCGGTGAGAAATCCAATGTGGCAATACGGCCTGTGATTTGTCGGTTCATCTCCTCGGGCCAAGGACTATAGATGTTGTGGGTTCTTAATCCAGCTTCAACATGACCAACAGGTATCTGCTGATAAAAAGCAGCAAGTGCCGATGCTGTACTAGTTGTTGTGTCGCCATGGACGAGAACGATATCGGGATTAACTTTAGTCAACACGTCACGCATGCCCAAAAGCACCCTTGAAGTAATATCATAGAGATCTTGACCTACCTTCATTATATTCAGGTCATAATCGGGTTTTATTTCAAAAATTTTGAGTACTTGGTCCAGCATCTCACGATGTTGACCAGTAACGCAAACTATAGGCTCGAATTCTGTATCACGCTGTTGTAGACACTTAACCAGTGGAGCCATCTTGATTGCCTCTGGTCTAGTGCCAAACACGAGCATTACTCTCTTCTTCATTGCAAGATTAATTTAAATTATAGTGCAAAAATACAAAAATAATTTGTTGTACAAAAGTATTATATAAAAAAGGCTGTTGTAAATAAGAAGTGTTTTCTAGAAACTATGAAAAGAGAAAATATTGTATTTCAGAACATTACTTCAAATACTGCTTTATGTAAAGTTCACAATTCGCGACCAGTTCGTCATACCATTTCGGTCCAAATCGTCTAATTAATGGTTCTTTTAGGAACTCATAAACTCTTATGCCTTTTGCGCGCCCAAGCACTTCAGCGCTTTTGCAAATCTTCCAACGATGATAATTAACTGCGACATTGCCATTGCTTAATGTCTTTAACCTTAGTGGATAAAGAGCACATGAAATAGGCTTCATGAAATTGATGCGACCCTCACGATAGGCTTTTTCAATGGCACAAATGCACTTTCCTCCTGGTGCATAACAAGAAAAAACGCAATTTGACCCATCTAGAATCTGTGTGACAAGTTCGCCTTCTTGATCTCTATAAGATATTCCATTCTCCTCAATTACTTGTTGAGCACGTGGGAGAAGTTCGTCCCATATCATCGGTAATATTTCCTTGATGATTTTCTCCTCTTCGGCGGTGATAGGGGCTCCGGCATCTCCGTCGATACAGCATTGTCCTAGACAAGATTCTAAATCGCAGCAGAAAAAACGTTCCACCACGTCAAGTGTGACAAGTGTGTTATCGTCAATTAGAAACATTATAAACTATTGAATGAGCTTAGACAATGCGTGCTCAAGATCAGTGCTAGAGAGTTTTAGATGCATCTCACCACGATAGGCATAAGATATATTACCCGTTTCCTCGCTCACAACTACAGCAATTGCATCAGAAGCCTGCGAAATACCAAGAGCCGAACGGTGTCTTAGTCCAAGATACTTAGGCAAACTCGTGTCGTGCGACACAGGAAGGATACATCCTGCCGACTTTATCTTTCCATTGTCGATAATGACTGCTCCATCGTGTAGAGGACTATTCTTGAAGAAAATGTTCTCAAGCAGACGGTTATTAACCTCAGCATCAATAATATCACCCGAGCGCTCATAATCCTCTAACGAGAAATTCTGCTTAATAACAATCAGAGCACCAGTCTTGGACTTCGACAAACTCATGCAAGCATAAACAATAGGCATAATCCACTTTTTACGTTCACCCTTGCCACTACTTCCTTGCCACAGGCGTGCAATAGATTTCCACCCACGCTTGGAGCCTAACTCAGTAAGGAATCGCTTAATTTGATCTTGGAAAATGATGATAAGAATAAAGATACCACTATCGATTATACGGTCCATGATAGTTCCCAAGAGCTTCATGTCAAGCAACTTATCAACAATCACCCAAGCCACGATAAACGCAAAGACTCCAACAAAGATGTTTAGAGCCCCACTTTCTTTCATGGTGCGATAAATGTAGTAAAGCAATACCGCAACAAGTAGTATATCAATTATATCTTTTATGCCAAATGAAATCATTTAGGTGTCAGATTTATTTTGTAGTTGCAAAATTATTAATTTCTATTGAAATATACAAGAGTGCGAGCTTCAACAGCCTCTTTTACATCGTGAACTCGCACAATGTGAGCTCCCTTCATCATAGCAATAGTGTTAAGGACTGTTGTTCCATTCAGCGCTTCATCGGCTGTGCAGCCAAGCGCCTTTTGTATCATTGACTTGCGAGATACACCCACTAGCAATGGCACATCAAGTGAATGGAATGCGTCAAGGCATTCCATGAGGCGATAGTTTTGCTCGACAGTCTTGCTGAAACCAAATCCAGGGTCGGCTATTACATCATTAATTCCCATTTGATGAAGAGAATCAATCTTGTGAGCAAGTTCCTCAATTACTACAGCCGCCACATCTTCATCATAGTTGGTAAATTGTTGCATTGTAGCGGGGGTTCCACGCATATGCATTACAATATATGGCACTTGAAGTTTTGCCACCACCGAAGGCATATCCGAGTCGAGATCTCCACCCGAAATGTCATTTATAATATCCACACCTAAGCATTCCACACAATGTTGCGCAACATTGGAACGGAATGTGTCAACCGATAATATTACATCATTGCCAATAGCTTCTCGTATAGACTTTACGGCTACATCAAGTCTTTTAATTTCCTCATCACAAGTAACGGGTTCTGAACCAGGTCGTGTTGAACAAGCGCCTATGTCTAGAATGTCAGCACCTTGCTGCGCCATTGTTTTAGCTCGCTGGGCAATAGCAAACTCGTCCATCACTCTACTTCCCGAGAAAAACGAGTCGGGGGTTGCATTGATTATTCCCATAACCATGGGTTTATCAATATCTACCAAATGCCCCCTGATATTCAAACTATATTTTTTGAAATCTTTCATCTATTATTAAATAATTCCTACATAATACAAGAAGATTATAACAATAGCAACAGGGGCTATGTATCGGAGGCAGAAAGTGATATAAGGCTGCACAAAGCGCGAACGGTGCACGCCTCCGTTGGTAAGCTGACTGTGAATTACGTCTTTCTTTAGAATCCATCCCACATATACAGCAGTAACAAGGCCTCCTAGCAGCATGAAGAAGTTTGGTCCCACAAAATCAAGGAAGTCAAAAATATTCTTGCCAAATATGGTAACATCACTTAGCGTACTGAACGACAATGCGCTCAGCACTGCGATAATGCCCATTTGTACGGCTGTTAAAACAATGGCTTTCCGACGCGACAACTTGTACTCATCAACCATAAAGGTGATAGGGATTTCACTCAAAGAAATAGTCGAGGTAATAGATGCAAAGAAGAGCAAAACAAAGAACAGTACCGCCCAAATTGTGCCACCTGGCATCTGCTGGAAGATGGTTGGGAGAGTAATAAATATCAAGTCAGGACCAGCTTTAGGATCTAGCCCAAAAGAGAATACAGCAGGGAATATCACAATACCGGCAAGAATAGCAACGAGGGTGTCGAGAGACGATATTGTCACCGCATCTTTCATCAATTTGCTATCATCTTTGAAATAGGAAGAATAAGTGATAAGACATGTAACACCCAGCGATAACGACATGAACGCCTGCCCCATTGCATCAACAACGCCTTTCCATCCTAGCTTATCAAAATTTATATTAAACAAAAAGTCGATACCCTTTTTTGAGCCAGGAAGCATGAGAGAGTTCACACAAAAAACTATAAGCAGAGCAAAAAGTAAAGGCATCATGATATTTGCCATGCGTTCAACCCCCTTCTGAATGCCGCGGCTCAACACTAAAAAGTTGAGTATTAAGAATATAACCGTCCATATGACACAACGATCGGGAGATGCTATGAAAGTGCCGAAGATATTAGAAAACTCTTCAGAATCATGCTCTAGCAAACTTCCACTAGCTGAGCTCCACAAGTACTCTATCACCCATCCACACACAACACTGTAGTAACCGCATATGAGCAATGCTCCAAGCACTCCAATGTAGGAGAAAATCTTGAATGGTGAACCTGGAGTAAGCTGCTCCACAGCGCCCTTCATATTCTTGTGGGTGGAACGACCAATGATGAACTCCGACATCATAATTGGTATTCCCAACAAAACAATGCACAGAAGATAGACGAGGATGTATGCACCACCTCCATTATATCCTGCTTGATAAGGGAATCGCCAAATGTTGCCGAGACCAACAGCACTACCCACTGTAGCTGCAATTGCGCCCATGCGGGTTGCAAATCCTGCTCTTTTTTCTTTCATATTGTTCAAGGATTATAGTTCTAGTTGTTTATTTCTTAACAAGACATGCACTCAGTTCATATAACAAATAAATTGGCAAGAACACGATAGTGAGTGTAAATGGATCGCCTGTGGGGGTTATAAATGCAGCTAGCACAAGTAAAACCACAATAGCATGACGACGATATTTCTTGAAGAAACCTCGACGCAACACTCCAATCTTGCCCAGAAGCCAAGCCAATAGTGGCAACTCAAAAATAATACCCATTATGAAGATGAGCATCAAGAATGTATCCATATAGCTGTCGAGCGAGATTTGGTTAGGAACCATCGCGCTCACATGATAGTCAGCAAGGAAACGCAGCGTCACAGGAAATACTACAAAATAGCCAACTGCAACCCCAAGAAAGAACATAAGGTTACCAAAACCAAAGGCGCGCTTTATCCCACGCTTTTCATGCTCATAGAGTGCCGGCGACACAAATGTCCACAGCAAGTAAATCACCACAGGAAAGGAGAACACCAGTGCTAACCAAAAAGAAGTGCTCATGTGAATGAAGAACTGTGATGCAAGCTGTATATTAATGAGATCCACATGGAAACCCTCAGTACTGAATTGCGGCAACCCAGGTATGCCTGCTGTCAACTTAGCAAACAATCGGTACAGAACAAAATCTCCGTGGCAAGGTGCAAGTATAACGTTGTCGAAAATACTGGGCATTAGTGCAAAAAACACAATAGCCATAGCCACTAGTACCACAGCAATCTTTATCAGAACCCCTCGAAACACGTCAAGGTGCTCCCAGAACGACATCTCCTGCAATTGTTCTTTGCTTTCTTCTTCCATCAGGAAGCTATGCTATTTGCCATTGGACTTCGTCCCTGGATCTTTTGTATCTATCTCATTGTCTATATCTTGGAGAGGCTTCTCTATCTCGTCCTTTACCTCATCCATGCCTTCTTTGAAACTACGTACGCCTTTGCCCATGCCCTTCATGAGTTCAGGAATTTTCTTACCGCCAAAGAGTAACAAGATGATAACTACAATAATTATCAACTCGGTAGTGCCAAGATTGCCAAAGAGCAACAAAATTGAATTCAACATAACAGTAGTATAAATATTTGTTTATAACATGCAAATTTAAATAGAAAAGCTGAAATAACAAAGCGATTTTTAAAGTTTATAAATTAATCACTTTATTTTAGCGAATATAAATTCGATATATATACTTAAATCTTAAAAAAACTGTATATTTGCAAAATAAAAATTTAGAATAATGAGTAATAGCAGCAACTCTTTTGATACCAAGCGCCGAGTCACAGGCGCTATTTTAGGACCTATTGTAGCAATATTTCTTTGGTTTTTACCTATTGAAGCCCTTTCGGCTCCAGCCCATCACCTACTTGCTATCATGTCGTTGGTAGCCATATGGTGGATTACAGAACCTGTGCCCATACCAGTCACATCATTACTTGGCCCGACACTCTGCGTTGTTCTTGGCGTAACAGAAGTTGACAAGGCTTTTGCCAGCTTTGCCAATCCCATGATATTCTTGTTCATGGGCGGATTCTTACTCGCCAAGGGCATGATGGTCAACGGATTGGACAAGCGCATAGCCTACGGTATCCTATCAATGAAATGGGTTGGTGACTCTCCACGACGCATTTTCCTCGCTATTGGTTTGGCATGTATGATATGCTCAGGGTGGATAAGCAACACTGCCACTGCTGCAATGATGTTTCCTATTGCACTAGGACTGCTTGATGCGATTCGTGAGATGATGGCAGCCAACGGTAAAAATATTGACCTGAGCAAATACAAGTATTCAACAGGGTTGATGCTAATGACGGCCTATGCATGCTCGATAGGCGGCGTTCTCACCCCAATCGGCACACCTCCAAACATAATGATGATAGGCTTCCTGGATCAACTGGCGCCCGATGTACCATCAATATCATTCTTCGAGTGGATGATATGGGGCTTTGTTGCAATGGTTCTATATTTTATTGTGGCCTATTTTGTCCTTTGGCGCATGTTCCCCTCCGACGTGAAGCACATAGAGGGAGCAAGAGATTTCATCCGCAAGCATGTTGATGGTCTAGGCAAGTGGACTCGTGCTCAATTCAACACCCTAATCGCCTTTGGTGTAGCGGTTGTGCTGTGGGTGGCGCCAAGCGTGCTGACCCTAATTCATGGGGCCGACTCCGAAACTATGAAATTCTATGATAGTCACTACCCCGAAAGTATAGCTGCCATGGTTGGAGCCTTGCTGTTATTCTTCCTGCCTGTCAACTTAAAAGAAGGCAAGATGACCATGAGTTGGAAAGAAGGCATGGAGGGCATTGACTGGGGAACACTATTGCTCTTTGGTGGTGGATTATCGATGGGTGGTCTAATGTATACCACCGGTCTTTCAGACTGGATAGGAGAAGGTATAAAAATGGCAATGGGAGGCCATCCGTCAGAGTTCCTTTTCATTGCAGTATTCTGTGTTTCAGGGCTATTACTTGCCGAGTTTACCTCCCACACTGCAGCCGTCAACCTAATTGGAACCATATCTATAGGCACTGCCCTATCATTAGGTTTCAGCCCCATACCAGTTGCCGTGGGTATAGCCCTTGCCTCGTCTCTAGGATTCATGATGCCAGTTTCGACACCGCCTAACGCTATTGTCTATGCTTCGGGCTATGTTCCTATTACAAAGATGATAAAATCGGGAGTTATCATCGACATCATAGGAGTTTTCTGCATTACAATTCCAATTGTTCTAATTATTGTAAAAGCAATTATGGGGGTATAATGTTATTTAATTGTATTTAAATTTGCTATAATCGAAAAAATGACTACTTTTGCGGTCGATTTTGAAATTAAAGAAATTTTTCAATAATTTAAATACACGTTTTTCTATGAAAGCATTTGTTTTTCCTGGTCAAGGTGCACAGTTTGTTGGAATGGGCAAAGACTTATATGACAACAACACCGAAGCACGCGAAATGTTTGAGAAAGCCAACGAAGTGCTCGGTTTCCGCATCACCGATCTGATGTTCGAGGGCACCGAAGACGACCTGAAGCAGACTAAAGTAACTCAACCCGCCGTATTCCTGCACAGTGTGATACTTGCCAAAACCCTTGGTGATGATTTCAAGCCCGACATGGTTGCCGGTCACTCATTAGGAGAATTCTCAGCTCTTGTTGCAGCTGGTGTTTTACCTTTTGAGCAAGGCTTGAAACTGGTAGAGACACGTGCTCTCGCCATGCAAAAAGCTTGCGAAGCCACTCCATCAACTATGGCCGCCATCATCGGCATGGACGACAACAAGGTAGAGGAAATCTGCGCCAGTATCGATGGTGTGTGTGTTCCTGCCAACTACAACAGCCCAGGCCAAGTGGTGATTAGCGGTTCGTTTGAGGCAATCGAAGAGGCTTGTGCCAAGTTCAAGGAGGCTGGTGCCCGCCGTGCTCTGCCACTGAAGGTGGGTGGAGCGTTCCACTCGCCACTAATGGAGCCAGCTCGCGAGGAGCTTGCCAAAGCTATTCACGAGGCAAACTTCAGCCAGCCCATCTGCCCCATCTACCAAGATGTTGACGCTAAGCCTCACACCGATCCTGAGGAGATTAAGGAGAACCTCATTAAGCAGTTGACTGCCCCCGTGCGCTGGAGTCACATTGTTGCCAACATGGCAGCCGACGGCATGACCGAGGCAGTAGAACTTGGTCCCGGCAAGGTGCTACAAGGCTTAATTGGTCGCACATGTAAAGATGTTGTTGTAAGCGGAATGCAGTAATTAATTCATAATGCATAATGCACAATTAATAATCATTGCTTGAGATTTCTTAAGCAATGTTTTTTTTATTTGTAACGGAATTTTAATGGCAAACAATAACCTACCTATTTAAAAATTCACTAATTTTGCAATCAATTACAAGAAACAACATGGATTATCTATTTTTCTTCTTAGGACTGGGATTGCTGCTATTGGGCGCCAACTATCTAGTCGACTCTGCGGTTGCAATCGCGCAACGCGCAAAGATATCTAATTTCATTATTGGTTTAACAATAGTAGGCATTGGCACTTCGGCGCCTGAGCTTTTTGTCTCGATTCAGAGTGCTCTAACTGGCCATGGCGATATAGCTATGGGTAATGTGCTGGGGTCTAACATCGCCAACGTGTTCCTCATTATGGGTGTGACGGCAACCATCTTGCCTTTTGAAATCAACAGGGAGCAATCTCGCCGTGACATCCCCATTGGCATCATTGTAGCATTATTGGTGTTCTTGCTTGCCAACGATGCAATCATTCCTGGCATCACCGAGAACAGCATGTCGCGTGTTGACGGAATTTTGTTGCTCGTGTTCTTCATTGTTTATATGGCTGTGGTGATTCTAAAGAAAGGAGAGAAACCTAAAGAGGCAATTGCCGAAGCCGATGAGGAGACCAAATCAAGCCTTGCAGGAAAGAATGTGTACCTATTGTGGGTTATCGCAGCCGCTTCACTTGCCGCATTGCTTTGGGGCGGAAACATGTTTCTCGACGGCGCCAAGAATCTCGCTAAGGCATGGGGCATGAGCGAAGCCGTGATTTCAATCACCATCGTGGCGGTGGGCACCTCGCTACCCGAGCTCATCACAGCTGTTATCGCTGCATTCAAGAGGAATCCTCAGTTAGCGTTAGGCAACGTTATTGGTTCCAATGTATTTAACCTTCTAATGATTCTGGGTGTGTCATCATGTATCGACCCTTACAGCCTGGAAAACATCAATATGATTGACTACAGCATGGCGATTCTTGCAGCCGTTCTAATGTGGATTGTTGTCTTCACATTTGGAAAGAAGAAATTTGACCGCATCGAGGGAATTATTTTCATCGCTATATACATTGGCTACACAACCTATCTACTAATGCGATAGGATTTTATATAATGAAAATGATAAATCCCAGAATTGTAATGACAGTTCTGGGATTTATTTAATTAACGACGGCGTCTCTTGCTTGAATTACGTTCTCGTTTATATGTCTTACCGCCTCTAGCGGCCCTTCCACGACTCACTTCGCGACGAGTACTGTTTCCACGTTGCCCTCGTATGTGTCTTCGTGAAGCCGTTCCACCCTCATATTCAGCACGCATGCGGTCGGTAGCCGTATCACGCGACATGCGAGATGCTTGAGTAATTGGAGCTTTATCAATGCGATGACTACCAGCAGGGTTCTCGGCATCAACAAGAACAAAATCCAGCTGTTTCTTGATGAGATCAGCTCGCGCCACTTGAATTGTCACTGGGTCACCAAGTTGGTATTTCTTACCACGCCTACGACCAAGTATCATATAGTTCTTCTCATCATACTCATAGAAGTCATCGTCAAGGTCTCGAACGGCAATCATTCCCTCGCAATGGGTCTCATTTAATTCCACATATACACCCCACTCGGTAACTCCCGAGATTTTTCCTTCATACACTTCACCCAGGCGAGCCCCCATGAATTCCACTTCTTTATATTTAATGGATGCCCTTTCGGCATTTGCTGCCAATTGCTCCTGGCTGCTCACATGCTTACAATCCTCTTCCAGTTTTTCTTGATTTACTGTGCGAGCGCCTTTTGCGGCATATCTGTCAAGAAGACGATGAACCATCACATCGGGATACCGACGTATAGGAGATGTGAAATGAGTGTAATAATCAAATGCCAAGCCATAGTGACCAACATTCTCACTAGAATAAACCGCCTTAGCTTGTGATTTTATAGCAAGAAGCGAAATCAGTTCTTCTTCAGGTTTGCCTTTGATGTCCCTTAGCAACTTATTGATAGAACGGTTCACCTCTTTAGCACTACCGCTAATCTTCAGTTTATGGCCAAAGTGAGCCGCGATATCTGCAACATTATTGAGTTTCTCCTGATCAGGCTCCTCATGAATTCGATACACAAATGCCTTAGCTTTCTTACTTGGAGGAACCTTCCCTATGTGAGCAGCAACGGTGCGATTGGCAAGGAGCATAAACTCCTCAATTAGTTGATTGGCCTCTTTAGACACATGTAGATGAACTGCGGTAGGAACACCGTTTTCATCAATATCAAAGTATTTTTCCTCACGATTAAACTCCACAGCACCTTCCTCAAACCGCTGCTTGCGGAGCTTTTGTGCAAGCTCATGGAAAGTAAGAATCTCTTGAGCCAAGTCTCCCTTACCTGTCTCAATAATTTCTTGAGCTTCTTCATAGCAAAAGCGACGGTCACTATTGATTACAGTGTGGCAAATCTTATACTTATAAACCCTGGCATTATCGTCCATCTCAAACACTACCGAGTGACATAGTTTATCCTCATGAGGACGCAATGAACATATGTAATTGCACAATTTCTCTGGGAGCATAGGTACGGTGCGGTCAACCAAGTATACCGATGTTGCTCGTGAATAAGCCTCCTTATCGATGACACTATCAGGTTTTACATAGTGGGTCACATCAGCAATGTGCACACCAATTTGCCAACGGCCATTTGACATCTTCTCAATAGAAAGAGCATCGTCATAATCTTTTGCATCAGCTGGGTCGATGGTGAATGTAGTAACGCCACGCATATCGCGACGTCGAGCGACTTCCTCATCGGTAATTCCTGGCTCTAGTTTGTCGGCAACTCGTTCCACATTCTCAGGATAACGATAAGGCAATCCAAATTCAGCAAGAATTGCATGTATCTCTGCATTGTTCTCTCCAGCCTTTCCAAGCACATCAACAACCTCTCCTATTGGACTATTAGAACCATCGGGCCACTCAATGATTCTAACCACAACTTTGTCACCAGTAGTGCCTCCTTTCAGCTTTTCTAGTGGTATGAAAATGTCGGTAGCAAGGAATTTACTATCAGTTGCCAAGTGCGCAAAGTATTTCTTGATTTGAAGGGTACCAATAAACACTTGCTCCTTGCGCTCAACAATCTTTATTACCTCGGCTTCAGGTTCAAATCCGCTACGTGCAGCACTGATGTGCACCATAACCTTGTCTCCGTTAAGTGCATGCATCGAATTGCGCTCTGCCACCATGATTGGCGCACTATCATCTCCCTCGAGTTGAACACTGTTCTTGCCGTTGCTTCGCCTGATGAAAACACCAACCGCAACATTATTGCGCTGAGCAGCTTTAAACTTACCCGGGGCGATTTCATTAATAAAGCCATCAATTGATAATTGCTCTAGGATTTCTACAATCAGAGCGCGCTGCTTTGGGGTCTTTGCTCCAACCTTTGAGCTCACTTGCTTATAATTAAATGGAATATCATCTTGCTCGTTGAAGAAATTAATCACTTTGTCATGAAACTCACGACGCTCTATTTTGTAGGAGTTTAAACGATCTTTCTTTGCCATAAAACAGAATTATTACTATTATATTGCAAATATAAAAATAAAAAACAATATCACAAAAAACTTGACTTATTTTTCAATTTAAAAACATTGAATTATTCGTTTCTATGTTTTATAATTTTCAACTTTATTTATTGTAAATTCTATATTGTGATTCCTATTATCAACTTTTAATTCACCGCTTAACAGTATTAATTTGAATTTATATTTTATAATAGGGTAAATTTTGTGAAATGGCAGAAAAATTGTAATTTTGCATGTTCTAAAACATAATTTTAAAACTGATGAGTATAAAAAGTACGCTCGAAAAGGTTATCAGTGAGGATCTGGCAGCTATTTGGAGTCTTCTCAATTCCGACGAGAAGAGGCTAATAGTTGAGAACTTCGATGTACATAATTTCAAAAAGAATCAAATCATATATGCCGAGAAAGACGACCCAGTCTATCTTTGGTGTCTGCTAAAAGGAAAAGTGAAACTCTATAAAGATGGTATTGGAGGCCGGCAGCAAATTCTCAGGCTATATCGCCCCATACAGTACTTTGGCTATAGAGCCTATTTTGCTCATGAGCCTTATGTTTCAAGCGCTGCAGCCTTTGAGCCATCGTCAGTTGGATCACTACCCATGGATTTTGTAAAATCAATGATTGACAACAACCGTGACCTGGCATGGTTTTTCATTCATGAACTTTCAAAAAACCTGGGAGGCAGTGACACCAAGATTGTTACATTAACTCAAAAGCACATTCGCGGTCGACTTGCCGAAGCGTTGATACTGCTCATCGACAATTATGGATTTGAAGACGATGGCAAGACTTTGAAAATCTATATGGCACGCGAGGATGTAGCCAATCTGTCAAACATGACAACAAGCAATGCAATACGCACCCTCTCAGCCTTTGCACAAGAGCGGATTATCACGGTTGACGGTCGTCGCATCAAGATTGTTGACGAGGCAAAACTCAGGCAAATAAGCAAATTTGGATAACTCTCTCCCCACTTCACAGAAATGATAATAGCACAAAACAAACGCAAAGATAATATCGCTGAATACTTGCTATACATGTGGCAAGTGGAAGATATCATACGCGCCTATGGGCTTGACATTAACAAGATAAAAGCTTCAATAATTGATCGATATGATGTAGACGACGACACTCGCAGGGCGATTACCGACTGGTGGGAAGGTCTCATCATGATGATGCAGCATGAAGGGAAAAAAGAAACAGGGCACCTTCAAATCAATAAGAATGTACTTATCCGGCTTACTGATCTACACAATGAGCTAATGCAAAGCCCTAAATATCCTGAATATGGAGCTGAATTCTACAAAACACTTCCGTTTATAGTGGAGTTACGTGCCAAAACACCTCAAGAACAACAGGTTGGAGAGCTTGAAACATGCTTTAATGCCTTGTATGGAACACTAATGCTCAAGTTGCAAGGCAAAGAAGTTAGCAAAGACACGCAAGTTGCAATCGCTCAAATCTCACACTTCATTGGCACCCTTGCAGCCTATTACAAGAAGAATGAGGAATCTCCTCTGTTTGCCGAAGACTTACAATAACACAACAAGAGAAATGGAGAAGAGAAATATTCTAATCACTGGCGCTAACGGGCAATTAGGTAGAGAAATGCGCAAAGTACTTGATGGTGACATCTTTGTAAACGCTATCTACACCGATGTTGATGAGCTTGACATAACTGATGCACAAGCAATCGACAATTGCATAACAAGTAATAATGTACACTTTATTGTTAATTGTGCAGCCTACACTGCTGTTGATGCCGCCGAGAGCAATGTTGAGTTGTGCGCTAAGCTGAATGTTGAGGCTCCAACCCTCCTAGCTCAATCTGCTCACAAGCATGGAGCCAAGCTAGTTCACATTTCAACTGACTATGTGTTTGACGGTACATGCTATCGCCCTTACCGCGAGGATGACTCAATGTGCCCAACTTCAGTCTATGGCAAAACAAAGGCCGATGGAGAACGTCACATCATGGACGTTGCTCCCGAGAGCATCATAATACGCACCGCTTGGCTCTATTCGCCACATGGTAAAAATTTTGTAAAGACTATGCTTGCACTGGGTAAAGAAAAGGAGAAGCTGCGCGTGGTATGTGACCAAGTTGGCACGCCTACCAATGCACTCGACTTGGCCAGCATTGTCAAGACGTTTATTGACTGTGAAGAATGGCATCCTGGAATATATCATTTTAGCAACGAAGGAGCAATATCATGGTATGATTTTACCCTCGCAATTCACCGCATTGCAGGAATCACAACATGCCATGTGCTTCCGTGCATGACCAAGGACTACCCCACTCCTGCAACTCGACCACACTACAGCGTGCTTGATAAAACAAAGATCAAGTCAACCCTAGGAATCGAAATCCCACACTGGGAAGAATCATTAGAACAATGCATAAATATTCTGACTACTGACAACAAAATATAATGGCTTTTAACGACGAAATAACTAAAAGACGTACATTTGCCATCATTTCGCACCCCGATGCTGGCAAGACAACCCTCACCGAGAAGTTACTTCTCTTTGGTGGGGCTATACATGTGGCTGGTGCAGTAAAATCCAACAAAATCAGAAAAACAGCCACAAGCGACTGGATGGACATTGAGAAACAACGTGGAATCTCGGTGGCCACATCGGTAATGGGCTTTAGCTATAACGACTACAAAATCAACATCCTCGACACACCAGGTCACCAAGACTTTGCCGAGGACACTTATCGCACACTAACAGCAGTTGACAGTGTAATTATCGTTGTAGACGTTGCAAAAGGTGTTGAGACACAAACACGCAAACTAATGGAAGTGTGTCGCATGCGCAATACACCTGTAATCATCTTCGTCAACAAGCTCGACCGAGAGGGACGCGACCCGTTTGACATCCTTGACGAGCTTGAGCAAGAACTTAAGATATCGGTACGGCCATTGACATGGCCTATCAACATTGGTGCACGCTTTAAAGGAGTTTACAACATCTATGAGCAAAGTCTAGACCTTTTCAAGCCCGACAAGCGGCACGTGACCGAGCGCATTGAGATTGACGATATAAACTCGCCTGAGATTGACCGTCAAATTGGAGCTGATGATTCACAAAAATTGCGTGATGACATCGAACTAGTCGATGGTGTTTACCCTGACTTTGATGTCAACGATTATCTCGAAGCACAAGTTGCTCCTGTATTCTTTGGTTCAGCTCTCAATACTTTCGGAGTTAAAGAGCTGCTTGACTGCTTTATCAAGATTGCCCCATCTCCAAAGCCTGTACAAGCTATTGAGCGCATGGTGGAGCCAAGTGAGGAGAAATTCACAGGATTTGTGTTCAAGATTCAGGCCAATATGGACCCAAATCACCGCAGTTGCATTGCCTTTGTTAAGATATGTTCTGGTGTGTTCCATCGCAACAACACCTATCTACATGTTCGAAGTGGCAAGACTTATCGCTTCTCGGCTCCAACCGCATTTATGGCTCAAAGAAAAGATATAGTTGACGATGCATTTCCTGGCGATGTGATAGGACTTCCCGACAGTGGAAGCATTTTCAAGATTGGTGACACATTAACTGAAGGCGAAAACCTACACTTCAAGGGATTGCCCAGCTTCTCGCCCGAGATGTTCAAATATATAGAGAACTCTGATCCTATGAAGACCAAGCAGCTCAACAAAGGCATTGCTCAGCTCATGGACGAAGGTGTTGCACAGTTGTTCGTGAACCAATTCAATAACCGCAAGATAATTGGAACTGTGGGCCAGCTTCAGTTTGAAGTAATTCAATATCGACTACTGCATGAGTACAATGCCCAATGTCGTTGGGAGCCAATCAGCCTCTACAAGGCTTGCTGGATAGAGAGTGATGATGAAGATGCTCTTGAAGCATTCAAGCATCGCAAGCATCAGTTTATGGCGGTGGATACTGAGGGACGAGACGTGTTCCTCGCCGATTCAGGATATGTGCTTCAAATGGCGCAACAGGACTTCCCTAAAATCAAGTTCCACTTCACCAGTGAGTTTTAATTTTATTTATTTGGAATTATCTAAGACTTATAACTAACTTTGCACTCACAAAGATAAGACAACAAGAAAAAACATCTAGATATGAACCCTCAAGAGAGTTTAACTCAATTATACAAGCAATACGTTGGCAGTGAGCCTACAGAAATCAAACTAATGGACAAGGCCGGCTCTAACCGTAGTTATTATCGCCTTTCTGGCGACAAATCGGTTGTGGGAGTTATAGGTGAATCTCGTGAAGAAAACGATGCATTCATCTATATGGCCAATCATTTCAAGCAGCAAGGCCTTTCGGTCCCAACCGTTTATGGAATAAGTGAAGACCACATGGTCTACATTCAGGAAGACCTGGGTGGCAAACCCGAGAACATCTTATGGAACAAGATTCGTCGCAGTAGCATCACTCATGCCTTCACAAGCGAGGAAAAAGCTCTCTTGCGTCGCGCTATGAGAGATTTGTGCGACATTCAGTTCCGTGGCACTCATGGTTTTGATTACAGCAAGTGCCATCCCGCTGAGTGTTTCGATGAGCGTTCTATCAAGTGGGACCTTAACTACTTCAAGTATTGCTTCCTTAAAGCAACAGGAATCGTATTCAACGAAAACAGGCTTGAGAATGACTTCGAACGCCTAACACATGACTTGCTCGCGGTTCCAAGTGAAACGTTCATGTATAGAGATTTTCAGTCACGCAATGTAATGCTCGTTGGCGACACTGAACACCCTGCCGATTGTCGCCTGGCGTATATCGACTTCCAAGGTGGCCGTCGTGGTCCTTACTACTACGACGTTGCCTCATTTGTGTGGCAGTCACGAGCCAAGTATCCCGAAGACCTGAAAAAAGAGCTCATCCAGGCCTATATCGACCAACTCAAGATTTACAAACCCGACCTTGACGAGAAACTGTTTTTCGACAATTTGCGATTGTTCGTGCTGTTCCGCACGCTACAAGTATTGGGTGCCTATGGATTCCGTGGCTACTTTGAGAAGAAGCCAGACTTCATGAAAAACAGTATAGTACCTGCTATTGCTAACTTACGACGTCTTGTTACTAGCACATCATTTGAACAATATCCTTACTTAAGCGAAATCATCAATGAACTGGTGAACATGAAAGACTTCACCAGTGAAGAGAAATCGCTCACAGTAAGAGTCATGAGCTTTGCCTACAAGAAAGGCATACCACATGATCCTTCTGGCAATGGCGGAGGTTTTGTGTTTGACTGCCGAGCATTAAACAATCCAGGAAAATATGATAAGTACAAAGCTTTTACTGGATTAGATGAGAACGTAATCAAGTTTCTACAAAAAGAAAGTACTATCGATAAGTGGCTAGAGCATGTATACGCTATGGTAGATGAATCAGTAGAACGCTATATGAAACGTAATTTCACCGACTTGATGGTATGTTTCGGATGCACTGGCGGCCAACACCGCTCAGTATATGCAGCACAACATTTAGCAGAGCACATTTACAAAAAGTTCAACGTACGCGTCGAGCTCTCTCACCGTGAGCAGAGTGGACACGACCGCACTTTCAATCCCGTGGTTGAATGAAAGCGATGATTTTTGCAGCCGGACTAGGAACAAGGCTACGTCCATTAACCAATGATCGCCCAAAGGCTTTAGTAGAAATTGGTGGCAAAACCATGTTGGAGCGAGTTATAAACAAACTTGCTGCTGCTGGTTTTGATGATATCACTATCAACATTCATCATTTTGGGCAGAAAATCATTGATTTCATCAGTGAGAACAACAACTTTGGACTAAACATCCACATCAGCGACGAACGGGATTTGCTCCTTGACACAGGTGGAGGCATACTTAAAGCAAGGTCTTTTCTTGATGGAAACGAACCGTTTCTTGTTCACAATGCCGACATTCTTACAAACATTGACTTGAATGCAATGTACTCTAGCCACATCAAAAGTGGTGCCATGTCAACAGTATTGGTAAAGGAACGTAAAACTAACCGCTATTTCATTTTTGATAATGACTACCAGCTACAAGGATGGATTAATAAATTGACTGGAGAAACAAGACCATCAGAATTCACTCATCACGAGGAAATGCAAGAACTTGCTTTTGGCGGAATACATGTCATATCGCCAAGTATCTTTGATGAATTAGAGAAGTATTCGCAAGGTCAATCTAAATTCTCAATAACACCTTTCTATGTGGACATGTGCAGAAGGCTTTTGATTAAAGGTTATGTACAGGATTCACCCTACACCTGGCTTGATGTTGGAAAACCCGAAACACTAAAAGAAGCCGAACAGATGATTGCTTCCGACAAAACAAAAAATCGCTCTTGATAGAGAACGATTTAGAAAAATATCAACTTTGAACAACTCTAAGACAATGACTGTGTCTTGGAGTTTTCTTTTTATAATGCATGGATGCTTTGAAGATGCTCAAATTGCACATTATAACATACTAAAAGTAATGCAATCATTATGAATGAGTAAACAATTATCCAGATAGTAAAAGATTTTCTAAATTTCCCTTTCCACACATTAAGAATCACATATAAAGCTATAACGGCAAATAGTGGTTGTAATGGTAGTATATAACGGCTTACAGTGCCTCCTGTTATATATGCTATTATAAGAAATACAACTAATGGCCACCATGACCACACACCAAGGTGGTTTTGTTTGTTATGCAGTATGCTAATGTAAAGGTAGTAGAATATACACACACATCCAATAAAGTACCACATAAATCTAAATCGCGGTAAAACTGATAAAGCATTAATTTCAAAATGATCGTAAATCCAAGGGAATGGAATGATATACTGAACGCCAGCTGTAACAGGAATTAATAAAAGTCGTTTCCAGATAGGATAATAATAATAATCTCCAATTAATGCTGTGTAAGATTGTTGCGCTAAACTTATTTTAAAGGCTTTTGCCATTGGGTCTCCACCATCAACGGTTCTATATTGTTGACCAAAGGAATAAGCAAAAATAAAACTGAACAGCAACGTAACACCTAATGCTATGCAACAAAGCAAAACACAATCCTTCCATCTCTTATGATGATTGGTCAGTCCCATCATTATTGCACCTATGACAGCAAAATAAGCATAACTCGTACGAACAAATGCTAATATCAAACAACCAAGTACAAATAACACAATGTCTTTATTCTGCACTCGTTTTTTTTCTTTTTGAGACATTCCAGCCAACACATATCCAATAAGCACAATCCCAAGAGTACAAGCTGCCTCTTTTTGTATTCTTAAACTTTGTGACAGAAGAAATCCTAAAAGCGAGACAATAAGCATTGCCAATACCGATATAATCTTCGGATTTATATCATCCAATTTGTTTCCAAATAATCGCACTGCAAGTTTTCCAGTCATCACAATAGACAACAGAATAAGCATATAATTAAAAGAAATCGGCCAAACTATACTAACACCAAATGCTCTCCATAGACAAGCAACTAAAATAGAAACGCCCTTAAATCCTACTTTAGGCTCTGGACACCTTCCATCAAAATGATAAAAAGCCCATCTATAGTAGGCGCCATCATCTGACTTCAATCTAGGATACTCGAAAGACCCACAAGTATCCACTGTCCAACTCTTTATGCTTATAATAGCATAGACAGCCAAAGCAAATCCAAGCATCAATAAAAGCCACTTTCCAGAATTACATTTCAGTTTGCTTGTTGAGTAAATAAAACGAGGGACCAAATAAGCAACAGTTATTGAAATAGTTACTTCAAATGCTTCGTGAGTAGTAAAAATAGAAGAAGCAAAAGCGATAATCACACCTAACGCAATAATCTCAGCAAAGCAAACAATCCAATTTATAAAAGAGAAAGGTTGCTTGATTCTAGAATCAATATGGTCTGTCTTAAAATTCACTTAAAAATTTAACTTCCAATCAATCATTAGTAATAAAAATAACTAATCCATTTTCATTACTTAAGTAAATAGATATAAATTACTCATAGAAAAACATCTGACTTCTTTTGTGCAAAGATACATTATTTTGTAAAATACTGCAATTTATATCGTTAAAATCACAAATAAACACTTTCAGTTAAATTTATCAATATCTTCACTCAATGTATGTGTAGGACTGTTGTTATTGAATTGAATCGATTTTCATAGAATTATAATAAAGAATCACGCAAACAAAAATTCTTAAATCATTAAAGATTTAAGTCTTAGAGTCTAGCATATATAACTACTCACCTCAACACTGGCAGCAACACTTAGTCCGCTGAACATCAATGGCTTAAGCGATTTTTGCACTATTTTCGCCTATTAAACCAATTTCTGCAAAATTATATCATTAAATTGAGATATGCAAAATTATTTATGATTTTTTAAGAATAAATATTCTTGCTCCTGTCTTACTCCTTTTTTGAAATAAAAAAGAATCATAGTACATACGCTATTATCTCTTTCCTTGAATATAGTTAACAAAAGCACTACATTCAATCAGCATGAACTTTGCTGTATGCACATTGTTGAAAAGTATTCGTCAAAAGTTATCAACAATACTTGAATAGCAGTGAAATATAGTATATTTTTGCCTAATCTTAATGGAAATATGTTATCAACGAAAAGAAAGACATCTTGGGCTGACAGTCGAATACACTACAAACAGACAAATTATCAGCACTTCCAGTAAGAACAGTTATCATATGTTATGTAATAATGAATTGGTATACTTGTTGTAATAAAAAGGATTTGGGCTTAAACATTTTTCATAGTTTTCTGTTTAGCAACCTTTTTCAAAACTGTGATGTACTGCTCATGGATGCAGTGTTTAATAACTACTAAATCATTTTAATATGGATTTAAGTTACGAAACTAAACTTGCTGTCTGGAAGAAGGCTAAGGTCGTAAATGGCGCCAACCCTGCTATATGGCGAAAAGACCAATGCGATGCTTGGATTGGTTGGGACTATTATGGTGACAGATCCTGTGATTATGGATGGGAGATTGATCACATCACTCCAGTTTCCAAAGGTGGCACTAACGACCTTTCCAATCTTCGTCCTCTTCAATGGATGAACAATGCTTACAGACAAAATGACCGTTTGTATTGTAAAATTACTTCCCTTGGTAATCATAATGTAGAGAAGTAATTGTTCAAACGGCAACATTGATTGGTTTGCAATGCCTTAAATGCTCCGTAGTGGAAACGGAAAGACACCACATAGTTAATTAACCTACAAAGCAAAAAGAATAGAAGGAAGCGATGAAGTGGGGGCGCGAGATTGCCAAAAAGGAAGGGTTAGAGCTCATTCCTCACTGCAAAGACGGAAGAATTCAAAATCCCAACAGCTATGGTATAAATGATTCATGCCCACCTAGAGATACAAAGCATTAACCATAGTCCTAATGAAACAGCGGTTCATAAGGCGTTCTGCTGTTTCTTTTTTCCCATTATATTTAAACAATTGGGGGTAGCAGTTCAAAAAAAGAAGCCATACAATTTATGTATAGCTTCTGTCGTTTTTTAGTTAAACAGTTTTCTGCCGAGTTTCGTTTCAATCAAGGCGATAGTTCGAAGTGTGAAGTTGTGTCTACCTGTAAGCCACCTTGAAACCTCAGACTCTCGTTTGCCAAGCATTTTTGCAAATTGCTTTTGTGTGATACCCTTTTCTTTGAGGGCGGCATCAAGCCTAGCTGCCAGCAAATAGGAAATTTCAAACTCTCTTTTTACATCTGCTGGTATTGCTTCAAAGGCTTCCCAAAGCAGTGTGTTCATAATGATTTGGTTAAAGTGTAAGTTTTATATCGTCAATATTTGTTATTATGGTTTTTTCAATTGTCACAGAACCGTTCTTTTGCATTTCTTTTAACAGGGCGTCAAATGCCTGCAGGTCACAGACATATCCATTCAAGATGGGGTCTTGTTCATAAGTGGCAGTAGTTTTTATTCCACCATTACCTAATATGAGAATCTGATCACTGATACGCAAGCAATAAAGACGCAATTTGCGTGAGTCAATCGATAAAGCAGCAGCATTATCTGAGAATTTTCCTTCTGGTCTGAAGAATCTCTCAAGAGCTCCATCCGAGACAATTTTTGTCAAAGCGAAAATAATCCTTTGAAAATCACGACTTACAGAAGCATTCTGCTTGAAAGTAGTAACAAACTTGTCAAATTCACTCTGGGTACCGTTTATACAAATTGAGTATAAACCTACGTTGTCTGACTGCTCTATTGTTTTAAGTGTTATTTCTTTTGCCATGTATTAAAACTTTTTACACTGCAAAAGTAATAAAAACAAAAAGCAATATTTACTTTTAAGTGAATTTTGTCATGATATTTAAGAAAATTTAAGGATTCAATGACACTTTTCAAAAGATGATCAACTTTAGCCACCTATTTTTATGTCATATACTCTCAGTAACACAAAATTGATGTTCTTGTATGCGAATGTATTACTAATTAGGGTCAGTTGGAAAATCGGTGGCTATAGTATGTATCCATTTTACTTGCCATTATCAGTCATCAATAATTGTTTATAAAGACAAATAGAGGATGTGAGTTCAGCACACCCTCTCTATCTGTTTTGTAAGGCACATCAGTATGACAGCTCTATGTTCACCTTGAGTTCGTTGTGGACATCATAGCGCAATTTGCCCATGTGTTGCAATCTGCCCACAATAATCGAAGGAGATGTGCCGCAATATCTCGCAAATGACTTGATTGATGCCCTTGAAAAATCACCTTCTGCAACAAATACAGCAAACAGGCGGCGATCAATCAATGTGTCTGTTGCAAAACTATCGGCCTCTTTCTCTTTTTCTGCTTCGCTGCCACTATATTCAATATCTTCAAGGAATATGTCTTTCTTTCCATGAAGGAGAATATGGCCAATCTCATGGAAAAATGTAAACCAGAAACGATCCTGACTCTTGTAGCGACCACTCAATTGCACGCATGGCTCATTCTGAATCCAGCGAGTGGAACCGCTAATCGGAGCCTTTGGTAGACATTTTGTAAAAACAAGTTTAATGCCGCATTCGCCACAAATCCGCTGCAACTCCACCGGCATATTGGCACTGGCATCAGGAACAAGAGCTTTCATCTCAACAATCTTATTGCGTAGCAGATCAGGCGAATAGGTGGCCGTAACGCTCATCGATTGTGCCTGTAATTCGCCTTGACGAAGCCATGCCGATATTGCGTGTGGATTCTTTGTCTGAGATAGAGAAATCCTGAATGCAACTTTTAGTTGTTGATTGTAGTAATAGTCTTCCCAAGCAGACACAGAACTAACGGCGAAAAACCTAAACAATGCGTCAACTTTCTCAATTGCAGTTCTAACTTTAGGTAGCCAACCCAAAGTTGTCATAGCCGCAATGGGGAACAACTTGCTCCATGCGAGTGATGATACCAATAATTCTTCACGCTTGAGACGTGAAACATACTCGTTATAGTTCTGCTGCTTCTGAATCCAGAAACGAGCAGGAATCGCTGTTACATTCTCGAAAGCGACAGCCATGTCTGAGGTGATAGAACTGGAACCTCTCAGAATTGCGTTGATTGTTTTCTCTGGTTTGCTTGTGCGAATGGCAAACTCTTTCACACTCATTCCCAGCTCCTCCAATTTCTCACCCAGCGTGATACCGGGGTGATGTGCCACACAAGGCACAAATGGTGTCCGTTTAGTAGTTGCCATGATTGTTGATGTTATTCTTATTAGTTAATGATAGTCTGCAATCTCAATGATGTCTATAATATTTATCGCAGCCCAGATATACTTGCCACTCTCATCCGTTGGAATGGGCTTCTCGATTGGCTCAAATATCAATCGATAGGGTTGGTCCAGGTCGCATGCCCACTGACCTTTCCGGTCACCAACAAGATCATGATAATGACCTGGCAAGTGACGGGTATCCTCAAGTGTCTCGGCTGTATACATGTCATCAAGGCGGGTCAGCAGTTTCTCGGCACGGATCTGGCCATACGCCTTAATCAGTTTCCTTGGATCCTCACATAACTTTTGCAGTTTTTTGCTCTTGAAAAATATTTCCATAAAGCACACATTTCAATTACTGTTACAAAAGTATAAAATATTTTTAGCACACACAAAGTGTTTGTTAAAACGCTTTATAAGTTTATAGAAATTTAACATTCGCCGATATTTATTTGACAAATGCCCTTCTTTTGTATTCAAAGATTTCACAAATAACAGACGCTTATTTTCGCAAACCATGTGCATTATAATTTAATAAGTCACATCAACTATTAAAACAATTTAGGGTTGTACCAGTCACGGCGTTGATTTGTTTTCCGCTAGTCATAGCCCCCCATAGATGGAACCATCATAGATTATGCTCACTCCAGCAGAGACCAAATCGCTCAAGATCGTAAATTTTACATTTTATTATAATGTAGAATAATACATTTTATTAAATAAAAACATATCTTTGTATTTTTAAAAAATTTACAAGACGAAATTGAATATATGAACAACGTTATTCATCAGTTTGAAAAAATGAAGAGAGATATTAAACAAACGGATAAATTATATTCTCTTTTTAATTCAATAAATAATTATCCCTTAATTCATTTCACAATGAGGAAGGGGACATCTTTACTCAGGCAACGACTAAATAAAAAAAATGAATTTTTTACAAATATATCACAATTATATTGCCCGCCGGCGAATTGTTTACCAAGTTATGGGAGAGCAAATCTTCCATATCAGCCAATGTTTTATGTTTCAACATTTGCCTCTGATACCAAAGCCTATCCACCAAGACTAATCACTTTGATGGAAATATCTGATTTTGTTAAAAATAAGGAATCAAAAGGGATTGAGAGATCAACTTGTTCTCTTTGGATAAATATCGAGCCTTTAAATTTAATCTCATTGCCCTTCTCAGAATATGAGAATGCTTGTAGTGACATTAAACACATCCAGAATCTTTGGGATAAAATGAAAGAATCTAACACTCTATGTTCAGAGGCAATAGAAATAACAGAATACATGTCAAATGAAATATCAAGGCCTGTTACACAGAATTCTGATTATTTCATAATATCAAACTTTGTGAACTTTCTTCTAAATGTAAATCAATCAACTTGTAGTGCAGATGGAATAATATACCCATCCGTCCCCGCTAAAGGTAACGGGTTCAACATTGCTATAAAAAAAGAAAGTGCTGATAAAAAGATAATTTTCAAGCATGCATCATTATGCTTCTTAATCAAAAACAAAATGAAATCCACATATCTTCTGATGAATGATTCTGACTCTTTATGTAGAGATGGTAACTTAAAGTATATTCAACGAAAAACTCTTTTATCAGACGGTGATAATATTTATAATTACAATGAGATAAACGAATTGTTTATTAATTAGTATTAAATAGCACTCTTATTGATCGACAATGCAAAATAGCTACCATCACTTTCAGTCGCTGTGAATTTGTTAATTATTTGTCTATATTTGTTTATATTTATCTTTTTTGAGCCTTCATTATTGATTGAAAGATGATTAACCATCCTTAAACAAGTAAGATCACTATTCATAGAGAGTACTTTGCTGAAAGTGTTTTGGATATTAACTATCCATTTTATTACCAAACCTTTAAGCTCCAACATAGCCAGCAATACCCCAAGAACTTAAATATCAACCACTTAATCAGTTGCAGACCCATTTTAGCCAATTTCTGACTTTTCACCGCAAAATTAACATAAATAACTGAAATACAATGTCTTAATTGTCAATATCTTTCAAAATTACTGACCAATTAATAACTATTTTGTGCAATTGGTATGCCTAAAAGCGGCAAAAACACATATCAACTATCTGTTCATCAAGATATTAAATGCACCCAAAATACAACAAATTTTGAATAATTGGTAAGAAAAAGATTCTTTAAACCAGACACATAAAGCATTATTCTCATGAAACAGTGTATCACTAATTTTACAGCTGTTTCTTCCCTAATCTATTAACTATGAAAATATCGCAATTGGAGCAGAAACAAAAGTGATGGAGTTAATATATAAAGCCCCACTTCAGTATGGAAGTGAGGCTTATATTAAAAATCATAGAATAAGTTAGTTTACGTGACGTGTCACCCCCTTATAACTAAAGCTGTGTAATCCAAAGTCGTGAGAAATTCTGCCCAAAACGATCCAAGGATTAAGTCCAACTTGATTAGCCCATTTCGTGAATTTGCGTTGAACCATGACTGGGTTCATTTTGACCTCTGGAGCAGTATCCCATATTTCTTTAGGTATAAGAGCATTCGCAGCGTATTCATTTGCCTCACGCTCTTTGGCATTATTCTTGTTATAATTTTCAATATTCATATAACTATAGCTGTCGCCTTGATCATGGTGTCTGAGAAGATGGCATAGTTCGTGTATAACTGAAAAAGCAAAGTTGTCAATGCGGTTATACCTCATCGTTACGACAATGCAAGGTTTTCCGTCTTCTATGAAAGAGTAACCATCAACAGATGCCTTTTTCCACCTTATCCACCTTCTTGAAAGCAATACCATAATCGGATAGAGCAGCAGAGACCCTTGTGATTGTGATTGTGTTTTTATTCTCATTAAAAATAGACCTCAATTCGAGGATAAGATCTTTCTGAAATATTATAGGACAAATAATCCGTCTGAACGGCGGACATGCCTCCATAGAAAAAGGAGAGTGCCTATGTGTGTTTCTTTGAGGATGGGCAAACCTCATGTTCAGGATCGACCCACAACAATTGAAAACTAGAACCTTTCATTATCCCAAGTAACCTAAATTTATTAGAAAGGCGTAATGAGAACACATTAGGAACATCGTCCATGTTAATTTCTATAAGTCTATCTTGTGCTTGCTTAGAGAGCTTATCAATTGCTATAAAATGGTTGCTTCCCTTATTGTTGTCATGCTTTTGCTTCTTTATTTCATTCCAGGTCATTGTTTCAAATGATTTGAACTTGTCAAGAATAATAGCCACTTTATTCTGAAAAACACTCATCCCCCACTTCTCAGACGATGCATCAAAAATAGAAAACAACCATGTTGGGCTGTAGCTATCAAAACTAGCATGCTCTTCTATTATTGGTACTTTTAATGTTGCGTGTTCTTCTATTGCATATTTGGGCACACGCCTATTTTTCCTCTTGTTCTTTCCCATATAACGATGAATAGTAATCAGCCATTTCTTGTAACGATATTACAACGTGTCCTCTTTCAGAAGGGGCTAGTCCGCGTCTTGCGTTTTGCCATGGTGCCTCGCGATGCGTCTGGTCTATCAACCATTGTGATGATTTACCGCCATATGCATTAAGTACAATATCGATGTCACTTTTTTGATCGTTAGTTAATCTATCTGGATTACCAAGAGGGATATCACTAGCACTAATAATATATAAACCTTTATGAAATTGGTATAGCTCACGGATTACGGGACCGTTTGCCCAAGCTTCTATGCGTTCGGAAAACAAAGGACGTTCATTCCATACTAGATACCAAGCCTGGCAATAATAAAGTAGTTTTTGGAGTTTCATTGTGGTGCATCTTGATATTTTTTCCATGATATATGTTGCCACATCAAATACCGAGACCACATCACTCTCAAGTATTAATTGGTGCTCTTTTTCTTGTTTATTCCAGTCACTTTGATTGCTTGTTGCTGTCCGAGTAATATCATCATATTCACTAAGTCCGATATCGAATTTAACGGGGTGTTTGCTTTTCTGAGTAAGTTGTTCGTTACTCCTACTCTCAACATCTTGATTATCCATGATCAATCTATCTGAATGTTAAACAAATCTTTTAATATGGAAATAGACTGTTCCTTTTTAGTGATGACAACGGAATCATCTTCTATAATAGAAACAATGTCTGAGCAACTTGTTACAGGATAGTGGTTGTTAAAGTCAAATTCAAATTTAGTACCTCTTTTAGTTAGAATTATATTAAGAAACATGTTTTTTTCGCCACCATCTATTGTCCAACGATGTTCTTCTTTAATTACAGCTACCTTTTCCTCATCAAGTTTGGCTGATTTGAAAAATTTCGACAAATCTTCATCAAGTCCATATTTAAAATTGATGCCGACTGCTGATACAGGAGTATGAGCCAATGAACGTACGATGCACCTTAACACATCTACAATATCTTTCAAATTTGAATTGTCGCCCTTCTCCGCTTTTAGACGCAAACTGTTTTCAGATACAATCACATTTATATTGTTAGCTTTGAAACTAATTGATCCATGAGGAACTGCAAACTCTATTTGTAATTTTGCATCACCAAATACATATTTGCTCATCCATTCAGGAGAAAAGACAAATACATTCCATTTGCCTATAACAACAAGTGTGTCAATATTTTTTACCAAATCATTGAGCATGGGTATTATCGTTTTGTTAGTGAATATTGATATTACGTTATGCAAATGTAAATAAAAACTTAAAATAACTAATCTTTTTATTGCTATATTTAGCATTAATTTGCTAAAAAACAATAAAAAAAGGCAGTAGTAAAGCCTTTTTGACATCAAAAAGTTCGATGCCTCGAACTCCATGCTATTTCTGTTTTTTTATGAAACCCACTAATTAGTTTGAGTTATTATCGTTATTGGTTTATTCCCCATAAAGTGCCCTTTATGACAAAGTAGAGCTTAGTAAATATTTTGGATTATTTAAAAAGAAATAAATACTGAGGGAGTTCAACTCGTGAGTATACTCACGAGTTCAAGTTCCAGGCTCCTGATGGTAAACAGCGAGCAGCTGATGCACTCGACTCCCTGTGTGTGCAGACGTTGGCAAAAAACTATCCCAACAACCGTGCTAATGCATTTCTTGATTGGTTTACATATAGCGACAACACCATTGATGGCCAAAGCCAAAAGAAAGCCTATACTCTATTTGAGAGTGAACTGATGAAGATATTAAAACCTGGTGTCGTTAAGGCTTTACAGCAGATTCATGCTTATCTTTTTGGTGGTCTTTACGATTTTGCTGGTAAGATTCGGACCAAGACCATGTCCAAAGGTAATACCATCTTTTGCTTGGCATAACATCTCCACAACTATCTGAAAACCGTAGAAAATATGCCCGAAAACACCTTCGATGAGATTATTGATAAGTATGTTGAAATGAACGCTGCCCACCCCTTTATGGAAGGAAACGGCCGAAGCACTCGCATCTGGCTTGAACTGATTTTAAAAGAACGTTTATGCCTGTGTGTTGATTGGAGTAAGATTGAAAAGAAAAATTATTTGAAGGCGATGATTGAAAGTCAAAAGGATAGTAGCAATATCAAGAAGCTGCTCCACAAAGCACTTACTGATAAGATTAACGATCGTGAAATTTTTATGAAAGGTATCGACTATTCTTACTACTACGAACAAGATGACTGATGAATCGATAACGGAAACTATCGGAGAAAGGGGGGAATCATTGAGCTATTCTAATGGAAGCGAAACAATTGAAGTTATATTATGGCATTTATTTTTGATCTTGACATTAAAGGACATATAAAAACGTGAGTCTTATAATTTGGGATTTAAGCACAATTCTCAGTTAGGAGATAATCTTGTCAAATATTGCAAGACCCTCATGGCAAATAACAAAGGTGGCGAGATTGTATTAGGCATAAAAGACTCACCACATGAGCCGACTACCGAGTTTCTTCGAACGGATCACAAAGACCGACCAGTTCATACTCGATGACTTTGGCATGAAGAGGCTCAACACCGAGCAGGTACTTGACCTGATGGAAATCATCAAGGAAAGGCACGGCAGACAGGCCACCGCCATCGTCAGCCAGGTTCCCTTCTCAGGTTGGCACGAGACCTTTGAGAGTAATACCACAGCAACTGACGCGATACTCGATAGAATCATCCACTCGGCAACAAGATTTGATCTTCGTAGCGAAAGTCTCAGAAAAAATACTTAATTTTGCACAATCAAAACTGTAACAGCTTCCACCGATTTGCTGTAACAGTCAGCTCCGTTTTTTACAATTTTAGGATTACTAACATGGTGTGTGAAGTAGTTCACGTGTCTAGGCGTGAGCTGCTCTTGCACCGTTAGTTGAGTATTCCTAAGCACTCCGATAGGTGTAATCAGTTCACGCCTTTATTGCGCCAGTCGTTGCACAGGTCACAGTCTAGAACAATCTATTCTTTTTTCCCTGTCAGTAATATAATAAATCTCGCAACTGCCGTAGTGCAACTGCGAGTGTTATAAACAGGTTGTTAATCACTGTTGAATGTACAATCAGTGTGATATTCTATCAATCAAAAGTCCTAAATGCTTATTAATAAAATTATATGCTATAATAAGAAAAATTGTTCCAAATATAATAAGCAAACAGAAACTAATACAATTAAGTTGCCCACAAAATTGTAAAAGAAAAACATGAAATATATATATTTTTAAGCTCTCCTTACTGCAACTATCCATAAGGACATCAAAGAATTTAATTTTATGTTGACGAAGAGATACTATGCTGATTGCACACATTGCAAAAAAAAGAGTCCTAATAATTTCAAAACCTTTATAGTTATAAAAATATGATAGACCAAAGAATAAAAAGAAAGCAAATCCAAACAGCAAACAAAATAAATACTTGTGTTTGTTAAATATGAGATCTAATTTTTCTTTGTATAAGGAGCATATTACACCTAAAGGAAAACACAAAGTAGCGTTCCACCAGAAGTGTTCAAGACGAGATAAAGATAATAATAAGGTAAATGATGTGGTTAGTATAAGTGGTATTATAAACCTATTTCTTGAAAACGAAAATAAATTAGGCAATAATGTAAATAAATATAAAACAAATATTTCTTTTAAAAACCAAATCCTATTGTTTGAAATAGACAAAGAAAATAGATTAACTATTGAATCGAATAATGATTGGTGAAAAAATAATGTGTCTAATATCCAAATGAATAAAAAAGGTTTTAGAAATTTAACAAGGTGGTTTAAAAAATAAGATATTGAAATTGGAGAGTTCTTTTTAATCGAGCAGGCCAATCCATATCCAGATATGATAAAGAATATAGACACGCCCATATAACCCAAACTTGAAAATAGCAAAGATAATATTGATGGGTATGTAATTCAGTATTGAAAAGATGTGAATTGATAAATGTGATGTAATACGATAGCAATAATTGACTGTCCCCTTAAAAAGTGGTGTCTGAGCGAGAAAATAACTTTTTGTTTAAATATACTTGATTGTTCTTATCATATATTTTTTCATGACAATCCATATAGAAATCTCTTGAAAACTATTAAATCTAAATATGAAATAACATAATCTTATCAATAAAGATATTTAAGAAATTGGAATTTAGAAGATAATTTAACAATCAAATAGGATATTAAAACTGAAAATAATGCTGTTAGCAAAAACATGCTCACTCCTTCTTCCATGTTGCACCACAATCTTAAAAGACGCATAACAATTCCGTGAGAAAGATATATAATTATTGACATTTTTCTTAAGAACTGTGACACATTCTTGTTTATAGGAAGACTATATGATATAAGTAATATAACTATAAGAAAAATAATTGGATACAATGACAAAAATGAATCTGTCATGAGATAATATTGTCTGCATACAAAAATCTCATATATGCCAAATACAATAAATCCTAACAACACGTATCTTAAATATGAAACTTTTTTTAATAATACATCTTCATTAATTGCAATATATCGTCCAATAACACAAAATGGTATTGCTGCTATAAAAGAATTGGAGGCAAAACAAATAGATGTGATCTTTGTAAATATATTCCATACACTGTTATCAAAAAGATGGGCATACGATGCATTTGACACACTTAAAAAAGCACAAAAAAAGGCAACAGTGTATAAAAGAATATTTGAGCGTTTTGCTAATAAGTAAATAATAAGAGTAGCTTGCCAAGAAGCAGTTATATACCATGATGCGTAAAAAGTATTATTTATAAGCAGTCCCCTTGTAAAATATGCCAGACCTTTAAAGAATGATGTATTAAGAAAAAAACGTTCATAAATAAAGGGAATTTCTATAATAAACCATACAAGATACAAGAGCAAAAGTCGTTTTATATAACTTGATATTGTTTTTTTACTTTTGAAATAAAAATAACTACCAATTACAAAGAAAAAAGGAACAGCCACTCTGCATATCGATGTAAACCAATAATCTACATCTGCATTGGACATAAAGGGATGTGCATGAATTGCCACAACCATTAATGAGGCTATAAACTTAAATAAGTCAACAGAAGTAAGGTTTTTGGAATGAGCCATAAGTATTATCAAGAAGCTTTCTTATGCATTCTTAATTGTCTCAAGAATATAATCAATGTCTTCATCAGTAACCATTGGACCGCTTGGTAGACAAAGACCTTTACAAAATAACTCCTCACTCACTCCGTTTATGTATGCTGGTGTATCCTTGTAAATAGGCTGCATATGCATAGGCTTCCATAATGGACGAGACTCAATGTTTGCTGCATCAAGAATCTGACGAAGCTGATCATAGTCCATACCGAACTTGTCAGGTTCTACTATGATAGTGTTCAGCCAATAGTTAGGTTCCATATAGTCTTCTGGAGCAACGTGAACGGTAATACCATCAACATCGGCAAGACCTTCAACGTAACGGTCTTTAACATGGATATGGTGAGCAAGATGGTCATCGACGATTGTCATTTGTCCGCGGCCGATACCGGCGCAGATATTGCTCATGCGATAGTTGTAACCAATGTGCTCATGTTGGTAGTATGGGAACGGTTCGCGGGCTTGAGTGGCATAGAAAAGAATACGCTTGGCAGTCTCCTCATCAGGGCATATGAGAGCCCCACCGCCACTTGTGGTAATCATCTTGTTTCCGTTGAAGCTCATCACACCATAGTCGCCAAAAGTTCCTACAGCCTGGCCACGATAACGAGAGCCAAAACCCTCGGCAGCGTCTTCAAGAACAGGAATCTCATAACGCTTAGCAACTTCCATAATCTCATCGATGTAAGCAGGCATACCATAAAGATATACAGGAATTATTGCTTTTGGCTTCTTACCATTAGCTATGCGGTCCTTAATAGCATCCTCAAGCAGATTGGGATCCATATTCCAAGTGCCCGGTTCGCTGTCAACAAACACTGGAGTAGCCACTTGATAGGTAACAGGATTAGCACTCGCCGCAAAAGTAAAAGACTGACAAATCACCTCATCGCCAGCCTTAACGCCTAAATTCACAAGCGCAAGATGAATAGCAGCAGTTCCTGCACTGAGAGCTACTACCTTTTTACTTAGAGTGCGACCATTATCAGGATGGTTGACAAACTCCTCAAGGTCTTTCTCGAATCCATTAACATTAGGTCCAAGAGGCACCACCCAATTAGTGTCAAATGCCTCTTTGATAAATTTCATTTCCTCGCCCGCTTCACTCATATGAGCCAAGCAGAGCCATATTCGTTTATTTGTCATAATATGATATTTAAATGTTTAATGAGCAATGTTATAAAGTAGAGATAAAGTCCCCTTCTCCTAAAGGATGATAATCTTTTAGATATATAGGTTGGCCGTCTACATCACGAAGAATTAGGTTGTTTTTAGGAAATGTCATTTCCACCTCTTCAGACAATTCATCACCACGACCCAAGGCCAAAAGCAGTTGATACTCTGAGATATTGAATCCAGCATTGGCAAATGATGAGCTGAATGCGACGTGTCGTATGTTTATCTCTGTAACTAATGGAACTCCATTTTCATCAGCTTTCATGTCACAAACCACTAAGCCGTTCATTGTTGAATTAGTTTCCTCACATATCAAATCAACGGCTTTTAATGCAGTTTTCTTTATCATATCATCATTTAACAGCCTTCCTTTGCATGTGTTTCCTGTAATTCCAGAAACTGCGACTTTTGCCATTATATATTCAATTCTTTCAGCAATGGCAAGTTTTCTCAACATCCCATTGTCAAATATCATGAAGACGCCATAATTACCTCCTGGCAAATATTGAGATAATTGAAACTCATCAATACCTGTATTTATTTCTGCCCAAGCACGCAATTCATTTATATTTTCAGCCTTAAACGAGCCTTTTCCTGAGGCAGTGCCAGCTGATGCGTCCCGAATCCATACTGGATATCCCAATGGAGATTCATAATTATCAAGCATAATGTCAGTCTTCAAGACTTGAAAACTTTTAGGTACTAAATTGTGAGGACCAAGCACTCTAAATACTTCCTTTTTACTAATTGCCAACTTACAGAAATCAGCTGGAGGCAAAAGGCAAGGTACATCAAAAGGATGTTCAGACCAATAAAGGACCTCAACCTCTGGTACCACAATTATAGCATCTGGTTTTTCTCTCTCAAGAATTTGACTTATAATATCTCTATAATTTGGTGCGGAAACCGCAGGCACCTTATAAATCCTATCAAATAAGCCTTCATAAAGACCATATAATGTCTTAGCCATATCCCACCCAACAAAAGTGGCATCTTTAAATTTTTCACTTATTCTTAAAGAACGAACCACACTTCGCGCTGATACAGCACACGCACCTGTTATTATTATTTTCATTTTTTGTAGTTATTTATTACTTGTTTTCTTTTACCAGAGGCCAACAATGGAATCTCATTGACATACTCAACGTCAATAATTGCATCATCACCTGTATATTCTTTTAAATCCATCAACAAATTGTCTATTTTGCCATATTCTTCCTCACCATCAAGGTTTAACTTCAGCAAATAATCTTTCTTTCCATTCTGAATAAATTGGAATTGTTTGATATCTGTATATTTCCACATCGTATTAATAACAATTACAGGCGAAAGTAAGTCTCCCGATGTCGAATAAACACAGTCAACAATTCGACCATCAATCCGTGTGAAATACAATTTATCTTTTCCATCAACAGAAACACAAGATATCACTCCACAATCTCCTGTATTGTATCGTATAATAGGCATTCCTTTATTATTAAGGTCAGTTACAACAATTCTTCCAATCTCTCCGTTTCCAGCTGGTTCATCGATATCCAACTTTAGAAGTTCAATATGAAAGCTTGACGTATTTATTATATAATCATCAGAACCAACCAATTGCTGTGCCATTATTCCACATTCAACATTTGAATACCTGGAAATTACATTAGTATCAAATATCTTCTCAATTCCATGCCGGACCTCATCAGGTAAAGACTCTGACATTGTAATAAAACAATTGACCCTTGCCGATGTAGTTATATTATACTTTTTCATGTGATAATATAGAGCAGATAGAGATGAAGCAAAAATTAAGACCGATTTCTCAGATCTGTCTTCTTCGAGTTGTTTTATGAATTTATTCAGAGCATCTTCTCCTAAATTAGAGCTATCTTGCATCACAATATTCTCAGTTACGCATTGTAGCTTACTTTTGTAATTCGCTTCATTCCATACTCGAGAATAATATAGTTTTGTTCCAAGATGATATCCTGCAATATCAGAAAAAACAATTGTGTCAGCCCTTGCTCGTAGTCTTTTCTGTGGATCTTGATATGTCACTAGTGGAGTTCCTGTTGAACCAGAAGTTATTTGTTTAAACATCTGATTTTTGTCAAATCCAATTGCAATCATATCATCTGTGTTTTCTCTAATTATGCTTTTATCTATAATAGGAAAGTCTCTTAGAGATTTAAAAGAACTGTATTTGGCATAAAAACTTGTGTTATTCACTGCCCATTCTAGGATTTTCTTCAATTGTAAGTCATCACCAGAAATGCCATCATTTAAACATCTGTTGATCTCATTACAATAACGCCTAACCTTTCCACCTTTTAACTTGTCAATAAGCCAATATGCTTTTGCTCGAATATTCATCTTTTATTTTGTCTTTCTAAATCTAAATAATTCTCTTTTTTATCTGCAATCACGCCTTCATGCTTAACCACTTTCTTTATAGTCTTGAGAAAAATCTTCAGGTCAAGAATAAAAGACAGTTTTTCAGCATACTGAGCGTCTAATTCCAATTTGCTGTCCCAGTCAAGGGCATTACGTCCATTTACTTGAGCTAAGCCTGTAATGCCTGGGCGAACACTATGCCGCAATTGTTCTCTCTCTGTATAATAAGGGAGATACCGCTCCAATAATGGTCTTGGACCAATAATCGCCATATCACCTTTAAGGACATTGAGTAGTTGTGGAAGTTCGTCAATGCTGGTTGAACGAACAAACCTACCAGCCTTTGTCAAGCGTTGAGCATCAGGAAGAAGTTTACCTTCCGTATCGCGCTCATCAGTCATTGACTTAAATTTTATTATCTTAAAGATTTGCGCATTCAGGCCAGGTCTTTCTTGAAAAAAGAACACACCAGCTCCTTTATTAGCAAAATGCAACCAGATAATAACTACAAACAAAATTGGTGATAAACAAATGATTGCAATTAATGATAAACAGAAATCCAAAAATCTTTTAAAGAAATTCTTATACATAATTACTTAATCTTTCTTAATAATAAGACTCGCATAATAGCCCACGTTTCCTTTATTCTGTAAACAAGACCACTATACTCACAAAAAATAGGAACTAAAAATTTCTTTCTGCGATTCTTTTTAAAAAAAGTAATGTATTTCTTATCATCAAAAAACCTGAATTCAGAGAAACTTTGAATCCTACTACCAGAAACGAAATCTTCTTCTCCGATAATACTTAAAGGCTTATCATCTCCATCAGTACATAACCAAATAATCTTATGTTCACCATTATTTATTCTCAATGCATAAGTAACATGAGACTCTTTTGGATAAATTAATTTCCCATCAAAGAAAATGCCTGAAGGCAAATAAAAATTGCCTAACCCATAAACAATTGGTTTACCTTTATATGTCTCAGCACCCTGAGGAACATGTGAATGTCCTCCAAATACTCCCTCGACTCCAACATCGATTAATGCTCTAGATATTCTTCTATGCATCGGAAATGGCAAAAATTCCAAATCATAATTCCAATGCATAAAACAAAAGACTTTTGTATCAGAGTGTCTTGAAATATATTCACCAACTAATTTTATGAATGAGTTATAATGGCAATCAGTAACACTTATTTTATTCTCATTATTCTTATTTGTATGTGTGTACAAGCGCCAACAATGTCCAAAAAACGCGTATTTTATTCCACCATCTTCAAATTCATACGGAAGAATTGATTTATCATCTTCTGATAATCCAAAAACGCCAATTGATTGTTCTTCTAATTTGGACACTGTATATCGGATTGATGAAGGATAATCGTAGGCGTGATTATTAGCGAGTGAAACAACCACCTTTTTAGCGTTATCAAATGCAATGAAAGTCTTATCGCTATTCCAAAGCGTTTTAGGTCGTTTCTTCTCATTCAAGAACATTCCCTCACAATTTGCCACAACAATCTCGTCTTTAAAGAAATCTATTTTCTTAACACAAGAAACAAAGTCATCAACTTTATCTTCAGGGCATGCTATATCTCCTACAAATATCATAACTAAAATTAAATAGTGATTTGTTTACATGAAGTCCAATCAATCTGCTTATCTACTTCATCTAAACAGACAAACTGATGATTTTTAATTAACTTTGTTAGTTTACTAAACGATTTTTTATTGCCATAATTAATCTTTACATGACGTTTAAGACGATTAATCAGAGTGCCTTTCTCCTTAAACTTCAACTCATATTCTTCTTTGGTCATCAGACTTCTTGCTTCAGAAATTAAATCTCCAATATGAAAATAACACATAGAGTAAGTTGATTTCTTAATTTCTTTCTCTATAAACCATAAAGGGAAAAATCTGAAATATCCTCCACCAGAGTAAGCAAGTTCTTTTCCCATCAACTTTGTAGTACATATAGGGAACTCTTTAATGTTAACTCCATTATGTGATATTAGGACGGGTTCTTTATAACCAAATGACGGAAATCCACCAAATTCTCTTGCTGCAGGAAATATAGAAGCATCACGCTCTATGCCACATTCAGCAAGTATATCAAACGCCCATTTGTTGTTTTCGCCAATAGAGAATGCAGGAGCACGATAGCTCATCACTTTCTTTCCTATTAACTGTTCCAAAGAGTCGACAGCTTTGTGAGTATCCTCGTACGCATCTTCTCGACTCATCTTATTAAGCCATGTATGCACATTACTATGGCAACCGATCTCATGACCTTTGGACGCTATTTTTTTTACGACCTCCGGAAAATCTGTTGCCATTTTGCCTACACAAAAGAATGTCGCTTTTATTGATTGTTCATCTAATAGCAACAGTATCTTATTGAGATATGCATCAAATTCTGCATACTTTTCATCTCTATTACCATCAAATTCTTTCTCGATAAACCACTCTTCAATGTCAAATGTTAGAATATTCATGATTCACTGATTGTCTTACGTTCTGGAACTTGTCTGATAACTTTTGCAGGGCGACCAATTGCGACAGTCCAAGCAGGCACATCTTTAACTACAAATGAACCTGCTCCAACGATTGCCCCTTCGCCTATAGTTACACCTGGCATAACCATAGTTTCCATACCAACAAGAGACCCTTTACAAAGATGAATGCCTTTTAGTGTATAACCCAGTTTTGCATAATCATCTCCAATGCAATAATTGCTCAAATCACGTTGATGGCAAAGGAGTCTTACTCCACCAGCTATATGGGCATGGTCGTCAATCTGAATCAAATCGGCATGACCAGCATCAATTTTAACAGAATCCCCAACAAAGATATTTTTTCCAACCTTACAGCCTATCTTTTTAAGGATCCATGGGCGAACTTTACGTGGAAGAATTGGAGACAACAACCAAGAATTCATGACAAATTTCAAAAGGAAGCCATCACGATAAGTCTTATAAACTCTTTTTATTACTCCCCACAATGAAACTTGACCATATTCTTCCTCTGAATAGTTAAGACCTATCATTCTTAAGAAGCGATAAGTCATGCTTAATTTCTTCTGAGACATTTTAATTATTTTATTTCTGATTTACAACTTCATTAATAAAAGCCAATGTATTCCTCATTACATCCTCGTGCTCAAAATTTTGCGCCACATGTTTTCGAGCATTTGTGCCTAATAGTTGAGAGTAATTCTTATCAAAGAACTTTTCAATCTTGTTAGCAATATCAACAGGATCAATATCTGCATATAAGCCCGTTACACCTTCTAGTATAGAGTCAACACACCCCGTTGAACGAGAGACTATTGCTGGGACGCCCATTGCACCAGCCTCAACTGTAGTTAAACCAAACCCTTCTCTATAACTTGGCAAAACAATGACATCCATTGGTGAATAATATTTCTGAATATCCTCATAAGGCACTCTTCCTGTGAATTT
Source organism: uncultured Bacteroidales bacterium (assembly GCA_902792435.1). Classification (GTDB taxonomy): domain Bacteria; phylum Bacteroidota; class Bacteroidia; order Bacteroidales; family Muribaculaceae; genus Sodaliphilus. Next base: position 164,607 of record CADAZN010000001.1, read on the forward strand.
TACTAAAGGAAAATTTTGCAGAAAAACTGCAGTGTCAGATGGAACAGCATCTCGTTTCTCAAAAGCACCAATAACAAGTAGTTTTATGTTTTTTTGAGGGAACCTATCTGATAGTATTTCTATTGCTTTGCAAAGCTCGATGATTCCTTTATCACGAACTATACGACCACAGAATCCTACAACAAAATCGCTATCTTTAAGCCCTAATTCTGCTCTCATCTCGCTTTTTATGTTGGCGCTTAGTAGGGAAGGATTAAACTTATTTATTGTGTCAATGCCATTACAAGTTCCCTTTCCTATAAGAACTTGCTTTTCTGGCTTGTCCATACCAATTTCCACTCTCCGAGTCATTACTGATGGACTAACACAAACTATTTTATGTGCTAATCGCGACACCATCTTACCTTCAATGAGGAAAAACATACGTTTAAAGCCATGCATTGTATCAAGCAGGACACCATGAGCATAAATAATCCTAACTGGCACTCTATTGAGCCATGCAGCCACAGTACCAAGTAGGCGTGACTTCTCTTGATGGCTTATTACAACATCAATTTTATTCTTCTTTATATAACGATAGATTTTCCATAGAGCTTTTAAATCGTGCCAAGGATTTGGGCGACGATCAATTTTAACTGGAAAATAATTTGTTTTTTGTTTCTTAGCGAAATTTTCTATTTCAGCTCCTGGAGAACATATTAAATGCATTTCATATTCGCCATTATCTTGAAAATATGAAAACTGATCGCCAATAAAATTCTTTGCTGAGCCTGGTAAATTAATGATTTCTAGTATTCTTTTCATTCAATAGGAAAAACGATATATTTTTTAGTTGGTGAGCTATCACGTTGAATAATTCTTCCAGGGTTTCCTATAACTATAGAATTGTCTGGTACATCAAAATTAACAAATGCACCTGGAGCAATTAAAACGTCATTGCCGATCTTAGCATTACCTATTATAATAGAATTTGCTCCACAATAAACATTGTCGCCAATAGTTGGAACTCCAGCATTTTTCCCTTCACTATTACCTATTAGCACTCCTTGAGCTATATTAAAGTTCTTCCCGATTACAGCATAAGGGTTCACTACAATAGTACCAAAGTGAAGAATTCGCATTCCCAAGCCGATTTTAGTGCCTACCGGTATTTGAATTCCTGTTTTCACCCTTGTGCGATATAATAAAAATGACCAAAATAGTTTCGTCAACATACATCTTGCCTCACTTGCATGACGAAAATAGTAGACATATTTGCGACCCGGTGTAAACAAAATGCTTTTTAGTCTAACACTTAATTTGTTCGCTCTATCACCTTCACAACGGTATAAGTCATATGAGAAACTTGACTTTTTCTTCATCTTCTTAATTTTTTCTTGTGAAAATAGTCATATAACTTTGTGGGCATAATTCCTTTAGCTAAATTCATTGCAGAATAAATTAAAAATTTGCCCCATGGAAGATGCAAAGTCTTGTGCGCAAGATAATGTGCATAAATACCATTTATTCTTCCCTTCATGTTTCTTCTAGAAGTAGCATTACGGTCATCACGCATCATATATAGGCATTCGTCAAGCATATATCCTCTATAACCTTTAGCAAACATTTTCATCCAAAGATTGTAGTCCTCTAAACGAAGCAATCGCTTGTCTGTTGTATAACCTCCAACAGCTTTATATGCTTCACCACGAATCATACAAGGAGCGTGACAAAAAGCAGTTCCATAGATTAATTTTTCTTTTTTGGACTCAAATCCACCTTTCCCACGTCCAAATTCTCCTTGTTCATCAAAATAGATCATTGGTGTGCTAACAATCGCATATTCAGGATGCTCATCAAGAAAGGTGACCTCTTTTTCGAATCTTGATGGTAAAGAGATATCATCCCCATCCATGCGGGCCACATACTCAGTATCGGCATATTCGAGGCAATGGTTCAAGGTATAGTTGAGCCCCATGTTGCGCTCGTTGCGCACTAATATGATATTATCATGATTAGAAGCGCAGTCCTTTGCAACTTGATAGGTATTGTCACTGGAACCATCCTCACAAAGAATGATTTTGAAGTCTTGATAGGTCTGGGCATATAGTGAATCCAATGCCTCAACAAGTGTCGAGGCACAATTGTAGATTCCCATGATAACAGAAACTCGAGGATTATCCATAGTAAACAAAGTTCATAAAGAATGTGAAGCCAGCGTATGCAAGAAGTATCAATGCCGTCTTGCGATCCTGGTCTTCCCAAATATTCATACGCAGCAACGGGTAAGCAATCACAAGTGGATACAAGAACCAAGAGAGATATGCAAAACGGTTGCTCTGTTCCGAGCGGATTACCATCACCCAAAAAGAATTGGCAAGAATATAGGTGATCGCAATGATGTTGTAGGTTAAATCCTTGAAATTTCGCTTTATTGTCACATACCACGCCATGATTATTGGCATAATGCTATATATAATAAAGTCAATTCGAAACCCCGATTTTACATTCTCTGATGCCAACACATTGCCTTCCTCATCAAGATTTGCATAATTCTCCATTCGTTCATCAAATCCCAACCCAACAAAAAATTCAGTCACATAATTACCTGCTATTGCAGAAATAAATATTGAAGCTATCCAGAATAATATAGCATATTTTGTCTCTTTAATCCATAAGAAAGACACAATGGCGCACAAACCAGGTAAACTCATTGACTTGTGTATACTGTATGACACATACATAAGCAATATAGCAAATACTAACTCCCATTTATTTTCATTGTTTAAGAAAGTAAGAGCAAGCATCATAATACTGCTTGCGACACCATTACGTAAACCATTAACACCATATGAGAAACAAGAAAATGAAATGAAACAGAATAATATAGCAACAAATAAATTATCTCGCATTAAGCGCCAACACGATACAACCATCGAACCGAAGTATATAATAGCAAGCAACAAGAAATACTGTCTATCGATAAAACCCACACGTTTACATAAATTACCAAACCAATAAAACAACCATTCTCCTCGTGCATCATCTGAGCCACCCAACAATCCATCATAAATATTATTGTAAACATGAGCATACATACCCATATCAACAAACACATAACTAATAGGCCTTAATCCAATAAAAAAAATAACAGTAATTGAAAAAAAAATTGCAGCAATCTGGTTTGATTGCGAAAACTTGGCTATATTGGAATTGTCATTTGAAACAACATATTTAAAAACTATCATTAAACATAGTCCAAACAATACAATATAATAAATTGTACTATAGTATAATGGATTAATTAAATCAAAAAAACTTGTCATAATAATTTCTTTAATATAATTTTGAGCTTGTGTAATCTCATACCGAAAATTCTATGCGACCATCGTGATAGTTTTATCTTACTGGCTGAAGAATCACTCCATGAACGCATGTACCAATGAATAGATCTTGTGTTAGCTGTTTTCTCAAGTTTTCCAGTTAAATCATTTAATGGATTGAAATAATCCTTGGGGTAAATCCAGATGCCTTCAATTTCTTGCAATACATTTGTAGGTTTTAGACCACTTTCAATTAAGATTTTTGTGTTATGACGAACTATTGTTGTCAACTGTGGCTTTCCCTTTTCATCAATAAAATGAAGTGTAGAATAATAATCAAGTAGTGACTTGTAAATTGGATGCTTGGCCTCAACAGCTAAACCTAGTCCAGGAGCAATTAGTGGAAATTCCTCATCTCTTCCGTCCTCTTCAATACCCATAAAACCACCTCGTTCAATTATATCATTCATTGGCTTTATTATCTCCACGTCAGTATCAAAATACAGACCGCCATAATGGTAAAGTATCCAGAATCTTGCATAATCGCTGACGAAAGCATATTTTCTAGCCTTATACGCTTCGGCTGTATAAGGAATGATATTAACGTCGAAATTATCCTCATTCCACTCCTTTATCTCATATTCAGGGAAGAACTTGCGCCAACTATCGATGCATTTCTTTGCGCTTTCAGGCAACGGATTGCGTCCAAACCAACAATAGTGAATAACCTTTGGAATCATATTCTAAACAATATATATGCGGAAGACTACTCACAAAATCCATCAATTTTCCAATATGGGAATTCTTTGGGATTTGCTTTCCACGCAATATGATATGGCCCCCGTTTGAAAGCGCCCAAATTTATTGTTGGTTTACTTGAACGATAAAAGAACAGAGAAAATCCTTTATAACGTGGATATAATTCAGCAGTTCTCTTATCTACCTCAGCAATCAAATGTGCGTGCCAAAATGGATATGAGTCATATTTTACAACGACATAATAATGCCCTCTTTTCTTAATATGATATTTATTAGAGCCTCTTATCCACCATTTTGCATATTCATATGACATTTTTTCAGGATATTCTCTGGCATACTTTTTGGGCGAAAACAGAATGCCCTTGCACATCTGAACTTCATTCCAGCCCATTTTTTTATAACCATGATGTGATTGACCATTCGGGCAGCCATAAATATAACACCCTTCTGGAGCTTTGGCTAATTCCTGTTTTGTGATTCCAGTCATAATACCATGGCCTCGAGCTTCTTTCAAAACACAAGTGTCAGAAGATTGAAATGCCATCTTGCCGTTAACATCATTTCTCCATAATGCGTCAGCACCAACAGGTTTGCCATCCAAATATGCCACGGCCATTATAGATGGGCCATATATATTGTCAAAATACTTACGTTTAATCATCTCATCTGTAAAAATTTCGAAAACGGAATTCTCAACGAACTTCCAATCATTAAGGAACTTTTCGTCTATTTCTGTTGTCCATCTACAATCATAAATAACATTATTCATATCAGAGACATTTGATAAATGATTCAATATTTTTTTTACAAAATCTGTGGACTTATTTTATGTTTATATTCCGCCACCACGCAGACTAAAATAAGCTCTACTTAACATTTGATGCCTGAAACGATAGCCATCAATCACGACATGATTGCCATATACATTGAATGTGTGCAGGCCATTGGGATACTCTTTGCTTGAAGGATAAATACGCCGTATCTCCTGAAATTTTAAAAGTTCCCCATCAAGCACAACTTCTTGCAAACATAGTCCTTCGCCATAGCTGTTGTTGCATATCTGGGCAGGACTAATAAGTTTATCCCCTGATTTAAACATGCGTCCAGCACGTCTTGCGACATTGTCTTGAAAGACAATTTCTTGTTTTGGCTCATAAGGTCCGAATGGGTTCTTGGACACATGAACCAGCAACCGATTACCATTACATTCACTGCCAAGAGTGAAAAAAAGATAATAATTACCGCCTATCTCCTGTATGACTGCATCGGCAAGGGGCAGAGGCGAAAGTTCTCCTGCACACTTCATTGGAACATCAAGTTTATAATACTTAGTTTTGCCCGAACGACCATTCTCAGGATACACATAAATTTCTCCGTTGATATCTATGAAGTTCGGGAAGGACAGATGTGTGTCCAGATTAAGTACCGTCTCATTGTTTAGCAACTTACAATCATCTCTTGACACAGTCAGTTTTGCCAAACGAGCTTTACGGTCATCTCGCATATACTCTTCGGCAAGTATAATGAAAGTGTCGGCTGTCTCGTCAACAATAAACGGATCGGCAAACCATCTATCTTTATAATCATGCTTCATCCATTTAATGTTTTTAAAACATAAATTATCATCACAATCAGCAATAGCGATATTCCACTGCCTATGAATAATATAGAAAAAAAAATTATTAATTAGACGTAACATAATTATTAGAAAAAAATATATTCATTTTTTATATGATATATATGCCTTCCTTAATACTCGAGCAATAAGATGATGATTAGTAAACGCTAACCTATACATTAATCTTACTATCGGATTGTGGTCATGTGTTGATTTGATTTCAGGATATAAATTAATTAATTCTTTGTTACTTATAACGGAATACCTAAAAGCATATTTTTTGACTTCCTCCTTTGTCAAAATTACAGGAATGGAAAACTCAGATAATTGTAAAGTCAGAAACGAAACAAAATTCTTGAGAGAATTAAAATTATCTCTACTTGAGTTATTTGTTATTGATGTCGGATTTTGAACGTAATGATAAAAAGCTTTATTCAGATAAGTGACTTTTATATCGTTCTTTAATAACTGAACATTAAAACAAATATCCTCACAATAGTTAACTCCAAGAGGAAATATGGCCTGGCAATAATCAATGCATGATTTCTTAACTAGTTTATTACAACAACTACCATGAATAGTTCTTGAACCAAACATATTATTTAGAACAAAATTTGCATTAAGAGAAATAGGACATTGATTTGAATATAGGATATCACCTCTGTTTTCAATGAAAAAATCACATATAACCATATCGGCGTTATCTTCACAAGCTTTATTATATAGCTCCTCCAGCATTGATGGTTCAACCCAGTCATCTGGATCGGCATGAATGACATATTCTCCCGTTGTTGCATTCAAACCAGCCTGGCGAGCAGCACTAACCCCAGCGTTATCCTGATGAATTACTATAAAACGAGAATCTTTTTCTGCATATTCATCACAAATTTGCCCTGAGGAGTCTGAACTGCCATCATCAACAAGAACCAGCTCCCATTCTTTTAATGATTGAGCAATAAAACTGTCAAGACATTTTTTTATAGTCTTATCAGCATTATAAACAGGTATTATCACACTTATTTTTGGCGTACTCATTTTACCGTTATATCTGGTTTAAGTCTTTTTACCGAATAATATAAAATTCAGCATTGGAAAAAACTCTATTAATTTGGAGATATAAACGCAAAGCGTAGAAACACCAAATGCAATTATTAAACATATTATCAATATTGGTGTTTGGCGAAAAATACTTACATCAATCCCCACATTACTTACGGGAAATACAATTAACACATGAATAAGATATATTGTCAAACTGTATAAGCCGAATTCTGCTATTCTTTTAGATAACCATGAGTGTCTTTGAAGGTCATCAATCTGTTGACACACATAAATAAGAACCATGCCAGCTGAAGCTGTTAAAATAGATGGATTAGGATATATCAAACATGAAAGTATAAATACTAATAATGCAATAGTTGCAACATCAGTGCGAAGGATATAGTTCCTATATTTATAAATAATAAATCCAAAAAGAAAACCAAAATAATGATATATGTTAAAGTAGAAAAAAGATCCACCAAGCAAATTGCCAACTATAAGGAATGAAACAGGAATAATCCAAGTATATAACTTTTCATAACGAAATATTGGATAGCAGACCACCTGAATGCAAAAAAGTGCGCCAAGGAACCATGCACCCCCTTCCTTAGAACCATCAACAAGGCTTATAAGCGAATCCAAACTAAATGGAGAAGGTAAAACAGGGTCAATGAAACGATAAACTAAGAGTCTCCAAACAACATAAGGAAGAAGAAGTGTTTGAACTTTGCTCAAAAACCATTGCTTAAAAGAACGTGCCTGTAGCTTCTTTTGTGTCAGCCCCATAACATAACCACAAATAAGAAAAAACAGAGGCGTATGAAATGAATAAATGAAACTATGCAAAGGCTCTTTTTCTGCCCTACTAAAATAGCACTGAATAATATGACCTGAAACTACGAGTAGAATCATAATACCCTTAGCCAAATCAACATAAAAAAGCCTAGATGCTTTATTCTTTGTTCCTGGTTGAATGGTTTCTTGCATTGAATTTAAAGATGCTTGTTTAAAACAAAGATTTCACTTTTCTTTGTAAAAGATGAAAAAATAATTTGCAACCAATTAATAACATGGAAAAACTACTGTGAGAAATAACATCAGACAAAAAAGCTATTTTTGATTTATTATTTTTTCGAAAATATGCTAGATATGTACTATAAATAATCTCAAGAGCCAAAGAGTTTGCCTTTGTCTTCTTTACTTCTTTATAAAAACCACAAAATGCACTACTCACATTATCTTTTAATATTTCCATATCATGCTTAATAGTCATCGAGAAAAACAATTTTAAAAAAGACTCATTTAGAGGAAAGCCGAATAAAGTAAAAGTTTTTCTTTGGGCTACACCTGCACACAATTGTTGTTCTTCCTTCTTGGAACTTGTAATTTGTTGTCCATTGATCCTATAATGAAATAGAACTTCAGGAATATTAGTTATCTCTCCAAAAGGCAAAATACTAACCCAAAGAGAATAATCTTGAGCATATTTAACCGATTCATCATATCTCACAACATGATCTTTTACTTTTTTTCTAAACATTGCAGCAGGATGTGCAACTTGAGAGTTTTGAAGAAATTGAGCTCTAACCCAGCGAGGATCAGACTCATACTTTCCAACACTACCTATCTGTTCTCCATCCTCATTTATAGAAATTGTCCATGAGCCGACACCACAAACACCAGGATGATTGTCGAGGTATTTTAATTGAGTCTCAAATCTCTTTGGCAAGCTAATATCATCAGCATCCATGCGAGCAATAATATCACCTCTGGCTATGCTGAGGGCCTTATTTAATGATTTAGTAAGACCTATGTTCTCAATATTGTTAATAATAACAATTCGAGAATCGTTTTGCTCGTATTCTGTTAAAACTTGCTTATTTTCTTCCCTGTCTGGACAATCATTTACTATAATGAATTCAAAATCGTTAAATGTTTGAGCAAGTATAGAGTCAATGGCCTGCTTCATCCATTCAACAGGCTCTTTGTAAACACTCATTATAACTGAAATACGAGGTATTCTTTTCACAGTATTATTTGTTTAATCATTTTATAAGTTCATTTTCTCATTTTTAGTAAACTAAAGGAAGAGATATACCTTGTTGTATATTCGTAAGTTTTGTAAAATAATTCGTTCTATTTCGACAAAAGCTCAAATCATGTGATTGGCCGCATACCATTTAGCAAACAGTTTTAATCCCTCTCTAATTGATGTTGAAGGCTTAAAACCGAAATCATTTTCAAGTGCAGAAATATCAGCACAAGTAACAGGAACATCACCAGGCTGCATAGGCACTAGCTTTTTATGAGCATCAAAATCATAATTCTCAGGAAGAATGTTGGCTCGAATTAGTTCTTCTTGAAGAATGGTTACAAAATCTAGTAAATTTTCAGGTGTATTATTGCCTATATTATATACAGCATATGGAGCCATTGGCAAGCCATCCGCACCCAAATGCTTTTCGGGGGCACTTTTTATTACACGAAGAACCCCTTCAATTATATCATCAATGTAGGTAAAATCACGTTTGCAGTTCCCATAATTGAATATCTCAATCGTTTCGCCTTTAACAAGCTTCTCGGTGAAACTAAAGTATGCCATATCGGGACGCCCAGCAGGACCATAAACTGTAAAGAATCGCAAACCTGTTGATGGTATATTGTAAAGCTTTGAATAAGCGTGTGCTAAAAGTTCGTCACTTTTCTTTGTCGCAGCATACAAACTTATAGGATTATCCACTTTGTCATCAGTAGAATATGGGATTTTTTCATTATTGCCATACACACTGCTAGAACTCGCATATATAAGATGTTGAATACCTTGCTTCCCTCCATCATAACTATGCCTGCAAGCTTCTAAAATATTATAAAAACCTATGATATTGCTTTCTATATAGGCATCAGGATTTGTTATGCTATATCTTACTCCTGCTTGAGCAGCCAAATTGACAACAACATCAAAGTTATAATCAGCAAACAATTTGTTAATAAAGACTTTATCTGCTATCGATTCTTTATAGAAAACAAACTGATTATCACTTGACGACTCTCGCAATTCATTTAGCCTTGCTTCTTTTAGTGAAACATCATAGTAATTATTTAAGTTGTCTACTCCAATAATTTTAATAGATGGATAGTCCCTCAACAATCGCTTCACTAGATATGAACCAATAAAACCTGCAACTCCAGTGATTAGTATTGTTTGAGAATCAAGTTTTATATTTATATGTTTCATCTCAATCAAGATTATAACAAATCAACTTGACGTTTTTGAAATTCACTAATACGTTTATCAATAATACTTCCTTTTTCTATAATCATGGCTTTTCTGAGAACTTCATCTATTTTATCACATACAAGTTGATCTAAATAGATATTAATAGCCTCACTTAATGTACGCGAAACAGATTTATAAAAAAGAGCTGGAGTATGATCTACAACATAATGACTTATTCCATCAACAACATATATGGGGCTATCTATAGTGGTAGGAACACTTGTCTCTATACCACCGTTTCGATCACAGCTAACATCAATTATCAAAGCTCCTCGCTTCATTCGGGTTAAATCCTTTTTGTATATAATATGATCTGTTCGTTTAGTGTCCCATAAAATTGCATTCACTATAACATCATATTTCCCAATTTCTCTGTTAAACAAATTCTCAGTTGATCGTGAATAACAAGTCAAGTCGGCTCCAAGCATAGACAATGCTCTTATTGCACCTTGGGCGACATTGCCTCGTCCTAATATTGCGACCTTAGCATCTCGCGGGAAAAGACCATAAGATTGAAATGCATGCATTATCGCAGCTTCTCCTGCAATCTCATTATTTTTATAAAAAGTATGTCTGCCATTTTCAAACATATCTTCCCAAGCAAATGCAGTTAGTTTTCTTTCTATTAATGCGTCAGTGATTTCACGATTCTGAACAGCATGAACCCAACCGAAAACAATTTGTTGTTCCCTCAAATCCCATAAATAGTCTGCATCGCCAATCTTTGGGTCACAAACCACATCAGCATCCATAGCAACATTACGTGATACAATTATTGCACCTGCATCTCTATAATCATCATCAGAAAATCCAATAACATCGCCGTAACCAGATTCAATTAGTAGATAAGACGGATGCTTTACTTTTTTAATATCTTCAGGAATTAAAGCACGGCGTGCTTCATTTTCCTTGTGTGATATTACGAAACCAATTTTTCTCATAAAAAAATCACTTTTACTTAATTTAAACATTAATTTTGCAATAATCTCCCAATTCTTTAAGGAATGAGTCTGCATAACCCATACGTCCAGCAGTTGAAGTGAAAGTCATTTCGCCAAAATATATATGACCATTTACCTCATATAGATCAACTCTAACTTCAGGAAATCCTTTTGACAACTCTGAAGCTATTCCAATCATTTTCTCAAAATTTTTTGGTCTTTGCAATAAAAATCCATTAGATTTGTAATGTTCATTAGACTTCATGAATTCAGGATGAGATATCCATTCTAAATCATAAACAGTTTCATTCACTGAATCTTCTGTTCTGTCAAAAAGGACACTAACATATCGGACTGTTCCGTTGAAACACCAAAATTTATAATCGGTCAAAGAATGAAAACCATTATTTTCTTCCAAGAACTCTTCTGCTATGACCAAGGGTGGTATCTTATTGTAATGAGGCTCACATCCTAAATAACCATATTTTACTTTAAGCCTTTCCGTATAAAAATCGATTAATTCGTCTCTGTCAAATCCTTTTGTTTTATCAATAATTTTTGTTGAAGCACTATCATGATTACATTTTAACACAAATTTATCCGGTAAAGAATTGAAATCTATTCTCTTGGGATCATCCCATTTTCCATAAAGCTTAATTAAAATGTCATAATACCCTTTATCCTTAATAAATTGTCGAACGGTATATTTGTCAGCAAGCTTCGTCCATTTACTCGTATCAGAATAGCAAATCAACCACTGGATTTTCTCATTAATATCACGTGGATTGTTCCAATCAACTTTGTGTCCATAACGACGAGGCCATTCATGATCAATAATTAGCTTAGGATAGTGGTCAATCAAGAATTTTCTGATTTCCCATTTAATTCGTTTTATTAAACTCATGATTTGAAAAGTTTATTTTTTAAATATCTATAACATTTTTCTCTCTCCCCATTTTTTAAGCCAATAGTAAAGATAAGCAAGACACCTATTATAAAAGTCACAATGAAACCGAGTATGTGCTCTATATTTCCTTGTAAATCTATTAAATTATAAACCATCAAATATGGCACTATTAAAGTCAAAATAATAATTGGCTTAGTAAAACCCTCCTTTATGAAGGATATAATGTCATAATTATAGATGATTTTCATCAAAATAAACTGGCACATTCGACACATCGCATCAATTATGATTATCAGAACAAGGATTGTAGATGGTGGAAACCCTATCTTAAATAATATATAGCCAACTGGAATTGTTAGAAAGAATAAAAAGGAAAAAGTCAGATAAAACCATTTAACCTTGCCTAAAGCATCTTTTAATCTTAAGATTCCACCACCAGTTGAAGAGACATAAACTGCAATAAGCATAATTCTGCAAAAGGATATCGTATATTCGGGAACATTTCCAAGCCACAAACGAAGCAATAATTCTATTTCTGCATACAATGGGAAAATAGCAAGTAAACACAAAAGTTGACTCATACGGCAAACACGACTTGCAATCGATGACGCACGATTAATATCACCCTTACCAACATTTTGCGTAATTTGTGGTGCTGACGCCACATCAAAATTTACCATGAAAATTTCAACAAACCCTTGCACAGTGCGAGTTATCCCATATGCACCATTAACAATAGTTCCAAAGAAGAAATTAATCAACATGTTTGAACCTTGAGTTCGGAAAATCATTGCTATTGAAGCAAGTAAATTGTAGTTGTTGAAAATTAACAGTTCTTTATAATCCCGAATTCTACCGTAGAAATTCCATTTTACAAGTACTGGCCAAAACTTAAAACATAAATAATGATATACTATAAAAGACACAAAAGTCGTAACACTCATTATCAGCGCATAATATCGTAACGCGTCTCCTTTATAATATAATAATGAAATTATTAAACCTAGCTTTATCAAGGCATTTACAATATCAATAATGGCTATGAGTGTAAATTTTTCTTTTGCTGTAAGTACACTTTGATAGGGTACGTTGATTATGCCTACACAAGAAACAATAGTTGACACTTGAAAGACAAACATTGCATCACTTTCTTTTCCTGGTTCAACTTTAAGGTAATTCAAGATATAATAAATACCAATCGTCTCAACAAGAATAAGAACAACGAATGCAAAACAAATATGAGTAAATTGACAGATGTTGAAAATCTTATTCGGATTGCCATCTTTTTTTCCAATTTCAAAATTCAGAAAACGTAAAGTTGTACCTGACATGCTTCCTGCGATGACAGAGAAAAAAGCAATTATGCCCCCAACAACATTATAAAGACCATAATCTGATATGCCAAGTGCTTGAAGGACAAAACGTGACGTAAACAATCCTATAATCGTTGTAATGAAAAGTCTTACATACACAACGATGGTGTTCTTTGCGATTCGTCTATTCTCGTTTGAGTGATTTCCGTATATTTTCAGTTGCTCTTCTGCCATTAATCTCTCTCAAACAAATCTCTAGTATAAACTTTATCTCTCACATCATTAAGCATTGAATCATAGCGATTAGCCAGGATTACTTGGCTTAAAGCTTTGAATTGTTCTAAATTGTTGATGACTTTGCTGCCGAAGAAAGTTGAGGCGTCTTCGAGGGTTGGTTCGTAGATGATGACTTTTGCGCCTTTGGCTTTGATGCGTTTCATCACACCCTGGATGCTTGACTGGCGGAAGTTGTCGCTGCCACTTTTCATAGTCAAGCGATAAACGCCAATGACGCACTCACGCTCTTCGGTCTTGCTGTAATCACCACGGTGGTAGTAATCGTAGTAGCCTGCCATGCGAAGAACACGATCTGCAATGAAGTCCTTACGGGTACGGTTGCTCTCAACTATCGCCTCAATTAAGTTCTCGGGCACGTCGGCATAATTGGCAAGCAGTTGCTTGGTGTCTTTGGGGAGACAATAGCCGCCGTAGCCAAAGGATGGGTTGTTGTAGTGTGAGCCGATACGAGGATCAAGGCAGACACCGTTAATTATCGACTGAGTGTCGAGGCCCTTCATCTCGGCATAGGTGTCGAGTTCGTTGAAATAGCTTACTCGCAGAGCGAGGTAAGTATTTGCGAAGAGCTTCACAGCCTCGGCTTCAGTAAGACCCATGTATAGAGTATCGATGTCGGGCTTAAGAGCACCTTGTTGAAGGAGTTCGGCAAACTGGTGGGCTGCCTTGTCAAGTCGTTCGTCGCCCTCTGGACGGCCGACGATGATGCGGCTGGGATAGAGGTTATCGTAAAGAGCCTTAGTCTCACGAAGAAATTCCGGCGCAAACAGGATGTTTTCACTTCCAGTTTTGCGTCGGATGCTCTCAGTGTAACCCACAGGAATCGTTGATTTTATCACCATGATAGCATCAGGATTTACCTTCATTACCAGCTCAATCACCTCTTCAACATGCCGTGTATCGAAGTAGTTGTTCACTGGGTCATAGTTCGTCGGTGTTGCTATCACAACAAAATCCGCCTCACCGTAGGCCTTTTCGGCATCAAGTGTGGCGGTAAGTTTAAGCGGCTTCTCTGCGAGATACTGCTCAATATAATCGTCCTGGATCGGCGAGATATGGTTGTTGATTTTATCAACCTTTTCAGGGATAACATCAACGGCAACCACTTCATTGTGCTGCGCCAGCAAAGTGGCAATGCTGAGACCTACGTATCCAGTTCCTGCTACAGCTATTTTCATAAAAATAGGGGAATATTTAGGAAGAAATTTGACTGATTTGCAATAAAATGGGTATTCAAGCGCACGATAAGCGTCTGAACATCTGCAAATTAAAATGTTTTGTCGACTTTAGCGACTCAAACTTATGTTCCAATTTTGTGGTAATTCTTTTACAATCGTTACCAAAAACCATAAAATACAGAGACAAAAGTAAACAATTATTCACATTTGAAGATGCTGAACACAGTTAAATTTGCTTAAATATATATTTATATATCGCAAATAAAGAAAATAAAAATTAGCGAATCTCAACTTTACACAAATTTACACAAGCATTAATCTAACAAATTAAAAAAAGTTTGAACCATTTTGAATAGATTATCGCTTCTTCCCTATTAGCTCAATTGCCTCCTTGCCAGTAAGGTGCTCGATGTCGAGACGGAGCAGTTCCATGTGGGCGAGGCCTTTCTCAATTTCTCTTGCAAGACCGCTCTCATCGCCTGGATTATACTTACGGCCAAGGAGCTTTGCTCCTTCAAGTTTCTCGTCGGGTGATGAGACAATGGTTATCCGACCGAATGCGATTACGCTGCGAAAGTAAGTGGTGAATTCCTCGCCATGGATCTCGTCTTTTTCTATGACGCAAAATGAAGCCTTGCCGTGATGTCTGATGGCATCGATCTTGTGACCACTTTTGGCACTGTGGAAATAGATGATTCCATCAGCATAAACGAAACTCAAAGGCACGGCATAGGGGTAGTCATTATCGCCAAGCACAGCCAGAGTGCCCGATGTGGCATTTCTCAACATATCTTCACAGGCCTCATTAGCGAGCTGCTGGCGCACACGGCGCATTGGTCGGAATTCCATAGAGTGAATTTTAAATAATAAAAGAAAAACGAGTTAAGGAACCATTAAAGGACTTAACTCGTTATTATTGTGGAGTATAGCAGACTCGAACTGCTCACCTCAACACTGCCAGTGTTGCGCTCTACCGGATGAGCTAATACCCCGTTTTCTAAATTGCGACTGCAAAATTAGAACTTTAATTTCGATTATGCAAGATTTAAAGCATTATTTTACAAAATATTTTGAAAAATCTCATAAAATTGCGCTGGTTTGAGCCCCCATTTTGGGTGAAGCAGCAATTCAGATGGTGCGGTGGAAACAATTCTCTCAACTAAAATTCTCTCAGGTAATCTGTTGACAATTCGTCTACAAAATTGAGCATAATCTTTAGCAGACCAATCAATTACATCCACATCTCCCCTTTCCCACTGTCGAGCAAGTTCTGTGCCACGCAACACTTGAAGTTGATGAAACTTAATAGTGCTAATAGGGAGTTTAGCAACCTCATCTACAGTCGAGATCATATCCTCCTCTGTTTCGCCAGGCAGTCCCAATATGAGATGTGCTCCTACAGTCACCCCTCGTTGCACAACTCTATTAATTGCATCCTGAGCGCATTTCCATGAATGGCATCGATTAATAAGCTCCAAAGTACTATCATGTGATGTCTCAACACCAATCTCAACTATTACCTTATATTCCTCATTTATGCCTTGAAGTAATTCTACAACATCATCATTTAAACAATCTGGTCTTGTGGAGATTACCAACCCTAAAACATCTTCAACTGCCAATGCTTCGTCATATAGTTCTCTCAATCTCTCGATTGGAGCATATGTATTAGTGAAACTTTGGAAATAAGCCAAATATTTCATGTAAGAGTACTTTCCAGCATAGAACTTCTTCGCATCAAGCAGTTGCTGTGTCACACTCGCCGAAGCACATCCAAAACTAGGCGTGAATGATGCATTGTTGCAGTAGGTACAGCCTCCCCGCCCTTTAGAGCCGTCACGGTTTGGGCACGTGAAGCCAGCATTAACATTCAACTTTTGCACTCTATAGCCATAAAGCTGTCGCAGAAAATCGCTATATTGCTGCCTTGCCATTACAACCGTGATGTACGGGCCAATAAAACATTATCCAGCACTACTATTGCTGCCATTGCCTCAACTACAGGAATAGCTCGTGGCACTACACAAGCGTCGTGCCGTCCTCGCGGTTCGATAGCCACTACATTACCTTGGCTGTCAATGCCTTCAACTGGTTGCATGAGAGTCGCTACTGGTTTGAAAGCCACTTTGAAACATATATCGTTACCGTTGCTGATGCCGCCTTGAATGCCGCCAGAGTAATTAGTCTCGGTAGTTATCTTGCCATCTTGAAACACCCATTTGTCGAGTACTTCGCTGCCTAGATGGTTCACAAAATCAAAACCCAAGCCAATTTCAAATCCTTTGGCAGCCGGGATGCTCATCATAGCCTCAGCAAGTTGTGAAGAAAGTTTGCCGAAAACAGGCTCTCCAATTCCTGGGTCAACACCTTTTATTGCACATAGTACCACGCCACCAATGGTGTCGCCATGAGGTAACTCATCAACGACCGTGGCTGCTTGCGCCGAAATAGAAATCCCTAATTGCAACAGTGCCTGCTTGGCAAGAGCACCTGCAACCACACGAGATACAGTCTCACGCGCCGAGGCCCTACCACCTCCACGATGGTCACGAATGCCATATTTAGCCTGATAAGTGAAATCGGCATGCGATGGACGAAATACGTCCTTAAGATGATCATAATCTTCAGGTCGTTGATCACGATTACGAATGATAAATCCAATTGGTGTACCAAGAGTGACTCCATCCATGATGCCTGAAAGGATTTCCACCTCATCAGTTTCCTTGCGGCTTGAGGATATGCCACCCTGACCTGGTCGTCGTCGTGCTAATTCCTGATTCACTTGATCTAAATCAATTCTTACACCTGCTGGCATGCCATCAACAACACCTCCAATGGCCGGTCCGTGCGACTCCCCAAACGAAGTGAGACTGAATAAGTTGCCTATTCTATTCTTAAGTACCATAAATTAATCAATTAAGGTTAATCATCTTTTATCAAATCACACACTGTAGCGCCCACAAAGTCAACAAGCGCTTGTGGAGTAATTTTGAACTGTAAGCCACGCATTCCAGCACTCACAAATATGTGCTCAAAGCAGAGGCATGTCTCATGGATAAATGTTGGGAAGGGCTTCTTCATGCCAATTGGCGAGCACCCCCCTCGAATGTAACCAGTGATTGACAACAAATCTTTCATAGCAATAAGATCAACCTTCTTATTGCCACTTAGTTTGGCAGCTTTCTTTAAGTCGACTTCATGGTCTCCTGGTACAACACACACAAAGTACTTTGTTTTCTCTCCGAAAAGTACCAATGTCTTAAACACCTGGTTTATGTCTTCACCAATAGTGGCTGCCAAATGCCCAGCCGAAAGGTCATTCTCATCAACCTCATAGGGAATAAGCTCGTAAGCAATCTTAGCACGGTCAAGCAGACGCGCTGCATTTGTTTTTTGAAGCTTTTTCATTATTGTAGAAAATTAATGTTATAAAAAGCCTTTGTTACTCTAACAATTTAGACAAGGCAGACATTGATTGAAAGTCGGTTTGATCAACATGAATGGGAGTGACACTTACATATCCCCTATTCAACCAAAAAACATCAGTTGTCTCATCGTTAGGGTCACGTTCTATATATTCTCCAAGCATCCAGTAATAGTCCATTCCACGTGGGTCAGTACGGTGATCCCATGTGTTAGTCCACATACCTTGAGCTGTAGTAGTTACCTTTACACCCTTTATAGGTTCATCAAGTAATGGAATATTAACATTGAGCGCCACATCTTGTGGAAGACCATTGGTAAGCACCTTATTGATAATGTCACGCATATATGGAATGCATGGAGAGAAATCACCCTCAGGCCCATATTCGCCATAACTGAATGCAACACTTTTAATTCCCGCTAATACACCTTCCATTACAACACCAATTGTGCCACTATAAAGCACACTGCTACCTTGATTGTAACCATGATTAACACCCGAGAGAACGAGATCAACCTTACGGTCGCCCACAAGCACTCCAAGCCCCAACTTTGCACAATCGGAAGGAGTGCCGTTAACAGCGTAAACCGTAAGGCCTGGCTCCTCTTTAATTTTGATAACTCTCAACGGGTCGGTAACAGAAATTGATGATGCCTTTCCGCTCTGGTGATTGAGTGGTGCCACAACCATCACGTCACCAAACTCTCTAGCAACATCGATGAGAACTTTAATCCCATCAAAACTGTAACCGTCATCGTTACTCACTAATATAAAGGGTTTCATATTATTATCTCATTATAGTTTCTTATATTTTAGACGCAGACTATTAAGCACTACCGACAAACTCGACAATGCCATCAGGGCCGCAGCCCACATGGGTGTAATTTGGAAATCAACGCCAAATAGATGCATTACTCCTGCTGCAAGCGGCAAACATACAATATTATAGATAAATGCCCAGAACAAGTTCTGCCAAATCATCTTTACCGTCTTGCGACTCAATTCTATGGCGGCAGGCACATTGCTAAGATCATCTCCCATGAGAGTGACCTGTGCAACATCCATTGCCACATCGGTGCCTGTACCTATGGCAACACTCACGTCGGCTAGCGAAAGCGCCTGAGTGTCGTTGATGCCGTCGCCCATCATCGCCACAGTCTTGCCTTGCGACTGGAGCTGCTTGACTAGAGACTCTTTGTCAACTGGAAGCACACCACTCTGATAGTGTTCAATGCCAGCCTTACCTGCCCAATATTTCACAGCCTCTTCCTTGTCGCCGCTGAGCAAGTGAATCTCTATGCCTTGATTATGTAAGGCCTCGATTGCTTCGGGAGCATTGAGTTTGAGGCTCTCGCGTTGTTCTGGTTCTAAATTATCGGCAGCTGTGAAATCCACAATCTTCTTGTTAGGTATGGTGAGAGTGCCGGTCTTATCAGTTACCAGGGCATTAACCTTGCGTAGTTGCTCTAGTGCGGTAGCGTCCTTGATAAGAATTTGGTGCTCAGCAGCTTTTCCCATGCCCACCATCAATGCGGTTGGTGTAGCAAGTCCCATTGCACAAGGACATGCCACCACAAGCACTGCTACGGCCGACATAATAGCTTGAGGCAAAGCATTCCAGCCGCCAATAGCCACCCATAACACGAATGTAACAAGTGCGATGCTAGCAACTACCGGAACAAACACTCCTGCCGCCTTGTCAACAAGACGCTGAACTGGAGCTTTAGAACTTTGAGCCTGCTGCACAATAGCAATTATTTGCGCCAATGATGTTTCCTCTCCTATCTGACGAGCGCGCAGCCTAAGTTTGCCCTGACTGGGAATAGTTCCAGCCATAACTTTATCGCCCACACGCTTAACCGCAGGAGTAGGTTCGCCAGTAATCATACTCTCGTCGATATAAGCGGCATCATTAGTCATAAAGCTTGACGCCCAAGTAACATCACCATCAACAGGAATCTTCTCGCCTGCATGCACCTCTACAAGGTCGCCTTTTTCAAGAGTGGAGATGGGCACTTGTTCGGGGGCAATCTCACCCTCTACTGGCTGCTTCTTAGTAACTACCCTGGCCGTCTTTGGAGCCATGCCCATGAGCTGGCGCAGGCTACTAGAAGTGCTGTCCTTCGCTTTCTCCTCAAGCAATCGCCCAGTAAGCACGAAGGCGATTATCATCGTTGAAGCATCGAAATAGGTGTGCCACTCCAGATCACGCACACCCCAAGTTGACTCTCCCCAAAAAGTGTTGAACGCACTGAAAAGGAAAGCAATAGCAGTTGAAAGAGAAACCAAAGTGTCCATGCCCGCCATTTTGTTGCGCAACTGCTTGAGCGCTGAGACATAAAACTCACGACCACAAAGTACAATGCATGACAGGGCCAGAACTAGCGACAGCTGATTGGCGGCATCCTTGCCTCCCACATTCACCCATCCCATTGAAAAACACATGATAAGTATTGAGAAAAGCCATGCCAGCAGAGTATTGCGTTTAAGCAATTTAAAGGAAATCGCCTCAAGCTGATCCACACTCTGCTCTTCGTCAATCACAAGGTCATAGCCGATGTTGCTAATTTCCTGTTTTATCTTTTCTATTGAAACTTGCGATGGGTCATAGTCGATAAGTGCTGTGCGCCCCACCAAGTTCACCGATGCCTCGTTGATGCCAACAATAGAGCGTAACTTGTTCTCCACATTGGCAGAACAAGCCGAACAAGCCATACCTATGACCGGAAAGGTCTTTTTCATGCAAAAGGAATAGACTTATCAAATGGTCATTTCAAAACGTCCCAGGTCATCAACAGCATCCTTCATGACCACTGGTGACACCTGTGACTCGTCATAGCATACTGTCACATTAGCATCTTCTAGGCTAACCGCAGCACTTGCAACTCCAGCCAACTCTTTGAGGGTATTCTCAACTTTAGCCTTGCAGTTCACGCACTTCATTCCAGTAACGGTAAATGTTTCTTGTTTCATATTTTATCTTTGTTTTAACTGCAAAAATAATACTTTATTTTAATTGAACAAATGCACCTCTAACACTATTTATCAATAAGCATTATTTATCATCAGGCACATTTACAATCTTGTTACTCCTCACATACCAAATATAGCCTGTTACTTTCTCATATCCCATTTGCTTTAACAGCGTCACATATTGAGAAACTTTAGACTTATGAACATTAATGGTTTTGTCATCGGTTTTGAGTCCAAACTTATAGTCAACAACTATCATCTCACCATTGGGGCGACAAATTAAGCGGTCGGGACGACGATGATCATGCTCATCACTATCTTGGGTGTGTGGATAACTGATGTTTCGCTCATTGTAAACCACATTGCATTCATCGAACCATTCCATCAACATTTCATCATGTTTGATAGTATTTATCAACTCGCGAAATTGGTTTTCATTCCAGTAATCAGAATCGTTAAACAAACCATTTATAATTCCATATGCAAGAGCATGGTCAAAGTCCTTAGCTGTTTTAACAAGAGCTAACAACTCATGCATTCTAACTCCCTCGTCTTTCAGTGAACCACTCGCATCGGGTATGCTAATATGTACTGGCATAGCAGTACTGGACACATAGTAGTTAGACATGTGATGAACTGCATCCTCCTCCTGGTCAACTTGAGCGACATCAACTGAGGGGGCACCCATGGAATATGTGATTACCTCCCAATCAATGGGATTGGTATTCTCATCTTCATTTAATTGGCCAGCGAATGGTTTATCATTTTCTTTAATTCCCAAATCGGTAGCCTCATCACGAAGAGCAAAATTATATAACAATTGTCCCACTCCATTTACAGCATTCAGCATGGGGTGGTTATCCATTTCTTTCTCCTTAACTGGAGCAAAAACATGTAATTCTTCTTTAGGTCGAGTAAGAGCCACATAAAGTTTATTCATGTTGTCAATTAGCGACTTCTCTTCCTCTTCGTCCAAAACATCATCTAACAATGATGCGGAACGCAAGATATCAGGATTAACAGGGATTAGAGGTGGCACGACATCCTTGTTTGTGCTACCAATATCCTCTATAGGGCCAGCACTTAGCCAGTCATCTCTTTTTATCCAGAAGATTTTGTCGGCTGTAATCAAGTCCCAATCAGCAAATGGAACAATCACACATTTAAACTCTAATCCTTTGGACTTATGAATAGTCATAACATTCACTGCATTAGCATCAGCAGGCGAGCTAACAGCAATTTTATCACACTTATCGTCCCAAAACTGGAGGAATTCCCTCACCGTACCACCATTGTGTTGACGTGTGAAATCAAGAACTACATTCATGAATGCCATCAAGAAAGAATTCTCTATCTTCAAATTAGAAGAACCTTGAGAAGGGAGAATATACTTAGCAATTATTTTGTCAACAATATTCACTAAACTAGTGAGCTGGCAGGTTGGGTCAGGCATGACTTCCTGAGCTATCTTGTTGTATAAGTCCAATCTTTGCTCAATCGTGAGAGACTCATTCTCAACAAAATCATTCTCAAAACAATCAAGAAGGATGTTACCTGTATCGCACTTTTGGTCAACAAACTGAATAACAGCCTCAAAATCATGAAGAATCTTATAAAGCCTCTGTTCCGAGACACGTTTTTTCAAGAAATAAGCGATAGGACTGTCATCAGCTGAAGAATCATCTTTATCAATATCATCAAGCTGATATTGAGACAATTCCAAGAACCTGAGAACACTTATAATCATCCTTATCGATGGCGAGTTTTTAAGCAATAATGACTCTGAAGATATGATATCGATGTGATTAGGATGACTGTCGCTTCCCAGTGAATCGTTATATTCCAGAAGATATTCAACTATCTCATTGCCCTCTTTTCTTGTATTAACCAACAGAGCAATATCTTTCATCGCAAATCCTCTCCTTCGCAGTGAATTAATGAAATCAGGAAGCACCGTGATAATTTGTCGCCTCATGCCTTTCTCATTACCACCTTTATAAGGAACCACATTAATCGTCACAAAACCATCCTTATCATTCTTAAACTGCTTTTGCGATATATTTTTATAAGTAAGACATAATGAACTATACTTTGGCAAGTCCTTTTTATAATCTCCAATAACAGCATTGAATAACGCATTATTGAAATTGACAATATCGGGAAAACTTCGGTAGTTAGTATCAAGATGCGCAGTAGTTGAACTTAAATCTTTTTCCAATTCATCACGCAGCATACTTGGATCACTGTTTCGGAACCTGTAGATTGACTGTTTCTCGTCACCGATAATCAGATTGCTGTTAGCACGCGCAATGCTCTCTTCCAAGAGAGGCTTAAAATTATTGTATTGCTTACGACTAGTATCTTGGAACTCGTCTATCATGTAGTTGTTGAATACTGTGCCTGCATGCTCATATATAAAAGAGGCACCACAGTCAAGAGCTTTGCTTATCAACTCATTAGTGTCGGCAATCATGATGCTATTAGTATCCATGCGATACTGGACCAGTTTCTCATCAATTTTTCCGAGCAATCCTAAGTACCATATGTTATCTATAACATTTTTCAGAAAGACCATCAAATTGTAGTGCTCAAAGGTCTCTTGCAATAGTTTACGGAAAGTCTCACACTTCTTATCGTCAACAAATCCTGGACGCTCACGATAAGCTTTCAGCAACACCCGGCTCCTTAAGGCATCGTCTTCTTGTGAATAGCTTATGAGAGTTTTCACTGAGCTTTTGTTATCGAACGGTGACATGTCACCGCTACATATTTTATGCATAGGCGACCTTCTGTTGACACAAGCAGGTTCAATACCACAGTGTTCCAGGAATTCCTTAATTGCATTCTGGGAGTCTTTATAGCTATTCTCTCTTAACAACTTCCTTTGCAAAAGTTGCTTTTTAAACTGTAACACCTTAGAATTGCCATTACCCGAGCCAATATCGCTCAAGTAGCTAACGACTTCCTGATGATGATCTCTAAAGAACTCCTTATATATAATTTTTGCAAATTTCCTTAGATTATCGCTACTGCTTTTTCCAAAGAAATTCCATGTTTTCTTATTAGAAATATTATCCCTAATATACTCTTTAACCCATTCGTTAATTGCACCATGTTTTTTATCGACACCTCCAAGGTCGGCCAGGAAATCATGAACAGCAACTCCAGTAGCATAATCCTCATCAAGCTCTAGGTCATAATTATAGTCACGGTCGAGTTCTCGTGCAAAATTACGCAAGATGCCCTGAAAGAAAGAATCGATGGTACTCACGTTGAATGCACCATAATCAAACAAAATGGCGCTTAATGCCCTCCTTGCTGCTTGTTCCACCTCGTCAATGCTGTTATTGGGGAACATTATTTTGAAATCATCAACATAATCGCCTTCACCTTTACCAAGCTTATATAGCTGAATTATGATGCGCTCCTTCATCTCATTAGTAGCCTTATTGGTAAAGGTTATAGCAAGAATGTGACGATGATAGTCGAGCACCTGTCTTATCTTGAAGCACGATAATTTTTTTCCTTCCCCATCAGTCTTGTCACCAATAGGAACACCTATCAAATTGGCTATATATGTTCTAGCCAGCGCATAGGTTTTACCTGAGCCTGCCGACGCCTTAATTATATTGACACCTGTTGGGTTCATTTATTTATATAATTATATGATTCTTGCTTTATATCCTTTTTCTTTCAAAAAGTCGAGCACCTTGTCACGCTTATCACCTTGAATCAGTATCTCCCCGCCTCTCGCTGAGCCACCAACTCCACATGCACGTTTCAGTTCAGCAGCCAACATCTTGAGATTATCATCATCCATTACAAGATTAGCAACAATAGTCGCTTTCTTGCCGTTACGTCCTTTTTTGTCAAGAATAATGTCAATCATCTTCTTGCCTTGCTGCTCAAGAGCCGACATAGCTGGTTGCACGTTATCGACCGAAGGCTCTTCGGTCACATCGGGTGTAATATTAAACGCTGCTCCTAACACCGACTTCCAGTCATTATTATCCATATTCCTAATTTATTATTGAAAAAGATTCAAGTACGAATGCCCCAAAATGCAATTGCGAGCACTACAAATATAATAATTATTTTTGAGTTCTTGCGTGTAATTTCAACTTTTTTTTCGCTCAGTATGTTTTTATTGGAAAATTCTGTGTAAATTTGTAGATTAAAAATTGGGGTAGCATTCGTGAGCCATTCACGTCTCCCCTACTAATAAGCTATTATACAAAATGATAAATCGAGTTTTGATAAGAATTAAGGTGGTGCAGATGTATTACAATTTCATGCTCACTCGCGAAGTAAAGTCACTGGCAATGGCCAGAGACGAGTTAAAACAAAGTTTTGATAAGTCTTACGAACTATACAACTACCTTCTCAAGCTTATCATAGATCTCACCGACCTAGAAGACCGTAATCTTGATGAAGCTAAACACAAGTTCCTGCCATCGCACGAAGATTTGAATCCTAACCCTAAATTCATTGACAACGAACTTGTTGAAGCTCTCAGGAACAACGAGCAACTTCAATATTATATCAAAGAACACAATCTCACATGGCGTGACAATGAGATATTCTTGAAGCTGATTTTGAACAAGATACAAAACAGCTCTTTCTATAATGAATACATGGAAAGTGGAATTAGCGATTTAGCAAGCGACTGCGACCTGTGGAGGCAGTTGTTCCGCCATATCCTCATCGATGACGAAGACCTTCTTGAGGAATTGGAGAACCAGTCGGTTTACTGGTCAATCGATGATCTGGACTTTATGAGCCAGTTTGTCATCAAGACAATAAAACGCATTGGCGATGGAGACGAGTTCCCTATTATGCCACAGTTCAAGGATGAGGAAGACAGCGAGTTTGGCGACAAGCTCTTCACTTGTGCTGTTGAACAAGAAGAATTGAATACAGCCACCATCAACAAATTCATCGACTCTCGCCATTGGGATGCTCAGCGTATCGCACTAATTGACCGAGTGATATTGCTTGTAGCGCTTGCCGAAGTACGCAGTTTTGAGAATATCCCCACCACCGTTACACTTAACGAATACATTGAGATAGCAAAAACGTTCAGCACACCCAGCAGTTCGTCATTTGTTAATGGTGTACTTCATGCTGCGATACGTGACATGAAAAACAACAACATTATTGTTAAACCATAAATATTATTCACAATAAAATTGACACTATTATGTTAAACTTAATTTTACTTCAGTCGGGTGCTGCCCCACAAGGCAACGGCATGTTCAGCATCTTGATGATTGTTGCTCTTATTGCCATCTTCTATTTCTTCATGATAAGACCACAGAGCAAGAAACAAAAAGAAATCAAACAATTCCGCGATGCAATGCAAAAAGGTGACAAAGTCACAACAGCTGGTGGTATCCATGGAAAGATTAAAGAAATCAAGGATAATGTAATTATTCTTCAAATAGACGACAACGTTAAAATCACTGTAGATAAGGCAATGGTTTATCCATCGGCTAATGATGCAGTAGAAAGCGGTGCCGATATAAAGAACAATTGATATAGAACTATCCCAAATATGAAGGGGTGTATTTGAGCGCCCCTTCATATATATAGCATAAGTGACATGAGCTGGTTGAGCGACAAGTTAAAAAACATAAAGCCTTCGTTGCGGAGGCTGACGAGCAAGGATACAGCCTTGTTCCTGTTTTTTGTTGTCATGGCAGCAGCATTCTGGATGTTGCTAACGTTCAACACCCAGATGACACACGATGTCACAGTAAAACTTAAGGTTAAGAAGCCAACGAATGTCACTCTACTCCAAGAGCTTCCAGAAACCTTTGTCGTCACAGTTAAAGACCGTGGAACCGCATTTCTTAAATCCTATTTCCATTCTTCACCATCAATTGAGATAGACTTCAACAAATACTATGATGAGAAAACACACAGCATGATAGTCACTCCATCGCAACTAGCTAGCGAGGTGCGTAAAGTTTTCAGGCGTGAAGCTTCACTCATCAAGATTTCCCCCGACTCTTTTAACGTCAAATACACTACCCTACCTGGCAAAAAAGTCCCTGTAAACTGGGAAGAAAACCTAAAAAGCATTACCACCGATCGCCAATATGTGATCAATCCAGAAGAAGTGAGAACCGATCCTGATTCAGTTATTGTTTACAGCCAAGATCGTGCTACCCTACAAAACATAACTGAAGTAGATATTGCCACAGTAGAGGTTGACAACCTTACTACCTCTCTCGACAAAAAGGTGCTAATAAAAACAATCAACAATGTTCGCGCCATCCCCAACAAGGTCACTCTGCACGTAGCAGTAGAGCCCCTAATCAAGAAGGAACAAGAAGTGACAATATCAGTAAGAAACCAACCTTACGGCATAAATGTTTTACTATTTCCCAAATCGGTTAAAGTAAGTTATTTGCTCCCTCAGAGCAAGTATCAGTCACCACCAACCCTCACTGTCGTAGCCGACTATAACGATATAGACATGAGTTCAAAGAAAGTTAACATCAAGGTTGGTGAGGTGTCGGGCGCCTATAGCAATGTGATAATAGCTACCGATAGCGTGGATTATGTAATAGAACGATTCTAGATTAGCAATGAAAAAAGCAAAATTAATCGCCATCACCGGAGGAATTGGGGCTGGTAAAAGTGTTGTGTCGTCGATTCTGCGAACTGCAGGATATGGTGTGTATGACTGCGACCAAAGAGCTCGCGAGCTAATGAACACCCTTCCAAGTATAAAAGATGCTCTTATAGAGAGATTTTCTCCAGAGATTTACATTAACGGTGAACTAAACCGAAAACTTCTAAGCGACATCATCTTTAATGATTCAGAAGCGTTGATATTTGTCAACAATATAGTCCACCCCCAAGTGAGAGAGGATATCATGCTATGGTTCTCAAAACAAGAAATAGACATTTCATTTGTAGAAACAGCAATATTAAAAGAAGGAGGTATTGACAAGATGGTAGATAGTGTTTGGAATGTTACCGCTCCACTAGAGACACGCATCAAACGAGTGATGGCTCGTAATGGTATTCCACGAGAAAAGGTCATTGAGCGCATCAACTCACAGCAAACTGATTTAGATTGCGATAGAGATAGAATTGTTGAGATTGTCAATGATGGTACAACCGCCCTACTTCCTCAAATTTTCCAAGTCCTAAAGAAAGATTCATAACACTTTGAGACAAATATAGCTCAAATTAACCAAGATAAAAAAGAAAGGGAAGCTTCACCAAAGTGAAACTTCCCTCTACTTCATTTATTTAATCTACTAACCTTAATTAATCGGCATTGAGATTCACACGCTTGAGGTCGGTAGCAATGAGACCCTTTTGAGCCTTGTCGAGGAACATAGCAATAGTCATGCCCTTCTCCTCACTAGCCTCATACTCTTGCTCCATGAGAATGTTCTCTTTGTAGAACTTCTCCATGCGGCCTTTAACGATGTTCTGGATCATCTGCTCAGGCATGCTCTTAAGCTTAGCGTCGGCAGTGTCGGCCATAAGCTTTTTAGCATCCTCTACCTGCTCGGGAGTCATATAACCCTTGCGAACGGCTTCGTCCTGATGCTCCTCGGTAGCGCAGTAGTAAGGATTGAAACCAGCCTTCTTCAAAGCGTTCTCAACAGCCTTCTGCACTTGCTCGCTCTTAGTCTTCTCGATAGCGATGCTAGTTTCCTCATCGATAACGTTCTGAGGAATCTGATTGCGGTTGGCGGCAGCTGGACGCATAGCAGCAACCTGCATAGCAACAGCTTTACCAATCTCCTCGCTAACAGGAGCGTTGAAAGCAACGAGAGTCGAGAGCTTCTTGTTGAAGTGGTTGTAACCAGCGATACCGTCGGCCTCGATGCACTCATAAGCACCAAGCTCCATCTTCTCGCCAGTGATACCGCTGAGAGCAGTAATGTGCTCTGCTACAGTAGCACCGTCGAAGGTGAAGTTCTTGAGCTCCTCGAGATTTTGCACCTTAGCAGCAACAGCCTCGTCGAGAATGCGATTAGCGAGAGTGACAAATTTCTCGGTACCAGCCACAGGCTCAGTCTCGCACTTAAGTGCTACGATAGCACCAAAGTTACCAACAACCTTGCACTTGGCAATACCCTCGGCAGCAGTGCGGTCGCCACGCTTAGCAGCGATAGCCTGACCACGCTTGCGGATGATTTCCACAGCCTTGTCCATATCATTCCCGGCCTCGATGAGTGCCTTCTTGCAGTCAACCATACCAGCGTTGGTGATCTCGCGCAATTTCTTTATGTCATTAATAGAAACAGCCATAATAGAATTCTAAAAGTTATTAATTAAATAAATTGTTTGTTTTACTCTTTGTTACTCAGCTTTGGGCTCTTCAGCCTTAGTCTCCTCAGCTTTGGGTTCCTCGGCCTTTGGCTCCTCAACCTTAGCCTCTTCCTCTGCCTTAGGTTCCTCGGCTACGCGGCTGCGACGAACGCGAGTGCGACGTGGCTTAGCCTCGGCCTCAGCCTCAACAGCCTCATCCTTGTTGTCAATCTTCTCAATCTTGCGCTCCTCAAGACCTTCTTTGATGGCCTCGCAAACGGTGTTCAAGATGATATCGATAGACTTTGAAGCGTCATCGTTAGCAGGAATCACGAAGTCCACATTGTCGGGATTGCTGTTAGTATCAACAATACCAAATACTGGAATACCCAGGCGGTTAGCCTCGGCAACAGCAATGTGCTCTTTCATTACATCAACTACAAAGAGAGCCGAAGGCAGACGGTTAAGGTCGGCAATCGAACCAAGGTTCTTCTCAAGCTTAGCACGCTGACGAGTGATTTGAAGGCGCTCTCTCTTAGACATGTTGTCGAAAGTGCCATCGGTAGTCATCTTATCGATAGCCGCCATCTTCTTCACAGCCTTGCGAATAGTTGGGAAGTTAGTAAGCATACCGCCTGGCCAGCGCTCAATCACGTATGGCATACCAACCGAAGTAGCGCGGTCACATACCACTTGTTTTGCTTGCTTCTTGGTTGCAACGAAGAGAACCTTCTTGCCTTCCTTAGCAATGTTTTTGAGAGCAGCGGCAGCTTCTTCAAGCTTAGCCTGAGTTTTGTAAAGGTCGATGATGTGAATGCCATTACGCTCCATAAAGATGTAAGGAGCCATAGCAGGATTCCATTTACGTTTGAGGTGACCAAAGTGACAAGTAGCGTCGAGCAATTGGTCAAAATTAGGTGTTTGCATTTTAAATTTTGATTTTGTTTACGTTCAACTTAAAACAACTGCATAGTAGCCAATAGAACGACTTAAGAATGAATGTGTAAACGTCGCTTATGAGTCTATGCAATTTGGATACTAAACTCTGATAACGAATTCCAGAGCAAGGAGTTGAATATTGTAAAAATATTAACGCTTGCTGAACTGGAAACGCTTGCGTGCCTTGGGTTGTCCAGGTTTCTTGCGCTCTACGGCACGTGGGTCGCGAGTCATGAAGCCTTCCTTACGCAAAGCACTCTTGTCCTCGGGATTAATCTTCACCAATGCACGTGCGATAGCAAGACGCAGAGCCTCGGCTTGTCCCTTGTAACCACCACCAACAAGGTTCACCTTGATGTCATATTTCTCGGCAGCCTCAAGAGTGTTGAGTGGTTGCTTAACAATGAATCGAAGAATTGGAGAAGGAAAATAATCCTCAAGTTTGCGCTTGTTGACTGTGATCTCGCCATTTCCTTCGCTAACATAAACGCGTGCGATAGCAGCTTTACGACGACCTACTGCATTAATCTGTTCCATACTTCCAATTATTTAAGTTTATTGATATCAATTACCTTTGGTTGCTGAGCCTCGTGTGGATGGTTCTCACCATTGTAGATATACACATTGTTGAGAATCTTTGCTCCAAGTTTGTTCTTTGGGAGCATACCCTTAATAACGTGTAAGAACAAAGGGTGCTTACCGTCCTTAACGTGCTTGTTAAGAGACTTCTTCTGCAGTATGGCAGGTGTCGCATAACGCTGACCACCAGGATAGCCAGTATAGCTAACATAGGTGCGGTCGTCCCACTTATTGCCAGTGAGCTTAACCTTATCGGCGTTGATGATAATAACGTTATCACCACAATCAACATGTGGTGTGAAGCTGGGTTTATACTTACCGCGCAAGATTTTCGCTACTTTTGCGCACAAGCGACCCAGAACTTGATCGGTAGCATCTACTACTACCCATTCTTTCTGAACGTCTTCCTTGCGGATAGACTTAGTTTTGTAACTTAAAGTGTTCACTTTTTTAAAATCCTGATTAAAAATTAATTAAATCTTCAACAGCGCACACAATGACACGGCCAAATATCATACTTTGGCGCACCGCTGAAATTATCTTGGATATAATCGGCGTGCAAAGGTACAACATATTATATAAATAGCAACAACCCTACTATGCCAAAGTTTGTTGAATATGGTTGAATTTAAGAAACATTAACCGTATTAACGTCTTTTATAAGTAAAAATAGCTCAAATAATAGCTCAAATTAAGTGATTGCTAGAAAAATCAAATTCAAATTTGGTAATTTTGCATCAAGCATGTCAATTATTTGAAATCTAATTTTGTTGTATATATATAATTTTTATTAATTTTTAGTCGAATTGTGTTGCCAAGTGGGGAATAATGTTTAACTTTGCACGCTAATTAAGCAAACACCACCAAATGAAAAAACGCGCACTAATAATATTATCGCTAATAGTAATGCTCACCAGCTGTGGAGAGTATAATAAAGTGCTGAAGAGCGGAGACTACAATCTCAAGTATGAGTATGCAAAGACTGCCTTTGAGCGCAAGAAATACACTCAGGCTTATACTATTCTAGCCGACTTAGTCCCCATCTTTAAGGGCACAGAGAAGGGCGAGGAATGCCTCTATCTACTTGGATTGAGCTACTATGAGAATCACGATTATCTAAATTCGGGGTCATATTTCAAGCATTACTACACCCAGTATCCCAAAGGGCGTTTTGCAGAACTTGCTCGCTTCTATGCTGGATATGGTTACTATTTAGATTCACCTGATCCTCAGTTAGACCAGAGCGAGACAGTTAAGGCAATCGAGGAA
The DNA here is from genome assembly GCA_902792435.1 of uncultured Bacteroidales bacterium. Classification (GTDB taxonomy): domain Bacteria; phylum Bacteroidota; class Bacteroidia; order Bacteroidales; family Muribaculaceae; genus Sodaliphilus. Next base: position 196,701 of record CADAZN010000001.1, read on the forward strand.
CTACAAGCATTCCTTGATTATTTCCCCAAGAGCGACAAAGTGTCGATTGCCCAGAATGCCATCTTTGAGCTTCAAGATAAGCTAGTGTTTAAAGAGCTTGAGAACGCACGCCTATATTACAACCTGGGTGGTTATTTGGGCAACAACTATGAGAGCGCAGTGATAACTGCCAAAAACGCAATTAAGGCCTATCCTTATAGTAAATATAAAGAAGAATTAGAGTTTCTCATTCTCAAATCGCGTTACAAAGAGGCACAGATGAGTGTTGACGAGAAGAAGGAGGAACGCTTCAGAACAGTAGTAGACGAATACTACGCATTCATCAACGACTACCCTAACAGCGATAATCGCAAAGACGCTGACAACATGTTTAAGGTAGCGGAAAAATTCTTAAATGGTAAATAATAACTAAATAATAGATATACACAACAATGGCTATCGATTACAAAAAATCAAACGCTCCACAAAACACCACAGTTCACGACCTCATTGACCTGGCTGAACAAACAGGCAACATCTATGAGACCGTTGCTATTATTGGCAAACGTGCCAACCAGATCTCGACCGACATGAAGAACGACCTTGAGAAGAAGCTCCAAGAGTTCACTGAGAAGACCGACAACTTAGAAGAAATCTCGGAAAATCGCGAGCAAATTGAGATCTCGAAATACTACGAGAAGCTTCCCAAGTCGACCCTCATTGCAACCAAGGAATATGAGGATGGCAAACTGTATTATCGCAATAAGAGCAAAGAGAAAGAGGGCATCGACTTCTAACAATCGACGCACCCCTATTTACTAAGACAAGAAATCATGAGCCGCGACTCTCAATGAGGAAGTCGCGGCTCAAGTTTTTTCTTAATGCTATAAAATCTAAAAGCTTAGAACTTGTATTTGAAACCGAGGCAAGTAACGCTCTGATTCATGTCCTTGAGGATTTGGAAACGCTCCTCAACATAGAATGCGAAGCGGTTATTAATAGTATATTCACCTCCAACGCCCACATTAGCACCAAAGCGGTTAACACCATCAAAACCATCGGGAGTAACTCTTGCATAAGAGAAACCAGCCAAAGGATAGATGGCAAACTTATTGCTTGTGTGAATCAAGTAATGCAGGTTTAGATTTACATTGAAAGCATTCACGTGATCGCTCTCAAAATAGTAAATGAACTCGGGTTCAATTCTAAAGTTGTTAACAAACTCATACTGGAAGTTAAGCCCAAGACCTACCATTGAGTGTTTAGAGGCATAGTTGAACTGTGCACCAAATGCCTTCTCACCTTGAGCTGCACTCATCGAGAACACACCTGCCAAAGCCACAAGGCTCAAAATCAAAAATTTCTTCATAATAATAAATTTTTAAATTATTAATTATCTTAGCTTGATATCTAAATAATTTCGCTGCAAAATTAGCACTTTTAATTATTATAAACAAATGTCTGCTCCCAAAAATGGAAGCAGACATTGCAGTTATATTATCTATTGTTATATCAATTGCTGATATTTGGATTAGATAACACCCTGCTCGAGCATAGCCTGAGCAACCTTCATGAAGCCGGCGATGTTAGCACCCTTAACATAGTCAATAGTGCCGTCAGCCTGAGTACCGAACTTCACGCACTGCTCGTGGATGTTCTCCATGATCCAGTGAAGCTTCTCGTCAACTTCCTTAGCCGACCAGCTCAGGTGAGCAGCGTTCTGAGTCATCTCGAGACCCGAGGTAGCTACACCACCAGCGTTAACGGCCTTGCCAGGAGCGAAGAGGATGCCGTTCTTCTGGAAGAAGTGGATAGCGCCAGGTTGGCAACCCATGTTAGAAACCTCGCAGCAGCACCAGCAGCCGTTAGCCTTGAGCTCCTTAGCGTCGTCCTCGCTAAGCTCGTTCTGGAATGCGCAAGGAAGAGCGATGTCGCAAGGAATGCTCCAAGCCTTCTTGCCAGCAGTGAACTTAGCCTTGCCGGGGAACTTGGTAGCCATGTCCTCAACCTTGTTGCGGTTAGAAGCACGCATTTCAAGCATATAATCGATCATCTCAGGAGTGATGCCTTCGGGAATCTCGCAAACGCCGTCGGGGCCAGAAATGGCAACAACCTTAGCGCCGAGCTCAACAGCCTTCTTCGAAGCACCCCAAGCAACGTTACCGAAGCCAGAGAGAGCAACCTTCATGCCCTTGATGTCCTTGCCAGCCTTGTGGAGCAGGTGCTGAGTGAAATAGAGAGCACCGTAGCCAGTAGCCTCGGGACGGAGGATAGAGCCACCCCAAGTCTCGCCCTTGCCAGTGAGCACGCCAGTGTGATAGCGGCGAGCCAGCTTTTGATACATACCATTGAGGTAACCAATCTCACGGCCACCAACGCCAACGTCACCAGCGGGAACGTCCTGATCGGGACCAATATTGTGACGGAGCTCAAGCATGAAAGCCTGGCAGAAACGCATGATTTCAGCGTCGCTCTTACCAACTGGATCGAAGTCAGAGCCACCCTTGCCACCGCCCATAGGCAGAGTAGTAAGAGCGTTTTTGAAAGTCTGCTCGAAACCGAGGAACTTCAGCATTGATGGAGTAACAGCCTTGTGGAAGCGAAGACCACCCTTGTAAGGGCCAATAGCGCTGTTGAACTGTACGCGATAACCAAGGTTAGTTTGAACCTCACCCTTATCGTCAATCCAAGTTACACGGAAAGTAAAGATGCGCTCTGGCTCAACCATACGCTCAACGATCTTGGCTTTTTCAAACTCGGGATGTTGGTTATAAACCTCCTCGATAGACTCAAGTACTTCACGTACAGCCTGCAGATACTCAGATTCGCCTGGGTGTTTAGCCTCCAGGTCGGCCATAATTTTTTCAACGTTCATGATTGAAATGATTTAGAAAATTAATTTATAAAAAATTACTATTTATAATAAATGTTGTTTCAAAAGAACAGCACAAATTTATATCAAAAAAGTGGAACAGCGAAATTTTAAAACAATGTTTTTAAGCATAAAAGTCACTTTTATCCATTTTTCACAGCTATTCATTTTATTTAAACGTCTAACAAAATTTAGCATAAAATCGAAATTTGATTAACATTTTCCACAAATGTCTAATAAAAAGGATTATGTTTAAAGATTTCAATGCGCAAAAGAAAAAAAACTCGCATTTTAGCCTTAAAATGATTATGTTTTATAACATAATTTCTTTTATAAAAAAATAGTGGTAAACTCAATAAAAATAGGTACTTTTGCCAAAAGATTTTTTATTACCATTATTTTTTAAAACAAACTACAATTTTATGAAGAAGCACAATTTCTATGCAGGCCCATCAATTTTGAGCCAGTATGCTATTGAAAAGACTATTGATGGCATCCGTGATTTTGCCGGTACAGGCTTATCGGTTCTTGAGATTTCTCACCGCAGCAAGGAGTTTCAAGCTGTAATGGACGAGGCACAGGCCCTCTTCAAGGAATTGCTTGATATCCCTGAGGGATATGAAGTATTGTTCGTGGGTGGTGGTGCCAGCACTCAGTTCTGCATGGTTCCCTACAACCTGCTTAAAACAAAGGCAGCCTATGTAGATTCAGGCACATGGGCCAACAAAGCCATTAAAGAGGCAAAACTCTTTGGCGAGGTTGAAGTAGTAGCTTCATCAAAGGAAGACAACTACATTTACTACCCTAAGAACTTCACCGTTCCTGCCGATGCCGATTATCTTCATATCACTACCAATAACACCATCTATGGTACCGAGTTGCGTGAAGACCTCGATGTTAATGTACCATTGGTAGCCGACATGTCGAGTGACATCTTCTCTCGTCCAGTTGACGTATCGAAGTATGCCCTCATCTATGGTGGCGCACAGAAGAACCTCGCTCCTGCAGGTGTTACCTTCGTAATCATTAAGAAGGACATTTTGGGCAAAGTTGACCGCGCTATCCCAACAATGCTTAACTATCAAACTCACATCGACAAGGGCTCGATGTTCAACACACCTCCTGTACTCCCCATTTTCACCGCTTTGCAGACCCTTCGTTGGCTCAAAGATCTTGGTGGCGTGAAAGAAATGCAGCGCATCAACGAGGAGAAAGGCGCATGCCTGTATGACGCTATTGACAACAGCCGCATGTTTGTTGGAACTACTCACGAGGACAGCCGCTCTCTCATGAACGTTTGCTTCGTTATGAAACCCGAGTACAAAGAGCTTGAGAAAGACTTCCTCGAGTTTGCAACCAGCAAGGGCATCGTTGGTATCAAGGGACACCGCAGTGTTGGTGGTTTCCGCGCATCGCTTTACAATGCACTACCTCTCGAGAGCGTGAAGGTACTTGTTGACGCAATGAAGGAATTTGAGAACAATCATTAATTTATACATTATATTATATAGTGGGCCATGACCTAATCGTGACCCAATTAAAACAAAATAACCTAAAAAAAACAAATGAAAATTTTAGTTGCAACCGAGAAACCTTTTGCTGCAGCTGCCGTGACAGGCATCCGCGAAGTTGTTGAACAAGGTGGTCATGAGCTCGTGCTCGTTGAGAAAGGCACAAAGCAAGACATGATTAACGCCGTTGCCGATTGCGCCGGCCTAATCGTGCGCAGCGACAAAGTTGACAAAGAGGTGTTTGACGCAGCTCCACAGTTGAAGGTGGTAGTTCGTGCCGGTGCTGGTTATGACAACATTGACCTTGACGAGGCCACTAAGCACGGTGTGTGTGTTATGAACACTCCAGGACAAAACGCAAATGCTGTTGCCGAGCTCGTGTTTGGCATGATAGTATCTCTCATCCGCAACCGCTACAACGGTACTTCGGGCACAGAGCTCAAGGGCAAGACCTTGGGTATCCATGCCTATGGTGCAGTGGGCCGCAACGTTGCACGCATTGCTAAAGGTTTTGACATGAAGGTTAGCGCTCTTGACCCATTCGTAAAGGATGAGGTTATGGAAGCCGACGGCATTATCCCCGTTCACACAGTAGAAGAACTCTACAAGAACAACCAGTATGTAAGCCTCCACATTCCCGCCAATGACCAAACTCGCAAGTCGGTAAACAAGGCCCTTCTTGAGCTCATGCCCAAGGGAGGCACCCTTATTAACGCCGCTCGCAAAGAGGTTATCAACGAGGAGGACCTTGCAGCAGTTCTTGAGAGCCGTCCAGACCTCAAATATGTAGCTGATGTTAAACCCGACAATGCAGCCGAGCTCGAAGAGAAGTATGCTGACAGAGTATTCTTCACACCAAAGAAGATGGGTGCTCAAACCGCTGAGGCCAACATCAACGCAGGTTTGGCTGCCGCTAATCAAGTTGTTGCTCACCTTAAAGATGGTTTCAACCGTTTCCAAGTGAACAAATAATATCAACTATAGAGCATATAGAACTACTCCCCACCAGATTAATTCTGGTGGGGAGTTTATTTATAATTATAATTGTGAATTAAAACATTTTAGAAAGTTGATCAAGAGATATAGTAATAGCAATTATTTTGCCATTAGGGGTGTACTTTTTGTTATTAAGCGACATCCAGTCGGCAACAAGAGAACTCTTCTCTTCATTTTGAAGTTTCCTTCCATAAGGGATAGCAGCTTTAGAAGAAATTGTAAATGCTATATTCTCAAAAATCTTTTCTTTGACACTCAATCCGCCATTGCTCACCGAAGCAATCACCTCGTTGATCAATTCCATGATATCTACATTGTCAAGCCCAGGAGGTATTGAGTTTATTGACCAATCACCACCACTTAGACGCGAGACGCCAAAACCGGCTTTTTCCATTTCAGGCTCTATTTCCTCGAAGACAGCATTCTGTGAAGGAGTTAGATGAATAACTTCGGGAAACAGCACTCGCTGCGACACAACATTCATTCCATCAATTTGTAATATAAGACGGTCATATATAACTGCCAAATGTGCTCTGTGCTGGTCTATCACAAGCACGCCATCCTGTGATAGAGTGATTAGATATCGATTATTAAATTGTAGTATTTCGACAGGTTCTTCATCGACTTTTATAGCCGTCGCCGGTTCATTGCCATCCATTTCTCCGAACTCGTCAATGCCCTCTTGCTTTGCCTTTTCAAAGTTTTTATATAATTCCTCCCAATTAGTAACAGCATCAGAACCATAATGTTGAGGAGCATGAGTAGCATATCCACTATCATTGCGCATCGAATCACCGTTAGCATTATCTTTAAACGGGTTGTAGTTGGAGTCAACATTGATTTTGGGAGGAGTAGTTGCATGAGGCAGTGAGAATGCAGGAATCTCAGGGGCGTCCTCCTTGTCAAAGTCGATAGAAGGCACCACACTAAAACGTCCCAACGTCTCTTTCACTGCTGCCGAGATAATCTGCCATATTGGCATTTCATTTTCAAACTTAATCTCGGTTTTAGTGGGATGAATGTTGACGTCAATAGTCTCGGGATCGACATCAAATATCAAGAAATAATTGGGTTGTGCATCATCAGGAATCAACTCGTCATAGCACGAATTCACTGCTTTGTGGAAATAAGGATGACGCATATATCGGCCATTGACGAAGAAATACTGCATTGCGCTACGTTTACGTGCATTCTCGGGCTTGCCAATGAAGCCTGTAATTTTCACGAGCGTGGTATCAACCGTTAGAGGAACTATTTGCTGATCAATATTGTTTCCAAACATAGCCACGATGCGCTGTCTAAAAGTGCCGCCAACCAGTTTATATAGAACATTTCCATTGTGAGTGAGAGTGAAGTCAACAGTATAGTTAACTAAAGCAAGCTTTTCAAATTCCTTGATGATGTTACTCAACTCCACCTGATTGCTTTTCAAGAACTTGCGTCGAGCTGGAACATTGAAAAACAAATCCTTAATCATGAAATTACACCCTTCGGGACACACATCAGGTTCCTGAGACTCGCAATGCGATGCATTGATAATGAGCTTAGTGCCGAGTTGGCTGCCACGTGCACAGGTTCTTAGCTCAATGTGTGAAATAGCCGCAATAGAAGCCAAAGCTTCGCCACGGAATCCCATTGTTTGTAGGGAGAAGAGATCATCGGCATTACGAATTTTAGAAGTGCTGTGACGCTCAAAAGCCAGTCGCGCGTCGGTATCACTCATGCCACAACCGTTGTCGATGACCTGAATCAAGGTGCGTCCTGCATCCTTGAGCACAATCTGGACATTAGTGGCTTGAGCATCGATAGCGTTCTCCACAAGCTCCTTGATTACCGAGGCTGGCCGTTGAATAACTTCACCTGCAGCAATCTGGTTGGCTACCGAATCGGGCAAAAGTTTTATTACATCACTCATGATATTTATCTAACAATTTATGAAGCGCACAACATTCTTATTTTACGACAGTTGTTCTTCTTGCAGAAACCGCTTCTCCAAAGATCTGCTTCATCTCATCGCTAACTTCAAGAACGTCATAAGGGTCTTTGGGCCTTATAGAGTCAAACCAACGGAACTTGTCAATTCGCAACTGACTCTTCTTGGCAAGGAATAGCGGCACAACCGTTCCCGTGACATCGGGCCACATCTTAATCCTATCGACTTTTTGCTTTGGCTTCATGTCAATAGTCAAATAAGCACTATTGGCATTGACTAGTTTATTGTAAGTAGAGTCATTCTCCATAGGGAAAAACAATGCCTCGACATCACCACTAACATCAAGTCGTCTCAACTCTTGATCGGCAAAAAGCGCTTTCATATTGCGTCCGCTAAGTTGGTTATAATAATCCTCTCCAATGTGCTCAACAAGCAGACCATTTTTTGGCAACGTTGCCCAGTCGACAGTAGAGTCCTTGACATGGACATTAATCTCCTCACCACTAATTTGACGGCCTTCACTCCAAATCACCGCATGACGATACATGTTGAGAATAGAGTCTTTTTCATTAATTGCAGCCGAATCACACACGCCTTGCAAATCCTTACGATAAAATCGAACATAACGATTAGCAAGCATAACACGTTCTTTGTTGTCATTGGTAAACATCCTGAGCGTATCGGCATGTATGTATATTGTATCTTTTTGGGAAAACTCTCGTGCCAAAGCATTTTGAGTGACAAAAGATTCATTGGTTTTTTCGTTGTGATACCCTACTTCGCCTTCAAGAATTACTTTGTTTTTGGCATCGGTTAAAACCACATTTCCACGAGCATTGCCAACACCAGTTTTGCGGTCATAATCCATGATATCGCCCTTTAGCACTCGTTGAGATTTCTCATCGACAAGCACAACATTGCCTTGAGCCTTGCTTCGCTCATTACGTTTGTCATAATAGACTTCCTCACCTGTCAATGTCTGTTGGTTCTTCTCATCGGTGAGAATCACGTTACCTTCAGCTCGGCTAGTGCCTTTGTTTCGGTCATAATACACATTGTCACCCTTGAGCGTCTGCTTGTTCTTGTCATCAATCATCACGACGTTTCCCTGAACATGACTTTGACCAGTCCTGCGGTCATAATAGACATTATCGCCATGCAGCGTTTGCTTGTTTTTAATGTCGGTTATTACCACATTACCTTGAGCACGCCCACTGTCTTTAGCTCGATCAAAGTACATCACGTCTCCCACGATGGTGTTTCCATCCCTTGACTTTACTGTAGGCCGGTTATATAGCGTGCCCTGACCCGTAGCAGTATTGTAAGATCCACTAGAAGCGTAAATTCTATTGCCGTCTTCAAGTGTTAAAATCTCGGTTTGGTCTTCGATTGTAGCAATGCGAGTGCGCATATCATAATCGAGTACGTCGGTGTGCAGCTTGATTTTATCGTTAACAAGATTAACATTAGACGTAAACTGGACCTTTTTAGTATCCATCTCATAACGTCCCACTGCCGATGTCACGCGAGTGCCTGCATTATCAACCACAGTTCCTCCACCAAAGTATCGGGCCACATCATTGAGCATGTCATAGTCCAAACTATCGGTGGTTACAGTCATCGAATTGTTTATAACCTTAACATTTCGACGCAGTTTAGCAACCTCAACATCGCCATAATAATGCATTCGATCACAATAGACACGCATGCTATCGGCTTGAGTCATCACTACATGTCCAAATGCATCGAGTGAGCTAGATGCTTCATAGAAATAGGCGCTATCACATGTCAATGTCATATTGCCTCTGCGGAACTTCACATTACCACGCAAAATGCGATACTCGGTACTGCGGCGTTCATTGAAGACCAACGCGTCGGCATTTTCGAGAAAGACCTTTCCTGGATCAAAACGATTGGCATTAGGAATCACGGGGGTTATACGTCTTATGTGCTGAGTAGTTGCACCCGGCTTAGCCGCTACAACGGGTTGTTGCGTGGGCGACACACTCGTGTTATTCTTTTTTTGAGCTTGCACACTGGTAGCTGAAGCCAACATCAACATGATGAGAGCACCAGAAAAAAGCCAAGGTCTCGTAGCCATAACGGCACGAGACACAAAAGCTATAATTTTATGTGAGCAACCCCCAATCATTAAGAATTATTTCTTAGTTTGATTGCTAATGTTAAGCCATTTATACTTGAACTCGCAGTTGCGCCATCCCTCTTCGATATAGACGAAAGTTGTTTTTTGTTTCTCTTCCACCCATTTTGTCAAGATTTCTTCACGCTTGTGGCTCTCATATAAATCCTTAAGCACCTGATAGTCGTCGGCAAAGTCGGCACGATGGCTGTCAATGCGCTTAGACAACTTGATAATCGCAACTTGTTGTCGGTTGGTCGCACGGTTGACCATAACAAAAGGTTTAGAAATTTCACCTACCTGCATATTATCAACCAACCTTGCTATCTCTGTGGGAAGATCCGACATCTCAAAGAGATTGCTATGAGCTTTTGCGTTGAGCATGACACCATTGTTGTTACGAGAGTCTTTATCTTGAGATACGTAAAGAGCAGCTTTCTCAAAAGTAATGTCCTTTTCGCCTGATATGATTTGAGTGCGTAGAGAGTCGAGTCGTGTTATGGCGTCGTCGATATCTTTTTGAGCAACTTTAGGACGCAACAGAATGTGACGTGTGTTAATTCGGTCACCTCGTTTCTCAATGAGCTGGATGATGTGGAATCCAGCGTCGGTCTCTACAATTTTAGAAACGTGCTTTGTGTCGTTGAGGTTAAATGCTGCAGTGGCATATTCAGGGAGAAGCTCGGCTCGTCCACGGAAACCCACCTCGCCTCCATAGGTCGAAGAGCCATCCTCACTATAAAGAATCGCTAAAGTAGAGAAGTCGTTCTCTCCATTGTTAACTTTTTCGGTGTACTCACGCAGTCGAGCTTTCACATTATCAATCTCTTCTTGAGGAATAACAGGATTAATCGTGATGATTTTCACCTCAAGTTGCGTAGGGATGTTAGGCAGTGAGTCCTTAGGTATTGTGTTGAAGAATCGCCTTACATCGGCAGGAGTCGCCTTGATGTTTTTAGTGAGATTGCGCTGAACTTCTTGCACAGTAAACTGGTCTCGAACCACATCAATCATCTGCGATCTCAACTCGGGCAAAGACTTTCTGAAATATTCCTCCACTTTCTCACGTGATCCCAGATTAGCGATGAAATAATTGATTCGAGCATCAACATTCTGCATAACCGTTGAGTTAGGAATCTCGACTGTATCAATTTTAGCTTGATGCAAGAACAATTTCTCAACCGCCATGCGCTCGGGGAGCACACAATAAGGATTACCGTCGATAGGTATGCGCTCAGAAAGAGCTTGCTGATACTGCTCCTCAATATCAGACTTGAATATAGGCTCATCGCCCACCACCCAAGCGACCTCTTCGGCAACGTTGTTCTGGGCACAAAGGCTCAATGTCACTAAAGTCATCAAGCACAAAAATAATGTTTTGATCTTCATATCTTATAAATTGTCAATTATTCAATTATTTCTTAATTGTAGAAACTGAAATTGCCCAATTCCACAATCAACTTGCAAAGTTCTTGATTTTTTTGTAAAATCACAAAAACAATATAATTAATTAACATTAATAATAATATATATCTACAAAAAAAGCCTTGCTGGAGCAACCTTTAGCTACCAACAAGGCTTTAGCGATCAACTTTTAATAGTCTTTACGAGCGAAACACAAAGACTTGCAAAAGTTATTTGTATTGTTTCTTAAGTTGATTAAGCACCTTCTTATTCACTTCAACTTTATACTTCTTGCGCAAGCTATCAACCCATTGTTGTTCCAAAAGATCCTGATAGTCGGAAGAAACAGCACCCTTAACATCCGAAAGTTCCTCGGGTTGTTTGATAATCTTACCAAAGAGAGTGTCATAAACAGGATATCCTTTATAAGAAGATTCAACCAATTTGCCGCCAAAAGCGATGTGATCGACCATCTCATTCTCACCTTGTTTAGAGATTACTCTCACCATCTTGATATTGTGTCCAAATTTCTTGTTCAAGTTGGTTGTAATAGTATCTTCAGGTAGTGACGACAATTGTCGCATAGAAGCTTTCACCTCGTTGAGAATAGAGTCAGTCTTGGCACAAACCATGATGCCCTTGAAATGAGGAGCGTCCCACTGATACTTGCTGCGATTTTGATCAAAAAGTTGTTGCAGCACCTTATCATCACTCTTGGCCTTTTTCCACACCTCATTGTTCATAACCTCAAAAAGAAGAGTTCCATCGCGATACTCGTTCATAAGATTGCGGTATTCGGGATTCAAGTCAACGAGGTTGTCGGAATAATACTTCATTATCTCATATCGTGCGATATTCTCAACATTTCCATCTATAGCTGAAGCACATATTTCGTTGTTGGCATATTTAGCCTTGGGGTTCAAGGTTCTAGTCATCGCCGATAGTGGAATATTATGAGTTTTATCGAAAGAGAACATTGTGAAATTAGACTTAGCCACAACATCGGTCACGAAAGTTGAGTCATAGCCACCATGCTTCTCAAGCTCTTTTAACAAGTAATCCCTAAGTTTGGGGTTGTGAATGTAATTAAGATCCTTCATAACCTGCTCAGTGCGGCTTTTAGCAGGCATTACAGAACGCTCATCGCTCTTAATCTTTTGCTCAATAGAAGGACGAGCCTCTTCAAAAGAAGGCAATGGTTTATGGTCATATTTCTTAACGATGTGATAGCCAAACTGAGTTTCAAAAGGTTCAGAGACTTCACCATTTTTCAAAGCAAAAGCAATGTCATTAAATGGCACTACCATTTCACTACGTGCAAAAGGACGGAGTTTACCACCATTAGCAGCAGTAGCTCGGTCATTTGAGAATCTCTTGGCAAGATCCTCGAAACTCTCACCAGCTTTGATGCAATTATATATAGAATCAATTCTGTTTTTCAATACAAGTTTCACACTATCGTTAGCACCCCTTGGGAAAAGTAGCAGAATGTGAGCTGCCTCAACTCTACCATCAGAAGGCCTTGTACTATTTACTCTCACCATATGAATTCCATAGTCGGTTGAGAATGGCTTAGAGATCTCACCTACTGGAGTATTATAACAAGCATATTCAAATGCATAAGGTAACATTCCACTACCAATAAAACCATATTCTCCCCTATTATTCACCTTGCTACGGTCGATGGAGTATTTCATAACAAGATCATTGAAATCCTCACCATTAAGAATACAGTTCCTAATGCTATCCATCTTGGCAATTTGAAGGTCATCTTCCTCCTTTTGTTTTCCGCGAGCAAGCATCAGATGTGAGATATTTACCTCCCTTTTCATTCTATCATAAGCTTCAGTCACAAGTCTCTCCTGCAACTCGCTATCGGTAAGGAAAGGGGCGAGCATATCATTTTTGTAGCCATTAAGCTCACTTTTAATTCTTGGCAGCGTATCATATCCGAGCCTCTCGGCTTCAGCAACTTTGAGTTTATATACAATGAATCGGTCAACATATTCATCCAAACTCTCTTTGTTGACTTGCTGTTCCAGATTTTTCTTGTAAAGATACTCAAACTCCGAGAGGGTAACCTTCTTGTTGTTGACAGTCATCAACACTGGGTCATTAGCCGCCCATAATCCCCCTACAAAACCTGCAAGAATAAATGCAGAGACAAATAATTTTAATTTCATGATTAAAAAAAACTATGAATTTCAATATTTCTTATTCTTGATAAACGCAAATAATAAAATGAAATTATATTTATATCTTTAAAATTAGTTAATTACCAACTAAGAAATAACTATATAAAGGAAAAAGCCAACAAAATTGACTTTTTCAATTTATGGTGAGTTATATAGCCATAATACTAATTAGCTAGTTCACTAATGAACTTAATGCGCACAAGTCGTATTTCTTCCTCGGTGTACTCATCTCCAAGCTCTTCCATTGCTACACTTAGACGGTCGGTATCACTTTCCTTGAAATACTCGAAAATATCTTCCATGTGGTCATCGTCCATCACCTCCCGGATATAGTAGTCGATGTTAATTCGAGTTCCAGAATATACAATAGCCTCTATCTCATCAAGCATTTTGTCAAACTCCAACCCCCTTGACTCGGCAAGGTCATGTAAAGACACTTTTCGGTCGATGCTCTGAATCAAAGAAATCTTAAGCTTACTCTTATTAGCGACTGTGCGCACCCTCATATCCTCAGGACGAATAATCTCATTCTCCTCGACATGGCGTTTAATAATTTCTAGGAATTCGGCTCCATAGCGCTTAGCTTTACCGGCTCCCACTCCAGGAATGTTAACCAGCTCTTCCATTGTGATAGGATAAGTAGTGGCCATAGCCTCAAGCGAAGGATCTTGGAAAATGACATAAGGAGGCAGCTGAAGTTTTGAAGCAGTCTTCTTGCGCAAACTCTTCAATATGCTGAACAACTCACCATCGAGGGCCCCTGAGCCACCTGGCATCTCGGTGTCGTCGCTCGTAGTAAAATCACGATCCTCAACAACCATAAACGGAGAAGGTGATTTAAGGAAATCTTTACCTTTATTAGTTACCCTAAGCAATCCATAGTTCTCAATATCCCTATCAATGTATCCTGCAATAATACCTTGAGAGATAACAGCATTTAAGAACTTAGGTGTCTTATCTTTTTGGCATCCAAACATCTCAATTTGATGATGTAGATAGGATTTCACCTCATTGGTAGAGTTACCAACCATAACATCAACGACATGGTCGGCTTTGAATTTCTCTTTAAGCATTAAAATCGTCTCGATAGCATCGCAGAGTTCGTTAGACGACTCAATGCGCTTGCGTGGATGTAGACAATTATCGCAATTGTGGCAATTATCTTCAGGATATTCTTCACCAAAGTAGTGCAACAGAGTCTTGCGTCGACAAACTGAAGACTCGGCATAAGAAGCAGTTTCGGCTAGCAGCTGCTTTCCAATCTCCTGCTCGGCCACAGGTTTTCCTTGCATGAACTTTTTGAGCTTATCTAGGTCCTTTTGAGCATAGAATGTGATGCATTGACCTTCGCCACCATCACGTCCAGCACGTCCTGTCTCCTGATAATACCCCTCAAGGCTCTTGGGTATATCATAGTGAATCACAAACCTAACGTCAGGTTTGTCGATACCCATACCGAAAGCAATTGTAGCGACAATCACGTCAACATCCTCAAGCAGGAAAGCATCCTGGTTGGCCGAGCGTGTAGCACTATCCATACCAGCATGATAAGCCAGAGCCTTTATATCATTAACTCTCAAAGTAGTTGCAAGTTCCTCTACCTTTTTCCTACTCAAGCAATAGATAATGCCCGACTTGCCTGGCATTGATTTGATATACTTAATAATATCCTTGTCAACATCCTTAGTCTTGGGTCGAACTTCATAATAGAGATTAGTGCGGTTGAACGAAGACTTGAAAACATTGGCCTCCATAATGCCAAGGTTCTTCTGAATATCATGCTGCACCTTAGAGGTAGCGGTTGCTGTGAGCGCAATAATTGGTCTCACTCCTATCTCATTGATAAAATGCCTAATCCTCCTATATTCAGGTCTGAAGTCGTGTCCCCACTCCGAGATACAATGTGCCTCGTCGATAGCATAGAAAGAAATCTTGACACTCTTGAAGAATTCCAAATTGTCTTCCTTAGTAAGCGATTCAGGGGCGACATACAACAACTTAGTCTTTCCAGCCAGAATGTCATCCTTTACTTGATCTATAGCTTGCTTGTTAAGCGAAGAGTTCAGGAAATGAGCAATACCATCTTCATCACTGAAGTTGCGCATCGCATCCACCTGATTCTTCATTAAAGAGATAAGAGGAGAAATGACTATAGCAGTACCATCCATGAGCAACGAGGGCAGCTGATAGCATAACGATTTGCCTCCACCGGTGGGCATAAGCACAAAAGTGTCATGCTCTTGAATAAGGCTCATCATGATTCTTTCCTGCTGACCTTTAAAAGTGTCAAATCCGAAATACTTCTTTAAAGTTGACACTAGTTGTTCTTTATCCGCCATAGTCTTAAGGTTTTTCTTGTTTACAGTTTTCGATACAAATATAAGGAAAAAAACTAGATTGTGAAAAAATAAATGAACTTTTTTTCTAAGTTTTTACAAGGATGAAGATATTGCTGCAAAATTAGAACTATCCAACTGTTGTTGAGCATAATCACGTGTTAGCACAAACTTTTTCTTCTTCATTGATGGCAAGGAGTACATAGCATCCATCATAATTGTCTCAAAGATGGACCTAAGTCCACGTGCCCCCAGCTTATATTCAATAGCTTTATCAACAATGAAATCGAGAGCCTCGTCTTCAATGGTGAATGCGATACCATCCATAGACAATAGTTTCTCATATTGCTTGACAATGGCATTCTTGGGCTCAACCAGGATGCGCCTAAGTGCATCACGGTCGAGAGGCTCAAGATTGGTGACAACCGGCAAGCGACCTATAATTTCAGGAATCAGTCCGTAAGAGCGCAAATCTTGTGGGGCCACATAGTGCAGCAGTTTCTCTCTCTCAGTCTTATTCACATGATTACCTGCCCCGTAGCCCACAACATGAGTGTTGAGACGCAATGCAATTTTGCGCTCTATACCCTCAAAAGCGCCACCACAGATGAACAATATATTCTTAGTGTCAACAGGGATCATCTTTTGTTCAGGATGCTTGCGTCCGCCTTGTGGCGGCACGTTAACAATAGAGCCCTCAAGCAGCTTGAGCAGTCCCTGCTGAACACCTTCACCGCTCACATCGCGAGTAATTGATGGGTTGTCGCTCTTGCGTGCGATTTTATCAATCTCATCGATGAACACAATGCCTCGCTCAGCCTCCTTAACATTATAGTCGCAAGCCTGAAGCAGTCGCACAAGCAAACTTTCAATATCCTCACCCACATAACCAGCCTCGGTAAGAACAGTTGCATCAACAATAGCAAACGGCACTTTAAGCAGTTTCGCTATAGTCTTGGCTAGCAGAGTCTTTCCCGTTCCAGTGGGTCCAACGATAATGATGTTAGATTTCTCAATATCAATATCATCTTTGTTCTGAGACAAACGTTTATAATGATTGTAGACAGCCACCGAGAGATATTTCTTGGCACTCTCCTGCCCTATTACATACTGATCGAGATATTCCTTTATCTCCTGAGGTTTGGGCAATTCTTTCAAGTCTAAGTCACTGAGCAAGCTCTCTTGCATCTTGCCTAGATACTCTTTAGATATTTCATTGGCTCTTTCGGCACACTCATTGCAAATGAACCCGTTCAACCCAGGAATGAGCAGGTCCACCTCTCGCTGACTGCGACCGCAAAAGTCACATCTCATCGTTTCTTTTTTAGCCATAAACGATAATTATAAAACTATATTTATTTAGCTTTCTCGAGCACCTTGTCAATCATGCCATATTCGAGAGCTTCTTGTGATGTCATCCAGTAATCACGGTCGCTATCGGCATATACCTTGTCATAGGGTTGTCCAGAATGGGTCGAAATGATGTTATAAAGTTCTTCTTTAAGTTTCTGTATCTCACGTGCAGTGATTTCAATATCGGAAGCTTGACCCTGGATTCCTCCCATTGGCTGATGAATCATCACGCGGCTGTGCTTGAGAGCAAATCGCTTGTCCTTTTGTCCGGCGACAAGCAAGATAGCAGCCATTGATGCGGCCATACCTGTACAGATTGTTGTGACATCACTCTGAATGTATTGCATAGTGTCGTAGATGCCCAATCCAGCATAAACAGATCCACCAGGAGAATTGATGTAAATTGAAACATCCTTACCAGGGTCAGCGCTGTCGAGGTAAAGCAGCTGAGCTTGTATAACGTTGGCTGTATAGTCATCGATTTGGGTACCTAAGAAGATGATGCGATCCATCATCAAGCGTGAAAACACATCCATTTGTGCAACATTGAGCTTACGTTCCTCAATGATTGTGGGCGAGATATAACTGCTCTCAATCATAGCTTGAGTTGTCTGGTCAAAAGTCAAACCATTCATTCCCAAATGGTTCACTGCAAAATTTCTAAAGTCGTTTTTCATTATTCTTTTATATTTTGATGTTTTTATTTTCAAAGATAGTAATTTTTTCTCTATTATGCAACTATCATCCCTTTTTTAAACGATATTTCACAAATAAACACTCATATCAGCGATGAGTTAGACAAATGAGACAAAAAAGATGTGTGGCAACCAATGGGCTACCACACATGTTACACATAAATATTAATGTGTTTACTTCTTTTCCTCAAAGAGTTTGTTGAACTCCTCAACTGTTACGTTCTTCTCGGTAAGGCTAACGTTGTCGCGAATAGTAGCGAACACCTTGTCCTCGAAAGCACGGCGGTTGATTTCCTTAGCATAGTCCTTATTTTCCATGAGCTCGCCAGCATAGCGGTCGAGAGTCTCGTCGGGAACATTGCCAATACCATACTGAGCAAATTGCTGAGCTGCATAGATGCGAGCGAGACGCATTTGGTCTTCTTTCTCGATTTTCACATCATATTGCTTAGCAACCTTCTCCTTTATGAGCTGCCAAACGATTTCCTCGCGAGTGCGTGGATACTCCTCCTCAATCTTAGCGGGCTCAGTATCTTTGTTGATAGAAGTGAGATATCTCTTCAAGAACTCATCGGGAAGTTCTAGAGCGCCAACCTTCTTAACAAGCACTTTCTCGGCATCGATAGTGAAACGGTAGTTGCTATCGCTCTTGAGTTGTCCTGCAAGCATATCTTTAATCTTGGCATAATATTCATCTTCGGTCTTTGCCACGTCTTTGCCAAATACCATGTCATAGAGCTCCTGGCCAAGTTCAGCATCCTTGTTTACGAGAATCTCTTCAACCTTGAAGTTGAAATCACTCTCAATATTCTCGGCTTGATCCTTATCAACTGAAAGCATTGCAGCCATTTCGGTGACATTACCGCCAGAACTCAAGCGAGGATTGAAAGTAATAGTATCATTAACTTTGAGTCCAACAAATTTAGCTTTCTCCACCTCATCCTTGAGATACTTGGGTGAAACTATAGTGCGCTCAACTTTGATACCATCTTCCTTGACATTGCCATCTTTATCAAGCTCTTCCATAGAGCCACGCAGCAAAGCATCCTCGGTAGAAACGTCACCAGGAACCTGAGTTCCGAAACGTTTCTTGAAAGCATTGCTCTGATCGTCAATCATAGCCTGACTAACCTCAATGTTATAGTAAGGAACCTTCACGCGCTTATCGAGCTTAAGATCAAACTCTGGAGCGAAGCCAAGGTCAAACTTGAACTCAAAGTTCTTTTCGTTGACGAGATCAACCTTGGTGTCTTTGGATAACATGGGCTCACCCAGCAGGTCGATATTGTTCTCACGAATGTAGTTAGTGAGCTCGCGGCTAACAATCTCATCAACTACTTCGGCAGTCACTTGACCACCATAATGCTTCATGAGCAATGATGCAGGCACATGTCCTGGACGGAAACCCTTGATGGGACGACGTCGACCCAGAAGTGACAATTGCTTCTTAACTTCGGCTTGATAATCCTCTTCAATTAGCGATATTGTGAGAACTCCGCTCACGTTACCGTTCTTGTCTAATGTTACGTTCATTTCTCTTTTTTAAAATCTATATATTCTGCTTTTTTATCGTTTCAAGTTTTTGAGCCTGCAAAATTACTGCAAATCCGTTGAATTACAAAATGAAAAAGCAATATTTTTAAAATAATCTAGAGGTAAAGTATTTTTGATTCACCAAACTCACCTGACTCGGTTGACTCACCTGACTCAGTGGAATCACTGGAATCACTGGAATCACTGGAATCAGTGGAATCAGTGGAATCGCTAAATTTTCTTAAAAGTATGAGCCCCATGGCATTTTGGTGTCATGGGACCCACATTGTTATTTATAGTGTGATATTACACCTCTTCGTAGGGAACATCCTGAGCACTGTCGCCACCTTGGTTGCCACCTTGAGGGCCTGCACCTGGGTTAGCGCCACCAAATCCGGCTGCGCCTGGATCGAAGCCTGCACCTGGCTGAGGTCCACCCTGTGCACCACCAGCTTGGTTATACATTTGTTGTGAAGCCTCGTGGAACACAGCCTCAAGTTCCTTGGTTGCAACATCGATAGCATCGATATCCTGATTCTTGTGAGCCTCCTTGAGTTTGCCAAGTGCTGTCTCAATCTGACTCTTCTTGTCGGCAGGAAGTTTGTCGCCAAGGTCCTTCAGGCTCTTCTCGGTTTGGAATATCATCGCGTCGGCCTGATTAATCTTGTCGATGCGCTCTTTCTCCTTAGCATCGGCTGCAGCGTTGGCGCTAGCCTCATCTTTCATACGCTGAATCTCAGCGTCGCTCAAGCCGCTCGAAGCCTCGATGCGGATGCTCTGCTCTTTGCCTGTAGCCTTATCTTTGGCACTCACGTTCATGATACCATTGGCATCAACCTCAAAGGTAACCTCGATTTGAGGAATTCCACGAGGTGCTGGAGCAATGCCATCAAGATGGAACATACCCAAAGTCTTGCAGTCGCGTGCCATTGGACGTTCACCCTGCAGCACGTGGATTTCAACGCTTGGCTGATTGTCGGCAGCAGTCGAGAACACCTGACTCTTGCGAGTTGGGATTGTTGTATTGGCATCGATGAGTTTTGTCATCACACCACCCAAAGTCTCGATGCCCACACTCAGGGGCACAACGTCGAGCAGTAGCACGTCTTTCACGTCACCGCTGAGAACACCACCCTGGATTGCAGCGCCCACAGCAACTACCTCGTCGGGGTTAACACCCTTAGAAGGAGCTTTACCGAAGAAGCGCTCAACAATCTGCTGGATAGCAGGAATACGTGTAGAACCGCCCACGAGAATCACCTCATTGATGTCGCTTGGAGTGAGGTTAGCGTCACGCAAAGCCTGCTCACAAGGCTTGATGGTGCTCTGGATAAGGTCGTCGCACAGCTGCTCAAACTTAGCACGGCTCAAGGTCTTGACTAAGTGCTTGGGAATTCCGTTAACTGGCATAATGTAAGGCAAGTTAATCTCAGTGCTCATCGAGCTAGACAGTTCAATCTTAGCCTTCTCGGCAGCTTCTTTCAGACGTTGGAGAGCCATTGGATCCTTGCGCAAGTCAATGCCCTCATCATTCATGAACTCCTCGGCAAGCCAGTTTATAATGCGCTGGTCGAAGTCGTCACCACCAAGATGAGTGTCACCATTGGTTGACTTAACCTCAAACACACCATCACCAAGCTCAAGGATAGAGATATCAAATGTGCCACCACCAAGGTCAAACACAGCAATGCGTTTGTCACTCTGGTCCTTGTCAAGACCATAAGCAAGAGCAGCAGCAGTTGGCTCGTTCACGATACGCTGCACATTAAGTCCAGCAATCTCACCTGCCTCTTTAGTTGCCTTACGCTGAGAGTCATTGAAGTAAGCTGGAACAGTAATTACCGCGTCGGTAACAGTAGTTCCGAGATAATCCTCGGCGGTCTTCTTCATCTTTTGAAGAATCATTGCCGAAATCTCTTGAGGAGTGTACTGGCGGCCGTCAATCTCAACACGTGGTTGGTTGCTGCCGTTATTCACTACTTTATAAGGTACACGCTCAGTCTCTTTCAGAGTTTGATCATAGGTCTCACCCATGAAACGCTTGATTGAGTACACTGTGCGGGTTGGATTGGTGATAGCCTGACGTTTAGCCGGGTCACCCACTTTACGTTCGCCACCGTCAACAAAAGCCACCACGCTAGGGGTGGTGTTGCGGCCTTCACTGTTAGGAATAACAACGGGGTTCTTGCCTTCAAGAACCGAAACGCATGAATTAGTTGTTCCTAAATCAATACCAATAATTTTTCCCATAATTTATATCTGTTTTTTGTTTATAATTCGTTTTCATTAGCCATTTATTGTGGCTGTCCACCCCGCAATTGTACAAATTTCGTGCCAAACTTTTTACTGACATATTATAACAATGAGAAATAACATGATGTGACAAAATCTGCCAGCATGTCACTTTTGAAGGAATTAATGGAAAAAGAAAAAATTAAAAACATTATTTTGAACGTAAAATTTATTTTTATCAAAAATCTATTTTTATCTTTGTGAAATAATAAAAAACATTTAAAAAAAATTGTACTATGAAACGATATTTTATCCTGTCAATGATGCTGGCTATTATGTTGCCAGTGGTGGCTCAACGTGCTGCAAAATCGTCTACCGAAGAGAGCCTTTATTATGCTGCTTTTGCCGATGTGCTTGAGAGCACCAACGATCTTGTCTCGGGTGCCGAGAAAGCATACTATTATGCCATTGAAGACCTTGACAATGATGGCATTAAAGAGCTAGTGATGGCTGATATCAACAAGCTGAAGACTGTTTATAAGGTGGTTAACGGAAAGGTCCAGATTATCAGTCCCAATTACACTATCGACAATGATAAAGTGAACTGGAAACGAGTTGAGGATTTCTATGTTTACAACGACATAGACCGCAGCAAAGACATCACTCTGAAGCACCACCCCATGTTTGCCTATGACATAAACATTGCCAAGAACCAATTCACCGTTCCAGGCGATGTCACAAGCGAGGAAGCTGTCATGAAATCGACAAAATATGACCGCATGGTGTTCAAGCCCCATGTGGGCAACATCCATTTCGTGAAAGCCCAGAACGGCAGTTACGACAGCGATGGCAATAAGATTGACCTGGGCAAGTGCTACACCTATGCCCTTGACAATGCCGCCACCACCAAAAAGATGTTCCGCGGCTACAACAATGACCAGGCTGTCCCCATCATCGTGCCAGCGTCATGGCTCAATGACCATACCCCGTTGCAGTTCTCACGATATATGACAGGTGAAGCAAAGCCAAAAGTGTCAGCCAAAGACCGCAAACTCATTGAGCAACACTACGGTAACGGCACCGATTACAAGATTCGCAAGATTGAATGGGTTGCCACTTGCCAAGAGAAAGGCCGCTCGTTCTACAACGTGATTTTCCAGCCTTACAAGGGGCAGGTGCTATTGGCATTTGTGTGCATCGAAAAAGGCCTGGTGAAATCTATCCACAACAACTGGTGGGAGCAAGACAAGGGATCCCCCAACCAAACAACCATTGGGCCCGACATCAATGAGCTTTTCTATTTCATGCCTGAAATCATGGTCATGACCGATGGCA
This sequence comes from uncultured Bacteroidales bacterium, assembly GCA_902792435.1. Lineage (GTDB taxonomy): Bacteria > Bacteroidota > Bacteroidia > Bacteroidales > Muribaculaceae > Sodaliphilus. Next base: position 219,215 of record CADAZN010000001.1, read on the forward strand.
AGGCTGGCTTTGAGCTTTATGTGCGCTACCACTCGCTTGAGGGCGTGCACTACGACATTTGGCGCGAAGTCGCCGGCCAGTGGTTGACAATTCAAGGAGCCTACCATTACATCATGGCTTATTAAACTCCAAAGTCAACGCTTACTCATGCGCTATAATTCACAGTAACAGTTGAGTTATAGCGCATATTTTTTGTGTCAAAATTTTGCAACGATTTTCACAAAGATTATCACTAAATCACACATTAATTAAATAAAAAATTTGTACCTTTGCACGTCTTTTTAATGATTATATAATTAACTTATAATATAAACAATTTATTAACAATTACTTATGGACATTTCACACATCGAACATGTTGGTATAGCTGTTACTAGCCTAGACGAGGCTATACCTTTCTATGAGAAATTTCTCGGTTTCAAATGCTTCGCAATCGAAGAGGTAGAAGACCAGCACGTACGCACCGCTTTCTTCAAAGTTGGCCAAACAAAGATTGAGCTTCTTGAGGCAACCAGCCCCGACAGTGCTATCGCTAAATTCATCGAGAAGAATGGTGGCCGTGGCGGCATCCAGCACATCGCTTTCTGCGTTCAGGATGGTGTAGCCAATGCACTCCAGGAGATTCAGGACAAGGACGGCCGCGTTCTCGACAAGGCTCCCCGCAAGGGTGCTGAGGGCCTGAACATCGCCTTTGTTCATCCCAAGACTTCAGCTGGCGCTCTCGTTGAGCTTTGCGAAGACCCCAACAAATAAGAAACACTCAATACAATTCAAATAAAATGAGTAAACAACTCGAAAAAATTCAACAACTCATCGACATGCGTGCCAAAGCACGCATTGGTGGCGGCGAGAAGGCCATCGCCAAGCAGCATGAGAAGGGCAAATACACTGCCCGTGAGAGAATCAATATGCTCCTTGACCCAGGCAGCTTTGAAGAGCTTGACATGTTTGTTCAGCACCGCTGCACAAACTTTGGCCAGGAGAAGAAGTCGTTCCTCGGTGACGGTGTTGTTACTGGCTACGGAACTGTTGACGGACGTCTCGTTTATGTTTTCGCACAGGACTTCACCGTAATTGGTGGTTCACTTGGCGAGGCCATGGCATGGAAGATGTGCAAGGTTATGGATCTTGCAATGAAGCAGGGTGCTCCCGTTGTTGGTCTTAACGACTCGGGTGGCGCACGCATCCCTGAGGGTATCAACTCTCTGGCTGGCTATGCCGAAATTTTCCAACGCAACATCGACGCCAGTGGTGTAGTTCCTCAAATCTCGGCAATTCTTGGTCCATGTGCTGGTGGTGCAGTGTATTCACCTGCTCTCACCGACTTCACACTCATGGCCAAGGGCACCTCGTTCATGTTCCTCACCGGTCCTGCAGTAGTAAAGACCGTACTTGGTGAGAACGTTACCCAAGAGCAACTTGGTGGTGCACAGGTTCACGCACAAAAGAGTGGTGTTACCCACTTCGCTTGCGACACCGAGGAAGAGGTTATCGAGACCATCAAACGCCTCTTGAGCTACATGCCAAGCAACAATATGGAGGAGGCACCTCGCTATGAGTGCACCGATCCAATCGATCGCGTTGAGGACGCCCTCAACAATATTATTCCCGAGAGCCCCAATGATCCTTACAACATGTATGACGTGATTGGCGCAATCGTTGATAACGGTGAGTTCCTTGAGGTTCATCGCGACTTTGCCAAGAACATCATCGTGGGCTTCGCTCGTTTCAACGGTCAGAGTGTGGGCGTAGTAGCCAACCAACCACAACACATGGCAGGTGTGCTCGACGTCAACGCTTCGAAGAAGGGCGGACGCTTCGTTCGCTTCTGCGACGCTTTCAATATTCCATTGGTAACTCTCGTTGACGTGCCAGGTTTCTTGCCAGGCACAGGACAAGAGTACAACGCTGTTATCCTTAACGGCGCCAAGTTGCTCTATGCCTACGGAGAGGCCACAGTTCCCAAAGTTACTGTTACCCTGCGCAAGAGCTACGGTGGTAGCCACATCGTGATGAGCTGCAAGCAGCTGCGTGGTGACATGAACTATGCTTGGCCAAGCGCTGAGATTGCCGTGATGGGTGCCGCTGGTGCCGCTGGCATTCTCTATGCCAAGGAAATGAAGGCTGCCAAGACTGCCGCCGCCGAGGCCAAAGAAGCTGGCGATGAGGCAAAGGCAAAAGAAATCATGGAAGAGAACAAGAAATACATCGCCGAGAAGGAGCAGGAGTACAACGATTTGTTCTGCACCCCATTCAATGCAGCCAAGTATGGCTACATCGACGATGTTATCGAGCCTCGCAACACTCGCTTCCGCGTGATTCGTGCTCTTGAGCAACTTCGCACCAAGAAGTACAATAATCCAGCTAAGAAGCACGGCAACATTCCATTGTAATTCCTATTCAACACACTGAGATAATGAATAAGAAAATAATATTGACACTGATTGCTGTGGTAGCAGCTATTACCGCTAGCGCACAGGGCCGCATGGACCTGCGCATCAATGAGGTGATGGTACAGAACGACAGCAACTATGTTGACCAGTATGACCACCGTGCGGGATGGATTGAGATTTTCAATGCATCGCACGGAACCAACGGCATCGAGAAGATGTTCATCACCACTCTCAAGCCAGATATCATTCAGGACTATTTTAAAGCTGAGGAGCAAAAGAGCAACAAGAAGCGCAACCAGCTGCTTCAGGAGCTCCGCGACTCACGTCCTAGTGAGATTTTTGAGATTCCCCGTGGTGATGTGGCCACAAAGGTCAAACCACGCTCTCATGTAGTGTTCTTTGCCGATGGAAACATCGAGGCTGGAACATTCCACCTGCCTTTCACTATGAATCCAGGCCAGGAAAACTACATTGCACTCTATGACGTGAATGGTGACTTGGTTGACGAAGTGACAGTTCCTGCCACTCTGCCAGCCGACCAATCGTTTGCTCGTTGCAGCGAGGACTCTATCGACCTGCACGGAAGTCACAATTTCGAAAGTAAACTATGGCAAGTGTGCGACGGCTCTTCAGAAGCTAAGGCTATCACTCCTGCCAAGTTCAACGCTCGCCCCATCAACAATAACATTGACATGTTTAAGAAGGATGACCCATCGGGTATTCTGCTCACTCTCATGTCGATGGGTGTAGTGTTCAGCGCTCTGCTGATGCTCTACATCATGTTCAAGCTCTTTGGTAAGGCATTCACTGCTAAAGACAAGAAGAAAGAGGACGAAGTTGTGGACAAGGCTGTTGACGAGTCAACTACCGAGGCCGCTCAAGAAGGCAGCAATGACGAGGCTATCGCAGCAATCTGCATGGCACTTTATCAGCACCTCAACGCTCATGACGAGGAAAGTGGTGTGATCACCATCGACCACAGCCATGAGGCTCGCAGTGCGTGGGGATCGAAAGGCAACTTGCTACTTCGCGTTCCTGAGCATCACGACAAACATTAATTTTCACTAACATTTAATTTGTTTTATCAATGAAAGAATATAAGTATAAAATCAATGGTCACGAATACAAAGTAAATGTTGGTGACATTGAGAACAACATTGCAAACATCGAGGTTAATGGTGTTCCCTACACCGTTGAACTCGAAGAGGAAAAGGTTGCTAAGCCTGTTGTTAAGAGAGTTGCTGCTAGCAACGACGCTCCTGTTGCAGCTAAGCCTGCCGCTGCCAAACCAGCTGCCGCTGCTGCCGGTGAGTTTGTTATCGCCTCTCCTCTCCCTGGAGTTATCAAAGAGCTTCATGTTAAGGAGGGTCAACAGGTTAAGGCCAGCGACGTGGTTTGCATTCTCGAGGCCATGAAGATGGGCAACGAGATTCATGCAGGCAAGGACGGCGTGGTTAAATCTATTAACGTAGCTCTTGAAGAATCGGTACAAGAGGGTACCACCATTATGATTATTGCTTAAAACTATGGTACTATTAAATATTGCAAATAACCTGGAGCAATTCTGGCACTTCACAGGCTTCTACAACGTAACATTGGAGCCTTCAAGCTTGATTATGCTGTGCGTGGGTCTGCTTTTCATCTACCTCGCCATTAAGCATGATTTTGAGCCTATGTTGCTGGTGCCAATTGGCTTCGGTATCCTGATTGGAAACATTCCTTTCCAGCCAGGCAATGAGATTGGTATCTATGAGGAGGGTTCGGTATTGAACATCCTCTATCAGGGTGTAAGGCAAGGCTGGTATCCACCGCTCATCTTCCTGGGCATTGGAGCAATGACCGACTTCTCGGCGCTGCTCGCCAATCCCAAGCTGATGCTTGTGGGTGCTGCTGCCCAGTTCGGTATCTTTGGTGCCTACATGGTAGCTTTGGCAATGGGCTTCATGCCCGACCAGGCTGGTGCTATCGCCATCATTGGTGGCGCCGATGGTCCTACTGCTATCTTCCTGTCATCGAAACTCGCCCCCAACTTGATGGGTGCTATTGCGGTTTCGGCTTATAGCTACATGGCGCTTGTGCCAGTGATTCAGCCGCCCATCATGCGACTGCTCACCACCAAGAAAGAGCGCCTCATTCGCATGAAGCCAGCGCGCAAGGTTTCACAGACCGAGAAGATTATCTTCCCTATCGTGGGCTTGATTCTCACTTGCTTCTTTGTGCCTAGTGGTTTGCCACTTCTTGGTATGCTGTTCTTCGGTAACTTGTTGCGTGAAAGTGGTGTGACCACCCGTCTCGCTAAGACCGCAAGCAACGCAATGACCGATATGGTGACTATCGTCCTTGGTATGAGTGTTGGTGCCTCAACTCAGGCATCGGAGTTCCTTACTCCCGACACAATCAAGATTTTTGCCCTTGGTTTCATGGCGTTCATCATCGCCACCACTTCGGGCGTACTCTTTGTGAAGATCTTCAACCTCATCCTGCCCAAGCACAAGAAGTTGAACCCATTGATTGGTAATGCCGGTGTGAGCGCAGTTCCTATGGCTGCACGCATCAGCAACGACCAAGGCCTCAAGGCCGACCCAAGCAACTACCTGCTAATGCACGCCATGGGTCCAAACGTTGCTGGTGTTATCGGTTCGGCAGTTGCCGCCGGTGTATTGCTGGGCTTCCTCGGATAATAAAACAATTCTTTATATATTTAATAAGGTGTGCCCACCACTGGGTGCACCTTATTTTCTTTTGGCACAACTTTTGCAACTTAAAACCACAAATTTAACTCTAAAAACTCAACTGCTATGTTTCTGCAATACATATCGGGCCCTGTGCTTGGGGCGGTGATTGGTTATATTACTAATGATATAGCCATTAGGATGTTGTTCAGGCCAAGAAGCGCTAAATACATCTTTGGTAAGCGTGTGCCTTTCACTCCCGGTATCATCCCAAAGGAAAAGAACCGCATTGCCGGTGCTATAGGTGGAGCTATCAGCGAGAACCTCATGAACAAAGAGGTGCTCGAGAAGACTCTGCTAAGTGACGAGATGCTCGAAAAGTTAAGAAATGCCGTAGATGAGTTTTTCTACGCCCAGCTTCACAACGAGGAGACACTCGAGCAGTTTGCCTCTCATTATCTCACCGCAGATGAAATAAGCGCCATGCGCGAGAGCACTTGTGACGAAATCGCCAAACTCATCACCGCCAAATTGCGCGACAAGGCAATTGGCGCCAACATAGCACATGCCGCCACTCAGCACGTGATAGAGAAGACACGGAGCAGTGTGGCTGGAAAGATTAAGGCTGACAGGCTGCTTGAGGTCATAGCCTCACCCATCGAGAGCAAGCTAGCTCAGCACATCAACGAGGTTCTTAAAGAGCAAGCACCGAGTATGTCAACGAGGATCGTGTATACCGAGGCCGAAAAACTCATGTCAATGCCCATGTGCGAACTTTTCAAAGGTCACGAACAACAACTCGAGCAGGCACGTGAAGGCATAGTGAGCGTATATCGCACCATAATCAGCGAGCATCTGCCCCGCATTCTCGAGAGCATTAATATCAGTAAAATTGTTGAGTCACGAATCCAAGAGATGGACATGGAAGAGGTGGAGAAAATCATCTTCTCTGTAATGCACAAAGAACTGCGCGCCATTGTGTGGCTCGGCGCCCTCCTCGGCTCCATCATGGGAACCATAATGACATTCATCAACATTTAATAATATTTATTCAAAAAGTCTTCATAGTTGTATATGTAATTATTTGTGACTATATTTGTAGCAGAAATAAAAACTGTACTATTATGAAAACTAAATTATTATTGTCGGCACTATGTGCTGTATTATTGCCTATTACGTGTTCAGGGGTTATAAATCCTTCATCACTCACCATGAGTGAAAGTCCATTAAGCAACTCTGTTGCGACAGAACTACTGGGAAAAGTATTCATGCACCACCCGTCGTTGCTCAGCAATGCCGAGGTGAAAATCATTGACTCTCAAACTAGCGAACGCTTCACATCAAAAAGCAGCTCCATCCGAACTATACTGATATGCTCAGTAAAGCATAGCAAACTCATTGAGTACTATGCTATCACCTTCAACGGCAACAATATAGCTGATGGCACTTTTTTAGGGCACTATGGAGACTCCGAGATTCTTACCATAAAATATCCTCGAGATGAATTGATTTATAAACCCTCTCACGAAATCAGTTTTGACTTCAATGGTGACACCATCAAGGTGTTAAGAACTTACAACTTATTCACTACTGCACGAGGAGGAAAGTGGTTTAATAAATATGGCACCATCTGCAACCCGTTTGTGGTGAGCAGTGGCGGTACTATTACGAAACTTACGCCCAAAGCAACTGCCATACGTGAAGATGGTGATGCTAACTACCTGAGCAAAAACCACAAGCCGCCAACACGCTCCAAAGATAATGGTGAGTACTTCCCAATTGGCATGAATGTTCTTTCTTGGGCACAAACGCCAGCAAGTTGCCAACTAGACGTAAACAAACTCAACGAAACAGCTGTTGGCATGATGAAAATAGTAAATAAATATGGCGAAGATGCTCCCATGACTCCCGAGACGATAAGCGTCATGGAGTTTGCCAAGTGGGGCTTCAACCTTGGAATGCGTCACAGCAACGAGTTTCTCACTTGGATAGCAAATAATCCCAAACAAGAGCAATTCACCCATTTTATTCAGTCAGTCTCCAGCGAGAATAAGAACAACGAACTCAACTGGCTCAAAGAAAGTGTAAAGAGCCTCAAAGACAAGAAAGCCCGCAAATGGTGGGAGAAATGGATAAAAGAGAACTTGTGAAATGACTTAGCTCGACAGTAACGCAGGGGAAATAAAACAGAAGGCGAGGATGAGTTCAAATGAACTACCTCGCCTTTTTTATTTTGAAATTAAAAAGCGTCTTTAGAGCGTGCCACCTAATTTGCGATAGAGTTTATAGGTGTTGCGGAATCTCTCAATCTGCTTGTCGGTCAAATAAAGTCGGTGACTAACATCCTTACTTACAAGAAGAATGTTGGCATATTTACATTGTGCCAATCCAGCCACGATGTCACGAGAATTCACATCAAGAGCATTGTCGAAGTTCTCGGTATAGAACTTACCATCGTTAGAACGATTAATCTTGGTTGGAGTAAACTCATAAGGGAATCTACCCAAAGTGAATTTGAGCATATAGAAGTTGATGGGATCGTCGGCATAATAGTGAACTACTAATCGGAGTGGACTAGGAACACCATCTTTATCAGTAGTGAAGTATATGTAACAATCGTTCTCCTTCTCATTAGTGTTAATACCCTTGTGGATAAACTCAAGCTCACCATTCTTAGAGTTCACGTTAAATAAAGCCAGAAGAGAATCTTTAGGTGTTGTGATTTCCTCATCATCGTCCCATTTATAGGGATCATTTTTAACTTCAGGCAGATCGTAATGAACAATAGTATAATCCATGTTCAACAAAGAGTCGAGCTCAGCTTGTCTTTTAGCATCTTCCTGAGCCTGTTTAAGTTGTTGAGCCTCAAGAGCAGCCTTTTGCTCTTCGGTAAGAACATGGTGCTTGCCTGTGCAATTAACACAAGCTGCACAAGTACAATTACATACTCCAGCACCTCCAAATAAATTTGCCAAAGTAGTACAAGAATAATTAACGAACGCAAAAGAGAACGCTAATAGATAGATGAATTTTTTCATTTCAATATTCGTTAGTTGTATAATTAATAATCATTTGAAAATTAGATAATTGTGTGCAATAGTATTTATTTTGAGAAGTAAATTCTCAAAAACAGGTGCAAAATTAATTAAAATCCTCAAAACCAACAACATTTTTTAGAATAATAAACATTTTGGTTAATTGAGTCATTTATTTGCCATAATATTATCGATATACTGAACTAAAGCCTCTCCTTGCAAACCTCTAGAGATAATGAGACCATCGGGATCCACAACCATAATGTGAGGAATTCCTGCTATGCCGTAGATGTCGGTAGGCTCGGTGGTGTAATGGTCATCCATCATAACTTGCCATGGAACAGGCAATTTAGCGATTGCCTCTTTTGTGTCTTCGGGTTTATCCCATACTGCAACACCAAGTACAACAAGTCCCTTACCATTATACTTTTGGTAGAGCTGAGCAAGAGCTCCTTTAATCTCGGCTTTGCATGGCCCACACCAACTTGCCCAAAAGTCAACTATCGTGTAATTACCATCTTTAGCGACAAAGTCGCTTAGATGATGAACTGCGCCATCGGGCGATTTCATCGCAAAATCGGTGAACTTCTTGCCAACAGCAGTACTCTCAATTGCACGAGCATCGCTCTGGGCCTTAATCACGCGCTTGTAGCCACGGTAGTTGTCGGGTGCAGTTTTAAGAATGGAATCCAATTGGGCCGTGCTGAATTGCTTGTAGATAAGATAATTGGTAAAAGCCCATGGTCCAATTGCATTGTCCTTGTTGCTACTATAAGTATCATAGAACAACTTGACTTGTTGTCTCTCCAAATCAGCACTCTGCTTGTCGGCATCTTCTTGTGTAAGCTGCCCGCTCTTAAAACCTTGTTCTATCAGCTCCCATTTAGCATCGATTTTTGACATCTGCTCGTCCATCGCATTGAGCTTATCGTTGAGAGCCGTTCCTCGAGCAATTATTTCATCGCCCCACTCTACGTTAATCTCGCCTGGCTCAACAATCATTCCAAAGCGTTTGCCGTCAACGATAAGTCTTGCATAATAAGCCGTATCGATATTACCTTCAAACATCAGATACTTCTCTTTAACAGTGACACTGTCGATTGTGTCATCTGTGTCATAGTTGGTGAGATAGGCTTTTTTACCATCAAAATCATGATTAGCGAAATTCACATTAATCTTGTAGCCTTGTGAGCAAGAAACCATAATAAGGCACAAGGCTATTACTACTAAAGAAAAATACTTGTTCATATCAGTGAAAAAGATGTGATGCTTATTTAACAATTGATTTATAAATAATAGTGTGAATGTGAGAACGAGCACTAACCTTGGAGAAAGCAGGATTGTCGCGTGTAGGCGAAACACGGTTGCTTAGGAAGATGTAAATCATGTCGTTCTTGGGGTCAATCCAGTAGCATGTGCCAGTGAACCCTGTGTGTCCTATGGTTTCGGCCGTAGCCTCTCGGCATGTGCTTGATGCGTCCTGATTCTTTAGATTAGGCTTATCGAATCCCAGTCCTCGATGCGAATTGGGGCTCTTAGACTTAAGGAAGAGGTCGACAGTCGCCTTCTTATAGTATCTCTTGCCTCCATAGGTTCCACCATTAAGCCACATTTGGAAGAGCTTAGCTAGGTCATTAGCGTTAGAAAAGAGCCCAGCATTGCCTTGCACTCCAAGCGAGAATGCCGCCAACTCATCGTGAACATAGCCATGAATGTGCTGCTTGCGCAGATAGGTGTCGACTTCGGTATAAGCAATCTCATCACCCTTGAACTTGTTCAATGGTCGATAAGTGGTGTGATAGGCACCCAGAGGCCCAAAGATATTCTTACCTACATACTCGTTGAGCTGCTTATGCGAAATGTTCTGTAAAGCGTCGGCAAGAAGACAGAAGTTAAGGCAGCTGTAACAGTATTTCTTGTTAGGTCTCAGTTTAGAATTATAGATGCGGTTCATCACCGAGTCATAGGTCACCTTCCCACCATAAATACCATCGGCAATAGCAATGTTGAATTTATCGGTTTTCTCTCGCGATAGAATATCGGTGCGCAGCTTAGCGTCCTTGTGGCCATAGGCGCCATTCGATATCTTTACAGTGTTATTAGCAGTGGGTGTGCTTGTGATGAGTTTGCCAGTATAAGTGGTGGTGTCAAACATCATATCCCACATACTTATCGAAGGCTGCATACCAGTCTCATGGTAGAGTAATTGCCTAAAAGTGATATTTTTCTTGTCGGTTTTCCTAAGTCCTGCGATATACTTGCTGGCGGGCTCGTCAAGTTTGAACTTCCCATCATCATAGAGTTTCATTATACCACTCAGCGTACCAGAAGCCTTAGATACCGAAGCGAGTCCAAAAAGAGTGTTATCGGTTACAGGGACCGATGAGTCGAAGTCAATCTTGCCATAGGAGCGGTTGCACACGATTTTGCCATGCCTGGCGACAAGCACTTGACATCCTGGAAACGCCTTCTGCTTAATGCCATAATTGCATATAGAATCAATCTTGAAGAGCATGTCGGGCTTGAATCCCACCTCAACAGGAAGAGTATATCCAAGCCTAACTGCATCATACTGCACGCCAACTCCTGCTCTCAAAACAACATTGTTCTCATGTGACTTGATGGTAACTGGCAGTGAGCCACAAGCAGCATTTCCACCGAAGATAGTCTGTACAGCATAGTCCTGCCAAACACTGCTGTTGCCATAAGCCACAACCACGGCGTCAATAGCTGAGTTAGTAATAAGATCGGCATAACGGTCGAGGTTTTCGGGCTCATCGAGCACAGCAACCACCACGTTGCTGAAATTCTTTGCAATGTCAATTACATTGTCCATTTGTGAAGGACCAGAGATAGCGATTATCACACTCTTGCTGTTGTTCTTGTCCTTCAAGGCCGATGCAGAGCTATAGGGAGATGTCGCCACATAATCGGCGCACCGCTTTTGGAACATATTATCCTGGCCACCCAATCCCAATGTTAGAACAGGCAACTTTTGTCCTTCGCCATTCTCAAGAGGCAGCAAATTTCCCTTGTTGCTCACAACAGTAATAGCAGCCCCTATGAGACGTCGGTTCAAATCGAGTGCCTTCTCGCTATTAACCTGGCTTGCCACCTCGTCGACATTGATAGTTTTTTTAGCCGAATTTACTACTCCGAGAGCATATTTGTAACGAAGCATCTTCTTGCAGCGTTGCTCAATATCGCTCCAGCTGATAACACCTTGCTCAATGGCATCTTCTATGGCTTTTATACTAGCATCCAAATCAGAAGGCATGAGGAGCACATCGTTGCCGGCTATAATGGCATTGACACAAGGATTTCCTTCCACACTCTTCGCGCCCTGCATTTCCAGAGCGTCGGTGAAAATGAGCCCCTCAAATCCCATGTCACCCTTAAGCATTCCTGTGACACATTGCTTGGAAAGAGAACACGGCATTGTTCCATCATCAAGAAAGTTCACGTCGATGTGAGCTGTAAGCATTCCGCCCAACCCAGACTCAACATACTTCTTGAAGGGCACGAGATCCATAAGCTGCATCTCTATTTCGCTTTTGTCGATGATGGGGAGTTCCTTGTGTGAATCGGCAACCGTTGAGCCATGCCCAGGGAAGTGCTTAGCTGTCGACAGTACGCCACCGTCTTCCAAGCCCTTAGCAAAAGCCACACCATTGCGCGCAACGATATCAGGATTGTAGCCAAAAGAACGAGTGCCTAAGAGTGTTGAAGGTCTGTCGATCACATCAAGCACTGGAGCAAAATTCACATGCACTCCCATCAATTGACACTCTCGCGCTACTTCTTTTCCATATTCATAGAGCAGTTTCTCATCGTTAATACCACCCAAATAAAGATTGCGTGGAAACTCAGGCGCATCGTCGAGGCGCATTGACAGTCCCCATTCAGCATCAAGGGCTATCATCAAAGGCACCGAGGCAATAAACTGTGCATAGTTGGTCACAGAGGCTTGAGTGGCAATATCGCTTTTATCATAGATGAGTCCACCCACCTTGTATTCCTCGACATATTGCCTAACACGAGCCTTTACTCCCTCGTCGTCACCTGGCCTAAGAGGCATAATGATGATTTGAGCAATCCTCTCGACGGGAGAAAGCTTAGAGTAAGTATCGTTAACCCATTTTTCGCGTTGACTTGCGTTACCCTTGTTTAGAATAGATGGATTAACAGACAATGCCTGCTGAGTGCCCAGCAGCACAACAGCAAGCATTGCAATAACAAATCTTAGATGTCCGGTTTTCATAAAAACCTCAATAAATTTTCAATGATTATTTCTTTATCATTCTAGGCTCATCCTTAGCATCAACCACACGGCCTTGCTTGGTAAGAGTCTTAATATAGTTCTTCATGTGTTCTCCATAAGGTACAGTGTCAACAAACAGTTTGGCGCCATTACCCAACGCGTCCATGTGGTCGCCACCATTTACGAGGTAATCGATAGAGCCAATTTTATAAACCTTCTTTGGATCAATCTTCTTGCCATTGAGCTTAGCTGAAAGGATTTTGGCACTCTCGTTAATGCCCGAGAACTCAACCTTGAAACCCTTGCTCACGGCATCACCTCCACGAGTCGCCATCACACGAAGGGCCTCGAGAAGGTCGCTACCCTTAACCTCAACCACCATGAAACGGTTGTCGAATGGGAACATTGATCCAATAAGTCCCTCGGTAACATCACCCTTGGGCATGGGCTGACGAATTCCACCCTTGTTCATGATTACTCCGTCAAGATTTTTAATGCCACTTATGTCAGGCAACATCTCAAGCACTGCATCACACAACCAGTTTTGAGAAGCAAAATCGCCATCCCCCATAGCTCTAACCGAAGTGCCAAGCACATTGTTCATCACACTGTCAACGCTAAACTTGTATTTAGCCAACCAAGCTTCCATAGCAGGATAATTAGCCTTAGCATCCAGTGACTTGTCAAGTTTTACTTGACCGTATTTCACTGAGAAATCGTCGAGATCGATGTCATAGGTAGCAATATACTTACCAGCCTTACCATTTTGACCAATAGTGATTATCTTGCCATCGGCATTTTTAACCTGAGTGCGTGGATCACCAGGAGTGAGCAAAGTGTGAGTGTGAGCTCCCACAATCATATCAATATAATGTGAGCGGCTAGCGATAATCGAGTCACCAACCTCGCCCTCTGTCTCGGGATAATATCCAATGTGCGACACCATGATAGTGAAATCCACTTTCTGCACATCCTTCAGATATTTTGCAGTGGCCTCAGCCACCTCGCCATTGTCGAGATATACCATACCAGGATACTTGTCATCACTAATAAGCCCTTTGGGGTTTACATTAATGCCAAAGAAACCAATTCTTTTACCAGCGACAGTCTTTATCCAATAAGGTTGCATCACTCCACACAATGGGGTGTTGCTGAAATCATAATTAGCCGAAAGCTTAACGGCTTTTATCTTTTTATAATGATCGGCAAGTTCGTCAATGCCATTGTCAAACTCATGGTTACCCATTATAATAGCGTCATACCCGAGAGTGTCGATAGCAGCATATTCCACTTCTCCTCTAAACAAAGAGAAGTAAAGAGTGCCCTGAACACCATCACCGGCATGAACTGCAATCACATTCTTGTTGTTTCGACGGATTTCATCGAAAGCAGCACGCATACGAAAGAGACCACCCAATCCATCGGATGCAGGCTCAATTTGACTGTGAGTGTCGTTAGCACTGATAACAATCAAATGCTCGGCTTGTAAATTAGGGAAGGAGAATAATGCTAAAGCAAAAAATAGAATAATACTTGAAAATTTCTTCATAATGCTATATTTTAAATTTAATTATTTCTAGTGTACGAAATTACAATAATAATGCGAGATAGCAAAAATGTTTTTTATTTTTTTAAAAAAATTGTTTTTGAATTATCATAAAAAATAAACCATAAAGCATTATTACATATTTAATTTTCAAAACATTAAATGGTGCCTATTAAACTTCCACTTCATGTTTCTGTCAAACTTATACTGTAATAGACGATTTGTCACAAATATTATTTTTCAATAAATTTGCAGATAAATAAATATAATCTTAACAATGCAGCTTAACGACACCTTTATTGACGAGATAAATAAGCTTCTTCCCAGCAAAGAAGCCGCTAAGATAATAGACTCCATATCATCGCAAGATCCCGTAACATCAGTAAGACTCAATAGCTTCAAAGGATTCAAACCCATAGCCGAACTTGATCCAGTGCCGTGGTGCCCCTATGGGGCATATCTAAACACCCGCCCACAGTTCACATTCTCTCCACTATTTCATGCTGGAAGTTACTATGTTCAAGATGCATCCTCCATGTTTATCTATCATGTAATCAAGAACATAGTTAAAACACCTGTCACCTACCTCGACCTTTGCGCAGCGCCTGGTGGAAAAACTACTACAGCCCTTCAGGCGCTACCCACTGGCAGCACTGTGGTAGCCAACGAGATTGTACCAACCAGGGCACAAATTCTCAAGGAAAATGTCATAAAATGGGGCACCGCTAACTGCATGGTGACATGTGATTCACCCAAAACAATAGGGACCCTCAAGAATGCATTTGACGTTATTGCAGCCGATGTTCCATGTAGCGGAGAAGGAATGTTCAGAAAAGATCTTGAAGCCGTGTCGCAGTGGTCGCCAGCCCTTGTTGAGCAATGCGCAACAAGGCAAAGGCAAATCCTGAGCGACGTGTGGAGCGCCCTTAAGCCAGGCGGAGTGTTCATTTATAGTACATGCACTTACAACAAAAGTGAAAATGAAGAAATTGTAGATTTTATTATTAATGAGCTAGGTGCCACAGTAATAGACATACCAATTCCATCATCATGGCACATTCATCCAGCCATTGAGCGAACTTACAGTTGCTACCGTTTCATGCCACATCAAACTCGTGGCGAGGGACTTTTCATGTGCGTGCTTCGTAAAAACAATGCCTCATATATCCCCGAACACAACAAAAAGAAAAAATCAAAAAACAACAAAACAACTGTCGCTCCCAACTTCAAGGATTGGATAGAGGGAGATTTCTCTATCATCAACAATGATGACAATGTGACAGCTGTGCCAAACGCAATTATTAAAGATTCACTTGAAGATTGTTGGCAAAAATTACATATAATCAAACAAATAGGAGTGGAACTTGGAACATTAAAAGGAAAGAAAATAATACCCAGCCACCAACTCGCCATGTCAACTCATTTGGCAAAAGACGCTTTTCAATGTGCAGATGTGGATTATACCACAGCTATCGCCTACTTGAGAGGAGAAGCAATAACAATCAATGCCCCCCTCGGTTATGTTCTAATTAAATATGAAAATGCTCCATTAGGATGGGTAAACAACCTTGGCACCAGAGCGAACAACCTCTACCCTAAGCCATGGCGAATCACAAGTACCCACATACCTCTTGAGCCACCTGAGCTTATTTAGGAATCCTAGCTATCTCACCCTTAATTTTCAATTTTTATAATGTTTTTTTGATAAACGATAATCAATTAATCGATTATCAAAAAAAATATTATTTTGAAAATTGCTTTTTAATATTGATTTTTTTATTAAATTTGTGGTTTAATATTAAATTTATTTAATTAATTAATATTTAAATTACAATCAATCAATGACATAAGCATTGGGGAAGAGTGTAGCAAATAGAGTTGGGAGAATAGCCTCCTGGACGATAGGCATCTTGATAATGCTAATTATCTTGTTGCCTTTTGCTCTATATATCCCCTGGGTTCAAAACAAGGCCAAAGATATTGCATGCAGTTACGTTAAAGACAAGACTGGTATGGACTTGAGTGTTGGCCAGATTTTAATAAAATTCCCTCTCGACATAAGCCTTGACGATGTGAAACTTCTTGACAAGAACGGTGATACAATGGTTGTTGCCAAGAACTTCACTGCTGACGTTGCGATACGCCCCCTATTTGACAAGCGACTAAAGATAGATGGCGCTGAACTTCAAGAAGGCAAATACCGCCTTGTAAGTGAAGACTCGTCGATGCTGTTGACCGCCGATGTTCATCACTGCAAATTTACAGGTTCCGATATCGACTTAGATGAGAACAAAATTAACGTACTCGATGGAGAGCTTACAGGTGGCAAGGTGCACCTGACTATGTTCCCCTATAAGAAAGAATCGGAACAGGACACAACCCGCTCAAAGCCATGGGTAATCAATGCCAAGCACTTAACACTCAACGATGTGGATTATACCATGGAGATGCTGCCGACAATAGACAAGCTCACTGCACATGTTGAAAAGGCCGAGTTAAAGAACGGAGTTGTAGACACCGGTGCCCATACAGTAGATGCTGAATATCTGGGTGTTGATGACGTGAACTGCAACTACACTTATCCGTCGAAGACATGGGCTGAACAATACAATAGAGACCACCCGTTACCGCCTGAAATACCACCACTCTACCCTGACACCATCCCGTGGACAATCAAGGGAGACAGCATCAGACTGAATGGTGGCAACGTCACCTATGCTCAAATGGGCGCTACGCCTGGCAGAGGCCTAGACATGAACTACATACATGTCAAAGACCTCAACTTTGGCGCAAGAGATTTCTACAACCGTGAGTCGGCAGTTTCGGTCGACGTAAAAAACCTTTCGGCCAGCGAGAGAAGTGGCCTCGAAATAAAAGAAGGACATGGTGGTGTTAAAGTCAACAGTCAAGACATCAGGCTAAACGATTTCACCCTCAAGACTAGAAATAGCACCATCAATCTTGACGGCCGAGCCGACATGAGTTTATTCAACGGTGATCCAACAGGCAGTGTTAAGATGACCACCAATTCATCGATAGACCTTCGCGAGGTAACAACAGCCGTGCCGTCGCTTGCCAAAGATTTGAAGCAGCTCCCAACCAAGCGTCCAATCAAAGTTAAAGGAAGCATCGACGGCAACACGCGCAGCCTCGACATCAATAATGCTCATGTTGACATACCAGGCCATCTTACAGCCGACGTTAGCGGTAACATCAAGAATGTTACCCAGCCAAGCAAGATGCAAGCCAAAGTTAAGCTTGATGCTGATGTCAAAAACATTGATTTTGCCAAGTCTTACCTTGATAAAGATTTACAGAAGAAACTAAATGTTCCTCCTATGAAAGCTAAGGGCGACTTTGACTGGAACACTAAAGACTTGGGAGTAAGAAACGGCTATGTCGACATTCCCGGTCACATAAAGAGCAGTGTGAGCGGCACTATAAAAAACATCACCGAGCCAAAGAAGATGCAGGCAGATGTGAACTTTGATGCCGATGTCACCGATGTGACGTTTGCCACCAAAGTATTCCTTGACAAAGACTTACAGAAGAAAATCAATGTACTTCCAATGAAAGTTAAGGGTAACGTTAAGTACTCACCCACCCTCGTGGACGGCAACATTGACATGAAGCTGAAGTCGGGAGGCTCACTTGTGGGCAAAGGCTCATATAACCTCAACAACGGAAGTTACACCGTAGATGCAACAGCCAAGTCTCTTCCTGTTAAGAAACTTGTGCCAGATGTTGATGTCAACAATGTTAGTGCTCATATCAAGGCCAAAGGCCACGGCTTTGATTTCTTGGGCAAAAACACCGCAGTAGATGCTCAGGTAGAACTTGCCGACCTAGATTTTGCTGGCAAACATTATAAGAATCTAGATGCCGACGTTAAATTGTCGGGCACAAACTTCGACGCCAAGGTCAATGCCCGCAACCGCGGAACCTTATACGCCAAGGGTAGTTTTGACCCGAAGACCGAGAAATATGACATTGATGCTGATGCCAGGTCATTCCCAGTTGATGAATTTGTCCCCGACCTTAAGATAGGAAATCTCACAGCAAAAGTCAAGGCCAAAGGCGAGCATTTTGACTTCCTCAAACAAGGCACCAAAATTGATGCCACAGTTGATTTGGGCAGCGTTGAATACAACAATCAAGTGTTTAAAGACCTTACAGGCAATGTGTACCTGAACGGAAACATTTATACTGGTCACATCAACTCTTCAAATCCCAACTGTGATGTCTATGCCGATGTTAACGGTACCATAGATGGCGACCATTACACTGTGAACCTGACTGGTAACGTAAGAGACCTAGACCTTCAAGCATTGCGAGTTCTAGACCTGCCATGCGACGGCCAAGGAAACATCAACCTACAAGGCGACTTCAACCTAAAGACTAAGGAATACAATGCCAATGTTCAGCTGCACGACCTTGATTGGAATTTCAATGGAAAGCAGCTCTTCTCGGAGGAGACCAACCTTAGCTTAAACGCCAGCAACAACAACATCATGGCCTACTACAATGACCAAAGTACATTTATCAATTTCAACGCACCTCACAGCATAGACTACTTTGCCGAACGCGTTAAAAACTGTGCGAACATTGCCCAACGCCAGTATGAGAAGATGGACCTTGATGTGAACGAAATTGTTGATGCGCTACCAAGCTTCAACCTTAATGCGAAAATGGGTTCAGACGGACTTATCCAAAGGACGTTGGGCCAATGGGATATTGACTTCAGGGATTTCAACGCCACTGTAAGTAAAGACAGCACACTCAATGCCAAGGTCTACACTACCGATTTGAGTGTTGGCAACACAGCCATCGACACTGCATATGTATCGATTAGCCAGTTAGACAAGATGATTAGCTTCAACGGTCACATGTCGAACCGTAAAGGCACGTGGGACGAGATGGCAAAAGTTGACGTAGCGGGCTATGCAATAGGTTCCCAAGTCAACCTCCTACTCAGGCAAGAAAACATCAAACATGAGATGGGCTACAATTTTGGCTTCAATGCAAATCTCCAAGACTCTATTCTGGACCTCACATTCTTGCCAAGACAGCCTTATGTTGCCTATAGAAAATGGAACGTCAATGAAGACAATTATGTGCGTCTTGATTTAGGCCATCGTCGTCTTGAAGCCGACCTAGCACTTGAGAGCGACTCAAGCCTTATCACTCTGCGTACCGATCCATTGCAAGAAGCGGGCAAGCAAAATATCCTCGCCAATATAAAGAACGTGCGCATCGAAGAATGGACCAATATGATACCATCACTCGCAGATATGAGCGGTGTGGTAGATGCTGACATGGAATTCTCCTATGATGGCCACAACCTAGAAGGTGATGGTGATATCGCTCTTCACAACTTCACCTACAATGGCATCAAACAAGGTGACATGATGATGAAAACCAACATGAGCATAGACCCGTCAACCTCCAGCACCAATCTCCAAGCCAATTTAAATATCGACGGCTCGGAAGTTGCTGTGGCCTATGGTTCACTTAACGATAGCACCTCATCAAATCCACTGAACTTATCCCTTAACTTGAACCGCTTCCCACTGCGCAAAATATCGGCATTCATTCCTGGAAGAATGGTGATGCTCACGGGTCATGCCAATGGAGAAATGACAGTGAGTGGCACAATGGACAACCCCATCGTCAACGGCGTGCTCATGGGCGATTCGGCATTCATACGCCTGCCTCGTTATGGAAGTTCATTAAGGCTTAGCGAAGAGCCCATCAAGGTCAACAACAACACCATCGACTTTGTGAACTATAAGATATATGGATTGAATGATAATCCAGCATTGCTTAATGGTGTTGTAGATTTCAAATCGCTTGATGACATTAAAATCAATGCCGCAATTACAGGCAAGAACATCCAATTCTTTGGAAGCGAGCAACGTCCATATAGCGAAATATTTGGTAAAGGCTTCATTGACATAGACGGCACATTCAAAATGAATAATAACATAACGTCGATAAATGCTGATGCCAAATTGCTGTCGGGTTCCAACATCACCTATGTGATGCAAGATGAAATCACCACCATTGCAAACAACAATGCTATTAAAGGCATGGTCACCTTTATTAATCCCTATGACTCTATCAGTAATGCTAATCAAGATATCATAACTGGAGGAGTTGCATCGTCGGCTATGACAATGCAAGTGAACGCCGATATCGAAAAGGGAGCAAAGATCAATGCCTTCCTACAGCCTGAGGGTAAAGACCGTGTAAACATTGACGGTAGTGGCAAACTCAAATACAGCATTGATTTTGCCGGAAAAGACAACTTGACTGGTACTTATGTCATCAGTAACGGAACTGTGAGATACACTCCACCTGTCATCAGTCAGAAAGTATTTAACATCAATGAAGGTAGCAGTCTCTCTTGGAATGGAGATATGCTGAATCCAACCCTCGACTTGTCGGCCATCCACAGCGTGAGGACGAGCGTGCAGAATGAGGATGGCAAGGGTTCACGTCTTGTTGACTTTGACATTAGTGCAATGCTGAAGAACACCTTGAGCAACATTGACCTCAAGTTTGATCTTGAAGCCAAGAATGATGCCGGTATTGAAAGTAACCTCCAGACAATGACCGATACCCAGCGTTCACAGGCCGCTATTAACCTATTATTATATAACTCATATTCTGGCACTAAGACTACTGGTGAGTTCTCGACCACAGGAGCGCTATTCTCATTCTTGCAGTCACAAATCAACAGTTGGGCAGCCAATAACTTGAAGGGCATAGATGTTTCGTTTGGCATCAACCAATATGAGGGCAGCTACGATAAAGGTGGAAGGACCGAGACTAGTTATAGCTATCGTCTGTCGAAATCACTGTTTGGGGATCGTTTCAAAATAGCCGTTGGTGGAGAATATTCAACCGAAGCGAGCAGGGAACAGAACTTCTCACAGAACTTGATTAACGACATCTCATTTGAATACTTGCTAACACCTTCAGGCTCACGTTATTTGCGCTTGTTCAGGCACAAAAGTATAGAGAGTGTTCTTGAGGGCGAGGTAACCGTTACAGGCGTCAGCTTTGTGATGAAACACAAATTATCATCGTTAGGCGACCTGTTTAATTGGCTCAAGAAAAAGCCAAAACTCACTCCCACGCCATTGCCCATAGTCACCGGCACAGATGCCGAGAACAATCAAACTGACAACAGCTCAACATCCCATGATTAAGATACTCAGTAAAATATTGTTATTATTCACACTAGCCACGGTAATCAGTGCTTGCTCAACAACGAGTCGGCTTGCCGAAGGAGAAGTGTTGTATACTGGAGTGAAGAAGGTTCAATACAACGAACTTGACAACGTAAAGATTGATGGCAGCGTTAAAGACCAAATTTTCTCATCAATCAACGTAAAGCCCAACAATCCTCTTTATTCCCCCTACTACCGCTCCCCATTCCCCATTGGCTTGTGGGTTTATAACCATTGGGACGAAAAATCAAAAGGCATTAAAGGCTGGCTTTACAAGAAACTTGTTGCCCGGCCAGTTCTCATCAGCAGAGTGAGACCCGAAACACGTGTTAACATGATAAATCAGCTGTTGCACGACAATGGCTATTTCGACTCAAAATCGAGTTACAGCCTCGATTATAGCAAGAAAAATCCTAAAAAGGCAAAAATCACTTATGAGGTGGATGTTAAAGCGCCTTACACATTAGGTGAAATAAGCTATCTAGAAGAAGACGGAAGCACACTTAATCACCTAATCGACTCAATAGCTAAATTACAGGACTATTTCAAAACAGGCAACCGCTATTGCGCCGATTCACTCAACGCAGTGAGGATTAACATCGCCAATGAACTTAGAAATCGTGGTTATTATTATTTCAGGCCCGAATATATAGAATACTTGGCCGACAGTGTGACACACAAAGGAGTGATCAACATGCAAATGATAAAATCGGGCAATATTCCCAATCAAGCCTCGACTCGATATCTTGCAGGAGACGTTACTGTCACAGTTGAGAACTTCACAGGAGGAGGAACACCCGACACTACAATAGCCCGTAATTGCATCGTCATCAAGAAACAGCCAGTCCACGTCAACGACAAGCTAATCCCCTCGTGCATCAGATGGAGGAAAGGCCGTCCTTTCAGAGTGGGCAATATGGATTTAATCCAAATGTATCTTGCCAGAACAGGCATTTTCAGCAATATAAGTATGCAAGCTGTTTCCAACGACTCGGTTCGTGATGATGGATATGGAGTTATTGACCTTAATGTTCAGTGCACACTTGACAAGCCAATCGAGGTAAAAGTAGAAGCCAGAGGCACAACCAAGAGCAACAGTTTCATTGGTCCTGGATTGGGTGTTGGTATCAAACACAAAAATATCTTTGGAGGCGGTGAGCAACTTAGTGCCGACATAACAGCGTCTTATGAATGGCAAACAGGAAAAGGCAACGCCTATAAGAATTCCGATTTTAACAGCTATGAGATTGGGGGCGATGTGAGCCTGGCCATTCCACGCCTTTTAGCTCCCCGTTTCATTGACCGCGCCCGTCGTTACACCAATTGGACTCGATTCTCGGTTGGAGGAGAATTTCTTAACCGCCCAAAATTCTTCAAGATGGCCCGTGTTAGTGCCGAGATGACTTGGGAATGGCATTCCCGCAAATATTCTCAGCACAGATTCACCCCACTTAAAATCACCTACTCCAATCTCCTAAGTACTACCGAAGCCTTCGATTCAGCTTTTTTCTTCAACCGCGCTGTTGCTCTGAGTTTCCAAGATGTGTTCATTCCACAGATGAGCTACACCTACACTCTCGACCGCAATTTTGGCAATAATGATATATTGGCGTCAATTACTTTGACAGAAGCCGGAAACTTGGCCTACTGCATTTGGCGTGCGTTTGGTGTAAAGAAGGGGGAAATGCACATCATGAACACTCACTTTTCTCAATTTATTAAGGCTCAAATTCAACTAGTTTGGACACGGAGACTTTTTGATGAACATAAATTAGTGGGAAGAGTTGTTGTGGGTGCCGCTCACGCTTATGGCAATCTTGAAGAAGTTCCGTTCATGGAACAATTCTATATAGGAGGTTCCAACTCATTGCGAGGTTTTGCTGTTCGTTCGGTAGGTCCAGGCAGTTATCATCCAGAATACAATGGCTACGGTTTCTATTATGACCAAACCGGAACGTTCAAATTTGAAACCAACTGGGAGTACCGTTTCCCATTATTTGGTTACTTGAAAGGAGCAGCATTCATTGATGCTGGCAATGTGTGGTTGCTTCAAGAAGACATATACCGTGAAGGCGGCAAACTCAAGGGCAAGAACTTTTTCAAGGAACTTGCACTCAACACTGGCATTGGATTACGTTTTGATATGGGAATGATAGTGCTAAGAGGCGACCTCGGTATAGCGCTCCATGCACCTTACACCACGTCTAAAAAAGGCTATTTCAACATACCCAAATTCAAAGATGGCCTAGCTTTTCACATAGCTATAGGCTATCCTTTCTAACTAGAATGATGATGATGGTGTGAAGAATGATATTTCTTTCTTCGGTGCCTACGTTTTACATCAAACACATACTTTCTCAAGATGTGTGCGCCCCACCAGTGCACAAAAGCAAAAGCCAAGAAAGCACCGACCACATCGGCAACGATATCTAGTTGATCAAATTCCCGTCCCAGACCCATTGCAAGCTGTCCAGCCTCGGTCAACAAGCCCAAAGAGGCGGCAAGTACTGTGAAGGCCAGCTCTTTGTCGACCTTATTGTGATGAGGATTCTTAAACTTGGTGTAATCATAAAGATAGGCAAAAGCCAAGAACATAAACAGAAGAACATGCATGACTTTGTCGCCATTCTTAAAGTTAAACAGTCCAAGCCAGCTATTAGGAATAGCCGAATCGGGAGATAATAAGACATACAACACAAATGCTGTAGCCAAAAGAGAGAACACTCCTGAAGGTATGTAGTTAATTAGTTTTTTCATTCATCTGATAACTCAAGTTCACTCCTGTTCAACACAGGAAAACACTATTCTATAAAAGCGCTGCAAAATTAATAGTTTTTAATGATATAACAACAACATCTTTGGGTTTTTTTCGGCAAAAAAACTGAAGCACTTTGCATTTTGCCGTTTTATTAATAACTTTGTAGACCAAATCACCAATTAATAATCACTAAAATCCTTCATCTATAACATGAGCAAATTATCTGATTTCTTCAGCATGTCGAAGCAAGAACGCCGAGGCGCATGGATGATTGTTGCGCTTATAGTGATACTAGTAGCAGCTGTGTTCATTGAGCGAAAATGCAGTAGTGAAAACGTTGACCCAACGACACAGAAAGAGATTAACGAGTATGTCGAAAAGGCCAAGAAAACAAAAGTTAAAGACAAGAAAGACAGCAAGAAAACGGCAAAAAAAACTTCGAGCTCCAGCAAGAGTAAATCACAGAGCAAAAAGAGCAATTCTAGCAATAAGTCAACATCAAAAAGCAAAAGCAATAGCAAGAAGTCGACAAAGAAAGATAATAAAGGTTCAAAAGGGAAAACGTCGAAAAGCAAGAAGAGCAGTTCACCTAATCGATTGTTAGACCCTGTACCTCAGTTTTAAGACTAAAAAATGTGCCATCAACTAAACAACATTGATGGCACATTTTATATTTTAATGTTTACACCTTAAATATTAATCATGCTTATTTCGATTAGGAACAACTTGCTGGTGCTTCATCATTTCATCATGATTGATGGAACCTTGTCTTAACTTTGGAACAGGTCTTTTATCGCGACCGTCTTTGCCTACATTACCATTGCCTTTTGAGGCTTGTTTTTTATCTTTATTATTCTTCTTGTTGACAATTTTCAAAGTGCGAAGCATTTCAAACCCTTTGTTATAAAGGACGATTGACTCGTCGGTTCTTTCCCTTGCCGGCTCACACTTCATAATCACGAGGTAAATTCTCATCCCATTACGGACAACAGCCGAAGCAAGGCATCCTCCTGCAGCACGTGTAGTACCAGTCTTTACACCAATGCAACCATCATATCTACCAAAAAGTTTATTGGTATTCTTCAGGTGAATGGGCTTACCATCAAGAGTTTTGATATCGCGAGTGGGATTAGATACAATCTCAGCGAAGATTGGATTCTCCATGCAATACTCTAACAGGCGCATCATGTCCCTTGCCGTGGTGTAATGATTGTCGTCGGGTAAACCGTGAGCATTTACAAAGTGAGTGTGATTCATTTTCAACTCCTTTGCTTTTTGGTTCATCATGTGAGAAAAACCCAGGGTATCCAATCGGCTACTCAAGAATTCACCCACGGCATGAGCCGCTCCATTGTCGCTTGGGAGCATGACCCTATAGAGCAAATCGTGAAGATTATATCTCTCACCTCTTTTAACATATCCGTAAGAAGTAGAGGCAGCAGCCGCGCTAATAGTAACAGTCTCGTTAAGTAGTCCACTCTCACAAGCAAGAATACAAGTCATCATCTTGGTCATACTTGCAGGATACATTTTCATATCAGGATTTTTACTGCTTAACAAGGTGCCCGATATGGGATCAACCATAAACCAAGCCTTAGCACTAAGCTTGAGAAGCTGTGCATCAACTGTATCCTTTGGAAAAGCAGGATTGTCGAGAGCTGCACTATAAATAGCAGGCGACTTCTTAGGTGATCCAGCAGCAAAAGTCTGCAATTGGCAAAAAGCCAACAACAGACATAGAATCAGCGAATTAAGATATGTGTTTTTAATGAATTTCATTACTCGTTGTTGATACAAAATGTGGATTCGGGTTGCAAAGTTATATAATATAATAGCAAATAACGAAATAAATTACATTTTTTAATATATTTTTTCAAATAGACATTATGAAAGTCAGAGGATTATTAGCAGCAATTAGAATAAAAATTTCACAAAAAAAACTATTAGAATAATGTTCCTTAATGATTTTAATTGACTATCTTTGTAGTTGTTTTTTTGTAACAAATTCATTTTTTCAATAATCATTGATTATCTTATTGCTTTTCAAAAGTTTAGATTTTTAATAACCGAGACAATGCAAATGCTACCAGATGGTAATGTCATCAAGTAGTAAAAACATCACCAATTAAGTATCACTTCACTTTTTCAAAAAATGGAGAAAAAAACAAAGCGTATTTCATGGCAAAGGCTTTTAATAGCCTCATCAATGATTGGGTGCGTTGTCTTAGGCATCTTAATTGGTTATAATTATTCCAAACGCAATGGTCTCACCGAGAACGAACTCAAACTAAACACAATCTTAAATCTCATATCTCAAGAATATGTTGATGACAGCGTAAAGATAAACGACTTAACCGAAAGTGTTATACCATTATTCCTCACAGGCTTAGACCCACACAGCTCTTACCTTTCTCCGCAAGAGAACACATCAGAGCAAGAAGAGCTTAAAGGCAACACAACTAGCATTGGTGTTTCGGTTCAAGTTATGAATGACACCATCAAGATTATTGAAGTAATACCTGGAGGCCCAAGCGACAAAGCGGGCATCAAGGCTGGTGACAAGATTGTAAGCATTGACGACATCTTATGGACTGGGCCACAAGTCAATGTGTATAAAGTCAACGACCGTCTCAGAGGCCCACGCGGAAGCAATGTGAAGTTGGGCATAGTGCGTGCCGGAGCCGAAAAGCAGTTGTCGTTTGTGGTAACAAGAGGAAACGCGCCAAAGAATACTGTAGATTGCTACTACATGGTAGACAAAACAACAGGCTATGTAAAAGTATCGCAATTTGGTAAAACCACCTATACTGAATTTGTCAAAGCCCTCAACTACCTACAAAACAACGGTGCAAAACGCTTCATTATAGACTTGCGAGGCAACGGAGGTGGACTGTTTGAAACTGCAAAAGATATGGCAAATGAGTTCTTGACAAGGGATAATATAATAGTCAGCACCAAGGGCCGCCATCGTCGTGACGAGGTGACTTATCGCAGCGACGGTAATGGTAATTTTCAAGATCAAGAGCTGGTTGTACTCATTGATGAATACTCGGCGAGCGCTAGCGAAATTTTTGCCGGAGCCATTCAGGACAATGACCGTGGACTAATTATTGGACGCCGTTCATTTGGCAAGGGTCTCGTGCAATCACAGCATGTGTTCTCCGACAACAGCGCATTAATCCTTACCACAGCCAAGTATTACACTCCATCAGGCCGTTGTATCCAACGTCCTTACAACAACGACCGTGATGCTTACCAAAAAGAGATTCTAGACCGCAAAGACAATGGCGAGCTCTATAACAAAAACAACATAAAGCGAGACAAGAGTCAGGTGTATCAGACCACAACAGGCCGCAAGGTGTATGGCGGCGGTGGTATAGAACCCGACATATTTGTTCCTTGCGACACAGCGTCAGAGAGCATTTATTACAAAGCTGTTGTAAATTATGGCTTGATTCAAGAATACTCCCTGAAATATGCTACTGAGCATCGAGCCTCACTAAGCAAGATGAGCGATTACAAGCAATTGCTTCGCAATCTTCCAGCTAATGATGAGATACTCAACGACTTTGTAAAATATGCTGCCTACAAGGGCGTTCCCGACCGATGGTATTACATCCACCAGTCACAGGACTTGATTACAAGCAACATAAAAGGCTACATAGCGCGCGACATTTTAGGTCAGGGTGCGTACTACCCTATCGTTAACCGCACCGACAAGACCATTGAAGCAGCACTGAAAGCTTTAAACAAGCACAAGGCAGCCTTCCCTATCACCAACTACTAATGATTGAAATGGACAAGAGACAACTGCGCAAGCACATCAAATCGCAAGTGGCACTCCTAAGCGATGAGCAAAAGCTGAAAGAGTCGAACAATGTATTTAGTCACATTGAAAAGACTAGCATCTTTAAGCAAAGCCGAAACATCATGATTTTTGCGTCTTTGAAAGATGAGATTCCCACGCATCACATCATTGAGCGCTGGGCAAATAATAAAAACATATTCTTGCCACGAGTAAGTGGCGATGACATAGAAGTGATAAAATATACACCAGGAACACTCAAGCAAGGCAGCTTCAACATTTTAGAACCCACAGGCAATGATATTGCTAACCCAAAAATCATTGACTTGATAATCCTGCCAGGGGTTGCTTTCGACAAGAAAGGTAACCGCTGTGGACGTGGCAAAGGGTTCTACGACCGCTTTTTAAGCAACACTAAGGCAGCGACTATAGCAGTGTGCTTTGACTGCCAGCTCGTCGAGAGTTTACCCATTGAACCGCACGACATCCCAGCACAAAACATAGTAACCAATTCATATAAAACCATCTAAAACCATGACACTCATCAATAGCGACTCCAAGTTGAGCGACATCATCTACAAAGACCCCTCAACAATCACAGTCCTTGACCGATTTGGCATTTCACTTGGCGTTGGCGACGACACCGTTGAACTATCATGCTCAAAGCATGGCATCAACGAGAAATTCTTCACGACTATTCTCAACACATTCATCAACGAGAATTATTTCCCTCAACTTGTTCTTGAGCAATTCAGTGTAAATGAGATTGTTGACTACCTTAATAAGACCAACAGCTACTATGAGCACAACATCATCCCCAACATAGAGCGACATTTCAACTTCTTGATTGCCAGGGCACCATCCCACAACAACAACTTAGTGTTGATGCAGCAATTCTTCAACGAGATGAAAACAGAACTCATGGAGCGAATCAACGATGACCGTCAACGTTGGTTTCCCGAGATTTGCAACAATGACAACTCGGTAGACAGAACAGTTGAAACAGCATCGCACGACAATGAAACAGCCAACGACTCCATCGAAGACAAAATCGATGACCTGATCAATATGCTCATTGTGCATCTCAAGGGCGACTATGACCACAACTTGGGATATGCTGTAATTGTTGCCATTCTTGCTCTCAAGAAAGACATAAAGCAAAACAACCGCATTCGCAACAGGATTCTAAAGCCTATCTCACTCTCTATCAACACACAACATGACTAACGACCGTGTTATCATATCGACATCCAACACCCTCGAGGCGATAGGGCTGAGAGATGTGCTTAATACTGTTTTCGGAATTGCCACCCACATAGCTGGCAACGATTTCTTTATCAACTTCTCTCAAGCCACCGAGCCCGGCCTGTTCTTTATCGACATCGAAACACTGATGGCGAACCTATCGTTCTTCTTGCCCCGCAAGAACAAGACCATTGTTGTCACAATAGGTAATAAAGATGTAGAAGACATTCAAACGCTAAACATAAATGCCAGCGAGAATGATATTATCAATCGACTCAATCACATTCTTGAAGTAGCAAAAAAGGACGAGAAAAGCAATGAAGCTCTCTCATCGCGTGAGATTGAGGTGCTGCGCCTAATTGCATCAGGTAAAATCAACAAGGAGATAGCATTAGAACTTAACATCAGCATCAACACCGTGCTCACTCATCGCAAGAACATAACTTCCAAATTAGGCATAAAAAGTGTATCAGGACTCACCTTTTATGCCATGATGAATGGAATCATTTAAAATATTATAATTTTGTAGAAATATTATTGTGTTTTTTAGTAATTAGAATAATTTATTTTGATTACCTTTGTACCTGATTTTCAAAAAAGGAACAACCACTTTTTTTAGAATCACGAACTATCGAATTATTTTTCAGCGACTTACACCACATTCATCATGGATAAACAAGAAATATTGGATTCCAGGTATCTAAGAATGGCTCAAATATGGGCCGAAAACTCTTATTGCAAGCGCCGCCAGGTGGGAGCACTCATCGTCAAGGACAAGATGATTATTTCGGACGGTTACAACGGCACTCCTGTTGGCTTTGAGAATGTGTGTGAGGATGATGAAAACCACACCA
Source organism: uncultured Bacteroidales bacterium (assembly GCA_902792435.1). Classification (GTDB taxonomy): domain Bacteria; phylum Bacteroidota; class Bacteroidia; order Bacteroidales; family Muribaculaceae; genus Sodaliphilus. Next base: position 249,019 of record CADAZN010000001.1, read on the forward strand.
AGCCCTACGTGCTACATGCCGAGGCCAATGCTATCACCAAAGTGGCACAAAGCAACAACAGCAGCAACAACGCCACATTGTACGTTACTTCCTCACCATGCATTGAGTGCGCAAAGCTCATCATACAATCAGGAATCAAAAGGGTTGTTTTCAACGAGATTTACCGTCTCACCGATGGCATCGAACTTATGCAACGAGCTGGAATTGAGTGTATACAACTTGATATCGATTAGTTAATCCCTTCACTTTTTTCAAAATAAATGGAGAAAAGAAAAGACTATAGTGCTTGGCTTCCCCTTGCAATTGCCGTCTCAATTATAGGTGGCATTATCATTGGTATTTTCATGGGGAGTCCTTTCTCTAACAATAATTACTCTACTCAAAGCGACAGGAAGTTAAATACCATCCTGAATCTCATCACACAAGAATATGTTGACGACAGCATAAACACCTATGACTTGATTGAGATGTCGATTCCAGCAATTCTTGCCAATCTCGACCCACACAGCTCCTATCTCACTGCCAAGGAGCTTCAAGCTGCTCAAGAAGAGCTTGACGGTAGTTTCTCGGGAATTGGAATATCGTTCCAACTCATGAACGACACAATTGTTGTACTCGAGGTAATACCTGGTGGACCGAGCGATAAAGCAGGCCTCATGGCAGGCGATAAAATTGTATCGGTTGAGGACAGCACATGGGTTGGCTCTCAAATCGATGCCAACAAAGTGCGTGAACGCCTGCGAGGCGCAAAAGGGACAAAAGTGAAACTCGGCATTGTTAGAGCAGGCACTCCCAATAAGCTATCATTTGTTATCACTCGAGGCGACATACCTCTCAACTCGGTTGATTCTTACTACATGCTCGACAAGACAACTGGCTATACTAAGGTATCTCAATTTGGCCGAAACACTTATAATGAATTTGTTAACGCACTAAATTCTCTCAAGAATCAGGGAGCCAAACGATTCATGATTGACCTGCGCGGTAATGGCGGAGGATATCTTGAGATAGCAATCATCATGGTCAATGAATTCTTGCCTAAAGGCCGATTGATTGTGAAAACCAAAGGTAGATACCGCCGAGACGAGACAACAGCCTACAGCGACGGCCGTGGACAATTCCAAGACCAAGAAGTAGTGGTACTCATCGATGAATTTTCGGCAAGTGCCAGCGAAATTTTTGCCGGCGCACTACAAGATAATGACCGCGGCCTAATAGTGGGATGCCGCTCATTTGGCAAAGGTTTGGTACAAAAGCAGTTTGACCTACCCGACAAAAGCGCCATAAGGCTCACTATTGCTAAATATTACACTCCTTCGGGACGTTGCATCCAGAAGCCTTACACCAATGGCGAGAGCGCTTACCAAAAGGACCTTCTTGACCGATACAGTAATGGCGAGCTTTACAGCAAAGACAGCATAAAGATCGACAAGTCAAAAATTTTTGAAACAACTACTGGCCGCAAAGTGTATGGCGGTGGCGGTATCATACCCGATTTATTCGTCCCACGCGACACCACAGGTTTCACACCATATTATACCGCTGTTTTTGCCTCTGGACTCATTCAAGAATATTGCTTGAAATATGTTACTGAACATCGCACTGAACTAAGCAAGATGAGTGATTACAAGCAACTACTTGACAAACTGCCATCAGACGACGACATTATCAACGATTTCGTCAAGTATGCAGCCAACAAGAACATTCCTGCGCAATGGTCCTACATTCACCAGTCTCAAAACAATCTCGTGAGTGTAATCAAGGCTCTTATAGCTCGTGACATCTTTGGACAAAGTGTATACTACCCAATTATAAACCGCAAAGACAACACAATAGAAACTGCGCTCAAAGCCCTAAACAAGCACAAAGCAGCATTTCCAATTACGAGCTATTGATGAAACGCATAGTGCCAATGGCTATGATTTTCATCCTTGAATATTAAAACTATATAAATTAATTAATACTTATCACATACTTTTTTGTGGTTTGCAAAAATTGTTGTACCTTTGCAGCTTGAAATTTGAACGTGCTTTTGTATGGCACAAGTAATAATCGACAAAATATCAATTTTTTATGATCAACATTAAATTTCCTGACGGAAGTGTAAGACAGTATGAAAGTGGAGTAACTCCACTTCAAGTTGCTGAGAGCATTAGCTCAGGCTTGGCTCGCCAAGTGCTGGCCGCAAGCATCAATGACATGGAATGGGACATTTCTCGCCCGATTTGTAGCGACGGTGAGATAAAGCTCTTCAAATGGGAAGACCCCGAAGGCAAACACGCCTTCTGGCACACTTCGGCACACCTTCTCGCCGAGGCATTGCAAGAGCTGTACCCTGGTGTTCAGTTTGGTATAGGCCCAGCTATCGAGAACGGTTTCTATTATGACATAGATCCCGGAGATAACGAGATTACCCAAGCCGATTTCCCCAAGATTGAGAAAAAGATGGCCGAACTCGTTGCCAAGAAAGAGGCGGTTGTAAGAGCCGACATATCAAAGGCCGACGCCCTTAAGTTTTTTGGTGACACTGGTCAAACCTATAAAATTGAGTTAATCAACGACTTGCAGGACGGAACCATCAGCACCTACACACAAGGCGCCTTTACCGACTTGTGTCGTGGTCCCCATATTCCAACCACAGCACCCATCAAGGCAATAAAAGTGTTGTCGCTTGCCGGAGCCTACTGGCGTGGCGACGAGAGCCGCAAGCAGATGCTTCGCGTGTATGCTATCTCATTCCCCAAGAAGTCGATGCTCGACGAGTATCTAGTTCTTCTCGAGGAGGCTAAGAAACGCGACCACCGCAAGATAGGTAAGGAGATGGAGCTGTTTGCCTTCTCTCAGCGCGTAGGTCAAGGTTTACCATTGTGGTTACCCAAGGGTGCTGCTCTGCGCAACCGCCTTCAGGATTATCTTGCCAAGATACAGAAGAAGTACGGCTACGAGCAGGTTATCACTCCACACATTGGCAACAAGAACTTGTATGTTACCAGCGGCCACTACGCAAAATACGGCAAGGACTCGTTCCAGCCCATTCACACTCCCGAAGAGGGCGAAGAGTACATGCTCAAACCAATGAACTGCCCTCACCATTGTGAAATTTACCGCACATTGCCACGCAGTTACAGGGATCTTCCTTTGCGATTTGCTGAGTTTGGTACTGTATACCGTTATGAGCAGAGTGGAGAGCTTCACGGCTTGACCCGCGTGCGCTCGTTCACACAGGATGACGCCCACTTGTTCTGTACACCCGAGCAACTCAAGCAAGAGTTTCTAAGCGTTATGGATATCATCAACCACATCCTTGGTGTGTTTGGTTTTGAATATGAGGCGCAAATCTCGCTGCGTGACCCCAAGAACAAACAGAAATATGTGGGTAGTGACGAGAATTGGGAGCGTGCTGAGCGTGCCATCGTTGAAGCTTGCGAGGAAAAAGGTCTTCCCGCAAAGCAAGTAGAAGGCGAGGCAGCATTTTATGGTCCTAAACTCGACTTCATGGTCAAAGATGCACTAGGACGTCGCTGGCAATTGGGAACTATCCAGGTTGACTATAACCTACCCGAGCGCTTCGAGCTTGAGTACACTGGTAGCGACAACGCAAAACACCGTCCTATCATGATCCATCGCGCGCCATTTGGCTCACTTGAGCGTTTCGTGGCCGTGCTGCTAGAGCACACTGCTGGCAAGTTGCCATTATGGCTTGCTCCCGAGCAAGTTGTTGTGCTCCCCATCAGCGAAAAATTCAACGACTATGCCGAGCATGTTGCCAAAGTCCTCAACGATGCCGACGTGCGTACCATCATCGACAACCGCAACGAGAAAATTGGCAAGAAGATTCGTGACAATGAGCTCAAACGCATACCATATTTGGTAATAGTTGGTGAAAAAGAAGCTGCAAATGAAGAAGTTTCGGTAAGAAAACAGGGTGGAATTGATAAAGGTTCCAAAAAAATTACTACCTTTGCAGCCGAAATCACTCAAGAAGTGAACGAAATGATAAACTTATAATATTACTGAATGCAGAAAAAACCCTATTGGAGTGGCCCTAAAAAGCCAATGAGCGGTGGCCCAAAAGGCAAGAAAAACCGCAACCAGCGTGGTGGCAAAGCACAGAAGGAAGAACTTGCCATCAATGACGAAATCCGCGCTCCCGAAGTGCGACTTGTGGGTGACAATGTAGAAGAGGGTATTTATCCAATTCTCAAAGCACTCGAGATTGCCGAGGAACAGGAACTCGACCTCATCGAGATTGCACCTATGGCACAACCACCAGTGTGCAAGATCATGGACTATCAGAAGTACCAGTTCCAGCAGCGCAAGAAACTCAAGGAGCAAAAGGCTAAGGCTACCAAGATTGTTGTCAAGGAAATTAGGTTTGGACCACAAACCGACGAGCACGACTACAACTTCAAGCTCAAGCATGCCATCGGATTCTTGAAAGAGGGTGCCAAGGTTAAGAGCTACGTATTCTTCAAGGGACGTTCTATTCTGTTCAAGGAACAAGGCGAGGTGCTACTACTCAGGTTTGCCAACGACCTCGAGGACTATGCAAAAGTAGACCAGATGCCAGTGCTTGAAGGCAAGCGCATGACAATCATGCTATCGCCCAAGAAGCAGACCACCAAGAAGAAAGAGGCTCCAAACGAAGAAAAGCCTCAGGAGGAGAACGCCGCTGAGTGATTTCTGCAAGAGTTATCAACTCGTTCATTGCGCCCTAAGGCGCACCACAACCGAAAAAACGGGGCATTAGGCTTGGTAAGTGCCTGGTCCCCATGATTAATAATTATTTTTTTAAAACTATTTCAAAAATGCCAAAAGTTAAGACTAATTCCGGTGCCAAAAAAAGGTTCACCTTTACCGGAACAGGGAAGATTAAAAGAAAGCATGCTTACAAGAGTCACATCTTGACAAAGAAGACTAAGAAGCAGAAGAGAAACCTCACCAAGGTGAGCATCGTTGACAAAGCTAACCTCAACTCTATTCGCGAGTTGCTCGTTAAGAAATAATTCAACGCAACACTGCAGTACAAGTTTCTAAACACTTTTAATCTAAAAGAGAATTTTATCATTTTTATTAACCGAATGTTTAGCACAAAAGAGTAGCAAAAGCTGCCGCTAACGTTCACAATTCATTTAAAAAAATGCCAAGATCAGTAAATCACGTTGCTTCAAGAGCAAAACGTAAAAAGATTCTTAAACTTACAAGAGGTTATTTCGGCGCACGCAAGAACGTTTGGACCGTTGCCAAGAACACTTGGGAAAAAGGTTTGACCTATGCTTATCGTGATCGCAAGAACAAGAAACGCAACTTCCGCGCATTGTGGATTCAGCGTATCAACGCTGCTGCACGCCTGGAGGACCTTTCTTACTCTAAGTTGATGGGCTTGATTCACAAGGCAGGTATCGAGATTAACCGCAAGGTTCTCGCCGACCTGGCAATGAACAACCCAGAGGCTTTCAAGGCTATCGTCGAGAAGGCCAAGAACGCTCAGTAATCAAGAGATTATCGTAACGAGCAACAACCGCGAGTAAACTTACCTCAAAAAAAGATGGACTTCCTCTCCCACACGAGATGAAGTTCATTTTTTTTCTAAAAAAAGTAGGATAAAATTTTGAGAATTCCCCTATTGTTGCTAAATTTGCAATCACAGGAGATCATTGAAACTTTGCCACATCAAAGCTGATTGGGATACTCTTCAAATTTTTATGAAATGCCGAGAAAAGTATTCTTGTCAATGGCGGGCCTCAACCACTTAGTGGTGTCTTCGCGACCAGAGGATTACAAAGACTTGGATACCCTCAAACCCTGTATTTATCGGAGTTTCATCACATCCCTTTGATGTGGCTTTATATATAAAGAGGATGCTTTATTGGCAGCATATTACTGCTAAATAAGCATCCTCTTATTTTTTATTATGGATAGATTATTATTTGACGCGTATATTATATCCCAGTGTTACCATTATCGACATTGAAGAAGAACCCTGGAAAGGATCGCTCTTGTGGTTACGGAAGATGTCGTTTAAGCCATAGTAGAAGCGTCCCTCAAGGTTAATGGCATGCTTGGGTGCGACATTCACCTCTAGGCCAAGAGATGCCGAAATACCATAATCAAACTTACTGTGAACAGGTAATGAAAACTGATCTGTTGGGTGAAAGTGAGTGGCAAAGTCCTCATTTTCAAGAGCGTTCTCATAATCAAAATTAGCACTTGTCTTCTCGCCTATCATCACTCCTATCTCAGGGCCAGCATTAAAGAAGAAACGAACTTTATCGCTGCCAAAGTAGATGTGTGTGAGCAATGGCAGCTGAAGATAAGATAACTGTCGCTTGAAACTATAAAAGTCTAGAGGTTCGAAATCCTCGTTCCAACCCCTTTGCTCAAAGTTCAGCTCAGCAATGAGTCCAAAGTGTTTCTCATTGATGTAACGCACCGATGCACCTAACATCATGCCACCAATCATCTTTTGAGGAACCGACGACTGGAAATTTACCTTCGACAACGTCATACCGCCTTTAGCACCCACACTCACATTGTGATTGCTAAATAAGTCGGCAGCTACAACCGGTGTGGCTGTAGCTGTCGCTATAACAATAGCAGTAATAAATATTGCTAATTTCTTAATCATTCAGGTCTTTAATTGTAAACTCTTTGTTAGGTGAGAGATGAACCATTCTAACCGACTTGTTGATATAGCCAGCCCAGTTATTGACTCTCTCAAAATCAAAGTTGGTTTGAATGCCATCATATTCAGAATCCTTGCTACCAGGAACGATGCCTTTGGCATAAGCCTTTACAAGGAACATACCCAAATCAAAACCAGTTAAACTCATGTTTGGCATACTATTGGACGGAGCTACGCCAAAAGTGCTTTTATACTTAGCATTAAAGTCTTTCACCTGCTGATTATCTGGCATATAGAATCTTGAATAGATATAGGTGTCGATTGCCATCAGGTCTTCCTTGTACTTATTAATATACATCGTGTACTCAGGATGTGCAAACAAAACCAAGTCGCAGTCAACACGTAGTTTCTTTGCCTCCTTAAGACCATTGACAAACTTCTTCAAGAAACTCTCCTTGCCATTAGCTGGAATAAATAGATAGCTAGATCCTGGCTCAAGATATTTCGACAGGTTCTTTCCTGTGAGTTCCGAAGCTATTGTTAATGTCTTGTTCTGGTGCTTAACCTCTGAAGCATGTTTCTTTATCTCGTCATAAATGTCCTTGTTATCCGACTCTGGATCATCAAGATAAACTAGTACATAATCTTTGAATTTCTTGTCGAGGCACTCATTGACTCTCGCAGTGAGATAGGAAGAAGGAATGTGAACTTGCATCACTCGGTTGTTGCTGATGTAGCTGTCATTCTTGGCGGTAAAGCAATTGAGCACGTCAATATTGTTCTCTTTACCATAATTCAAGATTTTTTCCAACTGATCTTGTTCAGATGGAGCAATGATGATATCACTCGTCTTCAGCTTGTCGAGCGCCAGAAGACTATCGGTTATTTCTTTGTTATTTCTAGTGTCGTAAACATTGAGGTTCAATGGCTTGTTCAACGTTGAACCGATGCTGTCGAGAGCAATTAGGAAGCCATTATAGAACTCCTCATAGTCCCTTGCATATTTGGGTTTAGTATCCATCGATGCAAAGAATGGGAGAAGAATACCAATGTCGATGCTGTTGTTCTTATTAGGAGTGAGATAGTCGGAATAGATATCATCGAGCTTACCAGCGTAGACTTTCTCAAGTTGAGTTTCTGAGAGTTGTGATGTGCTGACAACCTGCTTGTCTACAGCTTTGTGAGGAATATAGATTGTTTTCCCTTTTTTGAGCTTCTTTTGATCAGGGTTAGCATTCATGAGCTCTTCGACAGTTATGCCATGAGCTTGAGCCACACTTTGATAGGTATCATCTTTAGCAACAACATAGGGAGTAAATTGGAAGATATCCTTGTCAACAACAACATTTTGTTCAGTGTTGGGAAGAATTCTTATCACATCGTTTTCAACCAAGTTGTTTCCCGAGATACCAGGATTCAGCTCAACTAGCTTTTCAATGGTGGTATTATACTTCTTGGCAAGCGAGAACAACGACTCTCCCTCAACTAGAGTGTGGTAAACATATTTCCCGCTTGCTGGAGCTTGTGGTATAATAATTTGGCTACCAGGTTTTAGCCCGCTTGCCAAATCAGGGTTAACTCTTAGCAACTCACTCTCGGTGACATTGTAGGCCCTAGCGATACCATACATGCTCTCTCCGCTCTTAACAATGTGAGTTACCACGTTATTAAGATTTGCAACATTCACTTTTTGTGGCGTAATGTTCTTGTTGCTACCATCGAAATCTTTTACTGGCAGGAAGATGAGCTGCTTGTTAACCAAGCCGTTCTTAGCCGACGGATTATACTTGATGATGTCATCCTTGGTCACCCCAATTTTGTTGGCAATATCAAAGATTGTCTCATTCTTCTTTACCTCATAGTAATAATAGTTATCCTTACCCAGCTTTTTAGTTGGCAAGTTTAGTTTAGCACTCATTGGAAACGCCACAGCTCCCAAAAGAATGATAACCGACAGAATCTTCTTATTAATCATTGTATATCAAGTAGTAAAAAGAGTTAATAATTCAAAGTGGAAAAAAGATTTTCATCTTAGAAAATCATCCTAAACCGCAAAATTAGATAAAAAACAAAATAAAACAAAAAATATGACCTTTTTTTTATTATGTTGGCACTATTTAATATGGTCATATGAATGAAAAATCTAGAGGGAGAAAAGTTCTTGAATAATGATTTCCAAAGTTCTTTGGTAAAGGATTGCATAAAACATTTATTTTTGGTTCATTCTTTATGGTGATTACTTCATTATTTTTTCGTAAATTTGCACTTTCAAATTAATACACACTAAATTATTGCAATAAAAAGTTTAAATAAGGCTTGCAAGCAACAACTATGATAGACCTATTATTTGAAACAAGCTGGGAAGTTTGCAACAAGGTTGGTGGCATCTATGCAGTGCTGTCGACGAAGGCTAAGACGCTGCAGTCGACTTACAAGGATCAAGTTATCTTCATTGGTCCCGATTTGTGCTGCGAGTCACCATTTTTCACCGAGAGCAAGAGCTGGCTCAACGATTGGCTGGGCCAATGCAATCTGCCACCAGGCATGACCGTTAGAGCCGGCAGGTGGAATGTTCCCGGAAAGCCTTTGGCGCTACTTATCAATTATAACAGCCTTTATGTCTATAAGAACGAGCTTTATGGCATGATGTGGCGAGAATATGGCGTTGACTCTTTGCATGGTTATGGCGACTATGATGAGTCATGCATCTTCTCCTATGGCGCAGGGCTAGTGATTGAGAGCATCGTCAACTACAAAAAAGCTCAAAAGGTGGTAGCCCATTTTGATGAATGGACCACAGGAATGGGTTTGCTCTATGTAAAAAATCGCCTGCCCCAAGTAGCTACTGTATTTACTACTCATGCTACAAGTATAGGTCGCAGCATATGTGGGAATGGCAAGCCTCTCTATGACTACATGTCAGGATACAATGGTGACCAGATGGCTGGTGAGCTCAACATGGAATCGAAGCACTCGTTAGAGAAATGTGCTGCCCATGAGGCCGATGCCTTTACCACTGTGAGCGATGTTACAGCTCGCGAATGCGAGCAGTTGCTCGAAATCCGACCAATGGTCACGCCCAATGCATTTGAGCAAAACTACGTTCCTAAAGGAGCGAAATATACAGCCACCCGCAACGCTTCGCGCAAGCGTCTGCTTGAAGTGGCAAGCGCATTAATCGGTGAGCATTTCACCAACGACGCAATGCTCATTGCCACGAGTGGACGTTGCGAGATGCGCAACAAGGGCATTGACCTTTATCTTGATGCGATGAATGTTCTAAGGCACATGCCTGAGAATACCCTGAACCGCAAAGTTGTGGCATTCATCTTGGTTCCCGGATGGGTTAATGAAGCACGCCATGATTTGAAAGACGCAGTGAATAAGGGGCTGGCCGTTGGCCTGTTCAATCCCATTATAACTCACACCATCCACAACGAAGACAGCGACGCCATTTATGGCAAGATGAATTATCTTGGATTCCGTAATCAAGCCGGCGAAGAAGTCACTGTTATCTATGTCCCATCTTACCTCAATGGCGATGATGGCATTTTCAACATGAATTACTATGACCTGCTCACGGGCTTCGACCTGTCGGTATTCCCATCTTATTATGAACCTTGGGGATACACACCTCTTGAGAGCGTGGCAATGGGAGTTCCTACTATTACCACCAATCTAGCAGGTTTCGGGCAATGGGTAGAGAAAAATCTTGGAAATAATGAGCTGAAGACAGGCGTCAAAGTGATACATCGCAACGACTCTAATTATGACGAGGCTCTTAAGCAAATAGTTGACACTATTATCGCTATAGACGCAATGAGTGACCGCGATCATCAAAAGCTGAGACGAGCTGCCAAAAGCACCTCAAAACTTGCTACATGGGAGCACTTCATGCCGCATTATCTCCATGCCTACGAGATAGCGCTTGAGAAAGCACTAACGCGTATTAAATAAGAAAACACGTTAAGAACAAATATATTTCACACACAAGAAAAACAATTATACACAAGAATATATGAAAATTAAAGTTAGTAATTCCAATTCTCCAGTTTGGAGAAATCTTACAGTGAAAAGTGAATTGCCCGCCAACCTGAAGAAGCTTGACGAGCTTTCTAAAAACCTGTGGTGGGTGTGGAACAGCGAGGCAAAGTCAATGTTCCATCATCTCGACCGCGAGCTGTGGCGAGCATCGGGCGAAAACCCAGTAATGATGCTTAACAAGATGCCAGCTTCCAAGCTTGAAGAGCTTAGCAAAAACGCCGAGCTGGTAGCAAAAATCGACACCATTTATGAGCATTTCAAGGAATATATGGACCAGCCCATGCGCAACGAGTTCCCCTCGGTGGCCTATTTCAGTATGGAGTATGGACTGTGTAACGCTCTGAAGATTTACTCGGGCGGTTTGGGAATTCTTGCCGGTGACTATATTAAAGAAGCCAGCGACCGCCGCATCGACATGACCGCTGTGGGTTTCCTTTATCGCTATGGCTATTTCACCCAGACTCTCTCGATGGATGGCCAGCAAATCGCCAACTACGAACCCCAGAACTTCAACCACCTGCCCATTGAGCCTGTTATTGACAAAGATGGCCAGCAAATGGTGCTTGAGGTGCCCTACCCCGGCCGTGTTGTGTATGCCAACATCTGGAAAGTTAACGTTGGCCGCATGAAACTCTACCTGCTTGATACCGACCTCGACAAGAATAGCGACTTTGATCGCTCTATCACTCACCAACTTTATGGTGGCGACTGGGAGAACCGCATCAAGCAAGAGTACATGCTTGGCATTGGCGGCATTCTCATGCTCAAGAAGCTTGGCATCAAAGCTCAAATTTATCACTGCAACGAGGGACACGCTGCATTGCTCAACTTGCAGCGACTTGTCGACTATGTTCAGGACGAGGGCTTGACCTTCAACGAGGCTCTTGAGGTAGTAAGAGCTTCTTCGCTCTACACTGTTCACACTCCCGTGCCCGCTGGACATGACTACTTCGACGAGGGTCTATTTGGTCGTTACATGGGTGAGTTCCCCGCCAAACTCGGCATCACTTGGAACGAGCTCATGAACATGGGCCGTGAGAACCCCGACACCCAGGAAAAATTCTCGATGAGCGTCTTCGCTCTCAACACCACTCAAGAAAGCAACGGCGTGAGCTGGCTGCATGGCGAGGTGTCGAAGAAGATGTTTGCTGGGGTATGGAAGGGATATGCTCCCGAGGAGTCGCACGTTGGATATGTCACCAATGGTGTTCACATGCCCACTTGGGCTGCTTCGGAGTGGAAGGAATACTATGCTAAGGTGTTCGGCGCTAATTATCTCGACAAGCAAGAAGACATGGCAACTTGGGCACCCATCCAGAACGTTCCCGACGAGGAAATCTGGGACCTGCGCATGCAGCTCAAGAACAAGTTCATCAACTTCGTTAGACGTGACTTCCGTGCCACTTGGCTCAAGAACCAAGGCGACCCAACTCGCATCATGTCGATTGTTGACAAAATCAACCCTAACGCGCTTCTCATTGGCTTCGCTCGTCGCTTTGCCACCTACAAGCGTGCCCACTTGTTGTTCACCAACCTTGACCGCCTATCGCGCATCGTCAACAACGAGAAGTTCCCAGTGCAGTTCATCTTCGCTGGCAAGGCTCACCCTGCCGACGGCGCTGGCAAGGACCTCATCAAGCGCATCGTGGAGATTTCCAAGATGCCTGAGTTCTTGGGCAAAATCATCTTCCTTGAGAACTACGACATGACCGTTTCAAAGCGCCTTATCACTGGTGTTGACATCTGGCTCAACACTCCAACCCGTCCTCTCGAGGCTTCGGGCACCAGTGGTGAAAAGGCCGAGATGAACGGATTGCTCAACTTCTCAGTACTCGATGGATGGTGGTACGAAGGCTATCGTGAGCGTGCCGGATGGGCATTGACCTCACACCGAACCTACACCGACCAGAGCATGCAGGACAAGCTCGACGCTGCTACTATCTACTCGATGCTCGAGAACGAGATTATCCCTCTCTACTTCGCTAAGAACTCTAAGGGATACTCGCCAGAGTGGATTCAGTACATCAAGAACTCTATCTCTCAGATTGCGCCCAACTACACAATGTCGCGCATGATGAAAGACTACATCGACCGCTTCTACAACAAAGAGGCTGCGCGCAGCAAGAAGCTTCGCGCCAACGACTACGCTCTCGTACGCGAAATCGTTGCTTGGAAAGAGCATGTAGCTGAAAATTGGGACAATGTAGCAGTTGAGGACATGCAGCTCAGCGACTCATTCTACGACATCTCAATCAATCACGGCAAGGTTGAGGCAACCGTAAAGGTCAACACTGCAGGACTGGGAAGAAGCGTAGGACTTGAGCTTGTGGTTTACCACGATGTTGACGGCGAGACCAAGTTCCACAGCACTCTGCCTATGAAGGTTGTTGAGGAAGACGGAGATATCCTTACCTATAAGCTTAACGACCGCATTAAGGACACTGGCATCTTCAGGCTCTCATTCCGTGCATATCCATGGAACAAGAATTTGCCTCACCGCCAGGACTTCGCCTACGTGAAGTGGTTCTAATAACAACCCCATAAATTCCAATCACATGCCCCGCCCACTAAAGCGGGGCATGTTTTTTATTTTACAATTTTAGGATACGCTTTTTAATATTCCTCTTAGGTAGATATTTTTTGTTATCCAATGGTTTTTTTGTAATTTTGTGCCACAATTTAGAAACTATGGCAAATATTCTGAATATAGAGACATCTACCGCGGTGTGCTCGGTAGCGTTAGGTAGTGAAGGACAGGTGATTGACCATCACGAGAATTATGACGGAATGAATCACGCCACACTCCTGAGTCAATACATCAAGGACGCCCTGGATACCGCTAACCGCAATGAGCTGAAACTCGACGCCATTGCAGTGAGCATTGGTCCTGGCTCCTACACAGGATTGCGCATTGGGCTCTCTCAGGCCAAAGGACTTGCCTTCGGTCTTGACTTGCCGCTCATCGGCGTCAACACGCTGCAACTGCTCACCGTGTCGGTGATGTTCCAAGAATTTTTTGACGACGACGTAATTTTTGTGCCTATGATTGATGCTCGACGCATGGAGGTGTATACCGCAGCCTATAACAGCGCTCTTGAGGATGTAGTCACTCCACAGCCCATGATTCTTGATGAGAACTCTTTCAGTGAACTACTTGACAAGCATCAGCTCGTGATGGTGGGAAACGGTGCCGCGAAGGCTAAAAATGTGATAACCAGCCCCAATGCACGCTTCTTCCCCAACGTCAAGCCAGTGGCAGTCGACATGCTGGCATTGTCGGAGAAAGCATTCCGTGAAAAGCGCTTCATTGATGTGGCTTATTCCACCCCACTTTACTTGAAGGACTTTCAAGCCACCACACCCAAGAAAAAAGTGCTTTGACACCCTTTTTCTCAACAATTATTTATAACTTTGCACATTGTATTATACTATATAACAAAGCATGCTTACTTACAACTCACAACTCAAAAAACTGGCTCTGCCAGAATATGGGCGAAACATACAGCAGATGGTGGACTATTGCTGCACTATTGAAGACCGCGAGGAACGCAACAAGTGCGCCTATTCTATCATCAACACCATGAGTAACCTCTTTCCACAGCTCAACCAGGAAGCCGACTTCAGGCACAAGCTCTGGGACCACTTGGCAATAATGAGTGACTTCAAGCTCGATGTTGACTACCCCTATGAAGTTGTCAAGCCCGAGAATCTTGAGACCAAGCCACAACCTGTGGGCTACAAGTTGGAGTCAATCAAGATGCGCCACTATGGCAAGATTGTTGACCAAATGATACAGCGCGCTTGTGAGTATCCCGAAGGTGATGAGAAAGAGGCCCTGGTGATGCTCATTGCCAACCACATGAAGAAGCTCATTTATCAAATAAACAACGAGGATGTGGAGGATGCCAAAATATTCAAGGATTTAGAGTTCTTCTCAAAAGGACAGATAAAGATTGACCCCGCCACCCACTCGCTGCATGAGTTTAAGATAGCGCCAGTGCAACAGCAATCATCGAAGAAGAAAAAGAAAAAATAACGCCCAATGATAAGCAGGGAAGAAATAACATGCATAGGTCATTTCAACAAGACCCACGGCATCAATGGCGAAATCTCGGCTACAATCAACTCACCACTCAATGTGATGGATGATTGCAAGTGCCTGGTGTGCAACATTGATGGCATTTTCGTCCCCTTCTTCCCAAGCAATGTGAGACAAAAGACTAGCGAGTCGATGCTGATAACCATCGATGGCATCACCAATGAGACCGAAGCCGAGATGCTTGTAAATAAAGACATCTTTGTGCTCACCAGTGACTATGCCTCCAAGGTCAAAGACGATGATGAGGTTCCTGTTGACTTTTTCGTTGGTTTCGACACACTTGTCAACGACGAGCTGCACGGCAAGGTGACCAACATCGACGACTCCACAGCCAATGTGCTCTTTGTCATTACCCTCGATGACGAGAAGGAACTTCTCGTTCCAGCCGTCGACCAATTTATCTCGGAAATCGATATCGACAAGAGATTTATTAGCTTTGATATCCCTCAAGAACTTTTAGAACTATAACAATAAGCACCACAATGAAAAAGAAGACTACATTTATCGCTATGCTCTTTGCGTTGTCGTTGATAACAACAACGCCTGCTGCCTCTCAAAACTACTCCCCTAGAACATTAGAGGAGGCGATCAACAACCCCGAGATTAAAGACAGCAAACTCAAAAGCGATATTGTTGATCAGCAAAACCATATCGCCAAGAGCATTTATGAAAACAACCATAATCTCATAGTGTCTCCTACTCGCAATGAAGAAGTGATTCTAGTTAGAATTCCTGCCGATCAGCTTTTTGCTCCCAACGAGACTGAAATGATGGATGGAGCCGCCGAAAGGATTCTGGAGAAATTCACTCCGTTAATGTCACGACCCGATTATTACCGCATTGCTCTTGCAATGTATCACGATGACAACGGAGGAGAGACCTACTCTGAACAAATAACCCAACAACGCCTTCAAAGTGTTGTGAACTGGTTCATGGCCAACACAAACAACGGCAAATACATTTCCTATTTTGCAATGGGCAACAAAAATCCCATTTTCCCAATGAATGACTCAATGCAGCACCGCCGCTTGAACCGCCGCCTTGAGATTTATATCATCCCTGGTGAGGCTATGATTCAACAGTCTAAAAACGACAAGAAAAAGAATAAGAATAAAAAGAAATAATCATATAATCAACACATTAATATAATGGCTATAGAAATCAAAGATTTAACCAAGAGAAGCGTAAACTACTCACAATGGTATAACGACCTAGTAATAAAAGCCGACCTTGCCGAGCAGTCGGCCGTGCGAGGCTGTATGGTAATCAAGCCCTACGGCTACGCCATCTGGGAGAAGATGCAACATCAGCTCGACAAGATGTTTAAAGAGACTGGTGTACAGAATGCCTATTTCCCATTACTCATACCCAAATCGTTCTTGAGCCGTGAGGCCGAGCATGTTGAGGGATTTGCTAAAGAATGTGCTGTGGTGACTCACCACCGCCTCATGAATGCTCCCGATGGAAGCGGCGTGGTAGTTGACCCCGAAGCAAGGCTTGAAGAAGAACTTATCATTCGACCCACCAGCGAGACCATCATCTGGAACACCTATCGCAACTGGATCAACTCTTACCGTGACCTGCCACTGCTCATCAACCAGTGGGCAAACGTTATGCGTTGGGAGATGCGCACTCGCATGTTCCTGCGCACCGCCGAGTTCCTGTGGCAAGAGGGCCACACCGCCCACGCCACCAAAGAAGAGGCACAAGAAGAAGCAATCAGAATGCTGAACGTATATGCCGATTTCGCCGAAAAATATATGGCTGTGCCTGTAGTGAAAGGTGTTAAGTCGGCCAACGAGCGTTTTGCCGGCGCGCTTGAGACCTACACCATCGAGGCTATGATGCAAGATGGCAAAGCTCTCCAGTCGGGAACTTCGCACTTCCTGGGACAGAACTTCGCCAAGGCATTTGACGTGAAGTTTGTCAACAAAGAAAACCAGCTCGACTACGTATGGGCTACCTCTTGGGGCGTTTCAACACGACTCATGGGCGCTCTCATCATGACCCACAGCGATGACAACGGCCTCGTGCTGCCACCAAAATTGGCTCCTATCCAAGTAGTAATAGTTCCAATCTACAAGACTCAGGAGCAACTCGACGAGATCAATGCAAAGGTCAATCCCATTGTGGAGAACCTGCGCAACATGGGCATCTCGGTAAAATATGACAACGCCGACAACAAGCGTCCTGGATTCAAGTTTGCCGATTATGAGCTCAAGGGCGTGCCCGTACGTCTTGTGCTGGGCGCTCGCGACATCGCCAACGGCACCATCGAGGTAATGCGCCGCGACACTCTCGAGAAGTCAAGCACCTCGCTCGACGGCATTGAGGACACCGTTAAGAATCTCCTCGACGACATTCAGGCCAATATCTTTAAGAAAGCCTACGACTTCCGCCAGAACATGACCTACAAGGTTGACACCTACGAGGAGTTCAAGGAGCAGATTGAGAAAGGCGGATTCGTTCTTGCACACTGGGATGGCACTCCTGAGACTGAAGACCGCATCAAGGAGGAAACCAAAGCAACGATTCGCTGCATTCCTCTGGATGCCGAGCCTGAAGATGGCGTTGACATGCTCACAGGCAAACCATCGAAATGCCGCGTAGTCTTCGCCCGCAACTATTAACACATAGAAAACATAATATATTAAGGTCGCAGCAATAGTGTTGCGGCCTTATTTTCTTATTGTAATACTTACTTATTTTTTCTTGCGGCGCGGTTTTTTGGATTGCTGTTGCTTGCGCATTTGCTTGGCAATGTCGCGGTATTCGTCGGCAACGTCGTCGAGCCCTATTTTATCATATACTCTGGCTAGGGCGAGAACAGGCTCGATGGCAGTGCGTGAGGCGCGTGTCGCGCGTTTGTAGAGCTTGACAGCCTCGGTTATGTCCTTTTCCTTCTCTCTTATAGTGGCCAAAGCCATAAGGGCTTCGTAGCAGTTTTTATTATTGCTGAGAATTTCGTTGAGCTGGTTTTCGGCCATATCGGTTTCCCCTATCGCTTCCAACAGACGAGCCTTTCCTAGCATTGCTGGCACATAGTGCTCGCTGAGGCGCAATGCCTTGTTATAGTTGGCAAGTGCCGACTTCACAGCGATCTCGTCGAGTCGAGGCTTAGCGCTGCCATAGGCGACTTCATCTTCCTGCGCCAGCTGACCCATTCCCAGAGATTGGTCTCCCATCGCAGTGAACTCAGCAGCCAGGTCGTTGAGCTTCTTGTTTTGTGCATCGATAACATCCTCCAAGTTCTGAATCTTGTCCTTCAATTGATTGAACTTGTTAAACTTGACCTTTATGAGCCGCTTGACAACAGGATTAGTGATCACGTTGTGAATCTCCATAGCCTGAATGAAGCAATCGACACATCTTGAGAAGTCGTCATGCTCAAATGCTATCGACGCCATTGCATAGAGCCCGTTGGCCTTCTCAACCAGCATTGCATCGTTGATAACGGCTTGATTGTTAAACTGCCTACTGAAATCAACAATAGCTGTATTGACAATAATATCTCGCTCGGACAACGGCTTTAACAGCGTGATGCCCTCGAGCGAAGTGCATCGCGACAAGGCTACATAGGTTTGACCGCTCGAGAACGCACCACCAGCAAAGTCAATGACGATGTTGTTGAACGTGAGTCCTTGACTCTTGTGCACGGTGAGCGCCCAAGCCAGCTTGATGGGATATTGCCTGAAAGTGCCTACCACATTCTCAACAACTTTTTTCTCTTTCTCGTCATAAGAATACTGCACGTTTTCCCAAACTTCCTGTTCCAGCACATAGCTTCCGCCATTCTCAAGTTCCACAACAATGCCATCTTCGTCAACAGTCAGCACTTTTCCCAATGTGCCATTCACCCATCGGCCTTCCTTGTCGTTGCGAATAAAAATCACCTGCGCCCCTCGCTTGAGAGTGAGTTCCTTGCTTGTGGGGAGATCGTTGTCGGGGAAGACATCGGTCACAACTCCAGTAAAGGTATACTCAGGAGTTTCCAATGCCTGCATGTGAGCATCGTTGATTGAGTCGACCGTATCGCGACGCGTGGCGAGAGTCATTACAAACTTCTCGTCCACTTCCTTGTAATCGGCATCATATTGACTGTTAAGCAGCTGAATGTCGCTCTTGCTAGCGTGGCTTACTCTCACCCTGTCAAGGAGCGCGATAAAGCTACTATCTGTCTGCCGGTAAATCTTGCGCAACTCAATAGGAATAAGTCCTAATCGTCCAAACACCTTGGCATTAAAGAAAAAGAACTGATTGTAGTATCGTCGCAGGATGTCGCGCATGTCGCGAGTGACAACTGGCTCAAGCTGAAAGATGTCGCCCACAAAAAGCAGTTGCTTGCCACCAAAAGGCTCGCGCATATTGCCTGAATAAATCCTCAACACCTTGTCGATGAAATCGATAATGTCGCAACGCACCATTGAAATCTCGTCGATAATAATGAGCTGCAACTTCTTGATGAGCTTAACCTTTTGAGCCGAATAACGCAATGTCTTGCGGATGCGACGTGGGGAGAAATCGGGGTCATCGGGTAGCAGAGGCTTGAACGGAATCTTGAAAAACGAGTGCATCGTCTGGCCTCCCACGTTCACAGCAGCGATGCCAGTAGGCGCTAGTACCACGTGCTCCTTATTGGTATTGGCACAGATATACTTTAGAAAAGTGCTTTTACCCGTACCAGCCTTGCCCGTGAGAAATACCGACCGACGAGTGTTGCGAATCAAGTTCCAGGCATTCTGGAACTCGAGGTTGTCAAGGTCGATATTTTCAAGATTAACGATGCTCATAAATCATTACAAAAATAGCTTTCAAAATTAGAGAAAAAGTCAGAGATGGCAAAAAAATAAGAGAGGCATTTATTAACAATGCCTCTCATATTCCAAATTATGGTTCGGTTTATTAGAATCTGAAACCTAAAGTCAACGACACCTTATTATTATTGTCTTTCACTTCCTCGCCAACCTCGCCAGGGAATGCATGATACTGGCTGGTGCGAGTTTGGTGAACGTAGGCAGCGTCGGCATAGAACTTCTTGTAACGATAACCAACACCACAGGTGATGTATTGGTTGCTCTTGTCGTACTGATACATATAGTTGCTCGATACAACATCAACATCATTGTTGGCAACCTCCTTAACTACGTCCTTCACTGGAGAAGTCTGGTAAGAATAACCTGCACGAACACTGAAGCTTGGAGTTACACGATATTCACCACCCACACGCATGATGTGTGATGCTTGAAGCTGGTCTTTAATCTTGTACTCAGTATCTGCATAGTTATAGCCACCTTCATCACCACAACGAACTGTGTTGGCACCAACATACTCATAGTCGAAGCTAATCATACCCTTGTTGCTGGGAACCACTGCAAGGCTACCAATGAAGCGCCATGGAGTCTTAATGGTGTAGCGATACTCGTCGTAGTATCCCTCTTCACCTGTCTCATAGTGTCCACGATACATATTATCATCCAAATTGGCTTGCAGGTCAAAACCACTCTGTACCTTGTAAAGGTCTTTCATATCATAATAGGTGGGAGTGTGGAAAGCAGCACCAATGCGCAATTGATTAATAGGCTTAACAATAACACCCATCTTGAAGTTGTAACCTGTACCGCGAGTCTCCTGGTAGGACTGGAAGTCAAATCCTCCATAACCCTTAGTTGTGCTACCATCATCATAACGGTAGTCATAAATCTCAGCATCGTAGAGATCCTCACCATAGTACTGATAACTATCAAAACGCAGGTCGGTGATGCCAAAATTCAAACCCCAGTAGAACACGTTCTTGAAGTTACCACCAAGAGTGATATTATACTCGTCGGTGTGTCCCTTCTCTTCAACATAGAAATTGACGTCACCATTAGTGTTGAAATCGGGATTTGACATGCCCTTGAACGAGCCATCCAAATTGCTGTTAACCAGGTAAGATTGATAAGCAAGGATGCCCAACCAAGGCGCGCCGCACTGGTAGAAAATATTGCCATCATAGGCATCAACCGACAAGTCATCATCTATCCAGTTGCCATTGTTCAAGTTATCGGCAATCTTGTTAGTGATAGATTGATTGGTGTTATAACCACCCTGATAACGACGGTTGAACGAGTTGATGCGGTTGAACGAGAACCCCCAGTTGAAATATTTAAAGAAATCACTGTCAATTCTCATCGAGCCAACATAAGACACGTTGTTGAACCAGAATTTAGTGTCGGTCAACTTTTGACTGTCAGAGCTCTTGGTCGAGAGGAAATTAAGGTTCATGGTTGCCGAGATGTCGCTGCTGCGGAACACACCAATACCACCAGGGTTGATAGTAACTGCCGATGCGTCACCACCCAGAGCGCCAAAGGCACCAGCCATAGAC
Organism: uncultured Bacteroidales bacterium; assembly: GCA_902792435.1. Lineage (GTDB taxonomy): Bacteria > Bacteroidota > Bacteroidia > Bacteroidales > Muribaculaceae > Sodaliphilus. The sequence goes on from CADAZN010000001.1 coordinate 270,154, forward strand.
ATGTAACGTGAAGAACCACTCAACTCAGTTTCCGACATCTTTAGAACGTCAAATGTTGCCTGAGCGCTTGCCATGAGCGAAATACCGCACATAAGCATTGAAATATATAATTTTCTCATTTTTATAATCAATTTCTTGTTCTTATATATGATGTGAATATCTCCTGTTCATTTACATTAACGACGTCCGCCATGGCTACCGCCGCCTCCGCGACTGCCGCCACCTGAGAAGCCACCGCCTCCACCGTGACTGCCGCCTGAGAAACCACCACTGCTACGGCCGCCTGAGAAGCCACCGCTGCTGCGGCTGCCACCTGAGTAGCCACCGGTGCTGCGGCTGCCACCTGAGTAACCACCTGTGCTACGGCTGCCTGAGTAGGTGCGTGGAGTAGATGGTGTGCCATAAACACCTGTTGAGGTAGAACCGCCAGAAGTGCGTCCACCACCAATAGAGCCACGAGAAGTGCGTCCACCGGGTCGCATTGTAGAGGTGCGGCCAGTGTTGCCACCATAGGTGCTAGCAGTGCCAATATTGCCGTGGTTGATAGGACGGTCGCCACGATTCATGCTACGTCCATTGATGCCACGACCAGGAGCACTTGCATAACCATGACCAGTGTTGCCACGATCTCCATGATAGTTCATACCTGGACGGCGACCGCGTACACCACCCTGGTAACGTCCACCATGGGCATATCCACCGTTATACCAGCCATTGTGCCAGCCACTATGCCAACCACTATTCCAGCCATACCAGCCGCCCCAAGGACGTCCCCAGTAAGACCATGGGTGATAGCGATAACCGCCATACCATCCCCAATCATACCAGCTGCTGTAGTACCAAGGGCTGCTATACCAACCCCAGCCCCAGCTGTACCATGGGTCATAGTAGGCCGAACGCCATCCCCATCCCCAAGATGGTCCCCATCCCCAAGTGGTACCAACGATTAGGTTGACTGTTGGAGTGTTGTCAAAGTAATATTCGATAAGATCGGGGTCGTTAGAGCGAATCACGATTTCAGGATTGTGATAACGCTCAATGCGACGAGTGTTGGCAAATGCCTCGTCTTCAACATAAACGGTGTCATCTTCGGCGTAATAACGGTCGGTGCGACGGTTATACTCATCGATGTCACGTCCGTTAACAACTCCATTTAAAGGAGTTACCGTTGTCGTCATCTCGCCGTAATAAGTGTTAGGCATAGTTGACTTACGAGTCACTTTAACCTTTGTCGTGCTTGGTTCAGAACTGCCATCGTAATAGATGTCGTCCTCATAGTTTTGTGCCATGGCGCATCCACAACCGAGCAACATGGCAGCAATAAGAGACAAAAATTTGTAGTTCATAATATTCTTTTTTTAATTAATATTTCTATGTTATTTAAAATTAAACTATAAACGCAATATAAAGTTTAATTCTAAACATCATGCAAAACTACATAAAGTTTTTGAATTATAGGAACATATCATAACATAAAAACTAAAAAAGAATTGATTTTCTTCTTTAATTACATCCTTTAAATAACGAGACCTCTAAAATACTGCATGGAAAAGCACAAATTTAACATTATTTAATAGTACAAACCACTTCCTATCACAATTTAGCACTTGAATATTTTGTTACTTTGCATTGTGATTAGTGATAACCAATTCTGAAAACTGATAACTGACTACCCACATGAAGCTTGGAGAATATAATAAGTTAATGATTAACCGGTTTGTTGATTTTGGTGCATACCTAATTGATGAACAAGGAAATGAAGTGCTGCTGCCAAAACGATATTTGAGCGGCGAAGAAGAGCTTGATGACTATCTCGAGGTCTTTGTATATAACGATTCAGAGAATCGCCCTGTGGCAACCACCGAGCGACCATTCGCTACTGTTGGGCAATTCTGCCTGATGAGAGTAAAAGCGGTGAACGCCATTGGTGCTTTTCTTGACTGGGGCCTTGTTGCCAAAGATTTGCTGGTGCCATTCCGCGAACAGCGCGTGAGGATGCAGGCTGGTCGCAGCTACATAGTCTATGTCTATCTTGATCCAAGCAGTGAGCGCATTGTGGCAAGCGCAAAGCTTGACAAGTTCCTAGGCAACACTCTCCCCGACTACTATCATCGCCAAAAAGTTGACGTGCTAATCACACAGCAACTTGAGATTGGCTACCGTGTGATTCTTGATGGGAAATTTTGGGGCATGATTTATAATAACGAGCTCTACCAGCAGGTCAATATTGGTGAACATCACATTGGCTTTATCAAGCAGGTGCGCGATGATGGCAAAATTGATGTCACTTTAGCCAAAATAGAGAAAATGCGCATTGATGATGTTGCCGACGATATTCTCAACTACTTGCAACAAAACGGAGGCTCAATGGCGCTAAACGACAAGTCGTCACCCGAGGAGATTCTGCGCACTTTCAACTGCAGCAAGAAAGATTTCAAGAAAGCTCTGGGACTTCTCTATAAGCAGCACAAAGTATCACTGGGCGACAAGGTGACTCTCGTTTAGAAAGAACATCGATGAATTAAAACACAAAGAACCAGTGTCATGTGGCACTGGTTCTTTATTTATTGTGCTTTGCAAGAGTGCCATCTACTCACCCATCAGGATGTTGTAGATTACCGTTACATCGGCACTGGTGATTGAGCCGTCGCCGTTGACGTCGCTAGTAGCGATGAATGTTTCGTCGCCGCTAAGGAGATAGTTGTAAAGTGCAGTGATATCGGCACTTGTCACCACTCCGTCGCAGTTCACATCACCATAGACATGGTCACTGCCCTTGACAACTGTAACAACCACAACAAAGTCAGGGACAGAGATTTCGGTGAGCGCATCGGCAGTAGTCATCGTCACATTCTTCACCGTGAACTGGGTGGTTCCAGTAAAGCTTTCAATGGCAGCCATGTCGATGTTCATGATAGCACCGCTATTACCTACGAAATCGGATGTTGGGAAGCTCACCGCAACAATGCGAATGTCACCATTAGCCTTTGGATTGGCTATGACATAATGATTATCGCTCATTCGATCAGTGAGTTGAATACTATAATCGCCATTGTCGGCTTGAGGAATAGAAAGCTCTGAAGGCAATGCAATATCAAATTGTACTGCAGCAATGTTGGTAATCTCGTTATCCATCACTACTGGCACACTCACGGTGTTACCGGCTTGAATGCTGAAGTCGTCGATGTAGAGAGTATCAACTGGCACATAAGGTCCGCTTGCAGTAACCACAACTGCAAAGTCATCGATATTGATGTCCTCAGCATCGGTCTTGAGCACCACATTCTTCACGTTAATTACAGCAGAGCCGGTAAATTCCCTCACAGCATTGACTTTCAAGAACATAATGTTCCCATCGTCACCAGTAAATGCGGCAACAGGATTACTCGATTCCTCAACGTGCAACAATAAGCCTTGCTGGGTAATGGTCACCATGTGCCCATTGGCACGCTCTCCAAGCCTTGCTTGGCTAGCGACTGATAACTCTTGAGGCACTTCAAGGTCAAATTCAACGGCATTAACCTCAACGGTCTCGTTGGTGAGCACTACAGGTACTTGAGTAGAGCGCCCTGGTGCAATAGTGAAATCGCTGATAGAGAGATTGTCGCTTGGAACATATACGCCATTGGCTGTGACATTCACATCAAAGTCATCAATCAAAGTCTCGACCTCGTCGGCACTCGTTAAAACAACATCGGTGGCATGGATTGTTGCTGTCCCTGAAAAGTTGCGGCTAGCGGTGACATTGATATACATCACCTCGCCAGAGTTTCCCGAGAAATTGGCTACTGGGTAGCTAAAAGCGGCAATTGACACGATGTTTCCATTAGTGTTAGCCATCACCTGGTGGCTCTCAGTCTTGCGATCGCTAAGTGTTACGCCATGAGCGGTTAAGCCATCAGGCATCTCCAACTTGATCTGGAAACCAGCAACAGGTGTAGCCTCATTGTCCATAATCACCGGCACTTGAAGGGTTTGTCCAGGGGTAATCTCAAAATCGTTGATATAGAATAGATTCTCTGGCACAAACACTCCATCGGCAGTGACTGTAACATCAAAATTGTCGAGAGTTGTAACATCACTGTTAGGCTCCAGCAAGCGAACATTGCTCACATTGATTACAGCCTGACCTTCAAAGGTGCGGTAGGCAGCAACCTCGATGTTGAGAACAGCGCCCGAGGTGCCTGTAAAGAGGCGGCCATACTTACCCTTAACCTCCACCTTATAGCTATTATCGCTAAGTGCAGTGATATTCAGGTTGTGATTAGGCGCACGATCGGTAAGCTCGAAGGCATCATCAGCGACTGTCAGTCCCTCGGGAATGGTCATCTCAAAACTGATGCCGCTAAACTGAGTCACCTCATTCTCCAGCAACACTGGCATGATTTTAGTCTTGCCTGGCTTAACTGAGAAGTCCTCGATAATCAGATGATCGCTTGGGACATATACGCCATTGGCGGTAACGTTAACATCAAAGTTATCAATAGGGCTCTCGTGAGCGTCACTCGTAGAGAGCACGATATTACAGAACGAAATCACAGCACTTCCAGTAAATGACTTGCTAGCCGTGAAATCAATGTAGAGTATATCGCCACTATCGCCGCTAAAGTCGGCTGTGGGGAAACCAAATGCCACCACGCTCCAATGATCACCATTGTAGTTAGCAACCAATTGGTGAGTCTCGCCCTTGCGGTCGCTAAGGGTAAACGAGCTGGCAGTTGTAGTAATTCCTGAAGGCAAATACATGTCAAACTGGAAACCTGCTATTGTGCTAGCATTGTCAAGAACCACAGGCACCCGCAAAGCAGTTCCTGGGGCAATCTCAAAATCGTTCATATAGAACTCATTGCCCAGAACAATAAACCCTTGAGCTGTTACGGTTACTGCAATATCGGGGTGGCTATGTTCATGTGCGTCGGCAGTGGTGAGTGCAATGTTCTTCACGTTGATAACCGCTTGACCTTCAAAGCCAGGAGCGGCCACTACATCGATAGTGAGCACTGCCCCACTCTGCCCAGTGAAATTGGTGGCAGGGAAGCTGAACGCCATCACCGTCGTGTGGTCGCCGTTAACATTCGTCATGAGTTGGTGCGAACTTGATGCACGCTCACCCAGCTTGAACCCACCCTCGGCTACGCTTAGTCCCGTAGGCATATAAAGGTCAAATTGGAAGGCGGCAAAGTCAGTATCGGGATTATCGAGCAAGACAGGCACAGTAATCGTGTCGCCCGCTTGAATCGAGAAATCGTCGATGCGCAACTCATTAGCCGCCTGAGCATGTAAAGCTCCAGCCACCAACATTAAAGTTAAAATATGAAACAGCTTTTTCATATCTAAAAGCGCTTTTCAAATTTCAAATAAGGAGTGCCAATTATTTTACAAGCACCTTCTTGCCATTAATCACATAAACACCAGTAGGGAGCCCCTTAGTAGCCTCGGATGGATTAACACCTTGACGCACTAGAACGCCCTTCATGTCATAGACATCAACACCCTTGGCATCACTGCCAACTTGAGAGATTGCAGTAACAACAGGAGCATTGGCAGTAACATTAGGCAGCACGCTCTCCACCTCATTGCTCTGAGTGAAGAAGATGTCGCTGATGATTATGTTCTCGTAAGCATCGAGTGAAGCATTGGCCTTAACCTTGAGTGTGATAATTGCATCGCTACCAGTAACAATCTCATCATTGTTGATAGAGAAACCTAGCAAACGAATTGAACCATCGGGGTTAGCACCAGTCATCAACGTGTGAGAAGCGGCACGACCTGTGAGCTCTGCTCCCTCAAGTGTGAGGCCTTGTGGCAAAGTCACATCCATCTGGAAGCCAGCATAAGGCGTAGCATTATCGAGATTTATCGCAATAGTGCCAATTGCTGGGTCGTAGTCGCCGATGCTCAACACATCGTTGGTAGCAGCCTTTGGAGCCATCAAAGCAGGCGCCGAACTGTTGCCCACTGCGATATTGGCGATTGCAATTAGGTCGGTGATGTTGATTGAGCCGCTTGCATTCACATCGGCAGCTTCCTCAACAAACACCTCGGGAGTGATGCCCACAATATAATTGGCAACGCACATAACGTCGGTGACATTAACTTTCTTATCGGAGTTAACATCACCTGGAATGGGTTGTTCTTCAAATGGCAATGTGCCAGTTTCAAGGACAATCTTAGCATTACCACCAATGAATCCCATACCGTCGCGAACAGGGTCGGCAAGTGTGATATTACCCATATCAAACACTGTCTCACTGGTCACTACAGCTTGAGCATCTTGATTAGTAAGCACATCGGCATAACCATCGGCGTTCTGCTCCCAGTTGTAGAGACCAAAATGATAGGTGATACCGGTCTGGTTGTCCTTATAATCGGCAAGTACCTGATTGGGGTTTACCCATGTGTTCTTTTCCTCACCAGGTGTAAACTCAGGCACAAACCCATAATCAAGGAAATTGTAGATAGTCACCTTATTATTATAGTAGTAGAGATAAACAGGGAACGATGCCACCTCGCCTGTGTTATAAACGTGATCACTACTGTCGAAGTCGACCTCATCGTAGGTCATAGTAGCATTGCTAGCAATGAACTGCGTGAACATGCCGTTGTCGTACATCGCACCAGCGTTCACATAGGTGTCATTGTCAGGGTCATAATAGATTAGAGCCAAGTTCCATGTGGTAGAAATTGTGAAACCACTAGAGTTGACACGGCCCGAAAGAGTGGTGTTCAGCACTGTGTTAACATTGCTATTGTCAACTACCGATTGAGCAACAACATAGAGATAGCATGTGTATTGCTCATATTGGTAAGTATAAACACTTTGAGGCAAGAACTGGATGGTATTAGCACCCCAATTCACGCTGAAAGTGAGGTCGCTACCTTGAGCGAAATAGTTAGACACCGTCACGCGACTGGTGCCTCCTGTGTAGGCCATCGACACGCGGTTAGAGCCAATGGTGCCACCCGTTTGGATGTCACGATCCATCTCGATGTTGATGCTTGCGAGCTTCTCGGCAGTGAATGCCGAAGCCGCCCACGACAGATTTGTCGTGGCAAACGCAAGCAATAAGATTGCAAAAAGATGTTTTTTCATTGTTTTGATGTATTTATGATTTGGTTATTTATAAAGTTTCTTAGATGTGGTGCAATTACCATTGTCATAAGTAGTAACAACAATGTTCACACCATTGAACGGAGTAGCGCTCTCAATGCCTAGCAAGTTGTAATACTTAATGTCAACCACTTTGCCAGTATTCTCAACAGCGTTGATTGCAGTGGGCACGTCTATCAAGCGTAATGGATAAACAACATACTCGGCCGAAAGGTCACCAGTAACAGGAGAGCTCTGGTTGCCGTCTTTAAGAAGCTGAGCGTTACTAGTTGCCGGTGCCATTTTTCTCAATATTGCGTCAAACTCATAGACATATCCATCATTAGGATTCCCTGCAGGAAAATAATCCCAGTTAACCTTGATGCCACCTGAAAGGTTATCGACATTGCCGTCGCTCATAGTATAGAAATTGCCATCGGTAGCATTATAGCATGCCCATGTTATGAAAGCATATTCCTGCACCTTTGGAGCCACGAAGAAGAAATGGCTAGTTGGCACATAATAATCCTCGTTAAAACTTGGCATGATATATATGTTGGGCTCGTAAAGGCTGGCATTGCCTACCACTGGAGTCGAAGTCACTGCGATAGTGGGGTTAACCTTGTCAACAAGTTTGCCAGTAATGCTCTTGCCCTTGATGATCTTACCTAAATAGTTGTCGGGATCAGAAACACCAGTGAGCATCACCCAGTTGCTTTGGTCAAAATCAGCTACTGGCTGCAGTTTAGTGTTACCCATATACTCAGCTTCAATTCTACCAAGGAAGTCGATTTGGCCATCGCTAATATGTGATGGGTACTTATATTTTCCCATATCTTTTGCGAAGAGCACGTTGCCCAAAGTCACGGGATAGTTATTATAAGAGGGGCCAAGTCGGCAAGAACCATTAACATAATCCCATCCACCCTGGTCGTTATTATTTGCCAAACCACTAGTGAGACTGAAATAGTTCTTGTTGTTGTCACGGCCATCAAAATTTACAAAAGCACTGTAATGCACGCCATCGGTAGTCTCCATCGGCTGACCAACAGTAGGATTCCAATCGTTGTTATTTGCTTGGCCAAGTACATAGTAAGTAGGATATGAACCATTGTTTACAAAGCCTGTAATATCCTGAGAGCATTGCGAAACTGTGAGTGCATTAGTGCTAAGATCCAAGTCAAGTTTATAACGACCCTTTTCAATCATAAAGGCGTTTTGATTCCGGCTCACCCCCATAGGAGCACTCAGCACGCCGTCAACAGTAGCAACGCCCACAAGGTCGTCATAAACCTCATAATCCTCGCCAACTGTTCCATCGTTGACAATATCGACGAGATCGGTTTTGATAATTGTCATCTTTGAGCGTTCAAAATACTCAACCACACGAGAACTACTGGGTGTATACCAATAAGTACCTTGAGCAATCACACATCCCCAAGGGTTATCAAGTGTTATCTCTCCTTTTTCTAAATCAATTGTTCCATTACAATCAGTTCCTCCAGAATAAGTATAGTAGACTCTCTCATTATAGATAGTGGTAACTCCTTGTGGATAATAGACCATGTGAGCAACAAGAGCATGTTGATAGCCGGTCCAACTAAATTTTGTCGTTTTGCCTAAATAGGCAACTCGCCATGTGAAAGATGCTTTTGTATCACTCTCCCAAGTAAGTGATGTAACACTTGCTCCATAATTAATAGGCAAATTCACAACTGCCGAAGAAGTATTTACAATATCAGTATTCCTATAAAAGTTATTAAATGTCAATTGCTGGGTTGATGAATCCCAAACAACAGTTACGGTATTAGTCCTCACAACTTGACCATTTCGATAGTCTTCTTGCAAGAAATCCTGAGTAAATGATGCTGGTTGTGCATTTGCAATATTTGTCGCAAATGTTGTGAGCAAAGCGACAAATAAAGATAAAGATAAGGTAAAGAATTTTCTCATAAATGTATAAAAATACGAATTGCCAAATTTAAATTAGAGAAAAACATGAAAACTCTTCATATTTATACCCCCTATATCAGCAATAAGAGGGTGTGCCAAAATGCAAGCTAACCGGCATTTCGAAACACCCTCCTATTGATGCAAATATACTATCTCATTAACTGCTTTGAAACAGTCTTTTGACCGTTGCTGTACTCCTTAACGACGATGTTCAAGCCATTGAAAGGCTGAGTCGACTCTACGCCAAGAGTGTTGTAGTAACGAGTGTTCATTAGTTGAGCGCCAGCGTTGACATCCTCGATGCCAGTTGAAGTGCGTTCCATGAGAGAGTTCTCAAAATACTCAATAACGATAGATGCACTCATGTTGTTCCAGTTGTTATTACCCACAACGCATCCCCAAGGATCGGTGATTTCGATTGTTCCGGCAGCAACATCGATAGTGCCGTGGCAATCTTGTCCACCATAATAGGCATAATAACTACCGGGATCAACATTATTATTGATTGGGTCATAAATTCTTACAGGATTTGAAACATGCTGGAAGCGAGCCACAACAGCTGCCTTATAGGTGCGGAAGGAGGAATAAGAGAAAGGTAGATTGGCAAACACATCGCTTTGGCCCATGGAGCAGGCGCGCCATGTGAAATTAGCCTTTGTGTCGCTCACCCAAGTCAAGGTTGTTGGGCTTGAAGTATCGGTTGCATAAGATGGGAAAACGAGGTTAATGACTTGATCATTCACCATATCGTTAGCATAAAAATTGTTGAATGTCAACACACCTGCATCCTTGTCCCAAACCACATTGAGAGTGTTAGTCCTAACAACATTGCCATCACGAAAGTCTTGTTGATGGAAATTGCTATTAAACGATGCGGGCTGTGCATTTGCTTTAAAGCCCGTGTTACCCAATGCAACAAGCAAAAGGGTCATAATTCCTGATAGAGTAATTAATCTTTTCATATCAATACCTTTTAATTGTTAAAAAATTTTGGTTTATATCTTTTTAGTACATTATTTAAAAACAAGCAAAGTTATAAATTGTCATTAACACAAGCAAATTTAGAAAGATTTTTTTTTATAAAAAACGATAGGGACGAATATTTATTCCAGATATATGCAGAAATTTCCACTCAACATAAAAAGGTTTTTGTAATATCAACGATTTTGTTTAAATTTGCACTTTATTATTTAGAAACAATTAATCAAAAACAATAATATGAAAAAAGTTATTCTTACTGGCGACCGCCCAACAGGCAAGCTCCACCTAGGGCACTATGTGGGTTCTCTGCGCCGACGTGTAGAACTACAGAACGCAGGAGATTATGAGAAAATGTTTGTTTTTATGGCCGATGTTCAGGCGTTGACCGACAATGCCGACAACCCTGAGAAGATTCGTCAAAACATAATAGAAGTGGCACTTGACTACCTCTCGGCCGGCCTTGACCCAGAGAAGTGCATAATCTTCATCCAGAGCCATATTCCCGAACTTGCCGAGCTCACCACCTACCTGATGAACCTCATCACTGTGAGCCGCGTAGAGCGCAACCCCACTGTTAAGACCGAAATCAAGATGCGCAACTTCGAGGCAAACATACCATTAGGTTTCTTCTGCTATCCCGTTAGCCAAGCAGCCGACATCACATTGTTCAAGGCAGATATCGTGCCTGCTGGCGAGGACCAAAAACCAATGCTTGAGATTACTCGCGAGCTAGTGCGTCGTTTCAATAGCACCTATGGCGAAGTGCTTGTGGAGCCCGATATCATGCTTCCCGAGAACGAGACTGCACGACGCTTGCCCGGAACCGACGGCAAGGAGAAAATGAGCAAGAGCTTGGGCAACTGCATCTACCTAAGCGATGACGCCGACACCGTATGGCAGAAGGTTCGCTCCATGTTCACCGACCCCAACCACTTGAACGTGAGCGACCCCGGCACAGTGGAAGGAAATGCAGTATTCACCTATCTTGACGCTTTCTCAAAGGACGAGCATTTTGCCAAATATCTGCCTGAGTACCAAAACCTCGACGAAATGAAAGACCACTACCGTCGCGGTGGACTCGGCGACATGAAATGCAAGAAACTCCTCAACAGCATCCTAAACGAGATGCTCGAGCCCATTCGCCAACGTCGTCATGAGCTGCAACAAGACATTCCCGAAATCTACAACATCTTGCGCCGTGGCACCGAAAAAGCTCGCGAGACTGCAGCCAAGACTATGGACGAAGTGCGCAATGCAATGAAGATCAATTATTTTGAAGACAAGGAACTCATCAACCAACAAGCTGAGTATTTCAAGAATCTTCAATAATAAAATTTAACACCTAACATGAAAAAGACATTATTTGCTCTTCTTGCCCTGACTTGTGTAATCGATGTTTGGGCATGGAAGCCTATCTTTATTGGCCATCGCGGCAGCTACATGGGCGTGATGAACACTGTTGAAGCCTACAACAACGGCGTAGACCATTACGGATATCAAGGGCTTGAGTGCGATGTGCGCGTCACAGCCGACGGTTACTATGTGATTAGTCACGACGAGACCACCAACGCGGTGGGTGGCAACCTCACCGTAGCCAATGCCACCCTGGCCGAACTACAGGCCGAGACCTACACGCAAACTCGCGGCGGTGTGACCTATACAGGCCACATATGCACAGTTGCCGAATATCTTGACATCTGCGCAGAAAAAAACGTGATTCCAGTTGTTGAACTCAAATGGACAACAGGAATCAACAACAACGACATGAGCAAGTTCCCCGGCTTGGCAGCACTAATTGAGGAAAAAGGCTTGACAAACAAAGCCATAATCCTCACGTCGATGCGCAATTCGCTGGAATATGTGCGCACCAACTTTCCTGCCCTCAAATGCCAATTCTTGTGCAACAGCAACTGGGCGACCCACTTTGAGTGGATTGTGCAATGGGGCCTGATGCCAAGCATCCAAGCTGGATGCCTTGACAAATATACAGTGAAAAAGTTTCATGACAAAGGTCTTGAAGTTGCTGTTTGGACAGTAAACTCACTGGCGAACTATAAGCTTTATGGCGAAATGGGAGTGGCAATGATTACTTGCGACTACCTCATGCCTAGTGAGATGCCTGAACTTGAAGACATCGACTGGAATTCTATTGTCGAGCCACAGGAGCCTCTTGAAGTTGTCGTTGACACATTGTTCTCTTATACTCGTGAAAAAGGAAACCTCCCCGCAAATTTTCCCTCGGGGCTTGATGCCGACGCCTCGCCCTACAAATCGGCACAGCAAGCCGCAATATCAAATGATGGTGTGTTCTATGCCAACAACTACACCACAAGCACACTTGTGATACTCAAGCCCGACGGAACAATAAGCGAGGCACCAGGCACCAGCAGCCATGGTATATGCTTCGACGGCGCAGGAAACCTAATACAACGCAACGACGGTGTCACCAAGAATCCATGTTCTATCCTTATCTACCCTGGCGGTGACATTAGCACCACACCCATTGATGTAGAATTTGAACTTGACGAAGAAGGCCAAACCAACTTCATAAGCGCCATTGGCGATGTGATGAGCGAAGAAGGTGGTTATGTTTACCATTATCAGAACGGTAGATCTTATGTTTCCCTCGTCAAAATTGTTAATGGCGAACTTGAAGACATCGAAACGACCGATGCCGTATCATTTGCCGGCTCAACAGCTGGAGTGATTTATCCCATCGACAACGACCCTTATCATTTCATTTATCAAGTGAGAAACCAAGGCTACAACCTCTACAACGGCAGTGACAAGGGCAAGTACATCCCCGGTTCGCTCACCACAACTCCACCCAACAGCAACTCGTCGGTGGGTGGTGCCTATTTTGTTCTTGATGGTCACGAGATGTTTCTCTATACCAGCGGAACAAACTACAATGGGGGCTTCACGATTCGCGACATGAGTGCCGAAGCTGCAGCGGTAGCCACAATTCCGCCCATGGGCTCAGGAGGCTATTCGGCCAACCCATCGGTGGGCTCATTCTTTAACGTGGTACCCGAAAGAGGCAAGAGCGTGATAGTCTATGAATACACAATGGGAAACGGTTATGCTGCCTATCGTGTCCATACCACCGACTATACTGCAATCGACGGCATTAACGTTGACACCCCTTCTACACAAGACAACAACTACTATGACCTCACAGGCCGCAAGATGAACGGAGGCATACCTTCAGGCATTTACATCCATAACGGCAAAAAGGTCATCGTTAGATAAACCCTAATGACCGATTCGGGATAAACCCAACTACCAACAACGAAACGAAGACGGTTCTCTAGCCATTAGCGGGAAAACCGTCTTCTCTGCATTAATGAGGAAAAGTTCTTACCACGTCTCGCGTATTCTCATGAGAATGTTTTGTGCCAGTTTATGTCCCTGGCGAGAGGCTTCCTTTAACCACTTTTTAGCCTTATGAACATTCTTTGCCACACCTTCGCCAGCGGCATAGCACAGGCCAAGCATATACTGAGCGTCGGCATCGCCTTGAAGGGATGCCTCACGGAACCAATAGGCCGCCTCTTTCTTGTCCATGTCAACGCCTTCACCCAGTTGGTAACAGCTGCCCAAATTGAACTGGGCGCCAGGGCAACCCTGCTTAGCGGCTCGGCGATACCATCGCACGGCAACCTCCTGGTTCTGTGCTACTCCTCCATTGCCATAGTCAAAAATTTTACCTATCACAAACTGCGCTGAAGGTTCACCGAAATAGGCTTGTAACATAGCCATCTCATAGGCTTTCTTATATAGGGAATTGGCTTTCCCCATATTAACCGAGCAGCCTTTGCCTGTCTCGTAGCAATAGGCTAAGAAATAGAGTCCAGCAGGATAATCCTGTTCTGCCGACTTCATAGCCCAGACAAAAGCCAGCGAATCATTCTCCTCAACGCCATAACCACTGTGATAGCAGCTAGCGAGCTGACACTGTGCCTCGGCGTCGCCGTTGCATGCGAGCTGATAAGAGTTAAGAGCTTTGCCATACATCGCTTCAGGCGCCTTGTTATCTCCCTCATGCAATGCCAACATTGTGGCACTACACGAGAACAAAAACAATAATATTGCTCCTAAACGACGCATGGAACGCAATCATTGTTAGAGATTACAGCAGAGCCTCAATCTTAGCTTTGAGAGCTTCTTTTGCAATAGAGCCTACATTGCGATCCTGCAACTCTCCATTCTTGAAGAAAAGGATTGTGGGTATGTTGCGAATGCCATATTCAGCCATGAAGTCGCCTCCTTCATCCACATCATACTTGCCAATCTCAACTTTGCCTTCAAACTCTTGAGCCAGCTCGTCAACGATTGGCGACACAGCCTTGCATGGTCCGCACCACTCGGCCCAGAAATCAACTACTACGGGAGCTCCCGATTTGATTACCTCATTAATGTTTTCGTCGGTAAATACTTTTGCCATAATTGTTTAAGTTAAATATTATTATTGTTATTCATTAATTACAGTATATTTTACACTTAGGTCGTCGAGTTGTTCTAAGAATTCTCTAGTGAGCGGCAGTTTCAAGTCAGAACGCATGTCAACATATCGGTTGGTGGCAAGGTCATGAATTCTGAATATCATCTCACACTTGGAGTCGCTCTTAGACTTGAGTTGCTCCTTGATAATATTGCTAATCTCAAGCTGATTCTCATTCAAGTTAAAGCGAATGGCCTTTACCATCTTTCCTTTCAAGTCCTTGAGGAATGCAATATTGCTCACTTGAAGATTAATCTTGTCGTTATAGCGATTCTTGACATAAGCACATCTAACCGCAATTGCCGTGCCAGGAATACAATAGTTGCGATAGTTGGCAAACACCTTGTCAAAGAGCATAAACTCGGTGCTTCCCGTCTTATCTTCAATCTTGAGAATACCGAAGTTGTTGCCGCGCTTAGATGGGCGCTCGGCGAAGTCGGTCACCACGCCACCTAGCACAAATTCATGTCCCACTCGGCTACTACCCTGCTCAGTAAAGTCCTTGATGGTGGAGTTGCAACCAAACTTTAACTCCATAAAGAATGGGTCAAGTGGATGGGCCGACAAGTAGATTCCCACCAAATCACGCTCCCTCGAGAGTTTCTCAATAGTGGGCCATTCTTCAACCTTGGGGATAGCAGGCTTGGAGGTGAGCTCGTCCATTATGTCGCCAAACAGTGTGTTGGCCTGACGGCTCTTATCGAGTTGATACTGCTGGCCATAGTGCAACAGCACCTCGCTGAAGTCCTCTCCCTTGGAGTTCTTCTCAAAGAACGCCTCACGCTGAATGCCGAAACTATCGAATGCTCCCGAGAGTGCCAATGCCTCAATAGCACGTCGGTTGCATGCCGTTAGGCTCACGCGCTCCACCAGGTCAAATATATCCTTGAACGGACCGTTCTTCTCACGCTCGGTAATAATCGCGTCAACCGAGTTAGAGCCAAATCCCTTGATACCGTTAAGGCCAAAGCGTATCACGCCCTCCTTGTTGGCGCTGAACGACTTGTAGCTCTCGTTGATGTCAGGTCCCATAACTTTCACACCAATCGCCTTGCACTCGTCCATGAACTTTGTCATTTTCTCAACGTCGCCCGAACGGCTCAATACAGCAGCCATATACTCGCTGGGATAGTTGGCCTTGAGATAAGCCGTTTGATAAGCCACCCAGCTGTAGCAAGTTGCATGACTCTTGTTGAAGGCATAAGAGGCAAATGCTTCCCAGTCGCTCCATATCTTCTCTAGAGTCTTGCGATCATGGCCTCTATCCTCACCACCTTGCAAGAACTTGGGTTTAAGCTTGTCAAGCTTATCCTTCTGCTTCTTGCCCATCGCCTTGCGAAGCACATCACTCTCACCACGAGTAAAACCAGCCAGTTGTCGCGACAGAAGCATCACTTGCTCCTGATAAACGGTGATGCCGTAGGTGTCCTTGAGATATTTCTCCATCTCGGGAAAATCGTAGGTAATAGGATCGCGACCATGCTTGCGGGCAATGAACTGCGGGATGTAGGCCATAGGTCCTGGACGATAAAGAGCATTCATCGCAATCAGGTCCTCGAATGTGCTGGGTTGCAGCTCGATAAGGTACTTTTGCATACCTGCCGACTCAAACTGGAACGTGCCAGTAGTCCTACCCTCGCAATATAGCTGATAGGTTTTCTTGTCATCAATAGGAATCTTCTCAATATCGATGTCGATGCCATGGGTCTGCTTGATGTTGGCCAATGCATCTTTGATGATTGACAAGGTCTTAAGACCCAGGAAGTCCATCTTGATAAGTCCGGTCTCCTCGATTACACTGCCTTCATATTGTGTGACAACCAGTCGAGCGCCTTCTTTGTCTTCCTTATCGATAGCAGTGCTCACTGGCACCCAATCGGTAATGGGGTCGCGGCCAATGATAACGCCACAGGCATGAACACCAGTGCCACGCACGTTACCCTCGAGTTTCTCGGCAAACCTGATAGTGTCGCCCACAATTGGATTGGGGTTGTCAAGCTCCTGACGGAACTCGGGGAAACACTTCAGGCAATTCTTAATTGTAATCTTATAGTTTTTGCCTTCCTCATCTTCGGGCATCTCGTTAGGACGAGAAGGAATAAAATTAGCCAAACGGTTGCTTTCGGGGATTGGCAAGTCATGAACACGTGCCACGTCTTTTATCGCCATCTTGGCTGCCATAGTGCCGTAGGTAATGATGTGGGCAACTTTCTCGGCACCATATTTCTCGGTAACATATTTGAACACTGCGGCACGACCGTCATCATCAAAATCAACATCGATATCAGGCAACGAAATGCGGTCGGGGTTCAAGAAACGCTCAAAAAGCAAGTCATATTTTATTGGGTCTATCTTAGTGATTCCCAGGCAGTAGGCAACTGCTGAGCCAGCAGCCGAGCCACGACCGGGACCAACAGCACATCCCAGCGATGGAGCAACCCTGATATAGTCCTGAACAATCAGGAAGTAGCCAGGAAATCCCATTTTCTTGATAGTATCGAGCTCAAAGTCGATGCGCTCGCGATGCTCTTCATCCATGTCGGGCCAACGCTCCTTGGCTCCTTCATACACCAGATGCCTTAAATAGTCATCCTCATTATCAAAGCCATCGGGTATGGGGAAGTCGGGCAAAATGGGCTTGTGGTTAATAGAATAAATCTCCACCTTGTCAAGAATCTCGGTAGTGTTCTCCAAAGCCTCAGGAATATCGGCAAAGAGCTCGTTCATTTCTTCTTGAGTTTTAAACCACTCCTGCTTGGTGTAAAGCAACGTGTTCTCCTCACCCATGCGGCGTCCTGTCGAGAGCAGCACCAATCGCTCGTGAGCATCGGCATCGTCCTCATTCAGGAAGTGAGAGTCATTACTGCAAATCACCTTAACTCCCAGCTCCTTGCTCAGTTGAAGCAACACTTCATTCACCTCCTGTTGTTTCTGGAAGGTCTCATGATTAGCGTTGGGCACTGTTGCCTTATGGCGCTGAAGCTCTAGGTAATAGTCATCGCCAAACACACCTTTATACCACTTAATCACCTCACGGGCTCCGTCAATATCTCCGTTCATTATCAACTGTGGCACCTCGCCGCCCAGGCAAGCCGAGCAACATATTACGCCCTCGTGATGAGCCGCCAGCTCGTTGTGATCGGTACGGGGGTGACTATAGAATCCATCGGTCCAAGCATTCGAGACAATCTTAATGAGGTTGTGGTAACCTTGCAGGTTCTTAGCCAGCAGGATTAAGTGACGTCCTATGTCTCGCTTGTCGGTGTGGGTGTGCATATCGGTGTTAGCGACATAAGCCTCACAACCAAAAATGGGTTTAAACAGCTTTTTCTCTTGCTCATTGATATCAATTCGCAAGTTGGCAACAACATCTTCATCGGGATAATCCTTTGCCTGTTCTTCTTCAATTTTTTTCTTTAAAGCTTTTATTGCATCGTTTACATCCGAATTCTTTTTATTGACATAATCGTGCAGCTCCTTGATGCCAAACATGTTACCATGGTCGGTAAGCGCAACACCACGCATACCATTGGCAATTGCCTTGTCGACAATGCCTTTCACGGGTGCCTGGCCGTCGAGCAGCGAGTATTGAGAGTGAACGTGAAGATGGATAAATGGAATCATATGTTGTACCTAGATATTAATGTGTTTTATTATTATTAAGTCGTTAAGCGTGATAACATTACAATCCTCACTAAGGGCAAGGACCGAAAGGTGTGCTTTATCGTGTGTAAAGTTACAGCAAAACATCCCCTTTAGCAAAATATTTCCTCAATAAGTTATTAACAATTTACATCCACACGAGTGCATGGCGCCTCGCGGGGGCATGCCCAGGAGAGTTTAGCACTCTTAAAATTAAATAGTTTAAATTACGATAAATATCAAGCAGTTAAGTCCTCTATAATTCAAGCTAGTTTACCCGAAAGTTTACTAGAACAAGAAATACATACTAATGTTATAGAAAAAGATAATATAATAAAGAACTTGACAATTTTTTGAAAAAGTTTTGGAATAGCGGCATAACCCATGAGAGCAAACAATAAAAGCGCCCTGGGGTGAGGGCGCTTGAGATTGTGCATTATGAATTATGCATTATGGAAGTTGTACTGAACAAAAGCCTCGATGGCTTCATAGCTTGCGAGGCCCAGTCGGCTATAGAGCTCGGCAGTCTCCTGGTTGCGCTTGAGCGAGCGTTGCCAGTTGAGGTCCTCATCTTCGGGGTCGATAAAAGGTGCATCGTGCACCTGCGACTGGTGCTTGAGAATAGCATCGCGCTTGTATTGGAACTCCTCGGGACTCATGGGAACTGCCATCTCAATGTGGTCAATGTCCCACTCGCCCCACAAGCCACGATACATCCACACCCGGCAGTCCTGCATAAACTGTGAATCTTTAAGCTCATCAATCGCAGCAAGCACCACATTAGCAGCAGGCTCGTGGATGCCATAAGGGTCGTTCAAGTCGTCGGCAAAGAAAATTTGATGTGGCTGGATGCGCTCTATCAATTCTTTAACAGGCAACACATCGGCCTCGGTGACGCGCCCCTTGCCAAAAGGCGAGTCGACATAGAACGGCAATGCCAGTTCGTGAACATTTTCCTCAGCTATTCCCAAATATCGACAGCTGGTAATGCCCTCGCACACAAATATCTCGCCCTTGCAAAAACGCACCTCAGCAACATCGGCGTCGCCAGGCATCTTGTTGCGGAGACTCTCCTCAATAGTCTCAACCACAGCTCGTTGCTGGTCGCTGTAGTAGCCATTGTTAAGAGCCACACGTTTTGACACCATCACATAGCGTTTCATATCTTCATCACTAACCATGATGTCGCCCGAAGTCACATAGGCGACATGCACCTCATGTCCCTGCTCCACCAGTCGGCGCAACGTGCCGCCCATAGCAAGAATCGCATCGTCGGGATGAGGGCTGAATGCTAGAATCCGTTTAGGATAAGGCACGGCACGTTCTGGGCGATAGGTGTCGTCGGCATTAGGTTTGCCACCTGGCCATCCAGTGATAGTGTGTTGAATGTCATTGAAAATTTGAATATTTACATTATATCCTGAGCCATAAACGGCCACGAGCTCACTCAAGCCATAGTCATTATAGTCTTTATTTGTGAGTTTGAGAATGGGCTTGCCAGTTTGTTCACTCAACCACACCAACGCACGGCGCAACAGTGTGCGATTCCATTCACAAGAAGTCACTTTCCAGGGATAGTTGATGCGAGTAAGAGTTGATGCCGCGTCAAGGTCTATTACCAACTGCACGTCATGATGCATTTGAAGAAACGATGCAGGATATTGGTCGGTGATATTGCCTTCAATAGTGTTGAAAACAGCCTTGGCACTTCCTTCGCCCCATGCAGCGCTAATGATTCGACGAGCATTGAGAATGTTGCTGATGCCCAAGGTAACTGCAGTCTTTGGCGATTGTTCACACTGGTAGCTGTCGGCAATGCGAGTGCGCGTCTCGCCAGTGAGCGACACCAGGCGGCAAGATGACATACTCGTCGATCCGGCCTCGTTAAATGCCAATCCGCCATTCTTAGTGAGCTCACAAATCACAAGGTCGAGACCTCCATACTCATCTATTTCGGTCTCATAAGCCTTACACAGCTTGAACACATCCTCTTTAGTAGCTTCGGCGCTAAATGTGTGGATGTTCTCAGGGAAGATGTCCACCTTGTTGAGGAAACCGTCGCTCAAGCGCTTGAGAGTGCTTTGTCCATCATCGACAGGCACACCTAGACCAAGCTCGGTCATGTTGAACACAACCACGTTGTTGAAGCTCACCTTGTCGGCAAAATACATCTTCACCAGCTCGCCATAGATGTCCATAGCACAACGACCTGCGCCAAGTCCCAACACACAGCGGCCTTTCTCACGCACACACTCTTGGATAATGCACGCAACTTCTTGTGCTGCCCAGACGGCACCCTCAATGGGAGTTTCCATCACCTTTGTTGGCACTTTTTCATAACGGGTGAGCGAGATTAGCTCCACCTCGCTCTCGGGCTTGTAGTATCGTTTCGACACTTGTTCAAGCTTTATGTGTGAACTCAAGTCAAATTTCATATTCAATTATTATATGACTAGAAAATCTAGTGAAAAGTAATCTTAAAACTCAATATCTAGTTCCACAGGGCAGTGGTCGCTGCCAAATATCTCGGTGTGAATCTTAGCGTCGACCATCTTGTCGCGGGCATCGTTACTCACCAAGAAGTAGTCGATGCGCCAGCCAGCATTCTTCTCGCGTGCTTTGAAACGATAGCTCCACCATGAATAAACGCCTTCAACATCGGGGTTGAAATGACGCCAGCTATCGGTGAAGCCAGCATCCAGCAGCGTCGTCATCTTCTCGCGCTCTTCATCGGTAAAGCCAGCATTCTTGCGGTTAGTCTTGGGGTTCTTGAGGTCAATCTCGGTGTGAGCCACGTTCAAGTCGCCACACACTATCACAGGTTTCTTCTCGTTGAGCTTGAGCAGATAGGCCCTGAAATCATCCTCCCATTTCATGCGATAATCAAGGCGACGCAAGCCATCCTGACTATTGGGCACATAGACGTTAACAAGATAGAAATTCTCCATCTCGAGAGTGATGACTCTGCCCTCGTGGTCATGCTCATCGATGCCAATGCCCAAAGTCACGTTCAAAGGTTCCTTGCGGGTGAAGATTGCCGTACCTGAGTAGCCTTTTTTCTCGGCATAGTTCCAATAGCTGCGGTAACCGTCAAATTCTAGGTCGAGCTGACCTGCCTGCATCTTGGTCTCCTGAAGGCAGAAGAAGTCGGCGTCAAGCTTCTTGAAAATCTCGACGAAGTCTTTGCCCACTACTGCGCGCAAGCCGTTTACGTTCCAAGAAATGAGTCGTGTCATTGCTCGTCGTCGGTTTTATAGTCTTCTTGCTCGTCAACTATCTCACCCTCCTCAATAGCCTTGTCAACAGCATCTTCCTTGGCGGCGTTCTCAAGTATCTCACGCTCGATGCGGCGGTTCTCCTCGTGTTCAATCTTGCGGGCTTTAACAAACATCCAAAGCGAAACAACGAGTGCCGCAAGTGCTATCATTGCTCCAACGGCAAGTGCCCAGTAAGGCAACTTATCGGTGGTTCCCAAGTAGAGAAGAGCTAAGCACAGCAACAAGCAAAGGATGTCGAGAAAAAACGCATGGCGCATGAGTGATTTTGAATTATTCATAACAATATTTTTTGTGAGTTTTTAATAAAATCGATTGTTAAGGGCACTATACTGCATCCCTATATCTCGCAACTTTGCTTCAAGCTCGGCACAGTTGATGCCAAGATCGGAGCAAAGCTCATCAAGAGAACTATAGCGGTCACGCAACAACGTGTTGACATAGCTCACAAGGATAAACGGATCTTGCGGAAGGGCATTTAGCATTATTACCTATTATTCTTTATTACAAGTCACAAAGATAAACAATAATTACAAACAAACCAATTTTTTCAAAATAAATCACTAATTTTAGATAAATTAGGCTGCGCCTCGGAAACAAAAAATAAAAAATTCATCTTTGATTTTGAATTTCTCTCGGCTTGCACTAATTTTGCATGTTATTTTAAAAATGAAATATTATGGCAACTCGAATGAACTGGGAACGACTGATTTGTGACACACGCTTGGGACTTGAGCATTATAAGGATGGCAAAAGTGGGGTGCGAAGCGACTTTGAGCGCGATTATGACCGACTAATTTTCTCGTCGCCCTTCAGGCGCTTACAAAATAAAACGCAGGTGTTTCCACTGCCTGGCAGCATCTTTGTGCACAACCGCTTGACCCACAGCCTTGAAGTGTCGTGCGTGGGACGTTCGCTTGCCAACGAAATAGCCATCAGGCTACATGAGCGACACTTAGACAAGCCCTGGCGCGACAAGCTTTGGAACATGGGTGAGATTGTCGCTGCTGCATGCTTGGCACACGACCTGGGGAACCCTCCATTCGGGCACTCGGGTGAAAAGACCATTGGCGAGTTCTTCAGCAGTGGTAATGGCAAGGTTTTCAAAGACCGACTCACTCCGCAGCAATGGGCCGACCTCACACACTTCGAGGGTAACGCCAACTCGTTCCGAACTCTCGTCCACCAGTTCAAGGGTCGCCGTCCTGGAGGTTTCGCCATGACCTACTCCACTCTGGCCTCAATAGTGAAATACCCTTACTCTTCGAGCCATGCCGGCGAGAAAGGCAAGTTTGGTTTCTTCACCACCGAGAAGGAGACTTTCGAGAAAATCGCCGACGAGTTGGGCATGATAAAGCTTGAAGAAGAGCGATATTGCCGCCATCCTCTAGTCTATATGGTAGAGGCTGCCGATGATATCTGCTACCAAGTTATGGACATTGAAGACGGTCACAAACTAAAACTCCTTTCAACCGAGGAGACTATCGACCTTCTCACTAGCCTCTTTGATGATGAGCGCAAAGAACACATGCGCGAGGTCATGGAAAATGTGGCCGACCCCAACGAGAAAATCGTGTATCTGCGCTCGTGCGTTGTGGGGCTGCTCGTGCAAGAATGCGCCAAGACTTTTGTGGAACACGAGGACGAGATTATGGAAGGACGTTTCAACGGCTCACTTATCGACAACATCTCGCCTCGGCCCAAAGATGGCTACAAGCGATGCAGCGACTTAGCATTCAAGAAGCTTTACCGCGCAGGATATGTGGTTGACGTGGATCTTGCCGGTATTAGAATCATAAACTTACTACTCGACAAACTCACCCAAGCAGTGCTGCACCCCGAGACAAACTACTCGCAACTGTTGCTCAACAAGTTCCCACAGCAGTATGACGTCCACGCCACAACCCTGTTTGAAAAAATCCAAGGAGTTCTTGACCACATCAGCGCTATGACCGACGTCTATGCCCTCAACCTTTACCGTCAGCTCGACGGCATAAGTCTCCCCACAGTATAGACACAAAGAATCATTTCCTATCACAAGCAACCTATCAGCTAACTCTGATATTAAGCAGAATTGTTGATAAAAAAAGTGTTGAAAACGAGAGGAAATGATTATTTTTTGATTAAATTTGCAAATTAAAGATTGTAAGTAATAAAATTAACTACAATAATAACTTCATTAACAACTATTTCATGAAACTATTAAAATCGACTATTATGGCTTCGTTAGCTGCTTTGATGGCATTGACTGCCTGTAGCACAGCCTCCAACGGAGGAAACGAAGGTGGAAATGCTGCTGGCGGACAAGCCATTGAAATCAAAGACGGGAAATTCACTCCCGAGGTAATGTTATCACTAGGACGAG
This sequence comes from uncultured Bacteroidales bacterium, assembly GCA_902792435.1. Lineage (GTDB taxonomy): Bacteria > Bacteroidota > Bacteroidia > Bacteroidales > Muribaculaceae > Sodaliphilus. The sequence continues at coordinate 293,964 of CADAZN010000001.1, forward strand.
TGAGCGACCCTCAACTCTCGCCCGACGGCACCCGCATTCTCTTTAACGTGAACTATCAAGACGTGAAAGAGAACAAAGGAAATGCCGACCTTTGGATTATGGACGCCGACGGTAAGACTCCTGCCGTGAACTTGACCAATAGTCCTGGCAGCGAGAGCAATGCCGTTTGGATTAATGAAGGCGCAATGATTGCATTCATGTATCGTGATCCAGCTAAGGAAGATTCTAAACCTCAGGTATGGGTGATGAAAGCCGATGGTAGCGGGCGCACACCTGTCAGCGAGATGGAGAATGGCATTGAGGGATTTTCTATTTCTCCCGATGGCACCAAGATTCTTCTTATCAGCACTGTTCAATATGGTAAGACTCAGCCCCTCGACAACTATCCCGACCTTGATAAGGCAAAAGCTCGTCTCATCGATGACTTGATGTACAAGCACTGGGACGAGTGGGTAACAGCTGTACCACATCCTTTCGTTGCTGACTTCACAGGCAACGCTGTCAAAGATCCAAAAGACATTCTCGAAGGAACTCAGTTTGAATCGCCAATGCGCCCCTGGGGTGGTGTTGAGTCGTTTGCTTGGACTGCCGATAGCAAAAAGGTAATCTACACCTGCCGCAAAAAGACTGGCAAAGATTATGCTTTCTCTACCAACAGCGACCTCTACCTCTATGACATAGCAAGTGGCAAAACTGAGAAAAACCTTACTGAAGGCATGATGGGCTACGACACCAATCCACGCGTCTTCAAGGACAAAGTCGCCTTCCTCTCAATGGAGCACGACGGCTATGAGGCCGACAAGAACCGGATTTTCCTGATGGACCTCAAGAGCGGAGAGAAGAAAGACCTCACCGAGAACTGGGACTATAGCGCCGACGACCTCGCTTGGTCGCCCGACGGCAAGTTCATCTATTTCCTTGCACCCTATCAGGGAACTATCCCAATGTTCCGCATCAACATCGAAAATCAGCAAGTTGACACCATCAATCCTGGAATCAACGACTGGCATGACTATGCTGCCATCGTTCCGATGAAAGACGGTAAAGTGCTGACCCTGCGTCACAACTATGCAGAGCCCAACGAGCTCTACACCGTTGAGATGGGCAAAGAGCCCGTTAAGCTCACCAGCATCAACGATGACATCCTGGGCAAGGTAGATTCTATCTCAATGCGCAAGGAAATTGTTAAGACCACCGACGGCAAGGACATGACAGTGTGGGTAGTGTTGCCACCCAACTTCGATCCTAATAAGAAATATCCATCAATCTTCTTCTGCGAGGGCGGTCCACAATCACCAGTTAGCCAGTTCTTCTCTTATCGCTGGAACTTCCGCCTTATGGCAAGCCAGGGATATGTAGTAATCGCTCCTAACCGCCGCGGCCTGCCCGGCTTCGGCACCGAGTGGAATGCTCAAATCAGTGGCGACTACGGAGGCCAGAACATGAAGGACTATATGAGTGCAGCTGAATATATGAAGCAGCAGCCTTACATCGACGGTGACAAGATGGGTGCTGTAGGCGCCAGCTATGGTGGCTATTCAGTTTACTGGCTTGCCGGTAACCATAACAACACCTTCGCTTGCTTCCTCGCTCACGCTGGCATCTTCAACCTCGAGGCACAATATCTCGAAACCGAGGAGCTGTGGTTCACTCAGTGGGATCTTGGTGGTCCTTGCTGGGAGAAAGACAACGCAGTGGCTATGAAGACCTACAACGAGGCCAATCCTAAGAACTTCGTCCAGAACTGGAACACTCCTATCATGATTACAGCTGGCGAACTTGACTACCGCATAGTCTTCACTCAGGCTTGTCAAGCATTTGACGCAGCTCAAATTCGCGGCATCCCATCACGCATGCTCCTCTTCCCCGAGGAGAACCACTGGATTCTCAAGCCACAAAACGCTCTCATGTGGCACCGCGAGTTCTTCCGCTGGCTCGACACTTGGCTCAAGCCAGGTAGCGAAGCTGCTAAGGCTTATATCGCTCAGCAAGACTCTATTGCAAAAGCAAGAGTTGAGAAAGCATTCGGTGAGCCAACTCCAATGCCAAAGACTCAAGAAAATCTCAACATCACCAACCCTGATTTGAAAGCCTATTTCGACAAAGCCAAAGCTGCTAAATCGGAGGCTCCCAAGGAGGAATAATGTTGATTTGAGATAACCAAGCTAAAATAACCAAAGAGGTGCGTCAATTGTTGTGATGCACCTCTTTTTTAACTCAACATCATCAATTGACACCAATCTCAACAGGCTTTGATGTAGCTTATCCAACTCACCAAAAGTATCTCTCATGAAAAAAACTGACCACTGATAATCGAAAAGTGAAAACTTTTCACTACCTTTGCATGATTTTTCAAGAACTTTTCAATAACGCTATATATGTTACTAGAGAAAATCGAAGCTTTAAAGGCACAAATCAATGATTTGAAAGCCGACAACAGCGAGGCTCTGGAGGCCCTGCGCATTAAATACTTGAGCAAAAAAGGTGAGGTAACTGCTTTGTTCAACGAGTTCCGTAATGTGCCAAACGATCAAAAACGCGAGTTTGGACAACGACTTAACGAACTCAAGACTCTTGCCACCGAGAAAATCAACTCATTAAAAGAGTCTTTCAAGGATAAAGAGGTTGCTACCAACAAGATTGATATTACCCGCCCTGCCTTCCCTGATGAGATTGGCACCCGTCATCCCATCTCAACAGTTCGCAAGGAAATCATCGACATCTTCTCTCGACTTGGGTTCACCCTGGCCGATGGTCCTGAAGTAGAGGATGATATGCACGTGTTCACTTCGCTGAACTTCGCTGCCGACCATCCTGCTCGCGATATGCAAGACACATTCTTCATCAACGAAGACAAGAGTGGCGACGTTACCCGCAACATCGTGCTCCGCAGCCACACTAGTTCGGTTCAGTCACGCGTGATGAAGAGCACTCAACCACCCATCCGCATCATCTGCCCAGGCCGCGTTTACCGCAACGAGGCAATCACTGCGCGTGCCCACTGCTTCTTCCACCAGATTGAGGGTCTGTACATCGACAAGAATGTATCGTTTGCCGACCTCAAGCAAGTGCTGCTTTACTTTGCTAAGGAACTCTTTGGCCCTGACACTAAAATCCGCCTTCGTCCAAGCTACTTCCCATTCACTGAGCCAAGTGCCGAGATGGATGTATCGTGTATGTTGTGCGGTGGCGAGGGCTGCAGTTTCTGCAAGCACACCGGTTGGGTAGAGATTCTAGGCTGCGGCATGGTAGACCCCAACGTGCTTGAACTTTGCGGCATCGACAGCAAGATTTACACTGGCTACGCATTTGGCGTGGGCGTTGAACGCATTACCAACCTCAAATATATGGTAAAAGACTTGCGCATGTTCAGCGAGAACGACGTGAGATTCTTGCGTGAATTTGAGCACACTCACTAAAGAACAGTTTCACTAAACACAGATAAGAGGGGGAGTTGCGAAACAGCTCCCCCTCAAAAATAAGGAGCACACATTATGACCATCAAAGAACGCTACGAGGCAATTATCGAATATTTCAAGCGTGAGAATCCATCACCAACCACCGAGCTACATTTCAACAATCCATTTGAGACGCTGGTAGCTGTAATCCTCTCGGCTCAGTGCACCGACAAGCGTGTAAACATGGTCACTCCTGCCCTATTCAAGGCCTATCCCACTCCACAAGCTATGGCAGCTGCCACTCCTGATGACTTGCTTCATTACATTAGCAGTGTGTCCTATCCCAATAACAAAGCTCGCCACCTGCAAGCGATGTCGGCAATGCTCGTTGATGAGTTCAACGGAGAAGTGCCAAGCACTATGGAAGAGCTAACTAAGTTACCCGGCGTGGGACGTAAAACTGCCAACGTGATTATGGGCGTAGTGTTCCATAAGGCCGCAATAGCTGTCGACACTCATGTGTTCCGTGTATCTAACCGTACAGGTTTAGCTAATGGCAAAACCCCGCTAGAAGTGGAGAAGGCACTCACGCGCCACATCGCTGAGGAAGACCGTTACAATGCTCACCATTGGATATTGCTGCATGGACGATATGTGTGCAAGGCTATTAAGCCCAATTGCCTGAAATGCGGAATAAAACAATACTGTAAGCACTACAACAAGAAATGAACACCAGCAAAGAAAACATATTAGAACATCTGTCAAACCCAGTGTTTAAACTCGTGGGCGAGGTTGCCGACGAGATGCAACGTGAATGCTATGTAGTGGGCGGGTATGTGCGCGACATCTTCCTTGAACGCAAGTCCAAGGACATAGATTTTGTAACTGTGGGAAGCGGCATTGAAGTAGCTGAGAATGTCGTGAAGAAGATAGGTCGCAACAAGTCGCATCTTGCAGTGTTCAAGACTTATGGCACCGCACAAGTCAAGGTGATGGGTGTGGAGCTGGAGTTTGTGGGAGCTCGTCGAGAGTCCTACATGCGCAGTAGCCGCAACCCCATTGTGGAAGACGGCACCCTCCATGATGACCAATTGCGACGTGATTTTACCATAAATGCGATGGCTATTTGTGTTAACCACGACAATTGGGGCAAAGTGCTCGACCCGTTTAATGGAATAGAGGACATGAAACGGCGATTAATACGCACTCCTCGCAATCCTGACATCACCTTCAGCGACGACCCATTGCGCATGATGCGCGCAGTGAGATTTGCCACTCAATTGGGTTTTGAGATTGAAGACGGCACTTTTGCTGCCATCAAGCGTAATGCTGGCCGCATAAAGATAATAACTCGTGAACGCATTGCCGACGAGCTAATGAAGATTATGCGTTCGTCAAAGCCCTCGCGTGGATTCTTCCTGCTTGACAAGAGTGGATTGCTACAGCTCATCTGCCCTGAGATTGCCAACTTGAAGGGCGTGGAAACCGTGAATGGCCGCGGCCATAAAGACAATTTCCTGCACACAATGCAAGTGCTTGACAACGTAGCTGCCGAGAGTGACAACGAGTGGCTGCGCTTGGCCGCTTTGTTCCATGACATTGGCAAGCCATCAACTAAGCACTGGGACGACAAGCAAGGCTGGACTTTCCACAACCACAACTTCGTGGGCGAAAAGATGGTGCCACGCATTTTCGCCAAAATGCGCTTACCGCTCAACGAGCACATGAAATATGTGAAGAAACTCGTGGGACTGCACATGCGCCCCATCGCATTGGTTGAGGAAGAGGTTACCGACTCGGCCGTTCGCCGCATGCTATTTGAAGCTGGTGATGACGTCGACGACATGATGATACTGTGCCGTGCCGACATCACAAGCAAAAATCAGGAAAAAGTAAAGCGTTTTCGTGAAAACTACGAGCTTGTAAAACAAAAAATCATTGATATAGAGGAAAAGGACCGCGTTCGCAATTTCCAGCCACCAGTTGATGGCGGTGAGATTATGGAGACCTTTGGACTTGTTCCTTCGCCACCAGTGGGAGCCATTAAAGATGCTATCAAAGACGCCATCCTCGATGGCGTAATAAGCAACAACTATTCCCAAGCCTACTGTTTCATGATGAAGAAAGCCCAAGAGCTAGGAATTGAGGCGGTAAACAACGGCAATCTAAACCACGTTGCAATCGACACGGTGATAGGAAAGATTGCAATCGCTGCTAGCACACAGGGCATTGTCGCAATTGAGTTTGGAGAAGCCGATTTTGCGGCTCTTGCCAAGAAGTTGAAGTTGAAAATAGTTAATACTTCTACCCCATTGCTCGACAATTGCGTCAAGCAACTCAATGAGTACTTTGCAGGCGAGCGCAAACAATTCTCGCTGCCATTGCATCTCACTGGCACCGATTTCCAAAAGAAAGTGTGGGAAACACTGATGACCATCCCTTATGGTGAAACCATAAGTTACAAAGAGGAATCACAGCGCATGGGAAACGAGAAAGCGATCAGGGCCGTGGCACAAGCTAATGGCGCCAATCCAATTCCCATAGTCATTCCTTGCCACCGCGTAATCAACGCCGACGGAAGTCTTGGAGGTTTTTCCAGCGGTACCGACAAAAAACAAGCCTTGCTCAAACTTGAACAAGGCGAGTAATTATATTTGATCTGAACGATTTTAGATAATTGTGAGAAGCACTGGTATAGGAATTCGACCAGTTATCGTATAGAGAATGTCGCTGTTATAGGTACTGCGACCACGATAGACGTGCTTGCCAGTCACAGTGTTCATTATGTCGCTAATATAGGTGCTGCGACCTTCGTAAATATACTTTCCATCCCAAGTTGCAATGATGTCACTAATGTAGGTGCTTCGTCCTTGGTAAAGGTATCGTCCATCCCAAGTTCCCATTATATCACTAATGTAGGTGCTTCGCCCAGCATATAAATACTTTCCATCGTAAGTTAGAAGAATGTCGCTATTATAAGTGCTGTTGCCCTTGTAGAGGTAGCGGCCATCCCAAGTTGCAATGATGTCGCTAGTGTAGGTGCTGTTACCACGGTAAATGTGAGATGCTGCTTGCGCCTGAATTGTCACAGCAATCATTGCCACGAGTAATATTAGTGCTTTTTTCATGATTCTTGTATTATAGAGTTATCTTCTTTTTCTTTGAAAGTCACAGTGCGGTTATACACATAGTTGGCAATGGTGTAAACAACCATTGAAATTACCATTACAATATTCTGTCCGGCTTTTTCCATTGGGAGGAAAGGAATTGTGTCGACAGGTAGATGCTTCCACCCCAATCCCTCAAGAAGGAACAGACTCACACCACCTTGTAGCAACCAGCAGATGAAGAAACCGCAGACAAATAGCAGTGCCTCTCGCTTGAGGTTTTTCTTGGTCTTGAACACCCAATTTCGGTTCCATACAAAGCTATTAATGACACCCAATACATATCCAATGATATTGGAGGGGCCATATGGCACACCCAACTTGGTGTTGAGCAAATAGAACGACACAGCTGTGATGGCAGTGTTCATCACACCTATCACCCCATACTTGAACAGCTGGACTATAGTTTTCTTGGCGTTGTCTTTAGATATCATCGTTTTAACAATCTATCGTAATGATTTGGTATTTAAGAAACAGGTAGTCATATCTTCAATAGTGGAGAACTTCCACTCAGGATTAATGCAATTTCCAAATCCCCATGTGGCATAAGTGAAAGGCAAAGATGCCGCATGGCACTGATCGCAGTCGGCCTGTGTATCACCCACATAGGTTGGATGCTTGAGTGAATATTCACTGACCATATAGAGCAGATTGTCGCACTTCTCTACGGGACGCTCTCCTTGCGTGAGCAATCCCTCAAAAAGATGGGCTGTTCTTGTGAAATTCACAAAGTTGCGTAATCCCCTAGGCGAACAATTGCTGAGCATAAACAATCGGAACTTGCCATGCAGCTTCTCGAGGCACTCTTTCACGCCAGGATAGAGCACGCCACCAAGCGATGGCATCATCATGTTCTCATATTCACCTAGTCTTGTCAAAAAAACATCATTCGACACAGGCAATTCATCACCAAGCAGATTCATCATTATTTGCTCAAGACTCATGCCCATGTAATGCACGAGATCGTCTCCTGAGAACGCTGCTTCAACCCCAAAAGATTTGCAAGTAGCATTCCATATCTTGGCATAGGACTCAGTAGCATTCCACAAAGTGCCATCCATGTCAAAAATTATAGAGTCGATATAGTCAAGGCTATGATTCATGGCGACAAGAGTTATTTGCTCGGTGAAACAATTATGCCTATATCCAACAGGTTTTTCACCACATCACAGTTGTTCATGGCTTGCCACACCACAATAGAACCCACCTGTGAAGGGGTCACACCTTGAGCTATCACCAAACTAGACTGATAAATAGCCCCAAATCCTGAGCCTTTCCAATTGCCATAGCCGTCACTAAGCTCGAAATCGATATTGCTACGGCTCACATTCTTCACACTGTCAATTAGGTCAACCACAAGGCTCAAGTTACTATATTGGTAGTCGTTGTTGTGACGCACGGCAAGTTCTATGTCATAAGTTTGTGTCGAGTCGGGATACTCTGGAGTGAACTTAATCGACATCCCCTTGTTCCAGCCGTCGTCGGGCAGAGTCTTGAAATGCGCCGACTTGTCCTGACCAAACGAGCAAGCGTTCAGACAGGACAAGGCACACAACATTATTGCCACCATAGCAACAATATGCATCGATAATATATTCTTGGCTTTAATTGTCACTGTTATTTCCTCTGGATTGTGACTTATCGCCACGATTATTAGATGAGTTTTTGGGGCGCTTATCGGGATTGCGTGGACGGAACTCTTTCAAGCCTGTGGGCTGCGAGGGAGGTGGCCCTTGCATGCGACGATTGTCACGTCCCCTGCCAAAATCGGGACGGCGACGATTCTTATCGCTAGCAGGCTTTTCCTGCTTGGGCTTCTCAGCTCGCTGTTTGTCTTTGTTAGACACCGTTGGCTGTGGCCCCTTAGCGCTCTTTTTCTTTTTCTTCTTTTTCTTAGTGTTATCAAAGCGGCTAATGCTGTCTTGCCCCACAAGATCACCATAAGCGCTACGCTCAACCTTTACTTCATAGTCCGAACCTTGCAAATGCTCGGGTTTCACGCCCTCCTCATTGAGTGCGATAATCTCTCTTACTCGCTCTGGAGAAATAGTGACCAAGTCGGTAGGTACGCCCTTCTCGGTCGAATATGTCATCTCTCTCTTAAGAATATCGGTCTTGAAGTGATAGTATGTCTTGTCTTGAGTTTCAAGTGCAACATCACGCCTTGGCAACGATTTTGATGCCTCAACATAGGTGTCGACCTCAAAGTTGATGCAACACTTGAGTTTAGCGCACTGTCCGGCAAGCTTCTGAGGATTGAGCGACACCTCTTGATACCTTGCTGCGCTTGTAGCTACCGACACAAATGTGCTCATCCAGCTAGCACAACACAGAGGTCGTCCACAAGGGCCAATTCCACCAATGCGGCCAGCCTCTTGACGCGCACCAATCTGCTTCATCTCCACACGAATCTTAAACACCTCGGCAAGCACTTTAATTAGCTGACGGAAATCGACACGGCCATCGGCAATATAATAGAAAATCGCCTTGTTGCCGTCACCTTGATACTCCACGTCGCCAATCTTCATCTCAAGACCCAAGTCCTTGGCAATCTTGCGAGAGCGTATCATAGTGTCAATTTCCTTAGCCTTAGCCTGCTCAAAACGCTCAAGGTCGGCGGGCTTTGCTTTACGGAAGATGCGCAAGATCTCGGCATCAGGACGCAACCTGGTGCGCTTCATTTGAAGCTTCACCAAGTTTCCCGTCAGAGCCACTGTACCTATATCATGCCCCGGATTAGCCTCGACGGCAACAACATCGCCCTGCTTGAGGTCGAGATGAGCCGAGTTTCGGTAAAATCCGCGTCGGGTGTTCTTGAAATGCACCTCGACAATGTCGAAGTCATTCTTCCCACCAGGCACATCATCAAGCCAGTTGTAGCTGTTGAGGTTGCAACGAATGTCACAACTCTTTCCACAGCCACCCTCGCAATTGACGCATGCGCTGGCACTAGGTTGTTCCTGCGGTGTTATTTGATTATTAATCTCGTCCATGACGCAGGTCTTTATTTTGCGAAGCTCACGGCACGTGTCTCACGAATGACGGTGATGCGCACCTGTCCTGGGTAGGTCATCTCGTCTTGAATCTTCTGAGCTATCTCGGTCGACAGTTTCTCGGTCTCTTGATCGGTAATCTTATCGGCACCAACAATCACGCGAAGCTCACGTCCAGCCTGAATAGCATAGGTCTTAACAACACCAGGATAAGACATTGCCAACTTCTCAAGGTCGTTAAGTCGCTTGATATAGGCTTCAACCACCTCACGACGGGCACCTGGGCGAGCACCAGAAATAGCATCACACACTTGTACGATAGGCGCATAGAGACTTGTTGCCTCTTCCTCGTCGTGGTGAGCACCAATAGCATTGCAAATGTCGGCTTTCTCTTTGTATTTCTCAGCGAGCTTCATACCAAGCTGTGCATGTGGCAATTCGGGCTCATCATCGGGCACCTTGCCTATATCATGCAATAATCCTGCACGGCGTGCCTTCTTAGGATTCAAACCAAGCTCACTAGCCATCACGGCACACAAGTTGGCAGTCTCACGAGAGTGCTGCAGCAAGTTCTGGCCATAGCTAGAGCGATATTTCATCTTGCCAATGAGACGAATGAGTTCAGGATGCAAGCCGTGGATACCCAAGTCGATAGCAGTGCGCTTACCAGTCTCGATGATTTCGTCCTCAACCTGACGGCGAACTTTAGCAACAACTTCCTCGATGCGAGCAGGATGTATGCGACCGTCGGCAACCAACTGATGCAGTGCCAAGCGTGCAATCTCACGACGAACTGGGTCAAAGCTCGAGAGCACGATAGCCTCGGGAGTGTCGTCTACAATAATCTCAATGCCAGTTGCCGACTCCAAAGCGCGAATATTGCGACCCTCACGACCAATAATGCGTCCCTTCATCTCATCGTTATCGATGTGGAACACAGTCACAGCATTCTCAATAGCAGTCTCGGTGGCAACGCGTTGGATAGTAGCCACGATAATGCGCTTAGCTTCCTTGTTGGCAGTAAGCTTAGCATCGTCCATGATATCATTGATGTAGCTGGCTGCAGCAGTCTTTGCCTCATCTTTGAGCGACTCAATGAGTTTCTCCTTGGCTTCCTCGGCCGACAGACCACTCACGTGCTCCAAAGTGTCACGCACCTTCATCTCCATCTTGTCAACCTCTTTCTTGCGATCTTCAAGAACTGCCAACTGGTTATCGAGATTGACTTTCAGCGTATCGGTCTCATTCTTCTTGCGCTGCAACTCCTGTTGCTGCTGATTAAGCTGTATCTCGCGCTGTTTAAGTTTTGCTTCACTCGACTGAACCTTGGCAAGACGTGCATTCGCTTGCTTCTCGCTCTCGCTCTTGATGGCAAGACCTTCTTCCTTGCCTTTGAGCACTTCGTTATTCTTTAAAACTTCGGCTTCGAGTTTAGCTTTCTCAACAATCGTGTTGGCCTGAGATTTAGCACTTCGTTTAGACAACATGCTAGCCACAATGGCGCCAATAGCCAAAGCCACGACTGCAACTAAAATATAAATAACTATTTCCATTATAAAAAATTAAATATTTAAAAATTAAATGCACTGCTCGTCGCAAGACACACCGCTGTAATAGCGGCCCTTGCTCAAGAGTAGTGCAGGAACCTATTAATTCAATATTCTCTAACGCCTCAGTATCAACTTGGTAAACCCAACTGACCAAGCCTCACCTAAGCGTCTTGTCACATCTTCAATACCACCTCATTGAGAGATTCCTCAAAGGTGGTAATAAACTTGTTGACAGCGACATTTTGATTATAGGACTTAGAATAAAGTCGCGCAAACTGAAAAGCAACCATTGCCATGACACGTTGCGACGAATTGTTGCCTTCAAACCTGTCAATCCATTTGTTCCACAAGGTGTTAACAAGCTTTTCCGCCTCGCGGTAGCTTGCCTCCTCGTCGCTAGAGATGGTGAGCGCAATGGGCTCAACATCGGCAATTCTAATCAATATATTTTGAGTCTTTTCTTGTGTTGCCATAATCTTGCATCATTCATTAAGTTGAGCGATGCATTTGTCAATGTCCCGCACTAAAGTGGAGATAGTGGTTCTGGCTTTATCCACCTCATCGAGATTGGGAGCGACAACTCGTGCCATCTTCAGATACTCATTTTCTTGTCGCAATAGCTCATTGTCTCTCTTTATTTGCTCTATCTCTTTAACAAGTTGCTCTTTCTCGCTGTTGATCTCATCATTAGTTCTTTCGAGCGCATGATATTTCTCAACCAAGATATTGCTCTTGTTGATGATTCGTTCCAGCGTTTGTTGCAACTCATTTGCCATAGCTCTCCAAAAATTTCACAAAAGTACAAATATTTTCTCTACTTCAAGTCAAATTAATTATTATTTTTATAATTTTTATAAAAAACTATGGTTTTTCTCCAATTTCGCCGAAATTCTACTTATTTTTGCAGAAAAAATCAGAGACCAATGTTACAATACTTGATAAGCGGGAACGAGTTAGATGAGATAATCAACATTGCAGAACAAGCCCTAAACAACGGATGCCGATGGATAAGATTAGACCTCAGCAAAGTGAAGAACAGCGAGATTGAGCCCTCAATCAAAGCCTTGAAGGAGAAATGCGATGAATGTGAGGCGTATCTTTCATTAGATAACGACGTAGAGACTGTAGCCCAACTAAAAGTATCAGGTACTCATTTGGGTGTTAAGGACTTATCTAAACTTGTTGATATCCGCAAAGAACTAGGCGAGGAACCAATAATGGGGCTCACAATTGAAGATTCGGCACAAGTTCCATTTTTGCCGCGAACAGCAATCGACTATATAGCTGTAAATGGCTCTGACTTAGAGAATTGCCGCGAAGTTGTTAAACAAATGCGTGACAGCAACTTGGATGAGCCAGTAGTGGCCACACTCACTCCCGGCATTAGCCTTGACGAACTTATGGCAACAGGTGTTGACGGCATCGCACTTTGCAACAGCAGTACCCCACCCTCCATGTTGCAAGAAATACTCAAGGCGCTGGACACTATTGTGAAACAACGCCTTGACATGCTATGAAATAGTTACCTCCCAACTTCTTCTCGAGACATAACCATCACATCTCCCTTCTTTACATACAAATAGTCGTGGGCTGTTTCCAACACGTAGTATTCACCATTATCATTGTATTCGTCAGCAATTATAGTACCCCTCGAGACCTTTTTATACGGGATATAGGGTGCCCCCTCGTCAGCATTGCTCTCCAAGTAGATGGTGGTCTGTGGCATATTGGCGACAAGCACTGAGCTTCCTCTACCATAGTACCATTTCACATAGCCCAAATACTTGTTGGACACCCAGCCTTCTACATCTCCTTTACGAACCCTACTCCATCTAGATCCTTTCTTAATCAACACTCCATAACCAGGCCAGTTATATAATTCTTTAATCTCTCCTAAAACCACTCCTTCCATCGATGGCTTGCTCCTAATATTCAAGAAATTATCGTCGCTGGTGGTATACACCAACGTAAACACGTTACCATTTAAGATTGAACTCTTCTCATAACTAGCTTGTCGGGGAGCTTGCCCTATAACTGAATCATTGACTACGGCTGAATCTTGAACTATGGTTTCTGTGGAAGCAGATGTTTCGGAGTTGTTAGCACTATTGGATTTATATAACAAAATACCGATGAGAGCCAATGCTGCAATCAGTGCAATCACTGCTAGGATGATTGTAATGTTATGCCGGTTATTGGCATTGTTATTGGGGTTAGTGTAAGTTTTGAGGACGTAACCACAATTTGGGCAGGCATCAGCTCTGTCGGAGATTATGTGCCCACATTCAGGACATTTGTATAGTGCCATAGTTTATGTTTTTTGTGTGACTTATGGGAAAGATTGGCTTTGACCATTATTAAAACACAGGCGGCGCATAGTTTGCTAATTATTACACCGCCTGTGATTATTTGAGAATTTCGGCACTAGCCGCAACGGGATGTTCCGCAGTTAGTGCAGATTAAGCATCCTTCCTGGTAGACAAGACTCTCTTGTCCGCAGTTGGGACACGTCTGTCCACTTAACTTGGTACCGTTGGGTAAGTACTTCTTAAGTGCACGCTCTACACCCATTTTCCAAGTATTAATACTCTTATTGTCAAGCTCAAGGCTAGCAACAAGTTTAAGTACTTGTTCAATAGGCATTCCATATCGCAGCACACCCGAGATGAGCTTAGCATAGTTCCAGAACTCAGGGTTGAACTTCTCGCTCAGTCCCTCGATAGTGGTCTTGAAGCCACGCTTGTTAATGAACTGGAAGTCATAGCGTTTCTCGCCATTCTCATTCACCGCCTTGATAATCTTACCCTTAGTCACCGACTTTGGACAGAAAATACCCTCATCGTCATCGGCAATACCAGTGAAGATTTCATAAGGACGATTGTCGATAAGTCCGATGAATGCAATCCACTTCTCCTTATTGTTCTGGAATCGAACCACATCGGCCTCAAGCTCTACAGGACGCTTGAGAATGTGCTCCTCCTCGGCCATGTAGTGAGCCTTCTTCTCACCTTTCTTTTTCTTGTTTTTGCCATCGCCCGAAAGCGAGATGAGCACGCCGCTGCGTGAGCCGTCACGATATACAGTGCAGCCCTTGCATCCTGAACGCCAAGCCTCAACATAAAGTTTGCCCACCATCTCCTCACTGATGTCGTTAGGAAGATTGATTGTCACACTGATGCTGTGGTCCACCCACTTTTGAACTGCTCCTTGCATACGCACCTTGTTGAGCCAGTCCACATCGTTGCTAGTAGCCTTGTAATAAGGCGAACGAGCTACCAGGTCCTCGATTTGTTCTTGGGTGTAATCGTGACGAACCTCTAAACCATTGGCTTCCATCCAAGTAATGAACTTGTGGTGATAAACAATGTATTCCTCGAAGGAATCGCCCGACTCATCAACGTAGTCGACACGCACGTCCTTATCGCTAGGATTCACCTTGCGACGACGCTTGTAAACAGGAAGGAACACAGGTTCGATGCCCGAAGTTGTTTGCGTCAAAATACTCGTTGTACCTGTTGGCGCAATGGTAAGACACGCTATGTTGCGACGTCCATATTTTACCATCAAGTCATAAAGCTCGGGATCGGCCTCCTTGATGCGCAGGATGAATGGATTATTCTCCTCGCGCTTAGCATCATAAATCTCGAATGCGCCACGCTCACGCGCCATGTTGACAGATGAACGATAAGCAGCAAGAGCTAGAGCCTTGTGAACAGATACCGAAAACTCGGTAGCCTCATCAGTGCCATAAGTGAGCCCCATAGCAGCCACCATATCGCCCTCGGCAGTTGTTCCCACACCTGTGCGGCGTCCCTTCAAAGTCTTGTTACGAATCTTTGTCCAAAGGTTTAACTCGGTTTGTTTAACCTCTTCGGTTTCAGGATCTTGCTTGATTTTAGCGAGAATTGCCTCAATTTTTTCCATTTCAAGATCGATGATATCATCCATCATGCGCTGCGCATAGCCAATGTGCTCAGCAAACTTCTCGAAATCGAAATAGGCATCCTTAGTAAATGGATTCACGACATAGCTATAGAGATTAACAGCAATGAGTCGGCAGCTATCATAAGGACACAGAGGAATCTCGCCACAAGGATTGGTTGAGATGGTGCGGAATCCAAGGTCGGCATAACAGTCGGGCACAGCCTCACGTGTGATAGTATCCCAGAAAAGAACACCGGGTTCGGCACTCTTCCAAGCATTGTGAACAATCTTGTTCCAAAGCTTGGTAGCATCAATCTTTTTGGTATAGGTAGGATTCTCGGCGTCGATAGGATACTGCTGGGTGTATTCGGTTCCGTCGACTGCAGCCTGCATGAATGCGTCATCGATGCGCACCGAAACATTTGCTCCTGTCACTTTTCCCTCGGTCATCTTAGCGTCGATAAACGATTCGCTATCAGGGTGCTTGATGCTAACAGTGAGCATCAGGGCGCCACGACGGCCATCTTGAGCAACCTCGCGAGTAGAGTTGCTGTAACGCTCCATGAAAGGAACAAGACCAGTAGATGTTAATGCCGAATTTTTTACTGGAGAACCCAATGGACGTATGTGCGACAGATCATGCCCCACACCACCGCGACGCTTCATGAGTTGCACCTGCTCCTCGTCAATCTTGATGATACCTCCATAAGAGTCGGGTTGGCCATCAAGTCCAATCACGAAGCAGTTAGACAAGGAACCAACTTGATAATTGTTTCCAATACCAGCCATTGGGCTACCCTGGGGAACAATGTAACGGAAGTTCCTAAGCAACTCAAAAATTTGCTCCTCACTCATGGGGTTTGGATACTTTTTCTCTATTCTCGCAATCTCGCTGGCAATACGATGATGCATGTCGTCAGGAGTCTTCTCATAAAGATGGCCAAAAGAATCTTTAAGAGAATACTTAGTCGCCCAAACACGTGCCGCGAGTTCATCGCCCTTAAAGTACTCTAACGAAGCGTGATAAGCCTCGTCATAGGTGTAAGTTTTCTTTTCCACTGTTTATATAAGTTTTTGTTAATTATTTGCAATATTTTTTGCGCACAGCATGCAAAATTAGTTACAATAAAGTTAGAATAAAACAATTGTTAATAACTTTATGGGTAAAAGTTATCAACACCCCCTGTCGTGAGGTTTCACCACTTCTCAGTAAAACTAGTGCGCCCTTTATAATCAACAGTTTTCACTTTCTCCAGCCAACGAATAATAAGGTCGCTAGTTGTAATCGTTCCACGTTCTCCTTGGTCCTGACGAGGAGAGTCGGCAATCGAAGCGATATAGTTGTTGGCCATAACACGGTATTTTTTCTTCATGTCAAGCTTCTTTCCATCTGGACCAAAAAGCTCTAGTTTCTTGATTGCACTTTTGCTTGAGTCGCTATAGGTCACAACCGCTGTGCATCCGCTGGTAATTGGGAACCTGTTGCGGTCGGCTTTAAAACAAGCTATGAGCATGTCGCTAAGTTCCTTTCCCGTGAGATTCATGACAACAGCAGTGTTCATGAATGGGTCAAGGTTGAGGATATCCTTTACAGTTATGGGACCGACAGGGAAGACATCGTAGCGCACTCCACCATAGTTTTCGATTGCAATGTCGCAGTTACACTCCGCAGCCCAAGCATCGCACATCATCACTCCGAGGGCGTCATAAGTAGTGATGTCGCTCGCCATGCGCCCTACTTCACGTTCCATCTCCGGACTATTCTTGAAGTGATTGAGTAGCGCCTCGGCAGCTTCACTACGCCTAGTCGTTTTGTCGATGAAAATGTTCTCGGCTTTTTTATTCACCACTTTGCCATTCTCAACCTCCAAAGTTGTTAAAGTAACTCGAGGCAATTGATATCCATTTTGTGTTATCAACACACCATTGTGCATCTCCCCTCCCTCAAGCTGAGTGTGAGAGTGGCTGCTTACTATAAGGTCATAATACGAGAACTTTTTCGCCAAGTCTAAGTCTACCTCATAGCCCACATGAGTCAAGAGCACATTCACGTCGCATTGGTGGGTGAGCCATTTATACTGCGGAATAACATCTTCAGGCTGCTGAAACGATAATCCTTTCACGTTGTCGGGATGAGTGTCGGGTATTCCAAGAGTTCCCACTTGAGTTATTCCCAACACACCCACCTTCACACCTTTCACATCAAACACTTGATATGGCACCACGTGGATGTTAGATTCGGGTGGGCAAGTGATATTCGCTGCTAGATACTCGAAATTTGACAAAGCGGTCATACTTGCCAGCCCTTCAACTTTAGAGTCATACTCATGATTTCCAAGCGCAGAAGCATCAAACCCGATAATGTTCATCATCGAAATCATAGGATAGGACACAGGCTCGTAACGGTCGTTATAAGGGTTGCCAGTGCGGTTATCGCCAGCCGAGAGCACCAACATTGTTGGGTCTATAGCCCTTAAACTATCAACAATAAATGCAAGTTGTGGCATCTTTTCAAGAGCTGAGTGCATATCATTAGTTGACAAAATGCGAATCGTCTCGCCATGCGCTGAGCTAAAAACTGAAACTAAGAGAAAACAGATTATTGACAAAAAATTCTTTTTCATATTACTATACGTTTTTTATTTTTAATATTTGCTTGTCGGTTAATGGCGCTGCACAATCCAGCAAATGCCCCCATCGGTCGGTCACTACAAAAGATGCCACAGTGTTTATATCCAAGCCTTTACGTACCGCATATCGCAAAACCACGTCACCCACTGTAGCCCCCTTAAAAATTCTTATTGAGCAATCATTCACTCTAATTATCATCTATCATATATTAAATAAGGTGTAACTTCACATCAATTTATCACTCGCAAATTTACAAAAATTTTTCATTCAATAAAAATATTTATCTAAATCAATTTATAAATTATGACAACAACTAATAAAACAGAATTAATACAACTTGAAAAGTAGATTTAAGGTTGTGTGAATAAATTATTGAATAAATGTATGGTACATTGACAAGAAACTTGGTGAGAGCTCTAATGGTACACTAAAGTGCGACTCATTAAATAAATTATTAGTGTATATTTTTTTCAAAAACCCATATTCTTCACGATATTTTCATTAATTTTGTGCAGTTTTAAAATATTGAATTTAGTTCTTATGGCAAAAGTTTTATTGATAAACGGCTCACCTCGCAAGGATGGAAACACATTTATTGCGTTAAGTGAAATAGCCAATGTGTTGAATGAGCAAAACATAGACGCCGAGATAGCATGGATTGGTGTAAAGCCAGTGAGAGGATGCATTGCTTGCCAAACCTGCAAACAATCGGACAATGGCAAGTGCACATTCGATGACGACATATGCAACACGATGATAGAGAAAATGAATGACGCCGACGCGCTTGTAGTGGGTTCACCTGTTTATTACGGTCAACCTGCAGGGCAAACGGTAGCCCTCATTCAACGAGCTTTCTATGCAGGAGCACAGGTTAACGGCAAACCTGCCGCTGCTGTTGCCGTGTGCCGACGTGGAGGAGCCACCGCCGCGCTTCAAACGATGACGATGCCCTTCCAACTCAAGAATATGCCATTGGTAACATCTCAATATTGGAACATTGTGTATGGCATGGATAAAGGAGAAGCTAAGCTAGACAAAGAGGGTATGCAGACAATGCGTCAGCTTGGACGTAACCTGGCACACCTAATTAAAAGTCAAGAAGTAGCAAAACTGCCCAAGCCAGAACTTGAAGAGTGGCAACCCACGCATTTCATCAGGTAATGAAATCACACAAATAGATGACCACTGCAGCACAAGTAATTAGTCACATGCAGTCGCTGGGCTCTCAGGAACAGGCTCAGCACTTGATGCGTTTTTTCAAGACAGAGCCAGGATCCTATGGTCATGGCGATAAATTCTTGGGAATACGTGTTCCTGACACTCGCAAAGTGGCAGCAGCCAGCAAACAGCTTTCCCTCAATGAAATTGAGAAGTTGCTAGATTCACAATGGCACGAAGTGAGATTGTGTGGTTTACTGATACTTGTGAGTCAGTTTGAAGCCCAATCCACACGACGGCTATTCAACAACAGTGAAGCTATGGCTAAACGAGATGAGATAGTGGCATTCTATCTCAATCACACTACTAGTGCCAACAATTGGGACCTTGTAGACCTATCGGTATATAAAATCTTAGGAAAATGGTTGATGACACCATCTTCTAAAGATGATAAACAAAAACTAAAGATAATTGACCTCCTTGCAGCAAGCGACAACTTATGGGAGCAACGCATGTCGGTAGTGTGCACTATGGAGCCATTAAAACAAGGTAATCCATCCTACACCCTTCGATATTGTGAGTGGCACTTGCATCACAATCATGACTTGATGCACAAGGCTGTGGGGTGGCTGTTAAGGGAGATGGGCAAACGGGTGAGCATGGACCTACTGCGATCATTCCTTGAGCAGCATGCCCATGACATGCCACGCACCGCACTGAGATATGCGATAGAGAAAATGCCTGAGCAAGAACGCAAACAATGGATGCAGAGATGAGAGAAGAGCAACAAAATGGTTCAACCTGGTGGTATCATGTAATAGCCATCTTAGTAATTATTGCATGGGGAGCCTCATTTCCATGCACAAGGTTGTTACTTGATGCAGGTATCACACCAACCGAAATTTTCGTCTATCGCTCGGCAATTGCCTATTTGGGCCTCCTTATATTCTCGCGCTTCAAAGTTTCCATTTGGAGCTGGCATGACGAATTGTTGGCCATTCTGTGCGGCCTCACAGGCGGCGCTTTGTACTTCGTGTTACAGAACATTGCTCTCAAGCTAACCCTTCTCAGCGATGTGGTAATAGTGATTGCCGTTAACCCGCTATTGACAACGATCTTGGCGGCTATATTTCTTAAAGAAGAGCATTTCTCATGGAAAATCCTGCTAAGCTCGATGGTGGCATTCGCCGGTGTGGCAGTGGTCACATTTCGTGACGGATTTGTGTGGGGAAATGGCTTGCTAGGCAACTTGCTAGCTTTTCTGGCGGCTTTATCGTGGGCGGTTTACTGCATCATTCTCAAGCGAGTACAAGGTCGGCACAGCACACTTTCCATCACGCGCAAAGTGATGCTCTATGGCACCGTGTGCGCTCTGCCTGTGATATTCCTTGAGCCAAGGACTCCACTCGAGACACTACTACGAAGCGACGTCCTTCTAAACATGTTGTTCTTGGCCCTCGTGTGCTCTATGGCAGCATTCTTCATATGGAATCTAGTGATTAAAAAGATTGGAGCCATAAGATCAAGCAATTACCTATATCTTGATCCTATTGTTTCAATAGTCATGGGTGTAATAGTCCTAAACGAACGAGTGGGCATGGTTGCTGTAATAGGCTGCGCTTTGGTACTCATTGGAGTTATTTTTGTAGAAAAAGCAAGTACAAAGAACATACCATCAAAAAATATTAAACAATGATTGACGAAATTCTAAAATTTAATCAAGAGTTTGTGAAGCGAGGTGACTACAAACAATATGTCACTGACAAATATCCAAACAAGAAACTTGCAGTTCTCAGCTGCATGGACACACGACTAACCGAACTTCTTCCTGCAGCATTAGGACTCAAGAATGGCGACGCCAAGATAATAAAGAATGCAGGAGGCCTCATCATGTCGCCCTATGACAGCGCTATGAGATCGTTGCTTGTAGCAGTCTACGAGTTGGGCGTTGAGGAGATTATGGTTATAGCTCACACCACTTGCGGAGCTTGCCACATGTCGTTCAAGGAGTTTGAGCAC
The DNA here is from genome assembly GCA_902792435.1 of uncultured Bacteroidales bacterium. GTDB lineage: Bacteria > Bacteroidota > Bacteroidia > Bacteroidales > Muribaculaceae > Sodaliphilus. Next base: position 314,804 of record CADAZN010000001.1, read on the forward strand.
CACATGCTCGAACGTGGCATCAGCGCATCAACTCTTTCCACCATCAAGCACAGTGGCATTGACTTGGACCAATGGCTCGAAGGATTTCATGACACCGAGCAGTCGGTCATTAGCACAGTCAAAACTATCACTTGCCATCCACTCCTTCCTCACGATGTGAAGGTGAGAGGATTCATTATCGATTCGGTGACAGGTGAACTTAACGAGGTGATAGCTCAGTAAAAAAGAGTTGTTTTTTGACTTTTTTCATATTTTTTCTATCTAAAATATTTGGAAAAGTTGTTTTTTTGGCTTGTTGACAAAAAAAAATAGGAATAATGCTTGCATAATTCATTTTTTTACTAATTTCGCAATCGAAAACCAATATCAAAAAAAGAATAAACTATGATTTACAAGTTTCTGATAGGTTCAGAAGAGGCCGAAAATTTCAAGTTAGAAATTGCAATAGACAGCTCCGACACATTCTTGAGACTGCGCAACACCATACTGGATGCTGCCGGTTATGACAAGAACCAAATGGACTCTTTCGTGATTTGTGATGAAGATTGGAACAAGGAAAAGGAGGTGACCTATTACGATATGGACACCGACTCTGACGAGGACATCTGGATCATGGAAGACACCCCTCTTGACGAGCTTCTTGAAGACGAAGGTCAGAAGCTTAAGTTTGTTTTTGATTATATGTCTGACAGATATTTCTTCATGATATTGAAGGAGACTGTTCCCGGCAAGAGCCTTCACGATCCATTGTGCCAGCGCAAAGAGGGTAAAGCTCCCCAAGAGACCATGGTAGCCGATTTCCTTTCGGATACTAAGCCAGTGAAGATTGAAGAGCCATCTATTGAGGAACTTGACGAGGAATTCTTTGGTGAAGACGCCTTCAATGAGGAAGACTTAGCCGAACTCAACAAAGAGTTCAATGAAGAGTCGGAGGAAGATTTGTAAAACTCTATTTTATAAACAAAATTAAGAGCCTTGCGAGATATCTTGCAAGGCTCTTAATCTTAGACACTTTTAAAAATGTATCAATCGGTAGTAAAGCGATAGATAGTGCGAGTGTAATAAGTTTCACCAGGTCGAAGTTCACATGATGGATACTCAGGGCAGTTGGGGGTGTTTGGATAATGCTGAGTCTCAAAAGCGACAGCCGAACGAGCTGGATAACCTACTCCAAATTTACCCTTCAAGTTTTCATCAAGGAAATTGCCAGTATACATCTGAGCAGCAGGCTCGGTAGTTAATACTTCCATCACAATTCCAGTTACTGGCGACATCACGCGTAATGCAACATTGTTAATATCACCAGGGTGATTGAGAGCAAAACTATGGTCATATCCGTTGCCATTCTTGAGTTGCTCGTCATCAGCATTGATATCCTGACCAATGGGCTTAGCGTTGCGGAAGTCGAAAGCTGTGCCTTCTACATCCATAAAAGAGCCGTCGGTAATGAGAGTAGCATCGGCTGGGGTGATGCGATCGGCATCAATCATGAGCACATGGTTGTGAATGCTCGACGCCAAATCTCCGTTGAGGTTGAAATAAGAGTGATTGGTGAGATTCACAATAGTAGCCTTATCGGTAGTGGCACTGTATTCAATGTCAATAGCATTGTCATCGGTGAGAGTGTAGGTGACCTTCACATTGAGTGTGCCGGGGAATCCTTCGGTGCCATCAGGGTCTACAAGAGTAAGTTCCAGGCGGTTTCCTTCTTGTTTTGCATCCCACACTTTCTTGTCGTAGCCAATTAGTCCTCCATGCAGACAATGCCCGTTGTTATTAATTGGCAAGTTGTACTCTACCCCATCAATACTGAATTTTCCATTTCCAATTCGGTTGCCATATCGACCTATCAGAGCTCCAAAGTTTCCGTCATCGGCGAGATAGTTGGCAATGCTATCATGACCAAGCTCAACATCGGTGAGTTTACCATCACGGTCAGGCACCATCAGGCTCACGATTCGACCTCCATAATTGGTGATACATGCTTCAACGCCATTCTCGTTGGTTAATACATAGAGTTTAACTGGTTTTCCTTCTATTGTTGTAATAAAATTCTCGGGATCAAGCCCTGATTTAGTCAATTTTGCCATGATAATGTATTTATGAGTAAAACAATATGATGAGTTCAATAAAAAACAGAATATGTTATTTTTACTTTATCAACTATGCAAAGGTATAAAAAAATGATAAAAGTAAACACCTAAATTTGCACATATTATGAAAAATACCGAATTTTGCATGTTTAATATATAATTTATTTAAAGAACGCCACATGTTTAAAAGAATTACAATATTGACTTTGCTCACTGTACTAATTGCTTGCCAATCAGTTATGGCCGACAATAATCTTACAGGACAAAGCGAGCACTATTATTTTGGAGAGGATCAAATCACTCCCATCAACCTTACCAATCCCTCGGCCCAGCTCAATGGAGAATGGAACATCATAGAAGCCGAAGGCCAAAAGGTTTACTTACCTAGGGAGACTTGGGCTTATCTCTTCTTCGATTATGATAACCATGTAATGTATGGTAACACCGGGAGCAACAGTATCAATGCTGTTTTCACTGTCGACGGAAGTAACAATTTCAAGCTCCAAGAGCATGATTTTTATATTACAAATAAAACCGACAACTTATACCAGGATGCGGAAAACATAATTCTAAAGGGATTAAGAGAGTCGAGAACAATAGCCCTCTACAAAAAGGGTGACATTGAATTCATGGAGCTGAAAAGGGACAAGAACCACGTGTCGTTAAAACTCGTTAGGCATAATCTCGATTTCATGAACGGTTCGTGGCTCGTTGAAAGCATTAATGGCAAAGATGTGAGCATGTGTCAAATAAAGCTCGTTAATGACATTGACCTGCAGACTGTCAACATTGTTAGTGGTAGTAACATCATCAATGGAGCAATCTACATTGACCACACAGAACCATTTGGAATAGAGTATGAAGACCTCAAGTCGACAAGATATCAATGGAAATATATCGACACCGAGACACGTCTTCTTATCTCACTTGAAGAAACACTCTATTGCCGCAAGCTCAACGAAAGTGAAGTGGAACTATACACTAAAGAGCTTGACGAGAGAGGATATGAAATAGACAAATCGCTTGTTGTGCTTAGAAAACCGTAATCGTTGTAACATGATGGCGCGGTGGGTTAGCATCGCTGTGGCGATTGTGTTGACAGCAACATCAGCACTCGCCCAAATCAATACCTCTCAGGTTATGAACCTTGGGCGCAATGCTCTTTGGGGACATGACTATTGGTTGGCAATCCAGTATTTTAACCAAGTTATCTACCAAGAACCAACACTAGCAGAACCCTACTACTACCGTGCTGTAGCAAAAATGGCACTTGGCGACTGCAAAGGCGCCAACGACGATGCCACTCAAAGCATCAACATCAACCCTTTCATCAATAACTCCCACAAATTAAGAGCTATAGCAAGGCAACAGTCGCACAACTACCAATTGGCGATTGAAGACTACAATAAATGTCGCGAAGTCAACAAAGATGACCACGATATTCTTTTGAATATTGCTTCTTGTCACATTGCCCTAGAAGAATATGCTCAAGCCGACTCATGCCTAAAGGAATTATTAACTAACGACAGCACCAATGCCAGCGCTCATCTTGCCATTGCTCAGTTGCGGCTTGAGCAACATGACACATTGGCCACAATCAACCATCTCTCACAAGCCATCAAGTTGAATAAGAATAATGCAAAAGCACGCCTAAAACTCAATCAATTACTGCATTCAACAGGCTATACTGGCAACGGTATAAATGATATCGACAACAAGTTTTATAGCGAGCACAGTGACATTATTAACCAAGGCGGCTTCTATCCAGAGCTAAGTTTTAGAAGCGACGATTTCATCAACGAAAGAAAAGCTGCTGAACAAAGGATACAGCACGGTCCTCTCTTCATTAGGGACAATTACCTGGTGAATGTGAAACCACAAGAAATTTTCAGGCTGTCTTACTATCCCGACGATATCCTACCACAAGGTCACACGCATCTCATAAAGGAGATGTCGGCAATAAACGACATGGGCGCTCTGCCATGTAAATTGACAATCGTTAGTAGAACAAGACGCTTGTCGGCCTATGAAGCTGCCGACAGATTTGCCAGTGTCGCACATTATAACGATATCATAAAAAACGACAAGACGCATGCCATTAATTTCTTTGCAAGAGCTATGGACCAACTCATGCTGAGGAACTATGATGCTGCCATCCAGGATGCCAGCAGTGCCATCGCCATTCAACCTGGTTTCACACTGGCTTACATGTTGCGGTTTAACGCTTCGTGCCTAAAGTTAGAAACCGAAGAGCAGTACAACGAAACCTCATCTTCACAAGAGCACAGCACATTTTCAGGACCTCATGCAACAAGCCCGTCAAGCGACATAAACACTGTTATAAAGTTGTCGCCCGATAACTCTTATGCCATTTATAACTTAGCACACAGGCAAGCTGTTGTCAATGATTTTGAGAATGCATTGACTAATTATTCAAAAGCCATAAAACTCAATCCTCACTTAGGCGAAGCCTATTTTAACCGAGGGCTCATCTACTTGCAACTTGGTCAACGAGAGAAAGCCATCGACGACCTGAGCAAAGCCGGTGAACTGGGCATAATGGACAGCTACAGCATCCTGAAAAAAATCATTACTTCCCGATAAAAGGGTCAACTTGCAACTTGTTACTTCTTACTTGTTACTTGTTACTTGCCACTTGTTACTTCTTACTTGTTACTTCTTACTTGTTACTTGTTACTTGTTACTTCTTACTTGTCACTTCTTACTTGTTACTTGTTACTTGCCACTTGCAACTTTTTACTTTTTACTTTTTACTTGTTACTTGTTACTTGCCACTTCTTACTTCTTACTTGTTCGATATCTATTTTTTTTGTAACTTTGCAGCCAAATTTTAGCAACACATTATGGCAAACAACACATTACTTGAGCGACTGGAAGGACTCGACGCGCGTTTTCAGGAGATTCAAACTCTGATTACCGACCCGTCGGTTATCGCCGACCAGAAGCGCTATGTAAAACTTAGCAAAGAATATAAGAGCCTTGAGAACCTGCTCAACGTGACTCATGAATATAAAAAGAAAGTTCAGGATTTAGAGGACGCAAAACAGCTCCTTGCCAGCGAAAATGATGAAGAACTAAGAGCTATGGCTCGTGAGGAGATTGACACCAATCAGGAAGAGTTGCCCAAACTTGAGGAGAAAATCAAGCTGCTTCTCATTCCCGAGGATCCCGAAGACTCGAAGAACGCCATCATTGAGATTCGAGGTGGCACTGGCGGCGATGAGGCAGCCCTCTTTGCCGGCGACTTGGCTCGCATGTACACCCGCTACTGCGAGAGCAAAGGGTGGAAAATTGAGATGTCATCGTGCAGCGAGGGTGCAGCGGGTGGATACAAAGAGATTGTGTTCAGTGTCACAGGCAATGGCGTGTATGGCACGCTTAAATATGAGAGCGGAGTTCACCGTGTTCAGCGTGTGCCAGTCACCGAGACTCAGGGGCGCGTGCACACTTCGGCAGCGTCGGTAGCTATCTTGCCCGAGGCCGAGCCGTTTGACATAGAGATCAACGAGGGCGAGATAAAATGGGACACTTTCCGCAGTAGCGGCGCAGGAGGCCAGAACGTGAACAAAGTGAATTCAGGGGTGCGACTGCGCTACATGTGGACTAATCCCAACACTGGTGAAGAGCAGGAAATCCTCATTGAGTGCACCGAAACCCGCGACCAGCCCAAGAACAAGGAACGCGCATTGGCACGACTGCGCACTTTCATCTACGACAAGGAGCACCAAAAGTATGTCGACGACATTGCCAGCCGTCGCAAGACTCTGGTGAGCACGGGCGACCGCTCGGCTAAGATTCGCACCTACAACTATCCACAGGGGCGCATTACCGACCACCGCATTGGCTACACCATCTACAATCTGCCAGCATTTATGGATGGAGACCTGCAAGACTGCATCGACCACTTGATTGTGGCCGAAAACGCCGAAAAGCTCAAAGAAGCAGAACTTTAGAGCAATAATGCTGAAGACATTATTAAGAGGGTGAGACATTTAAATCATGTCTCACCCTCTTAACTATTAGAATTGATTATAGATAAATGGTTTCACCTCGGCACTGGAGAATTGAATCACCAGCTGCACCACTACAACAAAGATGAGCAGTTTCACAAGCCAATGGCAACCAACAAACCAGGTGGTCAGGCGCTCGTAAATCTTCACCGGCACAAAGTGCAACGCAAAGATAATAGTCAAGAGAATGCACCAAGTGTAACGCGCTTTCACGAAGAAGGAGAAATAGGCTGGATCAAACTCGGTGAATGATTTCCTGATTACCGTCCAAGATGTGCCAACGTCGCCAGCTCCAAATATTGTCATAGTGATGACAATGAAAATGAACGCCAGCAGCCATGAGAAAAACTTCACAGCCTTGTTGTCGCTTGGCAAGTAATTATCAAGTGGCTTTTTGGTGATTTTGTGCACAATCAGTCCCACTCCGTGGACACCGCCCCACACTATATAGTTCCATGCAGCGCCATGCCACAATCCACCAATGAGCATTGTTGCCATAAGGTTGAAATACTGGCGGAGCTTACCCTTGCGATTACCTCCAAGTGGAATATAGACATAATCCATGAGCCACATTGAGAGCGTGATGTGCCAGCGCTTCCAAAATTCGGTGGGGTTGAGAGAGCGATATGGGAAGTTGAAGTTGATTCCCAAATCAAAGCCCATGATGCGTCCAAGACCGATAGCCATATCGCTATATCCTGAGAAGTCGCAGTAGATTTGCATAGTGTAACCCATCATTGCCATTGCAAGCTCAAACCCACTGTAACCATCGGCCGAGCCAAACGCAATATCACTATACTGTGCCAGGTAGTCGGCAAAAACTGCTTTCTTGATAACACCAAGCAACACGAGCCAGAATCCACTATATATCATTTGCTTGGTGGGTTCCTTGTTGTCGCGAAGTTGAGGCAGGAACTTCTCGGCACGCACGATAGGTCCCATAGCGAGAGCAGGGAAGAAAGACAGATAAAACAGGTAGTCAAGCCAATTCTCGGTAGGTTCTATCTTACCCTTATAAACGTCAACAACATAACTGATGGTCTTGAAAGTGTAGAACGAAATACCCAATGGCATTATCAAGTCGAGAGGCTGGAAGTTACTCTTCATCAACTCGTTGATATTCCAAATCACGAAGTTAGCATACTTGAAGAGCCCCAGGATACCGACCGAAATAGCAATGCTCAACCAAAGCCAGAAGCGACGCATCTTCTTGGTCGTCTCAATCTTTATTTGTAAAGCAAAGAACCAGTCGAGAATTGATGTAGCCACCAGCAATAGGAAAAATCCCCCACTTGACTTGTAGAAGAAGTAGAGACTAAATGCTATCACAAAGATCATCATCTTGGTGCGCTTGTTCTTGAGCATGCCATAGATAGGCAAGAATATCAAGAACAGGCACCAAAACACACCACTGTTGAAAACCAAAGGCTTGGCTGGGTCGAAACACAACAGGTTCCACAAATTGTGAAAGAAAGTTGCTATATCAAATGACATAATATATAATTGATTCTTATATAAGTCAGTAAAAGAACACGACAGCCTTAAGAGCCCAATGGCTGCAACAAAACAAGGTCGTCGGGACGAGCCTTCTCGCCGTCGGCGGGTTTCTCAAGACGTATGCGATGAGCCGATTCGGTCATAATCCACTTGCAGATACGATCCATCCACTGATTAGATGAGGCTGCAGTGGGATGAGCACCATCCTTCTTGCGGTCGTAATGCTGGTCGGGAGTGTAAGACAAATAGAAACATCCCTCGGGCACACTACTCTTAATCATATCGTTGATGCCTGTGTCGGGTTTCCAGTTGGGAGGACCAATCCAAATGTAGGGTATGTCGCCAAACTGCCGGATAATCTCGTCAACATACTTCTGTCTATTCTCCTTAATATCACGAATGAACAACTCATTGCCACCAAGGCTAAAGAGAATGTAGTCGGGGTGATACTTGTCGATATATTCTTTGACGGTAGTTCTTGTTCCATACACCTCGGTAGTGGCGCTATACCACACCACGGCATAGAATGTGTGGCCATTCTTCTTAGCATAGGCCGACATTCTCGGGAACAAGCACTCCACCATTGAATCGCCAATAAAAAGAATCGTCTTCTTTGTAGTGTCCATTTCATTTTTATTGGGTTTCTTCTCTTGGGTGGCCACTGTGTCCTTATTAGTTACTTCTTCCTTGTCACTAGCGAATAATGTTTCATTAAACTTACCTTTCTTAAGTCCTAGTTTCTCGGGGAAGTCAAATTGCGAAAACAAAAAGAATCCCACAAGCGCTATGGCCAGAATAGTAAATAATACTTTGTACGATTTTTTCATTTCTTATAATTATTCAATCATTTATTTTTAATAGGCGTGATGCCGATACCTGGGATGTCGTGAAGTGTAATCTTTCCGTTCTCAACAGTCATACCATCAAAGCGGTCGTTAGCGATGAGCAGGTTACCATCGAGGTCGGCAAAGTCAACCACAGGCGAGAGATTAGCAGCGGCAGTAACAGCGCAAGAAGTCTCGGTCATACAGCCAATCATCACCTTCATGTCGAGAGCACGAGCCAGAGTCACCATCTTGTGAGCCTCATAGAGACCAGTGCTCTTCATGAGTTTGATGTTGATACCGTCATAAACGCCTTTAAACTTAACGATGTCGGGCAGACGCTGGAAAGCCTCATCGGCGATAATGGGCAGTGGCGAACGTTCACGCAACCATGCAGTCTCGTCGATCATAGTCTTGTCGAAAGGTTGCTCAACAAAAATACATCCACGGTCCTTCAACCAATAGCACATTTCAAGAGCCTTCTCCTTACTAGTCCAGCCCTGGTTCACGTCAACGCAAATGGGCACATCGGTCATACTCTTGATAACCTCGACTGTTTCTTGGTCATTATCGAGACCCATCTTAACCTTGAGGAGTTTGTAGGGAGCGGCCTCTTTCACTTTTTGTCGAACCACTTCTTCGGTGTCGATACCAATGGTAAAGCTGGTAACAGGAGTCTTATCGGGGTTATATCCCCAAATCTTATACCATGGCTGTCCCATAATCTTGCCTAGCAAGTCATGAAGCGCGATGTCAACACTAGCCTTAGCTGCTCGGTTATTGGGAGCCACGCTATCAACATATGTCAAAATGTCCTCAATCTTGAAGGGGTCGTTAAACTGGCTCAGGTCAAGGCTGCTCAAGAACTTGGTAACGCTCTCAACGCTCTCGCCAAGATAAGGGGGCATTGATGCCTCACCATAGCCAATTATGCCATCATACTCTAACTGCACCTGAACGTCGGGGGTAGTTGTACGGCTGTAACGCGCCAAATTAAATGCATGGCGCAACTTCAATTCATAAGGTTCAAACGAGAGGTTCAATCTTCCAGTTTTAGCCACCTTTTTGGTAGCCTTTCCTTTGGCTGAGATAGAGATGGGAGCAGATGCTGCAATCAGTCCAAGTCCTGTTCCCACAAGAAATTTTCTTCGATTCATGATGTTATATTTTTGTTAATTAATTTCTACTTTTTATTGAGATACCACTCATGGTCACGCACATAGACGATTCCCTTAGTGCCAATCATGCCATTAACGCGGCTTATGGAGAGCGGACTGTAGAGGTAGTCGGGTGCCTCGGGATTGAGATCATTGATTTTAACCTGTCCCGAGCAATGAATATACTTGCCATCACGCAAGTACAGGCCCACGTGAGTTACGCGACCGGTCTTGCTGTTGCCAAAGAATAGCAAGTCGCACAACTGTGCATCGTGCCAGTCGCCAATCTTGAGTCCAGTGAGAGCCTGCTGTGAGGCGTCGCGCTGTAGAATAATACCATTAGAGAAATAGCTTACCTTTGTCAGTCCCGAGCAGTCGGTGACCTTGGTCGAAGTGCCGCCCCACAAGTAGCTTGAGCCCATCATGCGTTTGGCAGTTTTCTCAATCTTCTCCAGATTGATATTCTGCTGTGTCCACTTGTCGAAATTCTCTACGCTTGATGTCTTAACCCAGCCAGTGCGTCCGTCGGGCGTAGCAAGCTCAATCCACTTGCCTTTTTTCTTAACAACCTCGAGTATATTTCCCAGCACTAAGTCGCTCACTGTCTCATCTCCTTTAGGCTCAGTAACGAGCTGGTCGTCATAGACAGTAACGATGTAACGTTCAGCATTTTTCCATTTAGCCAGTTCCTGCTCAGTTACAAACTTCAAGGAGCTCTCTGGAACATAAGCAATGTAGTTGTCGGGGCATTGTACCCTGCACCACTCTCCCACTTCAAGCACTCGCAAAGGCATTCCCATGATACCTTGCGTGGCCACTTCGGCCGAGTGCTTTGGCTCGCAACGCAAAGTTGCTATTGAAAGTTTTACCAGCGCCCATTGCTTGTCGGCAGGCACGTCATTGGCAAGCACCTTTACATTGTTTCTATAACTAATATTGAGATTGTCTAACTCTGCATTGATAGCTTCAAACTGGTCCTGATAGCCCACCATGCCATCAATCACAGCCATGTCGCCTTCCATAGTGCTTTTCACGTTCCAAATGGCCACACGGCCATCGGGAGCAATCCTTGCTTTAAGATCTTTAAGCACCGCATCAACATCGGCAGCACTTGCGGCAATGGCAACTGCCATCACCATTATTATCAAATAAATTCTCTTTATCATCATTGCTTAATTGGTTCTATAGAATTGACTTTAAGACTTGAATCCCACGTGTCGTAATAAAGGTTACCCTTGCGCCACTCAACCTCGCCAGGCTGGAAGTCAACCGTCTCACTGCGAATATATTTTTTCTCTGGACTAAGCTTGTCACCAATAGTCTCGTTAGAAGCCATGCGGTATAGATCGATGCCTGTGGTGTAGTAGCTGTTCATGGGGGTTCCCACAGCACTGCGCCCAAACGACTGGTCGGTTGGCACCCAACCTACACCCTCAAAGTAGGTCTCGGCCCAATCGTGCCAGTTTACCTCGTCGGGGTGAATCATCCAGCCACTCTCCCAGCGAGCAGGGATGCCCAGACTACGCACGAGAGAAATGTAAAGCAATGCCACTTGGCCACAGTCGCCATGACCATTGGCAAGCACATAGTCGGGCATATTCTTGATAGTGCTGTATTCACGTGCACCAGCCCATGGATAACGCATCGAGATCCAATCAAAAATCTTGGAAGCTTGGAGAACAGGATTGGTTTCCTCCTCCACAATCTCACGGGCCAAAGCACGCATGTCATCAGTGATGATTATGTGTGGAGGTTGGTTTCCAGTGAATTCCTTATACTCAGCAGTATTGGTGTTATAAGGCTCAACCATTGCCACTAGGTCTTGCTGGGCGATGTGACGCTCGGCAACATCGTAGCTAAAAGTGTATTCAAAGTGGGTGGGCTTACCTTTCTCGGCAATAGCCTCCATATACACAGTGTGATGCTTGCTGCCCTGGCTCATAGTCACAGGACGATTGCTTGACTCAAGTTTTATGTTCTTCTGCCTAAGGTTCTGATAAGGGAATGGCATCCACACACGCAGAATTTCGCCAGCTGGCACAACATCGGCGTTGACATCAAGAGTGAAAGTGATGTTTACATGGCGCCAATCTCTAATTCCTTTCTCGTCGGCAGGGCATTGCATAGCCTCAAGATAGTATTTGCGGCGAGTCTTATAGGTTTCCCACTTCTCGGCATCGTGGTCTTCTTTTAGCTCGTCGGCAAGAAGCCACAGGTTTCTCACCGATTTACGGAACCACCATTCCTGGCCGTCAATAATCAAGTACTCTATCTTGTTCTTGCGTTTCCACTTAGCAATTTGCTCATTGGTAACATTAGGCATTTTCTCCCTGATGAGCTTGATGCCATCATCTGGGGTCATGTTGAAGTCTTTGCGAATGCGACCCATAATTGTGATAAGCGAATCGATACGCACTTCTTGTTCAACTCGTGTTTTCTTGGGTAGCGCCTTCATCAGCGCTTCAGCTTTGTTAAACTCACCTTGTTCCATCAAGTTTTCGACCTGTGTGAGCCATCCATCTTGTCCCCACACAGTCAAGGCACTCACAGCAATCAACAAGGCAGCTAAAAATGTTTTTCTCATATCAATAAAAAAGGTAAATAACTTGCACAGATGATTGTCATTATCTCCTACGTCCTAGCAGAATCATCACATAATAAAAGAGAGTTGCAAGAGAGCTCAAAGCGGCCACTACATAGGTGTAGGCAGCTGCATGAAGAGCATCACTTGCATGCTGGGTCTTCTCACCATGGGTAATGCCCGAGCTCTCGAGCCAAGCCACTGCTCGACGGCTAGCATCAATCTCAACAGGAAGGGTGATAAAACTGAACAATGTAGTCAAAGCAAAAAGCGCCACGCCAACTCCCAAGATTATGGGGAAGATCTGGACTAGCAAGATACCGGCAAGAAGAATCCAAGTGACCCAACTTGAAGCGAAACTCACGACAGGAACAAGCTTAGTGCGGAGCTTCAATGGAGCATACCCCTGTGCGTGCTGCAAAGCATGACCACACTCGTGTGCTGCCACAGCAGCCGAAGCCACACTATTGACCGAGAACACAACATCGCTCAAATTAACAGTGCCATTGGCTGGATTATAGTGGTCGGTTAGCTGACCTTGCACACTCGTAACATTCACATTGTTGACACCATTGTCATGAAGCATCTTAGCAGCCACATCACGGCCTGTGAGAGGCACATCAAGAGGCTCTTGAGAGTACTTCTCAAATTTTCTTTTAAGTGAACTTTGAACCACATAACTCGCTATGGTTATGCCGATAAAGATAATGTAAACCAGTCCCATATCTAATTTTATTTACATCAAAAAGACTATTGTTAAAAAAACTAAAACTCCATTTTTTTCAAAAAAAAAGCCTCGTTTTTTTTGCATTATTAAATTTTGATGTAAATTTACACCGATTTTTTGAAATGACAAAATTTTCTTATAATATTTATTGTTTTAATTTTCTAACTAAATTATTGTAACATTATGAAAAAGTTATTTTTATTGTTCGTAGCAACTGCTACTTTATCATTTGTTTCTTGCAACAACAACAATCAAGAAGGTTCAGAGCAAGCAAACACTGATAGCACAACCGTTGAGATGCAGGAAGACACTTTGGCCAACGACACTCTTCCACAGGAAGTAGCCGAAGGACTCCAAGACGTTCAAAACGAGGCTCCTGCACAAGTTGACAACACCGATCCTAACGCACAGGCAGCAACTGAGGCTCCAGCTGTTGACAACGCTCAAGCTCAAGGCGCTCAGGGTAATGCTGACCCACGAATACAGAACGTAAAAGATGCTGTTAAGGACCTCAAGCAAGCTGGCAAGGACGCAGTTCAAGATGTTAAAGCTGGCAAGAGCGCTAAAGAGATTGGCAACAACCTCAAGCAAGCTGGCAAGGACGCTCTTGACAAAGCAGGTCAGGATGCTAAAGACTTAGCAAAAGAGAAGACCAACGAGGCTATTGAAAAAGGCAAAGAGAAAGCTAATGAAGCTCTCAACAAAGCTAAAGAAGCTGCCAACAAAGCCATGGGCAAATAATTTTCAATAATAAAAATACTAAAGGGAAGCACCACATGGAGTGTTTCCCTTTTTCGTTTCTCGCATATGACAAACACCGAAATCATAGAACAAGCCAAACGCGCACTAGGTATCACTCAGCTCATCTCGATGCAGAGCGAAGTGCTCGAACATTGGAGTCGTAGCGATAGTGACATGATAGTGTACTCACCCACTGGGACAGGAAAAACTTTGGCTTTCGCGCTCACCGCACTATTTAACCTTGATGCATCTCTACCTTCTCCACAAGTGGTAATTATAGCTCCGTCGCGCGAATTGGTGATACAAATTCATGGTGTGATAAAGAAAATATCTCCACTCACCACCATCAGCTCATGCTATGGTGGTCACAAAAGTGTCGACGAGAAACGATCTCTCACCTCACACCCAAATATTGTGGTCTCAACACCAGGGCGCTTAGTGGACCACATTAATGCTGGTATTATTGACATGGCGAGCATAACTTATCTTGTTCTAGATGAGATGGACAAAGCATTAGAGTTAGGTTTCAGCGATGAGATGCGAGATATATTGAGCCATTGCCAAGTCAATGCCCGCAAACTGCTGACCTCGGCCACTGTGATGCTCGAAATACCCAAATATGTAAATCTTAATAATGCCCACATCATAAACCACCTGTCATCTCAAGAACTCACTAATGAGGACCGCATTGACCTATGGCAAATAAAGTCACACGACGAAAACAAACTTGAAACATTGCTACATCTGCTTCATTTCATCACCGATGAGCGCACAATTGTGTTTGCCAACACTCGTGAGAGCGCACAGCAAGCATATGAATATTTGACAAAAAAGAAAATGAGAGCTGCATTATATCTTGGCACCCTCGAACAGATTGAAAGAGAAAAAGCATTGGCAATGTTCAACAATGGCACAGTGATGGTGCTTGTGGCTACCGACCTTGCAGCACGTGGATTAGACATAGCCGAGGTGAAACACATCATCCACTACGAAATGCCATTAACTCAAGAGATTTTCACTCACCGAAATGGTAGGACTGCTAGAGTGGAAGCAACAGGTGAGGCCTATCTCATCACAACACAGGACAATTCACTACCTAGCTATGTAACAAATTGCAAAGAATTGATTATTGAAGATAAGTCAGCATCTAATACTAAAAACACATCAATTACCACTATCCACATTAGTGCAGGCAAAAGAGAGAAGCTCTCGCGCGGTGACATTGCCGGGTTCCTTGCACGTAATGCCCCCATGCTCAATGCCAGCGACATAGGAACAATCAACATCTATGATCACTATTCACTCGTTGCCGTGCCAGCTAACATTGTAAACGAGATAATACAATCAGTTTCACCTTTTAAGCTCAAAAAGCAAAAGGTGAAACTTAGCATAGCAAAACCACAATTGCGCTTTGCCAGGAAATAAAGATTCGGCTTACAACAAGGCGCTAAACATCTTGTCTAGCTCATCAACGGTTTGCTGTCCCACTGTTGAGTCTAGAATCTTGCCGTCGGCCGACAGAACCACAATAGTTGGCACACCAGTTATGTTATACTGCTGAGCGAGTTCAGGCTCTTGGTCAACATCAATTTTACGGAACTCAATCTTGCCAGCATATTTTTTCTCCATCTGTTCCATGGCAGGTGCCATAGCTTTGCAAGGTCCGCACCAAGTGGCAAAGAAATCAAAAACCACTAGTTTTTTACCGCTCTTAGCATCTAGGTCTTGTGCTTCATTTTCTTGCCCTTGAGTCAAGCTGTCACTAATAGCCTCATCGGCTGGAACACTTGATTGAGTTTCAACCACATCACTTGTTGTTGACACTACCGACCCTGAGGTTTTATCACTACTGCCGCCACATGCTGTCACTGTTATTATCATCAACAGCGAAGCTACTATTAACATGAAATTTCTCATAATTATCTATTTTTGTATTTACTGCTTTCGATAAATTACAGAGCCTTTCTTGAGTGTGCGTGACGAAGAGTTGAAGGCAAACACTATGGTTTCGTTAGAGTCACGCAAGCGAACCTTATCTCCCTTAATTGAATAGGTATAAGAGTCGCCATCAAAGTAGGCATCACCATTCTCTAACAGGCTCAATGAAACACCCTCGCCAAGGTATTCTCCTACAACACGCTTAATTTTGCTACCTATCTCACTAGAACTAGCAACCTTGTCGACACGCACAACGGCATCGTCGAGCGAACCTTGAGTGCCGTCGCCCACAACATGCTCAAGTCCATTGCCCAGTGGCAATGTAATTACGAGCTCCTCAAAGCGTGCAGTACCACGCAATGTCACAGTGGTGCCATTCACCGACCCCGACAACGGAACAATCACGCCGTAGTTGTTATTAGTGTAGCTGCACATCGACAATGAGTTACCGCTCTTTGTGAATTCTATGCGGCACTTCTGAGGATTGTAATTTCTACTATCCCAAATTCCCTTGTAACAATACAGCCCATCGGGAAGCTGCCCCACAGGCACATTCGAGTTAGATTCGCTTGGTCCTTCTTCAGCTTGTGACAAACTACTACTGACGGAATTCGACGAACTATTATCGTTGTTCCTACTTATATTGGGCTTCGGGTCGTGATTGCTTAAGTCCTCTCTTGATGTGCTTTTCTCGAGGAGTTCCTTCATCTGTCGCTCATTTTCCAAAGCATTATCACGTTGCTGCCTCATATCACGAACTAAATAAATGATAGTCCCTACGAGAATAACCATCAGCAACGTTAGAATTACCAACAGGACATTCGACTTATTAGATTGATTCATCGGTATAGACCAGACTAATTATTTATTACTCTAACTTTTTCGGTGAAATCTAAATATCAAGTTCGCCCTTTCCTTGACGAACAATTTCGGGCTCGCTTCCGGTGCAGTCAACTACTGTAGAAGGAATAAGACCTCCGCGACCAGAATCAACGACGATATCCACACTGCCACCCATAGCCTCGGCAATAAGCTCAGGCTCGCAGCGATAGTCATCATCCTTGGCTGGGACCGAGGTGGTGAGGATGGGGTGACCCAACTCTCGCTCAATAGCAATAGCTATCTTGTTTTGAGGGATGCGGATGCCCACTGTGCGGCGGCCTTTAAAGGCTTTGGGCAACTTTGACATTGCCTGGAAGATAAAGGTGAACGGACCAGGCAAGTTGTTCTTCATCAGGCGGAATTGAACATTGTCGAACTTAGCATACTGTGCCACCTCGCTGATGTCGCTGCAGATGATTGACAAGTTGGTTTTAGCCGACTTCATCGATTTGAGTGAACAAATGCGTTCGATAGCCTGATTGTTGAGAGCATCGCAGCCAATGGCATAGACTGTGTCAGTGGGATACACGATGATACCACCATCGCGGAGCACGTTAACAATGTCCTCGATGTGACGAGAATTAATGTTGTCTTCTATAATTTGTAATACCTTCATAACTTATTGGAATGTTTTTATATTTGTTTCTATATTAGTTGCTTGTGCATATTTCTCGAGAAGACTAGAAGTCCAATTGACCGCTTCGTCAAGTGGCATCTCGGGAGCAAAAGCATTGATATTGATTTGCACATGGCAGGTGTTGAGAGTAAACTTCGTGCGTTCCTCGTCACTCGTAGGGGTTGCCACACCTCCCAGAGCGTCACGATAAACAGGTAGTCCTTCAATATTGAGAGGTCCCCGACCAATGCCGCAATACACTTCATCCTTCTCTCCCACTCCCATCGTTAGCGTGTCACCAACGAGTTTGTCGGCATCAAGACCACTAATGGCATATCCACTTTTCACCGACACCAAATTCACGATATCAATAAGCGCCGTCAAGCGATAGAGTCCTAGCCCACGAATGATGCGTCGGCACAATGCCTCGCTAGCCACGCGGTAGCGCCCAGGATCTTTGCCCAATGCCTTATACAGGCGACGAGTGGCAGCTATGGCTGGACGCTGGTTTATGGCCAGCAACTCATAGGTTTGTGCAATCACTTCGGCCTCAGCTTCAATCTCTTGCCACAATTCATCGCAAGTGTCGCTATTAACCACCTGAGCATGAATCATACCAATTTGTACCTGTGGGCAAATTTGCCTTATGCGTGGATCTATTTCAATATTTATCATTTTTTAATAGACCGAAAAATTATTTTTTTGCAAAAGTAATATAAAAATCGGTTTTTTTATCTATTTTTGCAAAATCATTAACATGACAATATTATTTATCATTTAATTAATACACAATGAAACATCTATTTCTTACACTCATTGCTGCAAGTTTAGTATTTGGCGCAATGGCCGACGACAAAGTCGTTAACCCCGACAGCACTGGCTTCAAATTCACCGACATTAAGACAGTGAAATCTACCCCAGTTAAAGATCAGAACAAATCAGGAACATGCTGGTGCTACTCAAGCAACACATTCTTTGAGAACGAAATTCTGCGTAAGACAGGTAAGGAAGTTCACCTGAGCGAGGGATTCGTTGTTTATCACTGCTATCTCGACAAGGCTATCAAGAACGTCCGAATGGATGGCACTAGCAACTTTGCCGAGGGTGGTGCTGGTCTTGATGTAGCTTACGTTTGGGAGAATTACGGAATGGTTCCCAACGAGGTTTACACTGGCATGACCTATGGTGACAAGAAATTCAACACCGCTGAACTTACCAGCATGCTTAAAGGTATGGTTAACGTTGTTAACCAGCGCAAGCTTAAGAAACTCACCCCATCGTGGATGGACGGCTTCAAGGGTGTTCTTGATGGATATATGGGCAAGCTCCCCGAGACTTTCACTTGGGAAGGCAAGACCTACACACCTCAAAGCTATGCAGCTTCACTGCCTTTGAACATGGACGACTACATCTCAATCACTTCGTTCACTCACCATCCATTCTACAAACCATTCATTCTTGAGGTTGCCGACAACTGGACTTGGGAGCAATCACAGAATGTTCCCCTCGATGAGCTTTGGGAGATTGCCAACTATGCTATCGAGAAGGGCTACTCAATTGCTTGGGGTGCCGACGTAAGTGAGCGTGGTTTCCAATGGCGCAAGGGTTATGCAGTTCTCGTAAAAGAGAAGACTGAGGAAGACCTAAATGGTACCGATCGTGCACGCTGGGATCAGCTTAGCGATAAGGACCGTGACGCACAGCGCTGGGAGATTAAGGGTCCAGGTAACGAGATGACTGTTACTCAGGAGAGCCGCCAAATGATGTTTGACAATAAGGAGACTACCGACGACCACGGTATGGTACTCGTTGGTACTGCTGTTGACCAGGAAGGCAACAAGTACTTCAAGGTACAGAACAGCTGGGATACCAACCAACTTTACCACGGCTTCTTCTATGTTAGCGAGGCATTCTTCAAAGCTAAAACATTGAATATCATTGTAAACAAAGAGGCGATCCCCGCTAAGATTGCAAAGAAGATGGGTCTCTAATTAATGCATAATTCATAATGCATAATGCACAATGCAAACAAAAGCGCTCCGAGGAGCGCTTTTGTTTTTCAATAAAGAATGTGATTTTTATCAGTCGATTATGGTTGCAACTATTTTTCGTGGGCCACCGTGGTTGCGATATTCGCACAGATAGATGCCTTGCCATGTGCCCAAGTTGAGACGGCCGCCTGTTATGGGAATGTTGAGCGACACACCGCTTATTATGCTTTTGGCATGGCTAGGCATATCGTCGCTGCCCTCCATTGTGTGAAGGTAGAGAGGGTTGTCTTCAGGCACCATTTCGTTCATTATAAACTCTAAGTCGTGGCGCACATCGGGGTCATAGTTCTCGCTTATAGCCAGACCGCAACTAGTGTGCTTGACCATGAGATTAAGCAAGCCAACATCGGGCAACGGCCCAATATTCCTTTCAATCTCACTCGTAATCAAGTGAAAACCACGAGGGCGTGCCTGTAACGAAAATTCTACTTGCCTTATCATCGCTTATTCATTCTTTATGTTTTCCAAATCTTCGCTGGCTTGTTCCCACTGAGCCATAACATCCTCAAGCTGGGAGTTCAAAGTAGCATGCTTGGTATAGATTTCGGGGTCGGAGGCGTTGCCTTGGGCCAATTGAGCCTCAATCTCGGCAATCGCCGCCTCGGTGTCGGCAATCTGTTGCTCAAGGGTTTTCACGCGCTTCTCGGCACGTCGCACCTCACGCTCATGCTCCTTTTGCTCCTGATAGCTGAGTTTGGAAGCAGTGACAACCTTTTCCTGCTGTGGAGCAATGGTTTTATCCTTTATCTCCAGTTCTTGAAGCGATTGTATTTTCTTCTTCTCGAGGAATTCGTAGATACCACAAAGATGCTCACGCACTCGATGGTTTCCAAACTCATAGACCTTGCTCACAAGTCCGTCGAGGAAGTCGCGATCGTGCGATACCACAATCACCGTTCCATCGAAGTCGGCAAGGGCACTCTTGAGGATATCCTTTGTGCGCATATCCAGGTGGTTGGTAGGCTCGTCGAGAATAAGCAAGTTCACTGGTTGCAGCAAGAGTTTGAGCATTGCCAGTCGCGCTTTCTCACCACCCGAGAGCACTTTAACCTTCTTCTCGCTAGCCTCGCCGCCAAACATGAAAGCTCCCAGCAGGTCGTTGATGCGTGAGCGGATGTCGCCCACTGCCTCATAATCAATGGTGTCGAAAACGGTTATCTCCTGGTCAAGCAATTGAGCTTGATTTTGAGCGAAGTACCCCACCTTCACGTTATGGCCTATTGTGAGATTGCCATCAAAAGGAATCTCGTTCATGATGCACTTCACGAGAGTTGACTTGCCGGCGCCATTCTTGCCCACAAATGCCACCTTCTCGCCACGCTTGATAGTGAACGTAACATCGTTGAACACGTTGAGCGAGCCATAACTTTTTGCAACATCCTCGGCAATCACTGGATAGTCGCCAGAGCGAGGCGCTGGAGGGAACTTGAGGCGCAGACGCGAGTTGTCGACCTCGTCAATCTCGATGCGCTCCACCTTGGCAAGCTGCTTGATGCGACTCTGCACTTGCACTGCCTTGGTTGCCTTATAGCGGAACTTCTCGATAAAGTCCTCGGTATCTTGAATCATTTTCTGCTGGTTGTCGTAGGCACGGCGTTGTTGCTCAAGTCGCTCCTTGCGAAGCTCCACAAAGTGAGAATAATTGACTTGATAGTCATAAATCTTACCCAGCGAAATCTCGATGGTGCGTGTTGTCACGTTGTCGATAAACGCTCGGTCGTGGCTCACAAGCAGCAAGGCACCGCGGCGAGTCTTGAGGAAGTCCTCAAGCCACTGGATTGACTCAATGTCGAGGTGGTTGGTAGGCTCGTCGAGCAACAGCACGTCAGGGCGCTGGAGCAATAGCTTTGCAATCTCAACACGCATGCGCCATCCCCCGCTGAATTCGCTCGTGTGACGCGAAAAGTCACTGCGCTCAAAACCAAGACCCAGCAAAGTCTTCTCAAGTTCGGCTTCATAATTCTCGCTCTGCATCATGGCACGCACGTCGGTCTTCTCCGAAAGTCGCTCAAGTAGAGCCTGGTATTCGTCGCTGTCATAGTCGGTGCGACGAGCTATTTCCTCGTTGATGGCATCGATTTCACGGTCGAGTTCCTTCACGTGGTCGAATGCCTTGGCAGCCTCCTCGCGCAGAGTGCAGTCATCTACGAGGCGCATCTGCTGCGGCAGGTAGCCAATTGTCACGTCGCTAGGCTTAGAGACACTGCCAGCTGTAGGTGCCTGCAGTCCTGCGATAATCTTGAGCATCGTTGACTTACCTGCACCATTCTTGCCAACAAGAGCGATGCGGTCGTTCTTGTTGATCACATAATTTATATTGTCAAATAGTGGCCGAGCGC
Source organism: uncultured Bacteroidales bacterium (assembly GCA_902792435.1). Taxonomy (GTDB): domain Bacteria; phylum Bacteroidota; class Bacteroidia; order Bacteroidales; family Muribaculaceae; genus Sodaliphilus. Next base: position 336,281 of record CADAZN010000001.1, read on the forward strand.
TAAACTCAACCTTCAAATTCTGAATGGAAATCATCGTCGCATTCTAAAAAACGCCACAAATTTACACAATTTTTATCATACGATTAAATACAATTAAGAACAATTTAGTTTGATGCCAGTTATTGATACCGAGAACTTGCACAACATAAAAACAACTTATACTGGACTCACCTGACTCACTGGACTCACCTGACTCACTGGACTCACCTGACTCACCTGACTCACTGGACAGGAGTGGATAAGAGTGGTAGAATGTCAATGAACGCACATGTGCGCAAAGGTAGTGGTTGAGAAAGAAGAAAACAACATTAAAAAATGCGTGTTATGCAGACCATATAGGTTGTGTCATTGTTGTGGCTTACACATAACAGTTAAATGATGTTAAACAGAAACTGCTTTTGTCGCTTTTACTTGTCAAATTGTAAAGTAAACTTTACATTTGCAACAAAATAACCAATAAACAGCAAAATCATGAAATCAAATTATCTATTTCCCACAGTGTACAAGAAAATTGGCTGGGTGTTGTTTGTCCCCTTTGCCATAATTGGAATTATTTTTCTTGCCGACAGCAGCTTGTTGCCTGAGATAAAATGGAACCCAATTGTGCTATATACAGGTTCTCAGTTGACCGACCACGGTCAAGTGCCAGGTGAGTTCTTTAAGACCATTAACGATGACATGATAGAAGAAATCATAGTGTGGGGGCTTGCGATAGCATTGTCGCTCATAGCCTTCTCACGAGAGAAAGATGAAGACGAACTGGTTGAGCACTTGCGCGCAAAGTCGCTTGTGTGGTCACTTAAGGCTAATGTGGTATTGCTTATTGTTGCCACATTTATATTATATTCCGACTACTACGTTACTTTTGCATGGATATACATGTTCAGCGTGTTCTTGCTGTTTATCATCAAGTTTGAGATAGAGTTATACCGTTTTCGTCACAGCAGTCATGAAGAATAATATAAGAATAGAGCGCGCTATCGTGCGCATGACACAGCAGCAACTTGCCGAGGCGGTAAAAGTGAGCCGCCAGACCATCAATGCAATAGAGGCCGGCAAATATGTGCCCTCGGCAGTTCTTGCTTTGAAGATTGCCCAGACCTTTGGCAAACCAGTGGAAGCCATCTTCGCTCTTGAAGATAATGATTGACAAATAGTTCTTTAACTCCTAAAACTTCGAATTATGGAATTCATCCCATTAGTTATAATTCTAATAATGGTCTTGATAGGTGTGTTAGTCTATGTGATTAGCTCCATCAAGGACCTGAACAGAAGAATGGAATCATTTGGTTCCATGCTCAGTCGTTTTATCGAGGAACAAAATAATCCTGCTTCGGAACCAGAAAATGAATTAACAGCAGAACCAACTCTCGCTAATGAACCACCAGTGGTTGTTCCATCGATTCCTGTCATGGAGACACCTCCACCATTGCCTGTAACTATTGCGACTCAAGAACCGGTTGCCGCTGCCATGCCTGCGCCTCAACCAGTGGAGATGGATGTATATAACGAACCAGTCGAGGAACCTGCTGGTAAAACCATCGAAGAACTCGCCGAGGAACCTGTAAAGCAAAAGCGCAACTTCGAGAAGTTCATTGGTGAGAATCTCTTTGGCAAGATTGGCATTGTGGTGCTGATAATTGGCGTGGGATTCTTTGTCAAGTATGCCATCGACAAGAACTGGATAAACGAGACCACTCGCACCATCTTGGGCTACATGCTGAGTGGCGCACTGCTTGGCATCGGGTACAAGTTGCACAAGAAGTATCGCACCTACAGCTCGCTGCTGGCAGGTGGTGCCTTCGGTGTCGCCTATGTAACTACTGCTGTTGCTTTCCATTACTACCACTTGTTTAGCTCAACCGTAGCATTTGCCATACTAGTGGGAACCACAGCGCTGATGACCGCTTTAGCTTGGATTACCGACAAACGCGAACTTGCCACTATTGCCCTTGTGGGTGGCTTCATTGCTCCATTTATTGCCAGCAATGGAGATGGCAACATGACGGTGCTGTGCACCTACCTATTAATACTTAACGTGGGCATGGCGGTTGTTGCTTTCAAGAAACGCTGGAGCGAACTTCCCCTGCTAGGTGCTGTCGCTACATGGGTGATCTTGACTGTAATGTGGTCATCGGAAACACTGAAATTGATCCGTCTAATAGCATTTGATACAGCATTTTTCTTGCTCTTCACGGTTTCTATTACTCGCACTTTGTGTACGTTGCCAAAGAGCAAGTTCTCGGGCCTGCTATGCACAGGCCTTGTGATTAATTGCTTCATCTATTATCTGCACGTTCATGTTCACATGACCGATTTAGATTGGAACTTATACATGCATCAATTGCCAAATTATCACGGTTTGGAATCAATGGGCATAGCGTTGTGCTGTGGCATGGTTGTGGCATTGCTGTGGAAAAAACGTGACCAATGGCGCACGGCATTCCATTCTCATTTGTCGCTCACAATGGCTTTTATTGCCTTAGCAATGGCCGAGCAGTTTGCCGAGTTCTCTGTTTTCTTGAACATGTGGGCAATCTATGCCACAATTCTGTTCTACCTGTGGACTCAATCACGAATTAAGTCGCTAGCTATTGGCAGCTTTGTAATGATGTGCATTACTCTAGTGGGATGTTTCTTGTTCTTCCTTTGGAACCCTATGGGGTCACGCATCTTTGCCAACCATCTATTTATTACGTCAATAATCTACTCGGCATGCGCTTTGCTAGTTGCTGTGCTTATCGATCGCAATTTCCGTGATCTGTGCTCTGGCCTAAGCATTGACTGGAAAGCTTTGTGTGCCCTTTCCTACGCTACTGGCATCATTGTGTTCTACAAGGCGTTTGTTTCGGAATTTGTCAATCATATGGATGACATGAAAGCTCTCAAGATGACTGCGATGTTTACCGCCTTTGTACTGTTGGGTTTATGGGTGGCATTCCACAAGCGTGCGAAGATGAAAGAATATTCGTTTGTCTACATGGTGGTGATGCTGCTTAGCGTGACGACATTAGTGGTAAGTGTCCTATTTGAGACACACATGAATCATTGGATTAGTTGGATTAATGCAGTTGTGGTAATTGCCACTATCGCTGCAGTGACATGGCAATACAGCCGCCAGCAAGAATACAGCAGCACAGGATTCGTTGTTTTCCTCAATGCTATGATTACTATCTTGACTGTAGCTGTGGCGCGACTGCTATTGTTGCAATGTGGTGTGCAAGATTTCAGTGCTGGCCTGTCGCTATCGCTTGCTACTGCTGGTGTGGGGCAGATGGTTGCAGGAATGCGCATGCACCGCAAGGATCTGCGCATCATCAGCCTCGTGACCTTTGCGCTCGTAATTGGCAAACTCATCATCTACGACCTGTGGAAGATGCCAGCTGTGGGCAAGATTGTGACCTTCATTATCCTGGGTATAGTACTGCTAGTTCTCTCATTCATGTACCAGCGCCTGAAGAACGTGCTTTTTGATAACGATTCCAACAGAAATTAATTACAAAGAAATGTTTTTGATGGCTCATGGACGTTTTTTGACAAGAATCACATCTATGAAGGCTAGAACTCCGAGAAACTACAAAAGTATCTAAAAGCAGAATAAAAAAAACTAACGTTAATATAATCTCACAAAGTTGCACCTTAGGGTGTCGAAAAGCCAGCTCACGCTGGATGGCATTCTTTTGTGACAAAAACTTGTATGTCACTAAAATAACCACTATTTTTGCCGATGGCAGAAAACAGATTGAATTATGGCAAAACTAAGATTACATATAATTCTTGCAATAGCTTGTTTGGGCTTGTTGCATTCGTGCAGTTGCAGTACAAGACAAGAAGTCAAGGAGGATGAAGTTCTGTCTTTCTCTGTTACTACATGTGTCAAGAATCCTGAAGGTTTTGTTTATGAAGACACAATCGTCAATTATGATGGCGGTGAATATAGACCTTTTAAAATTCTTCGATTCGTGCTGTTTTTGATAGAAAAATCGTTATTAAAGACAATTTGCTCCATGACAGCAAATTTACGGACTTAAACGGCAAGAAATTTAACAACAAAAACGGGAACTTTTACGTTCAAGAAAATGATACACTGCTGATTTATAAATTCTGATTAATTGTCATTTTTGCTTATGAGAAACCTGTCAACAATTGTAATAATGCTTGTTATATTAACTTGTTGCACTGGAGAGAAAACTGGTGGCTCCAAGTACAACGAGTTTGTGGGCAATGTTTATGTTGACACAGTTGTTAAAACAAGTGATGATAAGACATCTTTGATAATGATAGCAAGTGATGATAAGACATCTTTGATAATGATAGCATGTTATTGGGACGACATAGACAGCCATGGCCCTTTTGGACATATCTCAGTTGAGGAAAATGATACTTGTCAAGATTCTGTATTGAGAATAGAGAACTATTATTTTAATCAAAAGCATGACGACTTGTCAATCAAAGTGGTGATTAGTGATGAGTCAAAAGGGAAATGCCACATCAAGCACATCTCAAACGACTCTATCGTCCTCGAACATGACAATTCCGACCTATTTTTCACTGGCAAAAACACAACAACCTTATATAGATTAAGAAATTAAATTATGGCAAGAAAAAATTATATATGGGCTATATCGCTGCTGATGGTTTGGGCCAGGGAGCTTCATCGTATAACATAAATACAGAGAAAGAATATAATATTGATCAATATAAAGTTTTAAAAATAGTTGCTCATACACAGTTTTATGAAATTCACTTAAAACAAGGAGATAAGAAGCTCTTGGTCTTAAGCAAACGATCAAATGCAATTGGCAATCACCATATCAGAGTTGGAGAAACATATTCATTTAATTTATCACGATTATATTATTATAAAAGGCCACAACATATAATAGTTGATAATGATACAATTCCAATATTGCCCAATTTGGGTATATATAATAAAACTAATTACATTGATTATTGCAATGAAAGATTAGAGCTTGACGGAGGAATTGAAATATATGAGGCTGATAATTTAAATGGGTTATATCTTAATAAATAATCTATCTTTGCGGATGGCAGAAAACAGATTGAATTATGGCTGAGAAAAAGTTGAAGTTCTGGCATTTTGTGCGTGCTTATCTCATCACTGTAGTCACTTGGCTACTTGTTATGTTTGTTATGTATATTGGAGCGCTGGTTTTTA
>CADAZN010000002.1 GCA_902792435.1 uncultured Bacteroidales bacterium
TGACGTGGAGCAGTTTGTGGCCACTCTGAATGAGAGCACCAACGAGGGACTTCTGATGTTCCTCGAACGGCTGCACCAAATCGGCGACAAGGACGCTCTCGCGGCTCTCTCGCCGTTGTTCAAGGACCTCGGAATGGATGGCATCCGCATGGCACAGGTTCTCTCGGTGCTTTCGGGCAAACTGGAGATGGTACGATGGGAGCAGCAGGAGGCGAACAAGGCATTCGACGAGGCGACTTCTGCGACTCGTGAATACAATATCTTCAACAACACTGCGCAGGCTGGCATCGAGAAGGCGAAGAAGCGCATCCATGAGCTGGCTGTCGAGCTCGGTGAGAAACTGCTGCCTGTCTACAAGCACCTGATGACGAGCGGCAGCGCCATGCTGAGGCTCCTCAATATGATTGCTGATTTTATCATCACCTACAGAAGCGCCATCATGACCACTGTGGCAGCATGGGTATCTTACACTCTTGCAGTGAACGCCTCTAATATAGCGTTCAAGGCGCACTACTACTGGCTGACCATCACGCAGGGAGCGATGAGGCTGCTCTCTACAGTTACGCTGGCACTGAAGATAGCGTTCTTTGCCGTGACAGGGCAGATTGAGAGGGCAAAGGCAGCTTATACGGCATTCCACCTACTCACGAAATCAACTCCGTGGGGCATAATACTGGCTGCCGTCACCGCTGTAGGTGTGGCTATCTACAATATGGCCACGCAGACAAAGGAGCTAACGAAGTCGGAGCAGGAGCTGAAGCAGATGAACGAGGAGCTGGCTGAGACCAGAAAGCGATATCAGGAGCGTCTTGACGTGGAGAAGAGGTGCATCCAGGACCTGGTTTCTGTGGCACGTGATGACAAGGCTTCGATGGAGCAGCGAAAGAAAGCCATCGACACGCTGAACCGAATCATCCCTAACTACTGCGCCAAACTTGACGCAGAGACAGGAAAGTACCACGAGAACAAGAAGGCTCTGGACGACTATCTCGTGTCGCTGGAGCGCAAGATACGTCTGGAATCGAACCGTGCGGAATATGAGCGACTGATCAAGGAGGATGAGAGGCTGTCACGTGAGATTGCGACAGCACAGGAATATGACATAGCAAGGGTGCAGGGTGCAGTGGACACTCACAGCGGTAGTGGACGCTACGAGATGAAGGAGGCTGTGGCGCACGCCTACGGCGCAAGCATGACCGCCAACGGCCAAATTACCGGTGTGCCTGACTCGAAGCAAGTCAGACAGCTGAAGGGGCAGCGTGCAGCAGTGAGGGCACAGATTGACCGTCTGGTGAGATATGCGGGAAAGGAGAACCTTATCAGCACTGAGTCAACTTCCGTGACTGAGCCGGTGATTGTTGATCCGTCATACACTCCTGGAGGTGGAGGCAGTGGTGGGAATGGTGGTAGCGGAGGAAACCACAGCAGCCGGAGCCATAGCATCCGGAGTCACAGCGGCAGCAGTGGGTCACAGAAGAAGGAGGACAAATTCGCTGCTGAGAAGTCTTGGCGCGAGCGTGAGGAGGCTCTGGCAAGGATTGACTATGCCATCGGCGAGGACAACTACGAGGAGCACACACAGCGTATGCTGAAAATCGAAGAGGAGTTCTACCGCAAGCAGCTCGCACATACTGACCTTGAGGGCAACGAGCGTGTAGTGATTGAGGCGCATCTGTATGAGACTCTGAAGAAGCAGATGGATGAGGCCAACAAGCAGTCCATCGAGGAGGAGAAGCGTGCCTACGCCATCCGCAAGGCTGAGCTTCAGCAGTCGTACCTCGACAACAAGATCTCCACAGAGACATACAACGAGGAGATGACACGGATTGAGCTGGAGCATCTGAAGAACATACAGGACATCTACCGTGACCAGGCACTGGCACCGATAACTGAGTGGCAGGAGACAAAGGACAAAGCGGAGCAGATGATGCTCGAGAACTACAACGGCAATGTGGACCTGTTCAACAGACCAGTCATTGACGCATACGCGCTGACACAGGCTGGATGGTCGGGCAATCCAGAGAAGGAGGGAGAGGCGGTGGCCACTGTCTATTCCTCGCAGTACGGCATCAAGGACAGTGAGGGGAATGTGCGGGAGATACTGGTGACCCCAATCCTTCCTGACGGCTCTGTTCTGACAGAGAAAGAGCTGAAAGACTATGTGTATAACACTCTGCAAGGCGCGGAGGACATCCTCGCCGCCGATGACAAAGGTCTAGTGATCTCTGTTGATGTGTCTGCCGACGGCAAAGCCGGAGAAGAGCTTCACCTGCTGCAGGAGGCATACTACATGGCGAAGCCCGAGGTGGACAGCAAGGCGTGGAACGACTTCCTCAATGCCGAGGCTGCGTACCAGGACAGGCTGATTCAGGAGCAGCTGAAGAAGCAGCACGAAGCGGAGGAAGAACTGCAGAAACACCAGGCTGAGCTGAAGAAGATCAAGGATGAGTATTTCGGCAACAACGCCGTGGAGGACAAGCAGGAGTACGACAAGGCGATGGCGCTGCTTGACGAGCAATACAAGGCAGAACTGGAGATGGTGGGCGACAACGCCAAGGAGAAACTACGCATAGAAGAAGCATACGAGAAAGCTAAGCTCGCCTTGAAGAAGAAATACCACCAACTCAACGAGGAGGACAACATTAACTTCATGCAGAAGTTCAACAAGGACGCTCAGGAGTGGCTGGAGTCGGACGTGGGAAAGGCCGTCACTAAATCCATCGACGCTGTGTCATCGGGAATGTCCTCGCTGTTCTCGCAGCTGCGCTCGCTGATGCAGGCAGAGATGGAGATGGAGGTGGCCGCTGTGGAGAAGAAGTATGACCGTGAGATTGAGGCGGCACAGGGCAATGCATACATGACAAAGCAGCTTGAGAAGAAGAAGCAGCAGGAGGTGAAGAAGATCAAGGACGAGGCGAACCGCAAGATGTACGCAATGGAGGTGATGCAGGCGCTGGCGCAGACCGCTACAGCCGCCATCAACGCATATTCATCGGCGGCAGCCATTCCTTTAGTGGGCTACATCATCGCTCCTGTAGCGGCGGCTATGGCATTGGCGGCTGGTATGGTGCAGGTGGCTGCCATCAAGAAGCAACAGCAGCAGTCAGCTTCGGAAGGATATTCCAAGGGTGGTTTCACCAAGCCTGGTGCCATGGACGAGGTGGCTGGAGTGGTGCATGCCGGGGAATGGGTGGCTTCGCAGAAACTGCTTGCCTCGCCTGTGGCGCGTCCGCTGATAGAGGCACTAGACTATGCGCAGCGCACCAACACAATAGGCTCTCTGCGTGGCAGTGACGTGTCTCGCTCGATAACCGCTCCAGCTGCTATCGCCAATATGCAACCGCAGGTGATTATCCAAGAGAATGCTGAACTGAGAGAAGCAATAAAAAGGTTGAACGAGAGACTGGATGAGCCGTTTGTTACCGTGAACACCGTGACTGGTGATCTCGGTATCAAACAGGCTCAGGATAGTTACCAAAGATTGATGAATAATAAATCCCCGAAAAATAAACGGAAATAGAAAAATAATGTCTAATTTTGCAAACTACATTCTTTAAATAATTGTTATTATGAAGTTTTATCAAATTCCTATTATATGTGTTTTGCTATGTATGATGTCTTCACATTCATTATGGTCACAACATCTTACATATAATGATTTCATGCGTGTCTCAAAAATCAAAAATTGGTCAGATATTAATGATGGATTATTAGAAAAAGGTTATGCGTATGGAGGAAGTAAAAGCGACACATTAAAAACAATGGCTACATGGCATAGGAATTGTGATGATTTTAGAATAAAATATGATTGGAATACTGAATGGGACTTTGAGACAGGTTCAATATACAGCGTATTATTGATATATAATTATCAGTACATAGTATTAGAAGACTTCATTAATAATGATTATAAATATTATGAGTATTTTTTGAATTCAAAATCCTCATTTAATAATTTCAAGAGCGCAGCAAAACAGAATGGATTTAAATTCTTGAGAGATGATATTGATGATAACAATATAAGTTCTATTTATGTTAGAAATAGACAAAAGACAAAAGAGGTAATAAGTTTTGTTTCAAGAAGAACTGGAGGTTATATTGTTAAATATTGGTCACCATATAAAACTTCTATGTAAAACCTACGTCTTTTGTAAAATTAAACGGTTGGTTTACCTTTGTGTAAATCAATCGCTTTTTTATGATACTTACAATTAACGGACAACAGGTTGCGCTGAAGAAAGGCGCATCCATAGAATACGTCTCGGAGAACCGCATATTCACTGATGCTGATGACTACAGCATGGAGATAGAACTGCCGCTAGCTGGGTGCTCACAGAACCTGGCAGTCTTCGGTATGCTTACACGCAAGGACGTGGATGCTGAGACAATCTACTATGACGCTGTGCTGCAAGACACGAACTTCTACAAAAGAGGAGCAGTGGTGATAACTGAAATCACCAACGAGTATGTGAAGGTGCAGTTTCTCGAGAAAAGATCTTACCAGAACTTCTTCCCTCGATTCGACGAGAAGTACATCAATGAGCTTGACCTAGGTGAATGGCCGTCTATGACTCCATCGAATACAACTCCGCAGCAGATGTGGTCACGATGGCAGGACTACACGGTGTTGCCCTGGGTGAACAACTCTACCGGCGTGATGCAGAACTGCGTGAAGTGGAACAGCTCGCAGAACCGATATGAATGGAAAACCGATGGGGATAATGACGATGACTTGGACTATTCAAAAGGTTTCTCGTTCCAACCGAACCTGCTGTGGCTGACCAAAAAGATATGTGACGCTCTCGGCTATACATACGACTTCTCGATGTGGGAGAACAGTATATACAAGTACCTTATTGTAATGAACACCACTCCTTATGTATGGTCATCAGGTAAATGGGCGACTGCACTACCTCATTGGACAATCAACGAGTTCTTTATGGAACTGGAGAATCTGCTTCTCTATGAATTCGACATCGACCACAAGAAAGGTCATATCAGCTGTTCCAAGACGCAGGAAAATGTGGAGTCGGCAGGGAGTGTACTCATAGATCAAGTGGTGGATGAGTTCTCTGTGGAGGTGGACACGGAAGATGAGGATGATTATAAGGCTATGCTGAACCGTGGATATGCGAAAGGTGGCCACCGTTTGGACAACTTCTATTCATGTGAGTGGTACATCCATCGGCTCACAAAACCTGACGGCACTGTGAAATGCACGGAATACGAGACGCTGGCGCAGCTGCTTACCCACAGACTGAAGCAGGACTGCATAAGCGACAACACCGAGCCTCGTGGAAGCAACTTATATCCTGGCGGCAAATGGGGCTTGCACCATGCGCAGGACGTAGACACTTACTTCGTGGTGGAAGTGGTGGAAAGGATTGAATACCGCACACAAGGTGGCAATGTATTCGAGACTTGGGGCAATGTGTGCCGACTGGTGCCGGTGAACCGATTCGGAAATCTCATCCTTGACGAGGAGAACCGTGACAGCATTGAAGAATTGAGAATTGTGCCGGTGTGCATCGATGCCACAGATAGAGATAAAGGACCAATAACATTCCTGGAGTGTGGAGACTTCGGCAATGATGCAGATACTGGGCCAGCTCACCATTCGCATAATCCAAACAATCCATTCCTCTCTGACTATGCCGATATTGACGAGGTAATTCAGTTCGGGGCTTGCCGCACTGTAGGCAATGGTGAAAGGGAGGCGAAGGATGAGATATTCAGCAACCTGAATGTGGCATTCTGGGATGGAGCGACTGCAATGTTCCCGCCACATCTGCCGCATCCGTGGATTGACTCTTATGACACGGATTATTCTTATGTGACACAGAATACCGACTCACCACAAGGCACGCTGACAATAACCTGGCGAGCAATATATGCAAACCATCCCTTCTCATTACGCATCAACAACCAAGCCTACGGACAGGGAGTAGAGCGCACCTCGTTCACTAACATTGACCGAAAGAAGAAATACCAGTTCTCCTTCCTTGCCAAAGAGATTCCCAATGTACGCTCCACATTCTTTATCGATGGAAAGAAATACCTATGTGAGAAGATTACTGCCACGTTCGGAGAAGAAGGCATGTCACAACTGATGAAAGGCGAGTTTTTCAGGGTTATCTGAATTATAGCTCGCCTTCAAAAGTCTTAGTGGCCTCATGGACATCATTCGGGTGAACCTGAATGTATCTGTTGGTGGTGGAAACATCGCTATGACGAGCTTGGTCACGAGCAACGACAATACCTGCATCGTTAGCCAAATCCCTGATACCGCTATCTTTCAGTGAGTAAAACTGATATTCCTCACTCCAGCCTAATTCTTCTCTCATCTTCTTCCAACGACGATTATACTGGTCGGCATTGCTTCTCTTTTTGTTAGGGATAAAGTTCTTGCCAAAGAGATAATACTCTCCTGGCTTTTCAAGAACCTGTAACTCAATCATCAAATTGCAGATTCGAGTATTGATACCGACATAACCATCCTTATGATTCTTACTGAAAGATCCAGACACGAATATTGTTTGATATTCTAAAGACACATCTTGGACACGTAAATGACTTAACTCATTGGGACGGATGAAGGTGTAATATTCCAGTTCACAGGCCAACAAGAAATAGGGATCTTTCTCCTTTAGATTCTTACGCATCTCTGCCAACATCTCCTTTGTCAAATCCTTACGAATCTTAGCTGTCTCTCTTATTTTTGGGATATTCGCTGCTGGATTATTTGTAAGATACTTACGTGATTTCAAGAACTCACACAAGCCGAAAACCCATGCTCGATAGTTGTTGCGCGTTCTTGCAGAGGAATCTCGGTCAAGCAATATCCAATCAAGAAAGTCATTAATAAGAGCAGAGTCTAACTGATAAACATACTTAGGTGGAACTGAACGCGAGACGAAGAATTCACGAAGAATATTTACACTAGATTTGTAACGCATCTTCGTCTTATAGCGGTCACCTTTCTTCTCAACATACTCAAGATAGAGGTCGAGACAATCTGACATTAATGTAAACCCACGGCTCTCTTTGACTTCAACCCATGGATTCCATCCTTCTCGCAATCTTCGGGTCACAGCCTCGATAATTTCGGCTGCCCGACGTTTTCTTTCTGAAATTTTCTTTAGCCCATCCAAACTGAATTTCTTCCGACGCAATTCTCCAGTTGTAGGATCTGTTGCGTAAAAATCCACATACCAACTTTTTCCCGTATGCAGTTTTGGATAGCTAAAACCGACTACTTGTGTAGCTGTTCTTAGTTTTGTTGGAGACAACATTTTTTTAACATTTTTTGTCCAAATCGCGAGTAATGTGACATTGGGCTAAAAATGTTGACTACAAAAATCAGCTAAAAAATATCGTACATTTACCGTCCCGATATTTTAAAAAAATTGGGGTAAATGGCTCACTTTCACCATGTTACCCCGATATAATCAGCTAAAAAATATCGTACATTTACCGTCCCGATATTTTAAAAAAATTGGGGTAAATGGCTCACTTTCACCATGTTACCCCGATATAGCGGAAAGACAGGGATTCGAACCCTGGAACCCCGAAAGGGGTTAACGGTTTTCGAGACCGCCCCGTTCGACCACTCCGGCATCTTTCCAATGGTCGTTTTTTGTTTTGCGGGTGCAAAGATAGCACTTTTTTCTTAAACTGCGCAAACTTTATCGCAAAATCTTTACAAATTCACTAATGTGTCTATAGCCTTGAGCGGATCTTCAGCCTTAAAAACGTAGTTGCCAGCCACGAGGACATCGGCTCCAGCTTCAGCAAGCTGACGGCCTGTCACATCGTTCACACCACCATCCACCTCTATCACTGCATGCGAACCTTTCTCCTGAATAAGAGCCTTGAGTTCACGCACTTTGTTTAATGTGTTGGGGATAAACTTCTGTCCACCGAATCCAGGGTTTACCGACATGAGCAGCACCAAGTCAAGCTTTTCCACTATGTCGCGGAGCAAGCACACTGGAGTAGCAGGATTGATGGTAACACCAGCTTTCATGCCAGCATCGTGAATCTGCTGCACCACTCGGTCAAGGTGGTTGCAAACCTCAAAGTGAACATTCATGATTTCGGCAGCACAGTCACGCACTTCGTTAATAAACTTCTGAGGCTCAACAATCATCAGGTGCACATCAAGGGGCTTCTTGCACAACTGTTGCACATATTTAATAACAGGGAACCCAAAGGATATGTTGGGCACAAACACGCCGTCCATCACATCAAGGTGAAGCATCTGCGCGTTGCTCTGGTTTATCATCTCAAGATCACGTGCCAGATTACCAAAGTCGGCACTAAGAAGGGAGGGAGAAACTATCATAGCTCTTAGTTATTAAAATTATCGTCACTAATCTCAGAATTCTCAACTGTGTTTTTCTTTTTGTTTTTAATCACCTTATAGATAATATAGATTACAACTAATCCAAGCAGAGCAAAGCCTGCAATCTTAAGGTAATGGTTGTAGTGCTCAAGCTGAGCAAAGAACTGGCTATCATCTGGAACAACCCGATAAAGCAGATAACCCAACCCTGCAAGAACCACATTCCACAGCCCAGCACCAATAATGGTGAAGAAACTGAATGTGCCAAAATTCATACGCGATAAGCCTGCAGGAATTGAAATCAAGTGCCTCACAGCCGGCAATAGACGACCGAAGAATATAGAGATAGATCCTTTCTTCTGGAAATACCGCTCGGCCTTCTCCATTTTCTCCTTCGACAATCTGAGGAAATGCCCCACTTTGCTGTCGGCAAAGGCATATATGATTGGGCGTCCAATCAACAATGATAGCCCATAATTTATTGCCGAGCCAAGATAAGCTCCAGCTGTAGCAACCAATATCACCACCCAGAAGTCTAAGCTCGAATTAGCCTGCAACGAGAAGTATGCTGCTGGAGGCACCACGACCTCGCTTGGCAAGGGAATAACCGAACTCTCAATAGCCATAAGCACAAGAATCGTCCAATAATTCATATGGTCCTTGAACCAGTAATATAGGTTCTCAGCCCAAGATGGTTCTGCTGCTACTGCTTGTGTAGCGTCTTGCGCAAAACAAACATTGCTCATCAGCACCAAAGCTATCACAGCAAATGATATAAATAGTATCGTTCTTTTATTCATTTCGTTAAATCAATAATTTGCGACCGCAAAGTTACGAAGAATCTTTCACACTTCATAGCCTAATTTGCGAAACATGTTGCGATAAGCTTCAGCCTTTTTCTCAAGTGATAGTGGATAAGCTCGCGACGAAGATGGCATACGATACAGATCGAACTCGTGTCCACGATAGGTGCAATGAATCACCGAGCCCATCTTAGGCACCTCAACACCAGCCTTCTCGGCTATAACACCTGTAGCTTTCTCTCCAGCAGTGACGATTGCGCATATTGTGGGACGAGCATTAAAGAACTCACCAAGATTAATAGTTTCAACGATATCGAGAAACTTGTCGCTTGCGTTGTCCTTAAGACGACGCACACGAGTCGCAGTGTCGTATAAAGCAATCTTGCTCCTCGTAAGGAATTCTTTAAGCTTCACCAAGTCAAAACGTTTCTCCTCCTCAATCCAGAAGTGATTCTTATCACCGAAGAAAATAAGACCGACGATCCTCCACATATCATTGATCCGATTCGGGTAATAGAATTCCATAGACCATCGCTCAGGCTTTGGAGGAAAAGTGCCAAGCATTAGCACTATTGCGCCTTCAGGAAGAAAAGGCTCAAAGGGGTGTTGTTCTATCTTAATTTCGTTGTTCAATTCTTGTTTCATACTGCAAAAATACAATTAATTCTATTAACAAAAAAGATTGAAAAGAAAATCAATATATATTTGCCTTATAAGTTGCTTTTTTGTAATTTTGCAGATTGCATGAAAAAGCTTGTAGACATACTACGTAACGAGCATCACTTGGACAACAGTGCATATAAAGCACTGCTCGAGAATGATGACCCTAAGTTTGTTACTTACCTTCATGAGCAAGCACATGAGGTCACTAACAAGATGTTTGGCAAGGGTATCTTTGTCAGGGGGCTCATTGAGTTGACCAACGTCTGCAGCAATGACTGCTACTACTGTGGCATACGCAAGAGCAATAGCAATGTGGAGCGATATGTCCTTACATCCGAACAAGTGCTGCATAGTTGCCAGCAAGGATATGAACTTGGTTTCAGGACCTTTGTGCTTCAAGGTGGTGAGCTCCCACAAGAAAAAGCATCATGGTTGATAAACTTGGTTAGTGAAATTAGGCAACGTTGGACCGACTGCGCTATCACATTGTCGCTTGGAGAGTGGCCAAGAGAAGTATATAAGGCATTGCGCCAAGCTGGTGCCGACCGTTATCTGCTTCGTCATGAGAGCCACAATGCCGAGCACTACAGCAAACTTCATCCTGCCGAAATGTCACTTAGCAACCGCCTTCATTGCCTGACGTGGCTCAAGGAGCTGGACTATCAAGTAGGCACTGGCATTATGGTGGGGAGTCCATGGCAATCGCTCGACAATATAGTAGAAGACATCGAGTTCATTGAGCATTTTGAGCCAGAAATGATAGGATTGGGGCCATTTGTACCACAACACGACACACCTCTTGGAAACTATCCTACTGGAAGTGCAGAGCTCACTTGCAAGCTCTACTCCATCTTTCGCTTGATGTTCCCTAATGCTTTGATTCCAAGCACCACGGCGCTCAACAGCATTTCGCCGAATGGTAGAATTTTAGGGATAATGGCCGGTGCCAATGTGGTTATGCCGAACCTCTCCCCTACTGAATATCGTGCCAATTATGCCCTCTACGACGGCAAAGCCAGCACTAATGCCGAGGCGGCCGAGGGCATTAAGCAACTCGAAACTCAACTTGCCACCATTGGCTACCACATTAACTGGACTCGTGGTGACTACAATCAATGCAAAATTAATGATTAAATATTCGATCAACTAATAACTAAGAACCAATATAATGTACAACCCAAAATCATCTCATGCCGAGGAGTTTATCGACCACGGCGAAATAATGGAAACGCTGGAATATGCAGCCAAGAATCGCAGCAACCGCGCTCTGATTGAAGAAATTATAAACAAAGCCGCCACATGCAAAGGCCTAACCCACCGCGAGGCCGCTGTGCTACTCGAGTGTGACCAGCCCGACCTTGTAGAACGATTTGAGAACCTTGCACGCGAGGTAAAACAAAAACTCTACGGCAACCGCATAGTGCTCTTTGCCCCACTTTACTTATCGAACTATTGCGTAAATGGCTGTGTTTATTGTCCTTATCATGGCAAAAACCACACAATACCACGCAAAAAGCTGTCGCAAGACGAGATTCGCCAAGAAGTCATCGCCTTGCAGCAGATGGGTCACAAACGCCTTGCACTCGAAGCTGGAGAGCACCCCAAAATGAACCCTATCGAGTATATACTTGAGTCAATCAAGACAATATACGACACCAAGGTGGGCAACGGAGCCATCCGCCGTGTAAACGTTAACATCGCCGCAACTACCGTCGAAAACTACCGAAAACTAAAGGAGGCAGGAATAGGTACTTATATTCTATTCCAGGAAACCTATAACAAGGAAAATTATGAGAAATTGCATCCAACAGGCCCCAAGAGTGACTATGCCTATCACACTGAAGCTATGGACCGAGCCATGGAAGGCGGCTGCGACGATGTAGGCATTGGGGTTCTTTATGGCCTGTCAACCTATCGTTACGACCTTGTCGGACTTCTTATGCATGCCGAACACCTCGAGGCACGCATGGGTGTAGGGCCGCACACTATCAGTGTGCCACGCATATGCCCTGCCGACGACATATCGCTCGACGAGTTCCCCGACACACTACCCGATGATATCTTCTGTAAGATTGTTGCTATCATACGTCTTGCAGCCCCCTATACCGGCATGATTATATCTACACGAGAATCCCAGAAAGTTAGGGAAAAAGTGCTCGACCTAGGCATTTCGCAAATCAGTGGTGGTTCACGCACCAGTGTTGGAGGTTATACCACCGAGGAACGCCATGACGACACAGCACAGTTCGATGTGAGTGACCAGCGCAGCCTCGACGAGGTGATTTCTTGGCTACTCGACATCAACTATCTCCCCAGTTTCTGTACAGCTTGCTACCGTGAAGGACGCACTGGGGACCGCTTCATGTCGCTCGTTAAGCGCGGCAAGATAAGCTACTGCTGCACACCAAATGCTATGATAACTCTAAAAGAGTATCTCGAAGACTATGCCAGCCCCTCCACCCGTGAAAAAGGTGAAGAACTTATTCGCCGCGAGCTCGAGAAGCTGCCCGATGACCGCATACGCAACCTCGCCAACCGTCGTCTCGTTGACATAGCCAACGGAGAGCGCGACTTCAGGTTCTAAAACAGGTACTGTATGTTGCGTTGTCAACGCAACTAAAACACATTGAGATTATGAACAACTCACCGCAGTCGCTTAGGCGTCACATCGCCATCTTTGGCCGGAGGAACGTGGGAAAATCTTCGTTGCTCAATTCCTTAACTGGGCAACAGGTTGCCATTGTCTCACCCGAGGCAGGTACTACTACCGACCCCGTGAATCGTGCTATGGAGATACTGCCACTGGGACCATGCCTGCTTATTGACACAGCTGGTTTTGATGACGTGGGCCATGTGGGAGAATTGCGCAATAAGCGTACGCACAAGGTGTTAGATCAGACCGACATGGCCATGCTAGTCATGGACCAATCTCAAGACTTGGACCTTGAAAAAAAATGGCTTGAAGAGTTGCAACGTTTGGAGATACCCACAGTTGTGGTACTAAATAAAGGAGACACCTTCAGCAACATTGACACTGCAATTGAACAAATAAATCTCACTCTTGGGATTAAGCCCATAGCAGTTAGCGCAAAAAGCCATGAAGGCATTGACTCCTTGCGAAAAGCATTGACTCAAGCCGCTGGCGATGACGAACAAACGAGCTTAACTGCAGGACTTGCTAAAGCAGGTGATACCGTACTTCTTGTTATGCCACAAGACCCACAAGCACCAAAAGGTCGCTTGATTCTACCACAAGTACAAACTATAAGAGACTTGCTAGACAAAGGGTGCATAGTGACATGTTGCGGTGTTGACTCACTTGAGCAAAGCCTCAACACAATGACCAAACCACCTGCTATTATTATAACTGACTCGCAAGTTTTTTCTCAAGTCTATCAAAAAAAGCCAGAAGGTAGCCTCCTTACTTCATTTTCGGTGCTGATGGCAGCATCAAAAGGCAATATAGAAATACTGGTTGAGGGTGCAAAAGCCATTGACCGTCTCACACCTAAGTCACGCATACTTATTGCCGAGGCATGCACCCATGCTCCTATAAGTGAGGACATTGGCCGTGAGAAGATTCCACGCATGATTCGTAAGAAATATGGAGAAAGCATTTCCTTCGACATTCACGCCGGAAAGGACTACCCCACCGATCTGAAAAAATATGACCTGATAGTGCATTGTGGTGCGTGCATGTTTAATCGCCGTCTCATGCTCTCGCGCATAATGCGTGCACAAGAGCAAGGAGTGCCAATCACCAACTATGGCCTTGCTATTGCACACTTGCAAGGCATACTTGACAAAGTGTCACTTCCTTAAAGCAAAAGAAAAAGTAACCAATTTTTGGCTACTTTTTTCTTTTTAATCTGAAAGAATTGACTTGTCACGAAAATGGGTGTGAAGGAGTTTGTGTGACTTTTTGCTTAATGGCTCTCCCAAAAACTCTTCATAGATCTTTTTAACTGCTGGGCTATCGTGGCTCTTACGCACCAGCTTGGTAACATCGGTAGCATACATAGCTCGTTGACGAGCCTCAAGGACACCTATGTCGCCCTCGTGATAAGGTTGACCGGTGCCTCCAATGCAACCGCCAGGACACGACATCACCTCAATTAGATGGTAGTCAAGTTCTCCCGCACGAAGTTTGTCCATTACGATACGCGCATTGTTCAAAGTGTGAACAACGCACACTTTCAGCTCAAAGCCATCCATATCGACTGTCGCCTCACGAATACCGTCCATGCCACGCACCTGAGTGAATTCCAATTTTTGCAATGTCTTACCAGTGAAATGTTCATAGGTTGTGCGCAACACGGCTTCAGTCACACCTCCCGTTGTTCCAAATATCGTTCCAGCACCAGTGGCATTGCCAAGTGGGTCGTCAAATGCACCATCAGGCAAGTTGACAAAATCAATTCCATGATTCCTAATCATCTCGGCCAACTCCAGTGTAGTGATACTACAATCCACATCGGGGATACCGTCATAGATAAACTCGTCACGCGCACACTCATATTTCTTTGCTACACAAGGCATAATTGAGATTACCGAGATATTCTCACTCGGAATTCCGATTTTCTCAGCCCAATAAGATTTAGCAAGAGTTCCAAACATTTGCGCTGGTGACTTGCATGTTGAAGGATACTCACGCAAGTCGGGATAGTCATTCTCAAAGAAATTGACCCATGCCGGGCAGCAGGACGTAGTCATTGGCAGCTTCACATCAAGATCACCTGCCATGCGACGCTTGAGGCGTTCTATAAGCTCGGCACTCTCTTCCATGATAGTAAAATCTGCGCCAAAGTTGGTGTCAAACACATAATCAAATCCCAATTCTCGCAGTGCTGTGACCATCTTTCCTGTCACAACCGTACCTGGAGCCAAACCGAATTCCTCGCCTAGTGCAAATCGCACGGCGGGGGCAGTCTGAGCGACAACTAGCTTGTCAGTGTCTTTGATGTCGGCAAGCACATCGTTGATAGAATTGCGCTCATCAAGCACACCAATGGGACCATCAATAGCATCAAACTTGCATTTAGTCTTACACTTACCGCAACATGTGCATTTATATGGATTGATAACATGGGGCTGTTTTACGACGCCACTTATTGCATTGACTGGACAGTTACGCTTACAAGCAGTACAACCTCGACATTTCTCGGAGTCGATTACGTAAGACAGTACATTCAAGAACGGCTTGCCACCAATCTCATAAATATAATGATTAAGCATGGAGTCGAGCGACACAGGGCGCTTAAAAGAACTCCATTGTTTCGACTCAACCTCAAGGTGATGAACTGCTGCTTCCACATATCTCAATTCATCAACAAGCTCACCTCGAACAACATGTTTCTCAACAATCACATTCACATCCTCGGGTTTGACGTGGGTGTAGGTGATATTATCAGGGAGAATGCGCACGATAGGACCTTTAGCACAAAAGCCAAAGCATCCTGAAGTCACTACATCGACCATATCATCGATGCCATGGGCATGCAACATCATCTTGAAGAGGTTAATTATGCGCTCGCTGTCATTTTTACGACATGCTTTGCCCGAACAGCACTGCACCTGAACATAGTCATGGGCCTTCAGGCCATAGTTCATTCCATTACTGTCACCCTGTGACTCGGCCGGCATCTGTTTAGCTGGCGTTTTAGGTTGTTTGTTATCTGGCATAAATCAAAGTTTTTGATTTATTAAACGGGATAATTATCTGTAATTCAACAATATTGCGACAAACATTAAAAATCATCACAACTTTGCACTACAAAGATAACAAAAAAAAGTCATTGTTGAGAGATTGAAACTAAAAAAACGGCCATACCCTTGATGGTATGACCGTTTAATATTAATAAGGTGTTAAAAATTAGTTGTCCACCTCTTCGAGAATCTTCTGAACATCCTTAGGCTGGAGGCGTCCGTAAACTTTCTCACCGATAGTTACTACGGGAGCAAGACCGCAGGCACCCACACAACGCAGGCAGTCTAGAGAGAATTTGCCATCGGGAGTAGTCTCACCAACCTCAATGTTGAGGATGCGCTTGATCTCCTCAAGCAATTTCTCCGAACCACGTACGTAGCAAGCAGTACCAAGGCACACCGAAATTGGGTGTTTACCCTTAGGAGTCATAGTGAAGAACGAGTAGAATGTTACAACACCATAAACTTTAGATGCGGGTATATTAAGCTTGCGTGCGATGATGCGCTGCATCTCCTCAGGGAGGTAGCCATGAAGCGACTGTGCCTCGTGAAGAATATTAATGAGCTCGCCTGGTTTGTTACCATGCTTGTCGCAGATGGCCTCCACCTGCTCAATGACATTACATGCCAATTTCATTTCTTTTGCTTTTGCCATAATATATAGAGGTTTTAGCCAAGATTACTTAATAGTTTTGTCAAAATAGTGAGTGTGCAACAAGTGGTGAGACTTCTCGCTCAGAGGCTCACCCAAGAATTCCTTGTAGAGCTTCTGGATATCGGGATTCTCATGACTCTTACGAATTGGTTTGCCTTCGTCTTCTGCATAGAGGGCGTCGCAACGTTGTTGAATCACATCAAAGTTGCCATGGTGGTAAGGCTGACCAGCACCACCAATACATCCACCTGGGCATGCCATAACCTCAACTACATGGTAGTCGAGCTCGCCAGCGCGAAGTTTGTCCATGATAATGCGTGCGTTGCTCAGTGTGTGAGCCACACAAACCTTGAGCTCAAAGCCGTTGAGATCAATTTTAGCCTCACGGATACCCTCAAAACCGCGCACCTGGTCAAAGTTGATGCGAGGCAGTGTCTTGCCTGTGTAAACCTCATAAACCGAACGCAGAGCTGCTTCCATCACGCCACCAGTAACACCAAAGATGGCACCTGCACCTGTCGACTCGCCGAGAGGGCTGTCGAAGTCGCTGTCGGGCAGATTGGCGAAGTTAATGTTAGCGCGCTTGATTAGGCGAGCAAGCTCACGGGTCGAGATGCTGTAGTCAACATCGGGATTGCCGTCAACCTTAAACTCTTCGCGTGTGCACTCATATTTCTTAGCCAAGCAAGGCATGATAGAAACAACCACGAGTTTCTCACGTGGAATACCCATCTTCTCAGCCCAATAAGTCTTTGCAACAGCACCAAACATCTGAGCAGGCGACTTAGCACTAGAAGGATAATCGAGTAAGTCGGGATAATTATGCTCAAAGAAATTAACCCAAGCAGGGCAGCACGATGTCATGATAGGCAACTTCACGCTCTTGTCACCTGCAAGGTATTTCTTGAGACGGTCGAGAATCTCGGCACCTTCCTCCATGATAGTAAGGTCGGCTGCAAAGTCGGTATCAAATACGTAGTCAAAACCAAGGTCGCGCAATGCAGTAGCCAGTTTGCCGGTAACAATACCAGGAACTCCAAACTCCTCGCCAAGAGCGAAGCGAACTGCAGGAGCGGGTTGAGCAACAACGATCTTATCAGGATTAGTGATGTCGGCCATAAGTTGATCGGTGTAATCACGCTCGGTGAGAGCACCAACTGGGCAAACAGCTACACACTGACCACAGTAAGTACAATCGGTGTCAACAAACATGCGGTCGAATGTAGGAGCGATAGTAGTGTCGAAACCACGACGAATAGCACCAAGAACACCTACACTCTGAACTTCATTACAAACGCTCTCGCAACGGCGGCAGTAGATACACTTCTCCATGTTACGAGTGATTGCAGGTGTAACCTCGTTCTTACGCTGACTCTTCTCACCATCGTTGTAAGGCATTGTACGGATGTTCAAACGCATTACCAAACGCTGAAGCTCACAGTCACTGCACTTGGGGCAAGTGAGGCAATCATTAGGGTGATCACTAAGGATGAGCTCAGCAATAGTCTTGCGAGCACGGATAACGCGAGCTGAGTTGGTGTAAACCACCATGTCGGGCATACATGCTGTTGCGCAAGCTGGAGCCAAATTACGACGTCCTTCTACCTCTACCACACACAAGCGGCATGAAGCAGGTTTGTTCTTCACACAAGTGCCCTTGAGATCAATGTGGCACAATGTGGGAATCTCGATGCCGACGAGTTTGCCGGCCTCCAGAAGTGTAGTACCCTTGGGCACTTCCACTTCATGATTATCTATTGTAAGTTTTATCAATTTCTCTTCCATGATGATTATAGTGAATTGTTAGAAGATTTGAATTGCATCGAAGCGGCAACGCGACTGGCACATACCACAGCGGATGCACTTGAATGGATTAATAACATGTGGCTTGCGTACATCGCCCATAATAGCGTCGGCAGGACAGTTGCGAGCGCAAGCTCCACAGCCTTTACACTTATCGGGGTTAACGGTGTAGGTCAAGAGAGCCTTACACTGTTTAGCACGGCAAGTGTGTTGTTTAACGTGCTCCACATATTCATCATAGAAATTGTCGATAGTCGACAAAACAGGGTTTGGAGAAGTCTGACCAAGTCCACACAGCGCTGTATCCTTGATGGTAGCTGCGAGCGACTTGAGATGTTCGATATCGTCCATAGTGCCCTTACCCTCGGTAATGCGTGTCAAGATTTCAAGCATACGTTTGTTACCAATGCGGCAAGGTGTACACTTACCACAAGACTCGCCTACTGTGAACTCAAGATAGAACTTAGCAACCGAAACCATACAGTCATCCTCGTCCATAACAATCATACCACCCGAGCCCATCATAGAGCCGGCAGCTCCAAGGCTCTCGTAGTCGATAGGAATATCAAGATGCTTCTCTGTCAAGCAACCTCCTGAAGGACCACCGGTTTGAACAGCCTTGAACTTCTTTCCATTCTTCACGCCACCGCCAATGTCGTAGATAATCTCGCGCAAAGTAGTTCCCATTGGCACTTCGATAAGACCCACATTATTAATCTTACCTGCAAGTGCAAATACTTTTGTACCTTTAGATTTCTCAGTACCAATTGAAGCAAACCAATCAGCACCCTTAGTAAGGATAATGGGTACGTTAGCAAGGGTCTCAACGTTGTTAACATTGGTTGGATATCCCATATAACCACTCTCGGCTGGGAATGGGGGCTTAAGGGTTGGCTCACCACGCTTACCTTCCATCGAGTGGATAAGGGCAGTCTCCTCACCGCAGACGAATGCACCTGCACCGTAGCGAATTTCAATATCAAAATCAAACTCGCTACCCATGATGCGCTTGCCCAACATGCCATACTGGCGAGCTTGCTCGATAGCAATCTTCAAACGGTGTACGGCGAGAGGATACTCGGCACGGATGTAGATAAGACCCTCATTGGCACCAATGCAGTAGCCACACAAAGCCATAGCCTCAATTACCGAGTGTGGATCACCCTCCATGATAGAACGATCCATGAATGCACCTGGGTCTCCCTCATCAGCGTTACAAACTACATACTTGTGTTCTGCCTGATAGTTACGAGCAAAGCCCCACTTCATACCAGTTGGGAAGCCTGCACCACCACGACCACGAAGTCCCGCTTTCTTGATGATATCGATAACCTCCTCGGGAGTTTGGTTCTGCAAAGCATTAGAGAGTGCAGCATAACCATCGCGTGCAATGTACTCGGCAATGTTTTCGGGATCAATGAAACCGCAATTACGCAAAGCTACACGTTTCTGCTTGCGATAGAAGTCCATGTGCTTAGAATCGCTAACATGCTCCTGAGTCTTGGGGTCAACATAGAGCAAACGCTCAACACGGCGACCACCAATAACGTGCTCCTTAACGATTTCATCGGCATCCTCAGGTTTAACCTGAGTGTAGAAAGTATTGTCAGGCATCACCTTAACAATAGGACCTTTCTCACAGAAACCGAAACATCCTGTTACAATCACATCAACCTTACCGGCAATTCCATTAGCTTCAATGGCAGCCTTCAAGTTTTCGACAATTTTAGCACTGCTCGATGCTTTACAGCCAGTACCGCCACAGCAGAGCAACTCAATGTGCTCAGTGCCCACAGCCAGTCCACAGCTCTTTTCACTCACAGCAGCATAACTCAGTTCACGAACATTTAAGTCGGCCTGAGCTTTTTTCCTGAATTGAATCAAGTCTTCAAAGTTCAAGGTTTTCACTGGGTAAATTTGTTGTTTTAAGTTATTAGTTGAATATTAATTATTTTCACTTTAATTTACCACCCTAATTAATAGGGACTCTTAAAATTTGTACAAAAGTACACACATTATTTTAATTTATTATAATACAAAATATGTTTTAACAACTTTTTAAATATCAAAAAACGGCTCTAGAAGTAGCATCATGACCAAATCAAGTAATAAATATTTTGATAATTCTTAAAGTTGATGTAAATTTGCAAGCGAGAAAGAATCAAATGACATTTTTAAACTAAAAAAGATATGAAATCAAAGCTATTTTTACTTCTTTGCGTTATAGCGGCAATAATGACAAGCTGTAACACTCAAAAAGACATCCCTTACATGATTGGTGCCAACGAGCTTCCCGCTGATGTTCTTCAAACAGCCGCTAAAGCTAGTGATCCTGTGGTAATGCCAGGTGACATGTTGCAAATCAACGTCATCAGTCGTAATGCCGAGGCAGTTAAGCCCTTCAACAAGATTGATTATGTATCAAAACTTGGAGGAAATACCAACATGAATAACAACGAGAACTCAATGTACTACTACCTTGTAGATGCCAACGGCAACATTGAGTATCCATATCTTGGAACTCTTCACATTGGAGGCATGAGTAAAAGTGCTGTGGAGAACCACATTGCTTCACTCATCTATCCACGCTACATTACCGAAAGACCAGGAGTCGAAGTTCGTTTCCAGAACTTTAGAGTTTCAATCTTAGGTGAAGTAAATAGTCCTGGCGTAATCAAAGCAAATAACGGACGCCTTAACTTACTTGAAGCTCTTGCACAAGCAGGAGACCTAACCATTCACGGTCGCCGTGACAATGTGATGATAATTCGCACTAATAGCGATGGCAGTCGTTCAATCCAGACAGTTAACATGAACGACAAAAACATGATTCTTTCACCAAGTTTCAATTTGCAACAAAACGACATCATCTATGTTGAGCCCAATAGCTCAAAAGCTCGTCAGTCTTGGAATGTTCCACCAGCATTATCGCTTGGTATGTCATCAGTTGGAACACTAATCTCAATCGCTACGTTCATCATTACATTGACCAAGTAACAATTGAAATAATCAATATAAATAATGCCGTCTCCTCTATAGTAGAGGCGGCATTATTTTTATGGTTTAAAAGTAATCAAAGAATCTTTTCTAAATCCTTTGTAGACTTTGTTATTTCATCGGGGGTAATCTCATAATTTGAGAGATCATTTGCAAAATATCGGTCATAAGCAGTCATATCAATAAGACCATGTCCCGAAAGATTGAAGAGTATGGTCTTTTTCTCGCCAGCGACCTTGCATTTTAAAGCTTCATTAATAGTTGCGGCAATAGCATGAGCTGATTCTGGCGCGGGTATGATGCCTTCGGTTCTAGCAAATATAGTTGCAGCCTTGAAAGAATCAAGTTGAAGGATATCAACAGCTTCAATCAAATCGTCATGCTTGAGCTGACTAATAATAGCGCCACCGCCGTGATATCTTAGTCCTCCCGCGTGAATGTTTGCTGGTTGGAAATTATGTCCAAGTGTGAACATGGGTATCAACGGTGTGTACCCTGCCTCGTCGCCAAAATCATACTGGAACACTCCTCGCGTGAGTTTAGGACATGACGCTGGTTCAGCTGCAACAAATCTTGTTTGAGATTGCTCTCCATTGAGTTTGTGTCTGAGAAATGGAAAAGCAAGACCAGAGAAATTACTACCTCCTCCAAAGCAAGCAACTACCACATCAGGGTATTCACCTGCCATCTCCATCTGCTTCTCGGCTTCAAGACCAATAACAGTTTGGTGAAGAGCAACATGATTTAATACCGACCCAAGAACATATTTACAATTAGGTGTACTCAAAGCAAGCTCTACTGCCTCACTAATTGCTGTTCCTAGCGAGCCTTGATAGTTTGGATTGTCGGTGATGATTTTACGTCCAGCTTTTGTTGACATGCTTGGCGAGGATATCACCTCAGCACCATAAGTTTGCATCATCGAACGTCTATAAGGCTTTTGATTAAAAGAAATTTTCACCATATAGACCGCCAGTTCAAGACCGAAATGCTTGGCAGCAAGTGACAGTGCTGCTCCCCACTGCCCTGCACCTGTTTCGGTTGTTATATTCGTTACACCTTCTTTTTTACAATAGTATGCTTGCGGAATGGCTGAGTTTAATTTGTGGGAGCCAACAGGGCTTACACTTTCGTTCTTAAAATATATGTGTGCTGGTGTGTCTAAAAATTTCTCCAATCCAGTAGCACGAACCAATGGCGTAGGACGCCACAAACGGTACATTTGTCTGACCTCATTAGGAATTTCAATCCACCGGTCGGTTGTGTTTAACTCCTGCTCTGATGCAGTTTTTGAAAAGATTGGATACAAATCCTCGGCCTTTAATGGTTCTTTAGTGACCGGATGAATTAGTGGTAATGGCTTTGTTGCCATGTCTGGAAGAATGTTATACCATGCTTTTGGTATTTCACTCTCTTGTAATAAAAACTTTTTCACTTTCATAATAATGAATATTTATTCTCACATCCTAAATTAAAATGCAAATATACACAAATTATTGGTATAAACTATCATTTTAACAGATTTTTACTCATAAAAGCAACTCAACTAATACTCATACACATTATTTATTTGCACTATAACGCATTTATAAAAGCAATATTTTCAAATTTAAGATTTACCCATACATATTTTGTCATTCTCAACCATTTCTACTATCTTTGCAAGTTGTGAAAACTAAAACCATAAAATATGAGCAAATTAGATCCTAAATTAGACCTAGAGAAACAGCTAGGTAAGCAGATTTACAATGCCCTTCAAGGCGAGATTGTTGAAGAAGTGCTTCGCAAGACCAAGATATCTAGTCGCGACGCCTATTGGCGCAGCAGTATGGAAGGTCACAGCCTTAGGGTACAAAAAGAATTGCTACCCGACATCTATAAGCTTTGTCAGGATGTGAAGAAGAAACTCAACGTGAAGGATGAAGTAGATTTCTATATCACTGGCGATAGTGACGTGAATGCATTTTCTCTCGCTGCCGAAGATGAGGGAGAACACCACATTGTAAATGTCAACTCGGCACTCTTCGACCTGATGAGCGAGGACGAGTTGCGATTCGTGATTGGTCACGAGCTGGGCCATCTCATCAACAAGGATACAGCTTTAGCACGACTCATTAACTTTGTGTTCCCTGAGGGAGCGGCAGTTCCTGTCACACTACAATATAAGATTAGACTACATGAGCAGCTAGCAGAACTCGTTGCCGACCGCTACGGGTACATGGCAACCGAAGACCTCGGTGTGTGTGTTACCGCATTCTTCAAAATGGCGTCTGGACTTGATCTGGAGAAAATGAATGTAAGCATCGAAGCATTGATCGCTGACAATAGCCGCCGCCTCGACTACTTCCTTAAGGATAAAGGCATTAGCCGCTCTTCTCATCCAGTTAACCCAATCAGAGTGCAAGCCCTCAATCTGTTTGCCACATGCAAAACGCAAGAAGAGCTTCATAAAGGTATGGACGAACTAATTTCTATCTTGTTAAAGGTGGGCGACGATGAACTAGACGAGTACATGGCTCGCTTTATAGCCTCGGCTGGACTAATTGTTGCCAGCAGCGACGACGAAATGAAGGAGGACGAGATAAATCAAATTATCGAGATGCTTGCTCGACTCAAGATCTTCCCACGCAAGTACCTAGAAGAAATTGCACAAGGCGACGTTGTTAAGACCTTCAATGATTCGGTAGAAGGCATCCTTAAAATTAACCCTGGTATGCGTTCTAGCCTACTTGAATATATGATACACATCGCATTGAGTGACAAGATTATAGCACGCAAAGAGGTAGACTTGCTATACGAATTTGGAGCAAGCATTTCACTGAGCGAGATGGAAGTTGCTACCGCCATAGCCCAGAGCGTCCAGCGCAACTACCTGCCTAGTCTGGAGTCAATCTGCTAAACACACAATTATTATATCTAATTGCCGGCAATTTTTATTGTCGGCATTTTTTGTGTAAAAAAGTGAAAAATGTGAGTTATATTTTGCTGTTTCAGGAAAATGTAGTAATTTAGTGCACAAATTCAAATAATACCCAAGAGTGGGATAATTATTGCAAAAATAAGAATACACATAACATAAACAACAAATTTCTTTTATAGAATGAAAACTAAACATTTGCTACTTGGCGATGAGGCCTTGGCACTTGGAGCACTGCATGCCGGACTTAGCGGCGTGTGGGCTTATCCTGGTACCCCATCGACCGAGATTACCGAGTTTATTCAGAAAAACGAACTGGCACGCACAGGAAACGTTCACTGCCAGTGGAGTGCTAACGAGAAGACCGCTATGGAAGAGGCCCTTGGCATGAGCTATGCCGGCAAACGTGCCATGGTGTGCATGAAGCACGTGGGCATGAACGTGTGTGCCGACGCTTTTGTCAACAGTGCAGTTACTGGTGCCAATGGTGGATTAGTGATTGTTGCTTGCGACGACCCATCGATGCACTCGTCACAGAACGAGCAGGATTCTCGTTTCTATGCCGACTTCGCAATGATGCCATGTTTTGAGCCTGCATCACAACAGGAAGCTTATGACATGGTACGTTGTGCCTTCGAATACAGCGAGAAGAATCGCATCCCCGTGTTGATGCGCCTCACCACTCGCATGGCACACTCTCGCGCAATTGTTGAGACTAGCGAGCAACTTCCACAGAACGAGGTTCATTTCCCTGAGAATCCACGTCAGTGGGTAACACTACCCGTTAACGCTCGTATGCGCAATGACCAGCTCGTAAAAGACATCCTCGCCTTTGAGGAAGACGCTTGCACAATGGGTCAGAACAAGTATATCGACGGTACTGACCACTCGATGGGAATCATCACATGCGGTATTGCTTATAACTACCTTATGGAGAACTATCCCAACGGATGTCCTTTCCCAGTGCTCAAGCTCACACAATATCCATTGCCTAAGAAGCTTGTTCGCAAGATGGCAAGCGAGTGCAAGAGCATTATGGTTGTTGAAGAAGGCCAACCACTCGTAGAGAAGCTGATGCGTGGTGTTCTCGAACAACCTATAGAAATCAAGGGACGCCTCGATGGCACTCTGCCACGCACTGGTGAGTTGAATCCCGACTGCCTGCGTGCTGCCCTAGGCATGGAGCCAATGGAAGCTCATGCTGCTGCACAAAACACCGTTCCACGTCCTCCGGCATTATGCCAAGGTTGTGGTCACCGTGATTTCTACACCGCTCTTAACAACGTTCTCAAAAATTATGAGAGTGCTCGTGTATTTGCCGACATCGGTTGCTACACTTTGGGGTGGCTCGCACCATTCCATGCTTTCCAGACTTGTGTTGAAATGGGTGCTTCGCTCACCATGGCAATTGGTGCAAGCAAATCAGGCGTACATCCTTCGGTAGCTGTGATTGGCGACTCTACATTCACCCACAGTGGAATGACTGGATTGCTTGATGCAGTAAACAAAAAAGCTAATATGACTCTGTGCATTAGCGACAACTTGACTACTGGTATGACTGGCGGCCAAGATTCAGCTGGCACAGGACGTCTTGAGCAGATTTGCTACGGAGTTGGCGTTGATCCTGATCACGTGCGCGTTATTGTACCTCTGCCCAAGAACTATCCCGATATGGAAAAAGTAATTGACGAGGAGATTAACTATAATGGCGTTTCAGTTATTATCGCACGTCGCGAGTGCATCCAAACAGCAAAACGTCACGCCAAAGCTAAGGCAAATAAATAATTCTATCCACATCTAACAAATTAAAAATCATCAACTCATGAAACAAGATATAATACTTTGCGGTGTGGGCGGACAAGGTATCCTCTCCATTGCTACAATCATAGGTTGGGCAGCTCTTAAAGAGGGCATTCACCTGAAGCAAGCCGAGGTTCACGGAATGAGCCAGAGAGGCGGTGATGTGCAGAGTAATCTTCGACTCTCTAACGAACCTATCGCAAGCGATCTCATTGCTCACGGTGCATGCGACCTCATTATCTCGCTTGAGCCTATGGAGGCTCTGCGTTATGTGCAGTATCTCAATCCTAAAGGCTGGGTTATCACCAATACCACTCCCTTTGTAAACATCCCCAACTATCCCGAGATGGAAGCTGTCAACGAGGAACTCAAAAAGCTGGGCAACGTTATTATGATTGACGTTGACGCCATCGCCAAGGAGGTGAAGTCGCCTCGAAGTGCCAACATGGTACTTCTTGGTGCAGCCGCTTCAGTTCTCGAGATGCTAAAACCTGAGCAACTTCTCGAGGGTATCACCAACGTGTTTGCCAGCAAGGGCGAAGCAATTGTTGAGACCAACATTGCAGCATTCAAGGCTGGTTATGAGTTTGCACAGAAAAACAAATAACGAGAGGAGCTCTCTCCACTCTTTCCTCTCACTCTCACCTATAAACTATAAAACAACTATGAGTTTCCCTATAAAACAACAAGTTTTAAACAATATTTTGGCCGAGCGTGACTTGACCGACGTGTCAAAGACCACCATACGCCAGTGTGCTGCAATTGCTGCCGAGATGGAGAAGGCTGCAGGCGAAAAGTTCTTGCGACTAGAAGTTGGTGTGCCAGGTCTTGCACCTGGCCAAGTGGGTGTTGATGCTCAAAAAGCAGCTCTCGACAATGGTATAGCAAGCATTTATCCTGCAATCAGCGGTCTACCCGAGCTCAAAGAGAATGCCTCACGTTTTATCAAGGCTTTTATTGATGTCGACATCAATCCTGAATGCATCGTCCCAACTGTTGGTTCTATGCAAGCAGGTATGAACCTGATGCTCGAATGCTCACAACTAGATCCTAAAAAAGATACTATTCTTTATGTTAATCCTGGCTTTGCTCCCCATGTGATGCAAGCTCAAGTTCAAGGCATAAAGCATGAGCAATTCGACATTTATGAATTCCGTGGTGCAAAACTCCGTGACAAGCTCGAAGAGTATTGCTCTAAAGGTAATATTGTGGCCATCGTTTATTCTAACCCCAATAACCCATCATGGGTATGCTTGACTGACGAGGAACTGCAAATAATTGGCGATATGGCCAACAAATATGACATGATAGTGCTTGAAGATCATGCCTACATGTGCATGGATTTCCGCACCGACAAATCTGTTCCTTTTGAGCCTCCATTCCAGCCCACCGTTGCACGTTACACCGACAACTATGTCTTCATGCTCTCTGGCTCTAAGATTTTCAGTTACGCTGGTGAGCGCATCGCAGTAGTTGCTTTCAGTAACAAGCTCTTCAACCGTGAGTATCCCGCATTGCGCGAACGCTACCGCATTGGTCGCATGGGTGACAACTTCATATTCACCTATCTCTATGTAGCATCTTCAGGTACTTCTCATTCGGCTCAACATGCTCTCTCTGCAATGATGAAAGCTGCTGCCGATGGCACCTACAAGTTTGTTGACGAAGTGCGTGAATATGGCCGCCGAGCTAAGATTACTAAAGAAATATTCTTGAAGCATGGATTCAATATCATCTATGATAAAGATGGGGACCAAGACCTTGCCGACGGATTCTATTACACAATAGGTTATGAGGGAATGAGCGATTCAGAATTGCTTAACGACTTGATGCTTTGTGGCATCTCGGCCATCACTCTCAACACCACAGGCAGCAAGCAACCTGGTATCCGCGCTTGTGTGTCGCAGCTTAACAGCGAATGGCACATTCAAGCTCTTGATGAACGCTTGAAACTCTTTGTTGAACTACAAAATAGCAAGAAATAATGAATTACATGAGTGCCGACGAGGCTGTTCGCCTTGTCAAGAGTGGAGACCACATCTACTGCATGGGTAGCACAGCGATTCCTGTAGTGCTTCAGAGCGCATTGGCACGACGTGCCAGTGAGCTTCGTGATGTAGTAGTCTATTCTGCTTTCAACGTGCCTTATGGCGAGTGCCCACTTTGCAATCCCGAGTATAAGGACTCTTTCATTACTAAAAGCCTTTTCCTTAGCGGTGACCAACGCAAGTGGGTGGCTCAAGGCTACGGCGAAGTAATCCCTGCTTTCCTAGGCGAGATCCCATTCCTGTTCCGCAGCAAGCAACTGCCTCTAGACGTCACTTTCCTCAACTGCTCTCCTCCCGACAAGGATGGCTATTGCAGCTATGGCATGAGTGCCGACCTGGCCTTTAGCGCTGTGGAGATGTCAAAGACTATCATCGCTCAAATCAATGATAGTATGCCTTACTTATGTGGTGCTGCCAAAATTCACGAAAGCCAGATTGCCGCAGCGGTTCGTTGCGATGAGCCTCCTTTGGCAATGGAGTTTGGCGAGTCTACACCCATCGAGAGTGCAATTGGCGGTTTTATTGCTGCCGAAATTCCCGATGGCGCCACATTGCAGATTGGTGTGGGAGGAATACCCAACGCAGTGCTTGCCGGAATCAAAAACCACAAACACCTTGGTTTGCACACCGAGGCAATGACCGACGGCGTTGTAAGGCTCATGGAAGAAGGCGTGATTGACAACAGTCTCAAGAAAATTCGTCCAGGTAAGAGTGTTGCAAGTTTAGCACTTGGCTCTAAACGTATGTATGACTTCCTACATTACAATGAGGATGTTGAATTCTATGACGTAGCTTGGACCAATGACCCTGCCATCATCCGTCAGAATCCTAAGCCCATTGCCATCAACAGCGCAATTGAGGTGGACTTGACCGGACAGATTTGCGCCGACAGCATTGGCACAATGATTTTCTCGAGTGTGGGCGGACAGCATGACTTCATGTATGGTGCAGCACTAAATCCTGAAGGCAAAACCTTCATTGCCCTCCCCTCTCGCACAGGTAAGGGCAAGAGCAAGATTGTGCCAACTCTCACTCCTGGTGCTGGAGTGGTTACCACTCGTTTCCAAACACAGTATGTTGTAACCGAGCATGGTATCGTTTACTTGCGCAACAAGAGCATGGCTGAGCGTGCGCGTGCACTTATCTCGATTGCTCATCCCGATGACCGTGAAGAACTCGAGCGCGCGGCCTACGAGCGTTTCGGATACTCATTCCTCCGCTACAAGTAAGCAGCTCAAGCACTAACAATTCATTAACACAAAAGCGTCCCGAAAAAAATCGGGACGCTTTTGATTATGCATGCATTGTGTATTTTGAATCATGCATTGATTATTTGTATTCTTTTGCTTCGCGCTTACCTTTAAGCACAGCAGCAGCATTTCCTGCAAGGGCACCCATCTCGTCCTCACCTGGGAAGCAATAAGTGGGAGCCAGGAAGTCGATGCGTTTGCGCAGCTCGCCAGTGAGATAGTCACTGTGGGCCATACCACCTGTGAGAAGGATGGCATCAATCTTGCCGCAAAGCACTGCGCTCTGCGCTGCAATAGCCTTTGCTACATGATAAATCATGGCATCAAGAACAAGCTTTGCATGCTTGTCGCCATTGTTGATGCGCTCTTCAATCTCAAGCAAGTCGGTAGTTCCCAAATGAGCGTTCAATCCTCCCTTGCCAGTAATCATCTTAAGGAGTTCCTCCTTAGTATATTTGCCACTGAAGCACAGGCGAACAAGATCGGCTGCTGGAATAGTTCCTGCTCTTTCGGGAGTGAATGGTCCCTCGCCATCGAGTGCATTAGGAGCATCAACAGCAACACCCTTCTCATGGGCAGCTACCGAGATACCACCGCCCAAGTGGCAGATGATAAGGTTCATATCCTCATATTTCTTACCAATCTCACGAGCGAAGCGACGTGCGATAGCCTTCTGGTTGAGTGGATGCCAAATGCTGCAACGCTGAATCTCTGGAATACCGCAAATGCGTGCGTAGTCATTCAATTCATCAACTACTACAGGGTCGGCAATGAAGCTGCGGCAACCTGGAATCTGTTGAGCAATTTTGTGAGCGATGAGGCAGCCAAGGTTGCAAGCATGCTCGCGTGTTGTTTTGCGAGTGTCCTCAAGCATCTTCTCATTAATTTCATAAACACCACCAGGAACAGCCTTAGCCAAACCGCCGCGACCAATAACAGCCTTAAAGTTGAAGTCTACATTTGTAACCTTTATTTCGTTCATTACAAGGTTGTAACGGAACTCAAATTGATCCAAAACGGTTTTATAAGGAGCAAGTTCTTCAGGTTTGTGACGAATTGAGCGAAGCAATAATGGAGTCTCGCCTTCATAAACAGCAAACTTGGTTGATGTTGATCCAGGATTTATTACAAGTATACGCATAGTTGTTTGAATATTAAATGTATAAATTAAGAATTGGGAATTAGATTGCCGATGCAACTGCTAGGCTATAGAACTTAGACTCAATACTGTCTCCGCGGCTTGGAAGAACTACAGGAACCTTTGCGCCCTGAAGCAAGCCAGCTGTCTGAGCATGACACAACAGAGTGATGGTTTTGTAGAACACGTTACCACTCTCAATCTCAGGGAAGAGAACTGCGTCAGCCTCGCCATTGATAGGCGACTCAATGCCCTTGTGGTGCATGCTCTCGTAGCAAAGTGAGCACTTCAGGTCGAGAGGACCATCAACGATGCAGTTGCCAAATTCGCCTTGGGCAGCTTTCTCTTTAATAATCACATAGTCACCAGTGCAGGGGAAGTGACGCTCATCAACTTTTTCCGAGCAATGAATGAGTGAAATCTTAGGCTCCTCGATGTGAAGAGCGTGAGCAATCTTGGCTACATACTTCACTTGCTCAATGCGTTGGTCTACAGTGGGACATGGAATCACAGCTGCATCAGTAAAGAGAAGTAGGCGTTTCAGCTCAGGTATATCGGCAACTGTGACATGAGTAAGCACGTTACCCTTAGGAAGGATACCTGTCTCTTTGTTAAGAACTGCGCGAAGCAGATTGTCGGTATTGAGCAATCCTTTCATAAGAACATTGGCACGGTCTTCACGAACCTCAGTGACTGCCTTGGCAGCAGCATCGTCACGGTCTGATGCGTCAATGATACTAAACTCGCTCTTATATTGAGCAAGACGCTCATCGGCCTCAATCTCTTTGCGACATCCAACAAATGTCACAGTGATAATACCAGCCTCCAATGCTTTAAGCACAGCACTGCGAGTAACATCGTCCTCGGCCCATACTACAGCCACGCGGCTTTTTGTTCCCTTACTTGCTAAATGAGCAGTGAGCTCATTAAAATTCTTGATACTTGGCATGTTTTTTAAATAAAATATTGTTTTTGGTGTTATGTTATGTTTTCTTGTGCAAAGGTAGTTATTATTTTTTAGAATAGCCACAATTATAACCCAGTTTTTTCTAATAGAAAATCAAAGGAGCATCAGTTATTTGAATAGGACCTAATAATCAGCTATTAAAGAAAAACTTTGAGAAAAACACCAAATAAAAAATTAAGACAAGTTTATTCTTTTAATCTAATCAAAAATTTGTTTTTTGTTTCTTAGCACAGATCATTCTTGAATATTACAAATTAAATGTGTAATTTTGCGTGTTTTAACAACATAAAATGTACGACTCTACACAACACCTAAAAGAACGCACAGGCCAAAGCCTCTTCTGGAGCATGCTGAACAACGGTACGCTACAGGTGCTCAACATTCTATTTGGTGTTGTCCTTGCGCGATTGCTCTCGCCAGGAGATTATGGCATTGTGGGAGTTCTCACCATTTTCACACTCATTGCAGGCAACCTTCAGAGTAGCGGATTCACTCAAGCCCTAATAAACTTGAAACCGCCCAAAGACGAAGACTACAACTCGGTATTCTGGTTCAATGTGATAGTAAGCATATTCTTATATGCCATTCTATGGGTTTGCGCACCACTAATTGCCGACTTCTTCCATCAACCTGTTCTAGTTGATGTTTCAAGATTTGTATTTTTGGCATTCTTTATTTCCTCTTTCGGAATAGCACATGCTGCTTATTTGAGCAAAAATATGATGAACCGTGAGGTTGCAATAATCAATCTCATTGCACTACTCTGTTCCGGAGGAATTGGAATTGTACTCGCCTTCAACGGTTACAAATATTGGGCACTCGCTTGGCAACAAGTCATATATATAACAGTGCTTAATATTGGGCGTTATTACTTTGTAAAATGGCGACCCTCATGGCGCATTGACTTTGGACCAGTGAAACGGATGTTTGGCTTTGCTGTCAACATACTCTTCACAAATATAATCAACACTCTGAGCGGACAAGTATTGACCTTTATCTTCGGTCGATTCTTCCCTATCGCCCAAGTGGGAAACTTCAGCCAAGCCAACAAATGGAACACTCAAGCCAACACCTTTATAAGTGGCACAATGAGCCAAGTGATTCAAACTGTTCTAGTGAGTGTGTCTGATGATAAAGAAAGACAAAAACGAGTATTCCGCAAAATGTTAAGATTCACATCATTCTTTGCTTTCCCGGTTATGCTTGGACTCGCATTTGTATCTAGAGAGTTTGTGGAAGTTGTTTTAGGCGAAAAATGGGTTGAGTGCATTCCATTATTACAAGTGCTTTGTGTTGCAGGAGCATTCATGCCACTTTACACTGTTTATCAACATCTAGCTATAGGATGTAAACGTAGTGACCTGTACTTATGGTGCAATGTTGGCCAAATAGTCCTTCAAATCGGAATAACGCTATTGTGCTACTATTATTACTCTAAATCCATTATTGTAGTGGTTACTCTATACTCAATATTTACAATCCTGTGGCTTGTTTCCTGGCAAATAGTTGCTAAGCGATTGATAAATCTAAAATGGGGCGAGGCGATTGTCGACATAGCTCCTTTTGCAATCATCACATTTGCAGTGCTAGCACTCACCCACCTTGCAACATTCTGGATAAATAATCCAGTGTGGCTATTGGTAATTAAAGTGATAGTAGCTATTGCGCTTTACATAGCCACTATGAAAATTGTAAAGGTCAAGATATTTGAGGAATGTTGGGATTTTGCTCGGAAAAAGATTACAAGGAATAAATAGTCCCATAAAATCACTTTACCATCAACAAGTAGATTCTGCGTGATGACATGTAGATGAAATTCACCAATTTGAATGGCAATCTCGACTTCATCAAGGCTGTTAAAAATTGGGTTGTCAGGCAAGTAGGCTTCAGCTTAAAGTGTTCTTCAACAAGACTTCTTTCAACGTTGAAACTCCTAGCAAATCGCCACACGTTAACCCATCCCATTTGAGCTGACACAGCAAATGTTTTCCAGCGGGGGTGATTGAGTAAGTACTCCCCCACTATCTGCTGAGCTTTCAAGAAAGAAATAGCATTCTTGGTAGTTATATTGTTTGTATAAGATTGTGAATTATCATCCCTATAATAATACAAACATTCATCAACCCAACTGCGTCGAGCATTAATCAGTAATCGAGGCAGCACCGAGAAATCTTCGCCATAATCCACCCCTTTGAAAAAAGTAATATTATTGTCAACAAACAAAGATGTCTTGATAAGTCTCCCCCAAATGCGGTTAGATTCAACATTCTGGCACAAATAAGTCTTCAAATAGGCTTTGTCGCTAGCATGCATCGGATAACATTGCTTGACCGAGGTACCATTGTTTACGATAGAATAACCACCATCAACAATATCTGTCCTAGTGGTGAGCATTTTATCCACCAGCTTTTCTATCATTGTTGATTCAACATAATCATCACTATCAACAAAAACCACAGCATCACCAGTTGCAGCATTGAGGGCTGTTTTCCTAACCATCGCCACTCCAAGGTTATGTGCATGGTTTAATATCTTCACTTGCTGCCGGCGCTCAGGATACTGCTCAATGACTTGCTTCAATTGATCAATTGAAGCATCAGGCGTGCAATCATTAACAAAGATGTATTCAACATCCTTGTAAGTCTGATCCATAAGATTTGTCGCACACTGTGCGATAAACTTCTCAACACCATATACAGGCACCAACACCGAAACTTTCATGCCTCCAACCTCATTTTAGATTTATGCAAAAGTAATAATTCTTGCACAATATATTATAATTATCTATTTATTTTTTTCTCAAATCGCCAAAAAACAAGTAACTTTGCATCCGATTTCTATAAACAACCAATGGAAGACGTTAAACAATATAGCCGCAAAAAGAAGTTTATCAAAGACTTCGGGATATATGCAATAGGTAATTTGGGATCAAAGCTTATCACTTTCTTGATGATTCCTCTCTACACCTATTTCGTGGAAAAGCCCAGCGATTATGGCTACTTTGACTTGTGCTTGCAGGTGTGTTTTCTAATGTTTCCAGTTATTACCCTGCAACTGCGCGACGGCTCATTCCGTTTTCTTCTAGATACTCATGATACCAACGAACGCTCACGCATTATCACATTTGCTTATCGCACGCTCGGCATTACAATAATCTCAACTATAGTTGTAGCATTTTGTTTATCGCTATTTGTACACATCGATTATTTGTGGAGCACAATTGCCTTATTGGTAGTAATGTCTGCTTATGAGTTCCTTGCACAAATCTCAAGGGGACTAGGTAATAATAAGGCTTTCATTGCAGTAGGGCTTATAGCATCGTTTGGAATATGCTTTTTTAGTCTCATTTTTGTCGCATGGTTAAAAATGGGTATTATGGGCATCTTCCTTGCCAACATCTTAGCACGTGTACTATCAATTATAATCGTTGAGTATAAAATGAAGACCTTCAGTCGATTCTTTAATATCAGAATAGACTGGAAGTCTGTTTCTAAGCAAATGCTTAAATATAGCATTCCTCTTGTTCCTGTGTCATTGTGTTGGTGGCTAACAACAACAAGTGATCGCTTTTTTGTAAATTTTTATCTTGGACTTGGTTTAACAGGTATTTATGCTGTGGCAGTGAGATTTGGAGCTGTGATACACACTTTATCTAATATTTTTCTACAAACATGGCAAGAAAATGCTATACAGCAATACAATAGTCAAGATAGAGATGATTTCTTTTCTAAAGTTTTTAACTATTATATATATGTACTGTCTTTCACATTAATAGTGTTCACATTTACAGTAAAAATATGTTATGGTTGGATTGTTGGAGCAAACTATCAAGAGAGCTTAGAATATCTATATCTAATAAACATAAGCACAATGCTTTTTGCCATTACGGTCTACTTTGAGTTGCCCTACCAATGCGCAAAAGACACAAAGCGTGCTATTCCATCAATAATCCTCACTGCAGTTGTAAATATCACATTAAACTTTGTCTTAACTCCATTATTGCACATTTATGGAGTAATTCTTACTGCAATCATTTCTTACCTCACGTTAATTATATATCGATGGATTGATACTCGTCGTTATTTTACCCTTCATTTTTACAAACGTACGATGATTCCATTAGTACTCATCGGTTTTGGTGTAGTACCATTTTATTTAAACTACAATCATTATATTGATGCACTTTTCATAGTGGCATCTTCAATTGTTCTCTTCTATTCATTATCACCCAAGATGCGTGATGAGATTTTGGGGAAAATAAAAAAAAAGTAATCCCATCTCACAGGACCACTTAAGAATGCTTTTAGGGAATTAACAATCCGTCACAAAATCTCTGTCATACTTGCCTAAAAAGTAGCATTCGCACAAGTGTCAACAGATGAATCTGGCGCTTGATGCGTTTGGGTTCTTTAAATAATCTATAGGCAAACTCCACCTTATGGTCCACCCACCACTTAGGAGCACGCTTTACATTGCCAGTATAGACATCGAAACTGCCACCAAGCCCCTGATATATTGCCTTGTGGCGCTGCTGCATCTCGCCCATTAAAAGCTCCTGTTTGGGACTTCCCATTGCTACGAACACAATATCAGGGCTTTTAGCAGCAACGTCCTCAATCAAAGCATGGCGTTCCTCGTCATTCTCTAAATAACCATTGCGATAACCTACGATGTTTATACCCAAAAACTCATCTCGCAACTTTGATATGGTAGTCTCAATAACTTCATGTTTTCCTCCCACAAGATAGAAACTCTTTGTCCTATAATATCTACTAACAATATCAAGCCACAATTCACAACCTGGTATCTTAACTGCGTTTTTTGCACCACGTTGTTTAAGCGCCCAGACTGCCCCTATTCCATCACAATAACCTGTGTTGTTGTTAATAATTTCACGCGTAAAGGGGGTAGCGTTGACAATCTTTTCTGCATTGACTGCAACGAGAATTGACTGTTTTTGTTCGATATAATCCATTAGTTCTTCTCGTGAAGTAAAAGGGCATATATCAATTCCATTTATTTCAATCTTTCTCATTATAATTATAATCTATAATATGAAATATAAATTGAATTTAAATAAATTAATATTTTATAATTAATGCTTTTCATGAAACATGAATCGGTAGTAAAAGAGATTATATATTAAATTCTAAAATGTTAGAATATAATTTTAAATAATCTACAACTTCTCCATTAGAAGATATATTCCTATCGTTTGCCGTATTCGATAATACTACTTCAATGAGACTATTAATATTACGTGTTTTAAAAGTCAAAACACCTTCAGGTCGTCTAACAACATCACTTGCTATTACTTTTTTTCCATAAAAAAGCCCCTCACGAATGGATATTGCATCACCATCAGTATTTGTTGTACGTAAAACAATATCTGACTTTATAATTAAACGAACAAACGATAATGGCTCATCTAAAATCAAAATTCTTTCTTGAAGTTTCGCTTCTGCAATCATTTTCTTATAGCCTTCTAGCATTAGCCGTTGCCGATCAGAATTAATTATAACAATAAAAATCAAATAATAATTATCCTTACCCATATCCAACAACTTTGATATCAAATCAATGCACATATCTAAGCCATAAAGATCTGCCCCATTGTGTAGTACGAGCTTTGATGCATTTGAAACCATTAAAATAGAGTCTTCGCTCTTACGCACAGTATTAATCCATTCATTTACTTGTAATGGTAATTCTGATTCCTCATTTATAATCGGAGGCAAAAAAGCAGGAATGAGATGTAGCCTATTGCTTTTAATATGATTTTTCAAGAAATCAAGAGTTTTATCATTAACAACAATCACTTTATCGCATAATTTTAGTGCAGCAATTGTTATTTTTTTATGATTTTCAATTGTCAAATCACGATGTATATTAACAATAGTTTTTCGAAAAAATAATTTGCTTGCCAATATATTACCTAATCGCAAAATAAATACACTACTATTAATATATACAGCATCGGCTTTGAAAATTTTGCTCAGATATTTAAACAAATTCAATGTTCTAAGATTAAAAATCCCATCCCAATGTTTTCGTCCTTCATCAACAAAATCTATTGTCACATGGTCTTTAATCATATTTATCAATCGTCTAATATGAATTGACACGCCACCAGTATTCTGAGGGGCTGGTCCAATAATGAGCAATCGTTTCTTTCTAGCGACTTTCTTATGTTTATCCATATTAAATAATTTCTTAGAATTAACTTATCCTGAACTTTTAATCAAAAACCAATTAATGACAAGAAAGCTATAAATAATATTAACAGTATAATTATAGAGAACAACAATAATATTTTTTAATCTTTCTGCCTTTGAAATATGATTAACATAGAATCATTTGATACGTATTACTAGTATACTGGCCTCCAACCGAAGTCTTTTACCGTCTCAACGGTACTATCCCACACCGAAAAGAAATTGCCAAAAAACAGGTTTAAATGAAATAAAAATTCACGTTGTTCAACAATCTGAGTTGCTGCAGCATAAAGCATTGGAGGCAACATGAAAATAGAAATCAAGTATAACTTGTGATGAATTCGGTTTGCATGAATAAAAGATAGGGCAAATAAATAGGTATAGAAAAACAGTACAGCTATTTGATAGAAACGGTCATAAAAAGTGAGGTCGCCATAACCAAAATTTGCTACTGTATATGTCGTCAGCGCAAAAGTAAACAAAACACGATACTTTCGATCTTTAAAAGCATTATATTTCCATAGAAAGTAAAGAATAATAAAACCAAAAAAAAGCAGAATATCATTTCTTTGCCGATAAAAGAAATTGCCTTCACTGCGCATTTCAGCCATAGTATCTCTCACATTATTTCGTATCCTATCATCAGTTATTGCAACACCTAAGTTCTTAGTAATAGGAATGTATTTTAGCATTAAAGGCACAAAGTCAATGTTTTGTAAACGAATGAAAATTGATGCAATCAATAATATAATGCGACTTATAATTCCAGTATAGCGTAACACAAAATCCAGTAAGAAAATTACAACAAGGGTAATAAGGCTATAATGGAAAAGAGGTGTTACCAAAAGTGCTAATAAGCAAATCTTTTTATTAGTATTTACATATTTTAAATAAAAAGCTGCAAAATAAAACACTCCAGTTCTGAATCTTAAACCAAGGAACCAATAATATTCAATGATAAAAGTTATCGTTAGCATCAACAATGCA
Organism: uncultured Bacteroidales bacterium; assembly: GCA_902792435.1. Classification (GTDB taxonomy): domain Bacteria; phylum Bacteroidota; class Bacteroidia; order Bacteroidales; family Muribaculaceae; genus Sodaliphilus. The sequence goes on from CADAZN010000002.1 coordinate 38,294, forward strand.
TTCAAGATTGTTAATTTATAATTATTATAGAATACCTTAAGTTGCCTAAAAAAGAAGATAAAGAATGTCGCATAAGCAGCGCAAGCAGCACCACCAAAAAATCGAGGTGACAATGAAATACGCGATACAATTAATTTAAACAATATATGATAATAATCTTGGCCAACAAGATATATGCGCTCATCTGCAAAGATCTCATTAACATTACGACCAGCATAAAGTATCATCATATCATCATAATGATGTAATAAATCTGATACATAGTGGATATGAGAACCAAAATAAAAAGCAAATATTATGAAAAAGAGCTGCGAAATCTCACTCTTGTAGAATCTTATACTAACAAACAGGCTTGTGATTGGAGATATGAGCATCACAATGCACTGTAATATAAAATATTTTCCTTTACTATACATATATTAGGCCTACGAGGTTTTCTTACTCTTATTATAACCAGAGTGAAGGTCTATTATATACCTTATTGTTGACACAAGCCATGGCATCCCAAGTTTTTTAGCATATAAAGCCACTTTATAATAGATGGGGATATAATTGTTAGTCTTGATAAGCGATATTGGAATTTCTTTTAATAATGTCGGTAAATCTTCATCATCAGGTTTGTAAATAAGCAATGATGCCGCAACACCTACTTTGAAAGTATCAATACCACTATCTATAGTTTCATCACTTGGATGTATATTGAAAAAATCATCAACAAGTACAAGTAAAGATTTGAGCATTGGCATCAACACTCGCTGATTGATATCTGTAAGTGAATTTTCTCTCTTTCGATAGAAATAAAGCGACTCATTTATAAATGCAACTTTATTTGCAAAATAAATGATTCTGAAAGTAATAGATTTATCCTCTAATAGTCGAAAACTGTCATCAGGGTAAAGGTTTTCATCTACTATTATTGAACGTCTTACAAGTTTATTCCATAACGCATTATGTGCAGTGCCAATTAATAAATTTTTAATTAATCCGCTACGTTCCAATTCTTGAAAATAAGAATTAACTTTTATCTTATTCTTATAAACTTTAGAAAAATTGCAGATGACAACATCGCTTTGTGTTTCAAGAGCCTTTTTTAGCATCTTTTCAATAAAGTCAAGTGCGACATAGTCATCACTATCAACCTGAATAATAAAATCACCTGTTGCATTCTTCATGCCGATTCGTCTACAAAAAGCAACACCCTTATTCTCTTTGTTCTCAAAAATCACACACTGGTCCTTGCGCGAAGAATATTGATCAATCAAAGACTTAAGCAAGTGTATACTATTATCACTTGAGGCATCATCAACAAATAAATATTCAATATTCTGATGTGTTTGCATCATAAGTGATCTAACGCATTGTTCCAAATAAAGCTCCGCGTTATAAACAGGAATGACAATTGATACCTTCATATTAAAGGATAAATCCATAATAGAGTATTATATTGATGGGCAAAGGAAGAAATGATAAAGAAATGGCACAGATGTTTTTAAAGGGAAATATACCGCTTTCATCACAGCCATAAAAAAGTAACTGAAATTAACAATTGCAACAATGACAAACGTAAAAATATATCTACACCTATACAAATAACATAGCAAATATGATGTCATTATAAGGTTAAATGTCAAAAAATAATCCACTGGCCTCAAAATAAAGTGAGTAGTATTCATTAATAAGTTACTTAAGCAGAGGCCAACAAATGCCAAAATAAAATAATATGGTAACAAATTATCATTTTTAAAGTAAGATTTTAACTGAGGATAAAACCATATTATTGCTATATTGCTTAATAATACTGAAATGCGAAGAGGCCCCCAACTAACCATTCTCATTGTTCCTCCCACATTTGGATCATCAAGATTTCCATAATTACTATAACCAGTCAGTTCAATAAACCACTGATAATTAGTAAAATATTTTGTCCAAAATGGGAAAGAGCCAATAAGCACAAACACTGCAAAAATGCCTAAAAATAGCCATCGGCTTGGCAGCTTGTCTCTAATCCTTATAAAACAGATTAGAAATACAGGCAACAACATTAGTGATGATTTGTGCAAAAAGGAACAAACAATGACAATCCCAGCATACAGAAGGAACTTGCGATCACGTATTAGCGGAATCAAAGCCACAAACACACACACCACTACACTCTGGCGTACAGAGTTCATCCAACTCACAAAATAAGGGCCCAGCATAATACCCAGTCCAACCCAACACAACAAGTGCTTATGGTGTCGTAACCCAAAATAAAGAAACCCTATCTGCAAAAGCGCCCAAAATGCGAAGTAGAAAAAATAATGTACATGGCACCAGGCAAAGAGTTTTGAAATCCACTCGAAGCCATATTCAAAGTTATGACGGCTGAATTCTCCTGTCTCCTGCAAGTGCAGATACTGATTAAGATACATAGCATGGTCATAACCAGTGTGATAACGGGCACCAGCTACAATCGAGAAAACCAAGAGCGATAACAAAACCTCCCAACTATAGAACGGCAATTCTTTTCCTCCTTGCAACAAATGGTTTTTCTCTCGTCTATTTATATGCCAACCTAAATAGAACAAGATTACACCCGTAATGCTATATACCAACAAACTTAGTAACATCTACTTCACTACTTGACAATGGAGCTATCAGAATAAACAAAAAAACTAATTGTTAAGTGCCTACCTCTACTAAACATTTCTAGTTTTATAAAGAAAAACCACTATTAACGACCTCTTTTTTGTAAGATATTCGTTATAAAAGCATTAACTGCCAGCCAAGATATAAGCATAATTGTCAAAACAACTGTAACACCCAAATAATTTGACAAAAATATAGAAATTACAGTAATGAATATAAAAACTAGTAATTCCACAATCAATGTTGCGTGTTGGGAAAGACCTAACCTAAGTAACTTATGATGAAAATGATTATCATCGGCATTAAAAGGATTATGCCCCTTTATTATACGATATACAACAACATTAACAACATCAAAGCATGGTAGAATAAGAGGTGAAAAAGCAACAATAAATGGATTCTCATGTAATAAAATAGGTGTTTGAGGATTAGCGTTAATTACAATAGCTAATACACAAAGCACAAGCCCGAGCACAGTAGAGCCTGTATCGCCCATAAATGTCTTATTATGACAGGAAGCTTTCCCCATAAAGTTAAAATAGAAGAATGGCAACAATACACCTATAAAAGATATAGGAAGCAAAATTGTATAGTCATTATTCAGATATAATAACACCGAGTAATATGCAAAAGATAGAATTGCTATACTCGAAGAGAGACCATCTATTCCATCGATAAAATTAAACGCATTGACACTCAGAATTATCATAAAAATCGTCACACATAATCCAAACGTATATGGAAGATCATATAATCCCAAGAGTCCATGAAAATTATTTAATAAGAAACCCGTCAAGCACAAAACAAGTCCAACAATAAATTGGAATATGAATTTTGTGCGATAACGAAGGCCCTTAATGTCATCAGCAATGCCAAGTATATACATTATCACTATCGATGTAACCAAGCCTATTAGGGAGGTAGCATTTTCAACAGTAATCAATCCTTTGCCTCTAAGAATAAAGCAACCTACAATGAATGATATAATAGCGACAGGTACAAATGCGACCCCACCAAGCCTAGGAATATCTCCTTTGTGAATTTTTCTTTTTGTGTGTAAATCAAACAAATTATGATTATAAGCATATTTTATAATTAACCTTATCAAAATAGCCGATAAAGAACAACTTATAATCAAAACTACTATAATTGAAGATAACATGATTATGATTACTATTTTATAACCTTAAATATGTCTTTTCAGATATAGGTTAAATGAAATACTCTTATCTAAATGTAATCTTATTTTTATCTCAAACCCAACAAGATAAAACCCTGTGTGACAATGAGGTCAGTTTTTAATGGAGACACCAACAATAAGAGTACAACCTCCCACTAAAGAACAGCAGTTTAAACCCGCCCTGAAGCAGAGATTGCAACTCACATTTATTGACACACCCCCTCAATGAAAATCAGGCTGCTATATACAAGTATGCTTAGTAACATCTATTTTTTGAAGATGCCACAGAAGTCAAGGATAACCTTATCTTCACACCAGTCAAGCTGTTTGAACTCATTATGCGCTGTCAAGAACACTACTATGTCGGCTTTTTCATATGCCTCTTTAAATGGCGTAAGCTTAAAGACATTATGTTCTTTTATATTAGGCTCAACAACAAGGAAATCAGCATTGTTCTTGCTTTGCATTACCTCGGTAGTTATGAGCTTGGCTGGAGATTCTCGCAAGTCATCAATATTGGGTTTAAAGGCAAGACCCATCATTGCTACGACCGGCTTGCGGTGGTTCTTAAGTTCAAACTCAAGCATAGAGTTTTTCACCTTTTCTGCACACCAATGTGCTTTATAATTGTTTATTTCACGTGCTTGAGCTATGATTCTTGCCTCTTTGGGGTAAGCAGCTGTGATAAAATAAGGATCTACAGCTATGCAATGACCTCCAACTCCGCATCCTGGCTGTAGGATGTTAACGCGAGGATGCTTATTAGCGAGTTCTATTAAGTCCCACACATTGATGCCAGCTTGCTCGCATATCATTGACAACTCATTAGCAAATGCAATTTGCACATCACGGCTAGAGTTCTCTGTAAGCTTACACAACTCGGCTGTGCGAGCGTTGGTTCGATGAAGCTTCCCTTTCACGAAATGAGAATAGAACTCAATGGCATGTGTTGTTGATTCTTCATCAATTCCACCAATTACGCGGTCATTGTTAACAAGTTCATAAATCACATTACCAGGGAGGACTCTCTCAGGGCAATAAGCTATGTGTATTGAGCCTTTTAGTTCTGGACGTTCACTGAATATATACTCAGCCATCTGCTCAGTAGTGCCCACTGGAGATGTTGATTCAATAACAAACAAGTCGCCAGACTTAAGCAGTGGCATTACCATACTTGTCGCATTCTTTACATATGAGATGTCGGGCTCATGGTCTCCTTTAAATGGAGTGGGCACTACAATAAAGTAAGCATCACTCACTACAGGACTTGATGTTGCTGTAAATTTACCCGATGCCAATACTTGTTGCAACAATTCTTCCAATCCAGGCTCCACTATGTGCAGATGCCCTTCTAAAGTTTTTTCAACCACTTTTGTATTGATGTCAACACCAGTTACATCTACACCATGTTTTGCCGCTATTATCGCTGTGGGAAGGCCAATATAGCCAAGACCCATGAAACAAGCTTTCATTCTAATAACTCAATATTTAGTTTATTTCTTTTTTTTCTTTTGACCACGGTCATTGCCATAGCCATATCCGTAGCCATAACGACGATATCCATACCCATTTGACTCCTCGGTAGTGCCATTGAGCAAGAGTACCATATTGTTGAAGCGCTTCTCGGTATAATATTTCTCTACTTCAGGAAGCATATGGCGATCAAGCAAACCAGAACGAAGGACATAAATAGTAACATCTGCCAAATTGTTGATAATAGAAGCATCAGCAACAATGTCGATTGGTGGACAGTCAATCACAATGATATCATAAATGTCACGCATGTTCTTGAGCATTGACGATAGTCTCTCGCTAAACAGTAACTCAGTGGGGTTAGGAGGAATTGTACCAACAGGTAAAACATCGAGATTCTTGTGAATGCGCTCTTTTACCATCACATCCTCGACCTTATCGTACTGACCATTGAGATAATCTGATATACCACGCTGGGGAGAATCAACAAAGGTTGACATTGACGCTTTTCGCAAGTCAAGATCAATTAAAAGCGTTTTCTTACCCTTAATGGCAAAACTTGTTGCTAAGTTGGTCGAAATAAATGTCTTTCCAGAACCAACATTCGAAGAAGTAAGCATTACAACCCTTTGATCTTTACCAAGCACAAACTCCAAATTGGTTCTAACAACACGGAACGCCTCATTGATATTATTGCCATTTTTCTCCTGAACAACAATTTCACGAACCTCCTTTCGACGGTTGAATAAAGCCAACAAACCTTTGTGTTTACGATAAGATAATGGAATTTCACCAATAAAGGGCAGACTAAGATCCTCAATGTCTTTGCGACCTTTAACCTTGGTATTTAAATTATTAACAATAAACAAGATTATCATTGGTATCAAAAGACCAAGAACCATAGAAACAATTAAAACATTTATCTTGACTGGCGATGTTGGATATCGTGAGCCCGAAGGAGGATTGAGCAATTTAGTATTATAAGCTGTATAAGCCTTAGATAATTGATTTTCTTCACGTTTTTGAAGCAAGAAAAGATACAATTGCTCTTTTACTTTCTGCTGGCGTTCTACACTTAATAGATCTTTCTCCAAGCCAGGACTCGAAGCAATTTTCTCGGTTGTAACTGCTTTCGACGACTCCAAAGCATGTTTGCGATCGTTTAGAGTTGATACAACAGTATTAAGTGAAGTGACAATCGATGAACGAGTGGCATTAAGTTGCTCATCAAGGTCTTGTACTAAAGGATTGTTAACTCCGCTATTTTCCAAAAGACTATTTCGTTGAAGAACCTTCTCATTATACTCCTTGATTTGAGCCGAGACAGCATTGTTATCAATTCCAGAGTTGGCAGGCAAAACCTCATATTTTTTTCCAGCCAATTGGGACTTTATAAGGTTTGCCATGTAAATTTGATTATCAAGTTCAAGCAACTGTGCACTGGTATTCTCAACTTTGCTAAGGTTAATTTGGGTTGCCACACCTAAATCGGGAGCTGCACTGGCTTGTTTTTGTTGCGCAATATTAGCATCCACATTGCCTAATTGACTTTCTATCGTTCTCAACTCCTCATCAATGAATTTGCTTGTACTTATAGCTTGTTTGTTTATATCTTCAACCCAACGACTATTGTACACTTCAAAGAGTTTATTCAATAAATCAGTAGCACGCTCAGAAGAAACATCATTTATCGAGACGTCAACAACTGAAGCGCGTTCTTGACTAAGGTCAACATCCAATTTGCTAGCATAATGTTCCGCAACATCCGATAGACGATTCTTCTTAACACGTATTGGTGTTTCAAATTTTCCAACATATTTATTTGTTGGAGTGACTAGAATTTGTCCTATTGGAGTTTTAACAACTTTTCCCAGAGTTCCTTTTACAACTTTTTTAGAAGGAACATCCATGTCAGCATCTAAAAAATCTGTCAACTCAATAGTATTATCACTATTCACCATCATTGTAAATGATGCCCATTCGTCAGGATCTATATTGGGTAGCGAAACTATTAATGGTAAATTCTTCCCATATAAAGTGATGTCATGGAACTTTCCATCAGTCTTATAATCAATATCAAGATGCAAGTCTCTCACTACATCTTCCATATAAGAAGGAGATTTGAGAGTAATCATCTCGTTATATAGATTCGTCTTACTAGTACCAAATCCCATATCTGAAAATTGACTGAATTCATTAGATAAGGATCGGCTCTTGTCATCATCTTTAATTAAAACCGACATCTTACGAGTGTAAGAAGGTGTTGTCACCATCAAATAAAGTATAGCCAATCCAAAAGCAACAGCCAGAGAAAGAGCAAACCAATACCAACGTGATAAGCAAAGGTATAGCCACTCCTGAATTTTCTCGAAATCCTCGTTTTTGGTGGTTGGGTACTGTTTAGGAGTTTCTTCTGCCATTTTGTTAATTATTTAAAGATAAGAACAGATACCGATGTGAGCAATGATGCGAGTGAAATCCACAATGTGGGCTGTAAGAACGCATTGCCAGCTGCTGTTGCCTCACGGGCTTTCTTCTCATTGGGTTCAACATAAATCATATCGCCTTGTTTCAAATAATATACTGGCGAACTATATAAGCTCTGAATATTAGTGAGATCAACACGATAAGCCATCTGCTTGCCATCTTCCTCACGCATGACAAGGACGTTGTCACGCTTACCATTGATGGTAAGATCACCTGCACGGCTTAGAGCGTCAATCAATGTAGTCTTATCATGGTCCATCAAGAATCGACCGGGAGCATTCACCTCACCCATAACCGAGAAGAACAAATCCAAGAAATCCACAGTAACTATTGGATCCTTGAGCATTTGACGACTTATGAGTTCGTGTTTTATATACGAAGCCACCTCACTGCGTGTTTTGCCGCTTATGTTAAGCTTGCCTAATACAGGAAAATCTATACACCCTGTCTCGTCAACAGTATAGCTAGCAACTTGGGTGGTTGAAAGGTTGGCATCTGATTGAGAGGTTTTGTATCGTCCCACTATCTGAAGATTAAACAGATAAGCTAGACCAGGGTCCTTGCTACCAACAAGGATTGACAATTTATCACCAGGCTCAACAGTAACAAGTTTGGGGGCCGATAATTGTTGGACTTGCCCAGATTGCACATCCTGAAAATAGCCCAACTTGGGTGCATCACAAGACGACACTATTATCGTCAAACACACCAAAATTAATAGATTTCTAAATTTCATGATAAATATTCTTATTTGTTATAATTTATTTCTTGTTTTATATTGAAAATTCAATAAATATTATCAAAAAGACAATAATTTAGGACATCAAATGCAGCTTAAATAACTGACATTCAATGAAATTAGAATATAAACACATTTTTTTGTAAAGAAATTAACCCTTGATATGAGCCAAATTCTCACTTTTAGCCCACAAAACTACTAATAATTTTCAATATGTGCAATTTTTATAAATCAATTTTATTATAATTATAATAAATATCATTATATAAAGCACAAAATAAATAGTGAGCTATGCATCACATAGGAGCATAACCCACTAGATATTTTTAACACTAATGATTTTTACATCATTCCGCCCATACCTCCCATGCCGGGATTAGCGGCAGGCATTGGAGTTTCCTCTTTCTTCTCAGCTATCACACACTCAGTAGTTAAGAACATGCCTGCGATAGAAGCTGCATTCTGCAAAGCAACACGTGCAACCTTAGCAGGATCTATCACACCTGTCTCGAAGAGATTCTCATACTGATCTGTGTAAGCATTGTATCCAAAATCACCCTTGCCTTCACGCACCTTTTGAACAACTACAGCACCTTCAAGTCCTGCGTTATCAACAATCTGACGTAGAGGCTCCTCGATAGCACGGCGAACGATATGAATACCAGTTGTCTCGTCAGCATTTGCCCCTTCCATCTTGTCTAGGATATCGAGGCAACGGATGTAGGCAACACCACCGCCAGGAACAATACCCTCGGCAACAGCTGCGCGAGTAGCACTCAATGCGTCGTCAACGCGGTCCTTCTTCTCTTTCATCTCCACCTCACTTGGAGCACCTATATAAAGCACGGCCACGCCACCTGCTAACTTGGCAAGACGCTCCTGCAGTTTCTCTTTGTCGTAAGAAGACTTAGTAGTCTCTATCTGAGCCTTAATTTGAGCAACTCGATCGGCAATTGCCTGCTTATCACCAGCACCATTAACAATAACTGTATTCTCTTTATTTACAGTTACTTTCTCGGCTGTACCAAGCATGTCGATCGTAGCGCCTTCGAGCTTCAAGCCCTTCTCCTCGCTGATAACAACGCCACCGGTGAGGGTTGCGATATCCTCGAGCATCTCTTTGCGACGATCGCCAAAACCAGGAGCCTTAACAGCACATACCTTCAACGATCCACGCAGACGGTTCACAACGAGTGCCGCAAGCGCCTCGCTATCAACATCCTCACTGATAATAAGCAATGGGCGTCCGCTCTGAGCAGTAGCTTCTAGAACTGGGAGCATATCTTTAAGAACTGAGATTTTCTTGTCGAAAATCAAGATGTAAGGACGTTCCATCTCACACTCCATCTTCTCGGTGTTAGTCACGAAATATGGAGAAATGTAGCCACGATCAAACTGCATACCCTCTACAACATCAACATGAGTGTCGGTACCCTTAGCTTCCTCAACGGTGATAACACCATCTTTGTTCACTTTCTTCATGGCCTCGGCGATGAGCTCACCAATCTCAGGATCATTATTGGCACTGACACGAGCTACATTCTCGATTTTGCTGAAATCGTCGCCCACCTCTTGTGACTGAGCCTTGATTTGCTCAACAACCGCTGCAACAGCCTTATCAATACCACGTTTAACTGCCATTGGGTTGGCACCAGCGGCAACATTTTTCAATCCTTCATTAATGATAGATTGAGCAAGAACAGTTGCAGTAGTTGTTCCATCACCAGCATCGTCGCCAGTTTTTTGAGCAACTTCTTTAACGAGTTGAGCACCAATATTCTGGAACTCATCCTCGAGCTCAACCTCACGAGCAACACTCACACCATCTTTAGTAATGTGAGGTGCACCAAATTTCTTGTCAAGAATCACATTGCGTCCCTTTGGGCCAAGTGTTACTTTAACAGCATCACTCAACTGGTCAACGCCTTTCTTCAATTCCTCACGTGCTTTAATATCAAATTTAATTATTTTTGCCATGATTTTTTCTCCTTAATAAATTATTCTTCAACAATTGCCAAAATGTCACTCTGACGCATCATCAACAGTTTTGCGCCATCTACCTCAATCTCAGTACCGGCATACTTGCCATAAAGCACGGTATCACCGGCTTTTACTACCATTTCTTCGTCTTTGGTGCCATGACCAACGGCTTTAACAATACCTTTCAAAGGTTTCTCTTTTGCGCTATCGGGGATAATAATACCGCCAGCGGTAACTTCTTCGGCTTTTGCAGGTTCAATGAGAACTCTGTCACTTAATGGTTTAATAGTCATTTTATTATAAATTTATTGTTAATATAGTATTTGCAATATTTTAGCGTTTACAACACCACTACCCTATTATGCACATTTTGTGCCAAAAACACACTTTTTGACCATAGCGACATTTTGTCACAATTTTTATTCACATATTTAAATAAAATAATGTATCTTTGCACTCGATTTTTAGAATTTACACAACATAAACATTATAAAACTAATAACAATCAGTATGACACAAACTATTAAAAAGACTCTGCGCGATTCAGCTGCTATGCGCTGGACCGCTCTGTTGCTGCTGGCTCTTGCCATGTTCTGCAGCTACATCTTCATGGACATCCTGTCCCCTATTAAAGACTTGATGCAAGAGACTCGCGGATGGGATTCTACGGCTTTTGGTACCATGCAAGGTTCCGAAACTTTCCTTAACGTATTCATTTTCTTCCTCATCTTTGCAGGTATTATCCTCGACAAGATGGGTGTTCGTTTCACTGCCGTACTCTCAGGCATTGTAATGCTCATTGGCGCAATCATCAAATGGTATGCTGTTGCCGACGCGTTCAAGGGTAGCGGTCTTGAGACTTGGTTCACCAACAATCTCAACTACATCCCCGGCTTCGACGAGTTGGGCGTATCACCGTTCTACAAAGGAATGCCCGCCAGCGCAAAAGTTGCTGCTGTTGGCTTCATGATCTTTGGTTGTGGTGTTGAGATGGCTGGTATCACCGTTAGCCGTGGTATTGTTAAGTGGTTCAAAGGCCGTGAGATGGCACTTGCAATGGGTTCTGAGATGGCACTTGCCCGTCTGGGCGTGGCCACCTGTATGATTTTCTCGCCCATGTTTGCAAAACTTGGCGGCAGCGTCGACGTTTCTCGTTCGGTAGCATTTGGTGTTGTCCTCTTGATGATTGCTCTCATCATGTTCATTGTTTACTTCTTTATGGACAAGAAACTTGATGCACAAACAGGCGAGGCCGAGGAGAAAGACGATCCATTCAAAATCAGCGACATTGGCAAGATTTTATCAAGTGGAGGTTTCTGGCTGGTAGCACTTCTGTGTGTACTTTACTACTCAGCAATCTTCCCATTCCAGAAATATGCAGTTAACATGCTCCAGTGTAACCTTACACTCACTGAGCCTGCAGCCGATTCGTTCTGGGCAAGTCCAACTGTGACTATAGTACAGTATGTCATCATGCTTATTGTTGCAGCTGCTGGTTTTGCAAGCAACTTCATGAAGCAGAAAGGAGCCAAATATGGATTACTGGCAGTGTCAATCATTGCTCTAGTTGTTTACTGCTACATGGGCTACATGCGTCAGAGTGCCGAGGCAATCTTCGCAGTATTCCCACTGCTTGCTGTGCTCATCACTCCAATCCTAGGCAACTATGTTGACCACAAGGGTAAAGCTGCCTCAATGCTGGTTCTTGGTTCGCTCCTGCTCATTGCTTGCCACCTCACATTCGCATTTGTTCTTCCAATGTTCAAGGGCAACGATATAGGCGGAATAATTATTGCTTATCTCACCATTCTTGTGCTTGGTTCTTCGTTCTCGTTGGTTCCTGCATCTCTTTGGCCCAGCGTTCCAAAGTTGGTTGACCAAAAGATTATCGGTTCAGCTTACGCTCTGATTTTCTGGATTCAGAACATTGGTTTGTGGCTGTTCCCATTGCTCATTGGTAAAGTTCTCGACAAGACTAACGAGGGTGTTACCGATCCAACTAAACTCGACTACACCTGGCCACTCATCATGCTTGCCTGCCTTGGTATCGCAGCACTCCTCCTTGGTTTGCTTCTCAAGGTAGTAGATAAGAAGAATGGCCTCGGTCTTGAGGAACCCAACATCAAGCCTGAGGAAAAACCAGCTGAAGCATAATTCTAAATTATTTTTAAGTATTATCAGGGCGTGTGATGCTCAGGCTTACACGCTCTGATTTTTTGAATACATATGACAAAAGTAGCACAAAAAATAAACAACTCCCCTGCACTGCGCTGGGCCGTACTTGGTCTTGTGTCGGTGACCATGATGATGGGATATGTTGTGGCGAAGCAGATGTCTCCGTTGCAATACTTCCTTGAACTATCCACAGGTGAAGGTGGTCTTGGATGGACAAGCGGAGAGTTTGGTATTCTCGCAGGCTCACGTGGATTCTTCAACGTATTCCTGCTAATGCTCTTTGTGGGAGGCATCATTCTCGACAAGACTGGAGTACGCTTTGCTGGTATACTATCATGTGTACTCATGCTTGGAGGCACTGCTATCGATTACTATGCTATCGCTTTCATGGATCCTTCTCACATAGTTAATATCAATTTGCAGTGGCTGGGCTATAGCGACCCTTCTATCAAGCTTCAAGTGCTTGCTGCAGCATTAGGCTTCGCCACTTTTGGCATTGGTTATGAATTATGTGGTATTACGGTGTCAAAAGTTGTAGTCAAGTGGTTTACAGGCAAGGAGATGGCACTGGCAATGGGTATCCAAGTTGCTTTAGCACGGCTTGGAACTGGATTGGCGTTATCTGGAGCACCTAAGCTTGCTACTGATTTCTCACTTAGCACACCAATATTAGTGGGGCTATTTGCTGTAGGTGTTGGACTGATTATCTATCTGATTTACTGTTCCATGGACCGAAAAGCCGACATCAAAACTAACGAGGCAGCAAGTGATGATGAAGAGAAATTTCATTTTAAAGATATGGGTGTGACAATGAAGAATCCTGGATTCTGGCTAATCACCATGTTGTGCCTGCTTTATTACTCTGCTCTTTACCCATTCCTCGATTTTGCCACTAAGATGATGATAGCCAAATATGGTGTCGAACCATCAATAGCAGGTAATATCCCAGCAATATTGCCTTACACATCAATTATCTTGACACCACTCTTCGGTGGCATGTATGACAAAATGGGCAAGGGAGCAACCATTATGATTATTGGTACAGCTATGCTTACATTAGTGCTAATGGTCTTTGCTCTGCCATTTAACTCCAGCGCACTTGCAATTTGCCTGATGTTAATACTCGGCATAGCATTCTCGTTGCTACCAAGTGTACTATGGCCAGCAGTTCCCAAGATTGTACCCATGAAGCAACTAGGCACAGCCTACTCTATCATCTATTATATCCAAAACATAGGTCTTATGCTCATTCCTATAGTGATTGGCAGTGTGCTACAACGCAACACTGTGGGCGACAACGTAGACTATACCGAAGCCATGTGGATATTTACAGGAATTGGCATTGCTGCCATAATAGTTTCTGTAATGTTGTTAATAATTGATAGACGTAAAAACTACGGATTGCAAAAAGCAAATATCAGCAACAAATAACTCCTTTTGAGTGTTCTACACGCTCAATTAGTAAAAAACACACTATCTCGGTTGATGAGATAGTGTGTTTTGCTTTTAACAATAGTGGATTATCACTTAATTTTAGGAAGATTATCAATTGCGGTCTCATTCCCTGCATCGGCCGACTTCTGCATCCATTCTTTTGCTTTAGCAATGTCTTTTTTGATGCCGTTGCCACCATAGTAATAACATGAAGCTATCAAATACATAGCATCACTATTGCCTTGAGCTGCAGCTTTTTCAAGCCACTTGATTGCATTCTTGTAGTCTTGCTTGCAGCCATAGCCGTTCTTGTACATTGTTCCTAACGACACCTGAGCATCAACATACCCTTTCTTGGCAGCTTTCTCAAATAGTTTGAAAGCTTGTACTTGGTTCTGAGTCACACCTTGCCCTTCTGAATAGCAAATTGCGAGGTTATGTGTGGCTTTTATGTTGCCTTTTTTGTGAGCTTGCTCAAAAAAACTGACTGCTTCTTCATAGTTTCCAGCCTCATAGCACTCATTTCCTTGACGCAACAAATCTTCAATTGCTTGACCCTTGCGATCACGTTTCTTTTTTGCCTGAGCTTGTGGAGCAAAGGCAACTGCAATAATAGCTACAAGAGTAATTAAGCCTAAAATCTTTTTGTAATTCTTCATAATAGTGATATTAAAGGAGTTAAACAATAATTATTCTTCAGTTTCTCCACGCAACTTAGCTTGGTGTTTACGCTCTATCTCGTCTAGGATTATTTTGCGCATACGCAAGTGACCTGGAGTAATTTCCACATATTCATCGGCCTTGATATACTCGAGAGCTTCCTCTAAGCTGAACACAATAGGAGGTATAATTCGAGTTTTGTCATCTGCGCCACTAGCACGCATATTGGTGAGCTTCTTATTCTTGGTCACGTTAACCACAAGGTCTTTCTCCTTGGTATGCTCACCAACAACTTGGCCAGCATAAACATCTTCTTGAGGGAATATAAAGAAGCGACCTCGGTCCTGAAGCTTGTCTATTGAATAGGCAAAAGCAGTACCACTCTCCATTGCAATGATAGAACCGTTAACGCGTCTTACAATTTCGCCCTTCCATGGCTCATAGCAAGAGAAACGGTGAGCCATGATTGCCTCGCCAGCACTTGCTGTTAGCACGTTGGTACGCAAGCCTATAATTCCTCGAGATGGTATTTTAAACTCCATGTGAATGCGGTCATTCTGTGTCTCCATCGAGGTCATTTCGCCCTTGCGACGAGTAACCATATCAATCATCTTACTCGAGTATTCCTCTGGCACATTAATCGTCAATGTTTCAATTGGCTCACATTTAACGCCATCAATCTCTTTGATAATCACCTGAGGCTGTCCAACTTGAAGTTCATAGCCCTCACGTCGCATTTCTTCTATAAGCACACTCAAGTGAAGCACACCACGTCCATACACTATCCATGAGTCGTCAACCTCACTCTTCTCAACCTTTAAAGCCAAGTTCTTATCAAGCTCATGCATTAAGCGGTCATGAATGTGTCGCGAAGTAACAAACTTGCCCTCTTTGCCAAAGAATGGCGAATCATTGATAGTAAAGAGCATCGACATCGTGGGCTCATCAATGGCAATGCGAGGCAAGGGTTCTGGATTTTCAAGACAAGTAACAGTATCACCAATCTCAAAACCATCAAGGCCAATGATTGCGCATATATCGCCACATTGAACGCTTTCAACATGTTTCTGGCCCATTCCTTCAAATACTCTCAATTCCTTGATACGCTGACGAGCTACAGTTCCATCTTTCTTGCACAGTCCCACATCCATTCCATCGCGAAGCTCCCCACGATGTACACGTCCCACAGCGATTCGCCCTACATAAGTATTGTAATCAAGCGATGTAATCAGCATTTGTGGGTCGCCTTCAACAATTTTAGGTGCAGGAATATGTTCAATAATTGCATCAAGAACGGCAGTGATATTGTCGGTTGGCTTTTGCCAATCTTCACTCATCCAACCATTCTTTGCACTACCAAATATTGTGGGAAAATCGAGCTGATCCTCAGTGGCATCAAGATTAAACATCAAATCAAATACTGCGTCTTGAACCTCATCAGGACGGCAGTTGGGCTTGTCAACCTTGTTAATTACCACTATAGGCTTGAGACCTATCTGAATTGCTTTTTGTAGAACAAAACGAGTTTGAGGCATTGGACCCTCAAATGCATCAACTAGCAACAAGCATCCGTCGGCCATATTGAGCACACGCTCTACTTCTCCTCCAAAGTCGCTATGCCCCGGGGTATCAATAATATTGATTTTATAATCCTTATAATTGATTGATACGTTTTTCGAAAGGATTGTGATTCCACGCTCACGTTCCAGGTCATTACTGTCAAGGATCTGCGTACCCACAACTTGGTTGTCTCTGAAGAGGTTTCCTGCTGCGAGCATCTTATCAACAAGTGTGGTCTTGCCGTGGTCCACATGAGCTATTATAGCAACGTTTCTAATATTTTGCATATTCTTTAATTACCTTATATGTCTGTTTCAACTTGCAAAGTTAGGAATTTCTTTGCAATTACTATATTTTTTGGCAATAAAAAGTGATTACCATGCAATAGGTTGCTTTCCATGCTTACGAAGATAGTCGTTAGCTAGTGAGAAATGATGG
Source organism: uncultured Bacteroidales bacterium (assembly GCA_902792435.1). Taxonomy (GTDB): domain Bacteria; phylum Bacteroidota; class Bacteroidia; order Bacteroidales; family Muribaculaceae; genus Sodaliphilus. The sequence goes on from CADAZN010000002.1 coordinate 55,048, forward strand.
TTGCCAAAGAATCCCCTATAGGCACTAAGTGGTGACGGATGAGGAGAAGTTAGCACTAGGTGCCGCATGCGGTTTATGAATGCCCCTTTCTTTATAGCATAACTACCCCAGAGGATAAACACTAAATTCTCCCTTTGATTGGCAAGATGGGCTATCACTTCATCGGTAAAAAGTTCCCAACCACGGTTTTGATGAGAACCGGCACGATGAGCCTGAACAGTTAGTGTGGAGTTGAGCAACAATACTCCTTGACGTGCCCAACGGCTCAAGTCGCCACTTGTTGGAATCGGTGCGCCAGTATCGTCATGTACCTCCTTGAAGATATTTTGAAGCGATGGAGGGAATGGCACGCCATCGTTGACCGAGAAGCACAATCCATTAGCCTGACCCACATCATGATAAGGATCCTGACCCAGTATCACTACTTTTACCTCATTGAACGGTGTGGCATCAAAAGCTGCAAATATCTGCTTGCCAGGTGGGAACACCTGACCGTTGCGATACTCTTGTCGCACAAACTGAGTCAGCCTCACAAAGTAATCCTTATCCCAAACGTCGGCTAGTTCTCTAAGCCAACTATCTTCAATTCTAACAGTCATAATTATTATGAGAAAATGAATTATTGATTTTTTGCAAAGATACAAATTATTCACTACTTTTGCACCGAATTCCAGCCAATTCATTACTTATTAATAATGTTTTTCTGGGAAACAACGGACCCATAGTTCAATGGATAGAATAAAGGATTCCGGTTCCTTCGATTGGGGTTCGACTCCCCATGGGTTCACAATTCTTTCTGGTTGGCTCTATTGAATCTTCTCAAGTAGTTGATAATAGAGTCTTTTTTATATCCATTAATCATACCTACTTATAAAGTCAAATGTGGCTTGAGAGAAATAATAACTCTCAAGCCACATCGGAATGACGGGGGAAAACTATTTATTCGCTCTTAAATTTCAGCGAGTTGCGCTCGGCGCTTTCAATGCGCTTGTTGCGCCAGCAGCTACGGCACAGGGCCACATAACGATCATCACCGCCAATCTCCACTTGGTTACCATCGGTAACGATGTTCCCTTGTGCATCAATACGAGCATTAATGCTTGTTTTGCGGCCACAAGCGCACGTTGATTTTACCTCTTCGATTGAATCGGCTATTTCAAAGAGGCGTCGTGAACCCTCAAAGAGGTGCGACTGGAAATCGGTACGCAATCCATAGCACACAACGTTAGTACCATAATCATCAACTATGCGTGCCAACTGGTCAATTTGTTCCTCTGTCAAGAATTGCGACTCATCAATAAGTATCCAGTCTTTCACCACCAAACTACTTTCGTAGAGTTGCGTGACATACTCATATAGATTCATCTCTGGGTAAATCCAACTGCACTCACGCTCAATACCAATGCGAGAGCGAATCACATTTTCTTTCTCGCGATTGTCAATGATTGGCTTCATACACAAGTATTTAAGCCCTCGCTCCTCAAAATTATATGCTTGAGTGAGGAGCAGTGCGGTCTTTGCCGACCCCATCGTGCCATACTTGAAATATAGTTTTCCTCGTCCGTTCATATCAACGGCAAAGATAAATAATTCTATCACTATGTCAATACAAAATACAAGAAAGTTATTAACAACTAAGCCCTAAATTCACCATCTTAACGAAGCAAACAGTTTCAGAAAAAGAAATAAAAATATACCTAACAAAACTTTGTTAACTTTTCATGTTTTCAATTCACTATTTTGTTGTAATTTTGCAGCCCGAAAAATAATTACTGAGAATCACATCAAATTATTAATAAAATAAATAACTCATGGGAAAGATTAATAACAACGTAATCACTCATGTTAAGGATTACATCATGATCACAGTAGGATTGCTATGCTACTGCTTCGGATACTCGGCCTTTCTGTTGCCCGAAAAAATCGTGACTGGCGGAGTCACTGGTCTCGCTTCGTTGCTTTATTTTGGTCTCGGATGGAATGTCGCTATCACCTACTACATCATTAATGCCATATTGCTCGCAATTGCTTTCAAAACTGTGGGCAAGCAATTTGTCATTCGAACCATTATAGGAGCCACAATAGCTACATTGTTGCTAGGCATCATGGTGCCATTGTTCAAGGAGCCAATTGTTGCACAGCAACCGTTCATGAATGTAATTATTGGGGCCGTGTTGTGTGGTATGGGACTTGGAATAGTATTCACTCACAATGGTAGCTCTGCTGGCACCGACATCATTGCCGCCATGGTAACAAAGCACAGCAACATCTCATTCGGCCGCACAATGATTTATGTTGACCTACTAATCATAAGCTCTAGTTACCTTATTTTCCACACTCTCGACAAGATAGTATATGGTCTTATTTTCATGTTTATTTGCTCTATAGCAGCCGACATGGTTATCGATAGCAACCGCCAGAGCGTACAGTTCATGATTTTCTCTAAGAAGTGGAAAGAAATAGCCAACGCCATTACACATGAAGCTCATCGTGGATGCACCGTCCTAAATGGTACTGGATGGTATACACAAAAAGACACCACCATCCTACTCGTGATGAGCCGAAACTATGAAAGCATGCACATCTTCCGCATCATTAAGGCCATCGATCCCGACGCCTTCGTATCACAGGCAAAAGTAAAGGGCGTCTATGGTGAGGGATTCGACCACGTGAAGCTAAATCTAAAGCAGCAAGAGGTTGATGAAATAACGAGCAACGCCGCATCTGGACCAACACAATCTTACGTCAAGGAGAATAGTAATACTGCAGAGAACGAAACAAGCTAATCTTTGGCACGATATTTGCTAAAGTGTGGAATAAAACAAGTTTTTATTAACACCTATATAAAATAGTTGCCAATTTATTTGGCAATATTCAAATAAAAGCTGTATTTTTGCAGCTGTTTTTACAAGACTAATTGTTTTTTTACTTAACTATTTTAATTTTTTCAACTATGGCATACGTAATTAGTGACGATTGTGTAGCATGCGGAACTTGCATGGATATGTGTCCAACTGGCGCTATCAGCGAGGGTGACATCTATGTAATTGATCCCGACACTTGCATCAGCTGCGGTTCTTGCGCTGAGGCTTGTCCTAACGAGGCAATTAGCGAAGGCTAATTCACTACAAGTGTAATAACAAATTGGCATTGTTTCTGTTTATTGAAACGATGCCAATTTTTTATTAATTCTTGTATCTTCGACTGATGTAAAAAATAACTTGACAATATTAAGCAGTTACTCTTACTCCCTAGGCTCAAACCATCGGCTTGAAATTATCATGTCGCTAATACGCCAGGCTTGTTTTTGTCTCTCAAGGAGTGGTCCACTACCCATAGTTTGAGACGGAGAAATAGCAACCGATGTGACTTCACCATGCAACATGCTATTGCCCAATCCATTCCAGTGTTGAGATCTAACACCCAAAAGTTCAATTAAAGTTGGGAACACGTCTATTTGCCCTACTGGACCTCCAATTATGCCATTCTGACCTGAATTGACAACAAGGAACACACACCTATCACCTTCTTTATCAATGGAGGGGCGACCTTGAGGAGAATCATCAACCATCTCACTATGGTCACTCACTATCACTAGCATTGTGTTGTCATAGAGCCCTTTTGACTTTAAATCTTGAATAAATGAAGCAAGGGCAGAGTCAAATGCGTTGACACACTCAAGATAGCAACGAACTTCACTAGTATATTTACCACTTTGCTGCACCCAAGTTTCAGGTTCCATTGGTGAATTGTACGGATGGTGCATTCCAGCGGTTGCCACCAAAGCAATGAAAGGCTGTTTGTATTTAAGCACACAACTTGACACCTCATCAAGAAGAGCTTTATCAAGAAGATAGCCATTGCTCTTGAGCGCATCAGCTATACCAGTTTTTCCGTAAAACTCTTTGTATCCATAGTTCTTTGCCATGTTTTCAACGTTCCACAGAGTCGGCTCGTCACAACAAGCATAGAATGAATCATAATCCCCTAAGGCTTTAACAAGCGAAGGGTAAGGCACATTACCAAATGTATTGGCTACAGCCTGAGTTGTAAGTGGCAGTAAGCCTGTGTTATACATAAATATGCCATCACTCGACCTTCCATTCTTCACTTGTGAACGCATGTTTAGCGTGACTAGGTTGTTTTCTGTATCCTTACACAAAGCATTTAGTGTTGGGGCCACCTCTCTTCCATCAATATCCAACCCAATAACCCATGAGTTTAAAGACTCAACCACCAAGAGTATCACATTCTTACCACGTGCCGAGGCATAATCATCGCCGTTTTGTGCTTGTTCGTTGATAAAACGTGTCACCAGTTGTTTTTGATCATCGGTGAGAGTTGTCTGGTTATAAATGGATGAGACAAAACCATAGACCAAGTAGGAAACAACTCCATTCTTATTCACATAGTCGCCCTGACGTGTCCACATCACGCAATAGTCATTAGTGAGTTGTTGATTAAATGAGGCAGTTTCTTTATCGTTATTATAACTAACAGCCGAGACACCTAATCTAATAACAACAAATGCCAGCACACACATCAAACTTAACACTAGACGTTTTGCCGGAGAAAAAGAAGTTGACTCCAACGGTCGCTTTAACCAAATTCTATAAACAATATAAAGCACGACAGGAGGAAGCAAAACTTCCAAATCGCCAAGCCTAAAAGCCCCGAGAGCACTGCGTGCAACTGTGTCACCCACATTCCCCAAAAGAAAGAACGATGACAAAGGCATGAGATCACGATAAGACGGCATGTAGAGCATTTGTGCTAAGCACCACAACATCACAAGCAACAACACAAGCCAAATCCATTTACGGCTTTTAGCGCCAAGTGCAACAAAAGGAGTCATCAATAATATTCCATCGCCAATATTGTTGACTACGAGCTGTGTCAACTCTCCTATTCTCAATGTTTTTAGCCAATTGTAATCAACAATCGAATTAAAATGATATTCTACTGCCAGAAATTGCACTAGCATGCAACCCAATGCAAGTAAAAAGAACAACGCAACTGGATGCTTTATTGACTTTGTTTTTATTTTATTTGAGGAATCTTTCATGACTGCAAAGATAATTGATGTTATTGTCAAAGCAAAATTATAAAGACTCTTTTGTAAGCAATTTCTTCATCTTATTAAATTCACTCAATTATAAATTCATAATACACATAACAATGCATATTTATACAAAACATATTTTTCTACCCAAAAAATAAAAGCAAGTCTCACGACTCACTTTTATTAATTCTGTCTTAATAAACCAAACTTATCACATTAGTAACTAAATTATTTATGCTATTTTATTGTAATATCAAATGAACATAGTAACAACTGATTTGTTGCTAATATATATAATTGAGCAAATATTGATTATTTAGTAAGAATAACAATAACACAAAAAGACCTATCAACGATTGCTCTTATTTCGATGCAAAATTAACTATTATTTTTTAAGCAACCAAATTTTTATCATGTTTTTTTAGATTTTTATTCATCGATTTTTACTATTTTTGCGCAATAATAACACAAACAACATGTATAATGATAACAATAGGACTAACACACACGAGCAAAATGGTTGTAACTGAAGCAATGACAGCTAAAAACATGGGATCGGGCGACATGCCAGTGCTTGCCTCTCCCGCTATGATTGCTTTAATGGAGAACGCTGCCTTGTTAGCGGTTGCTAACGAACTTGAAGCAGGGTACACCACAGTGGGTGGACAGATGTCTTGTTCACACCTACGACCAACAAAAATTGGAGACACAGTAAGTGCCACAGCAGTAGTCACTAAAGTAGAAGGCAAGAAAATTGAATTTCATGTTGAGGCACATTGCAAGAATCAACTTCTTGGCGAAGGAAGCCATTTAAGATTCATTGTTGATCGAAACAAGTTCCTTGAAAGAATGGATTAGAACTTCTCGCACACAAGCATCACCGGCTCACCACTTTCGGTTTTGCTTGCAAAAAGATAAACGCTTCCTCCATCTTTAACTCCCAGCCTCTTCTTGAGAGCATCAGCATTTAGACGGAAATTTCTAACGGCGATATTCATTTGTTTATACCGTCGGCTAAATTGTTTTATTTCTTTAGATTTAAACGGCACTACTTCTTTTATTCTGAAACGACGACCAGGAAAATCATCTAAAATGCTTTCGCTTAACATTAAGTGAGAATTGGAAGAAAGTTGAGGAACACCAAACGCACGCTCCACATCCTTGTAACATCCCAATTTCATAATGCTAGCATTGGGCTCATAGAGATAGTCTGAAGCATAAACATTGGGCCCAGAGAGGGAGTCATGGACAATGCTCTCTTGTGTCGAGAAGCACTGCCATTTAATGCCGTCATAGTTCAAAGCATGAAGATTAACTGCTTTTTCTCTCTCCTTAAAATCAAGCTTGAACAACAACTCTTTACACTCATTCTTAATGCTAATTGCCCACACGTCGGTGAGACACTCACCCAAGTCGCGCATCGATTGAGTGACATCAAGCATTGGCGACGCTTTGATATACAAGCAAGAACAATGCTGCTTAATCACAGGCAACAGTTCAACGACATTTGGCAGGCAGTCGGCAAAGCTATAGAGCCGTCGTCCATCCTCGCCACGCCTTGCGGGGTCGATAAATATTGCATCAAACTTTTTGTCAGCGTCAAGATTATCAAGGTATTCTACTGAGTTGGCGTTCACTACTGTGACGTTAGAGGTCAAAAAAGCAAGATTATAGGCTCCCACATTGGCAATCTCCTCATCAAGCTCTACTGCCGTGACAGAGTGAACTCGCTTTGCAATGTAATAAGTATCAACACCAAGCCCCATTGTCATGTCGAGCACACGGTCATCAACATTAAATAACGATGCGTGAAAACGCGCTACTTCTTCGTGAGTGCATTGCTCGGCACTTATTGCTTTGGGAAACAAAAATTTATTGTTTTCTAACAGCTGTGGAATTTTATTCTGAGTCTTGCGGCGACATTCTATTTGAAGAATAGCAAAACTCTTGTCGAAGGTGAGTTGTGGCTCGGCCTTCAACAAGAGTTTGCAAGTGTCGGCATCAAGGTTGCGTGCGATGTAAGAGAACATCGTGTCATCCACTTGATGTCCGGCTATCATCATATCCTTTTAGTTGATTGCTTTTTCGTCAATTTTGAGATATAACTCGTCAAGCTGACCTGGCTCAAGGAAGCTAGGTGCATCGAGCATTACATCACGGCCACTATTGTTCTTGGGGAAGGCAATGCAGTCGCGAATGCTGTCGAGGCCTGCCATAATCGACACAAAGCGGTCTAGACCGAAAGCAAGGCCTGCATGAGGAGGTGCACCATACTTAAATGCATTCATCAAGAAGCCAAATTGTGCCTCGGCACGCTCCTGGGTGAAGCCCAAAATACGGAACATCTTCTCCTGAAGCTCGCTGTCGTGAATACGAAGGCTGCCACCGCCCACCTCAATGCCATTGCACACAAAGTCGTAAGCCTTAGCACGCACGCGCTCTGGATGTTCCTCAAGCAAAGGAATGTCGTCAGGGTTTGGCATGGTGAATGGATGGTGAGTAGCCATGAGACGCTGTTCCTCGTCACTCCACTCAAAGAGAGGGAAGTCAACAATCCACAAGCACTCAAACTTATTCTTATCACGCAGACCAAGCTGCTCGCCCATCTCAAGGCGAAGCGAACATAGCTGAACACGTGTTTTATTGGCATTGTCACCGCTCAGGATAAGAATCAAGTCGCCAGGTTTAGCCTCCATCTTGTCAGCAACCTTTTGCAACTGCTCAGGGGTGAAGAACTTATCAATGCTACTCTTTATACTTCCGTCAGTGTTCAATTTGATGTATACAAGTCCCTTAGCTCCTACTTGCTGACTCTTCACAAAGTTTGTAAGTTGGTCAAGTTGCTTACGGCTATAATCAGCACAACCCGGTGCACAGATGCCACCAATATAGGCTGCATCATTGAATACAGCAAAATCACTGGTGCCCTTGAGCTCATCCATAAGCTCAACGAAGGTCATTCCAAAACGAAGGTCGGGTTTGTCACTACCATAAAGACGCATGGCGTCGTGCCAAGTCATCTGCTGAAGTTTTTCAGGCAAATCTACGCCACGAACTTCCTTGAAAAGATGACGTGCAAGTCCTTCAAACACTTCAATTACGTCTTCTTGCTCAACAAAGCTCATCTCGCAGTCAATCTGTGTAAACTCTGGCTGACGATCAGCACGCAAGTCTTCGTCACGGAAGCACTTAGCAATCTGGAAATAGCGGTCAAAGCCACTTACCATGAGCAACTGTTTGAGTGTTTGGGGGCTCTGAGGCAACGCATAGAACTGTCCAGGATTCATACGGCTAGGAACAACAAAGTCACGGGCGCCTTCGGGAGTGCTGCCCACCAATATAGGAGTCTCTACCTCGATAAAATCACGGCTGTCGAGGAAGTTGCGAATCAGGATTGTCATACGGTGACGAAGTTCCAAGTTCTGGCGCACGCTTGGCCTGCGAAGGTCAAGATAGCGATACTTCATGCGCAGGTCATCACCACCATCGGTATTATCCTCGATAGTGAAAGGAGGAGTGGCACTGGGGCTGAGAACATTCAGTTCATTAACAATAATCTCAATGTCACCAGTAGGCATATTAGCATTCTTACTTTGACGCTCACTAACTGTACCTGTAGCCTGGATACAAAACTCACGGCCAAGCTTGTTGGCACGAGCGCACAATTCTGCATCATTCGACTCGTTAAAGACTAACTGTGTAATACCATAACGATCGCGAAGGTCAACAAACGTCATGCCACCCATCTTGCGAGTGCGCTGCACCCATCCTGCCAAAGTCACGCTCTCGCCAGCGTTAGCAAGTCGCAACTCTCCACATGTTTTACTTCTGTACATAATAACAATAATTAATGTGTATGTTATGTTGGATTATAAATATCTCTACTCTAGAATTGCTTAATGTCAATGCACTTAGCAATATTAGAATCAAACACACAAAATTAATAAATATTGTTTATATACTAGACCTTTTGAGCACAAAAAATGACGCAAAAAGAAAAAAAACACATTTTTTCGATTTTTTTTCGCCAAAAAACTTGTCAGTACAAAAAAATGTTGTAATTTTGCACCGCTTTTGCAACAGCAATATGCATTCGGGGTGTAGCGCAGTCCGGTTAGCGCGCCTGCTTTGGGAGCAGGAGGTCCCAGGTTCGAATCCTGGTACCCCGACACAAAAAAAGACATTGGTTTTTAGGTTGTAAAATCTAAAAACCAATGTCTTTTTATATCTAACTGCCTAACTAAATCTTCACAGACAACAGAAGCACTCCTCTATATTGCCCAAATCAACAGACCGCCGCATATAATAACACCGGTGATGAGAAGGTCAATGAGGCAATAGCCCATGATATCCTTCGCGTCAAGGCGAGCTATAGCCAAGGCCGGGAGTGCCCAAAATGGTTGTATAAGATTGGTCCATGCGTCACCCCAAGAAATGGCCATGCCCGTCAAGCCAGGGTCCACACCTAGACTCGCACCAGCAGTGAACATAACTGGCGCCTGTACAGCCCAATGACCGCCGCCACTTGGCACAAACAGGTTGAGCACTGCGGCACAAAGGAAGGTGAGCATAGGATAAGTGACCGGATTGCTGATTTGAACGCAAGCTTCGGCCATGACGCCCCCTAAGCTAATACCGCTGACGCCGACGCCCGTGAATATACCCATGATGCCAGCATAGAATGGGAACTGCAATATAATTCCGGCAGCACCGGTGGTCGCTTTTCCGAATGCACGCACATAGGCGACTGGTGTTGGATGCAACATGAGTCCCAACGCAAGAAATATCATGATTACCCCGCCAAGGTCCAAACTGGCACAGTTCACGAAGAGATGAATCACTAGATAGGCCACAAGCATCAGCGCTACTAGCCACGAGAGTATTTTACTTTGCTCGAGTCGTTGAGCCGGTGTCTTCGACGAGGAAACGTCGGTCTTGATAATATCATCGTCCTTAAGGAGCGCAGGATCGATGGTGAGAACACCATGCTTTGGGTGCATCAGGGTGTTGGCGAAGGTTATACCGATTATCACAAACAGCACAGTCACCAGATTGTGCCAGTTTAAGATGGTTTGTGCCAATGGAACAGGGGCGGTCAACGCGCCATTAGTAGCCATTGAGAGTGAATCGCCAGGTGTGGCCATTGTGAGTGGGATGGAGCCAGAGATGCCAGCATGCCACACTACAAAGCCACTGTAAGCCGATGCTATAAGAAGTCGATAGTCGACATCTGAACGCTGACGAGCTATTGCCTTAGCAAACACAACGCCAACTATAAGACCAAAGCCCCAGTTTAGCCAACAGGCCAATGCCGACACTACAGTCACAAGAGCAATTGCTGCGGGCGCACTCTGTGGCAAGCGAGCCATAGCAGTAATACCTCGTTTGATAACAGGGGCTGCCGCCAAGGTCGACCCACACACAAGTACTAAAGCCATCTGCATGGCAAACTCCAATAAATTCCACACTCCGTCACCCCAGTGCTCAACCACCTCGAGGGGAGTCTGGCGACATAATGGCATCGCTACCAATGCTGCAACGAAGGTGAGCAATATGGCAAATATAAACGGTTCTGGCAACCATCGCTGCACTAATCGCACGCAGAATTTAATCATTTGAGACCACTTGTTTCCACTAGAATCCATATAAGTTCTTAGTATTTATTGAATTACTCTTTTTAATAGTTTATATGATGCGGCAAAGATACCACATTTTTTCACAACAACGTTTATTTCTTGTCAATTTATTGAGCCAGTTGTAATAATCATAAAAAATGATTTACACTGACACAAAACATTATTTCGTTTATGATCAATCACCTGATAGGCTCGGGATTGAAATATGTGTCATCGTCACGATGCTCAAGAAAACCTTCGTCAACGAGCATCGCCACCGTGTCAACTATCTCATCGCGAGAAAAGGAAAGAGTCTGGACGAGTTCTTTGAGCTTTCGAGGTTTAAGGTGTGTCATATAAAGTATGCCTTGTTGTACATCCTGAGGCATGTGATCATCACGTTTTCGCCTTTCAATGCAAGTGTCGCAATGACCACAAGGTTGTGGAGAATCTTCTCCAAAGTACTCAACCAAGTATTTCTCACGACATATTTCATCGTTGTAGCAATAGGTTATCACTGCCTCAATGCGCTCTCTCATTCGCTCTTGCAAGGTTTCATAAATACTCTTAGGTATTTGAATGTATTTTGGCTCCTCGCGCGATGTTGTATAGATAATATAAGGAGTTCGCTTGCGAGGCACATAATGCAGAATGTGCAAGCGGTTATACTCAATCAACGAATCATATATTGTTTGAGGCGACAGATTGTAACGATAGGCTATCACATCTTCATTAATAAACACATAGTCGGCAAAAAGACCAGTATAAGTTCTCAACAGAGCCTGAAGAACCTCATCAGCGCGAGGGGTGGTTGTTGGGATATTATATAGGCGGGCTTTGTCGGCGAGTATCATCACACGCGACTGTGTCTCAATCTCCTCAACAAACTGAATGTATTCTGCCTGAGTCAATATCCTCAATGCATTGAGTGTCGGCAAAACTGGCAAATTGAAGGTCCGGCAAAAAAGATTGAAATTGAAGTCCATCATCTGCCCATACCCCTCCCCTATAGCCACTTCTAGGAAATTGCCAACGCGCTCATACACCTTACGAATGAAATCCTTCTCGGGGAAGGCCTCGCTAAGGTGTCTGTGCAGCAAACCTTTGTCGGTAGTTTTAACCAGCATAACCGCATAGGATCGCTTGCCGTCACGCCCTGCTCTTCCCGCCTCCTGAAAATATTCCTCGAGAGTGTTAGGCAGATCTATATGAGCCACTACCCTCACATCAGGCTTGTCGATGCCCATTCCAAAGGCATTAGTGGCAACTATCACCCTTATCTCATCGTTCTTCCACTTGTTCTGCTTGTCTTCTTTCTCTTCTATGCTGAGTCCGGCATGATAATAGTCGGCACTCAAGCCATTGCGTCGCAGCTCATCGGCAATGAGCTTTGTGCGCTTGCGACTGCGTACATAAACAATAGAAGAACCCGCCACCGATTTCAAGATGTGTACCAACTCACTCATCTTCTCGGTCGTGTGCCGCACAACATAAGAAATGTTATCTCTTACAAAGCTGGTTTTAAAAATATTAGGCTTTCGAAATTGAAGCTTTTGTTGAATGTCATCAACCACCATCGGTGTTGCTGTAGCAGTAAGAGCTAGCACTGGAGCATTAGGGAAAACTTTTCGCAAAGCAGCAATCTTCAGAAACGAAGGTCTGAAATCATAGCCCCATTGTGAGATGCAGTGCGCCTCGTCAACTACAATTAGGCAGATATTGAGCCTTTTGATTCTATCAATAAAAGAAGTACTTTCTAATCTCTCAGGAGAGACATACAAGAACTTGTAGTTGCCATTCAGGCATTTTTCCATAACCCTGTTCTTTTCCGTTATGGATAGACCAGCATGCAAGTAGGTTGCTTTGATGCCTCGCGACACCAAATTGTCAACCTGATCTTTCATTAATGAGATTATGGGAGTGACCACGATAGCAAGGCCATCCATTGCAAGAGTAGGAATCTGGAATGTAAGCGACTTGCCGCCTCCTGTTGGCATCAGGCCAAGAGTATCGCGCCCCTCAAGGACCGACATGATAATGTCTTCCTGAAGTGCGCGAAAATGCTTATAGCCCCAGTATTTCTCTAATATCCGATGGATGTCGACATCAGTTGGCATCGTCACTCATTCTTATGCCTTTAACAAGCAACTGAATCGATACTGAGTTGCGGTGCTTATTCTCCTCAACAGTGTAGATAATATCAAATGGCTCGCCATTTTTTATACGTTCGAAGTACTCTCCCATTCCAAAAGCGATGGCATTCATCATCTTGCCCGACTTGGAGTCAATAACATCCAGTTTAATGTGCTCCAACTTCTTGCCCACTAGCTTGCTCGTGCCAGCATCATGGCAACGACAGGTCATGAACACAGGTTTCTGATTCTCAGGACCAAATGGATTGAAGAGCTTCATATAACGGATAAACGAATCATTAATCTCATCAAACGACAATTCGCAGTCAACATCAATCGAAGGCGTAACCTGTTCATCTTCGATGTGATTCTCAACATACTCCTCCAAGCGGCGCTTGAACTCTGGTATGTTCTCCTCCTTTAGGGTGAGCCCCACAGCATTAGTGTGACCACCAAAGTTCTCAAGCAAGTCACGGTTACTCTTAATGGCGCCATAAATGTCAAAACCTCTCACCGAGCGAGACGAACCTGTTGCCAGGCCATCACCGCTATAAGTGAGGACAACCGAGGGACGGAAATAAAGCTCCGATAAGCGAGACGCTACAATACCAATGATTCCCTTGTGCCAGTCACGATTATATAGCACAATGGGTTTCTTCGAACCCATATCTTCCTTGTGGTTCTCTATGATGGCGTTTGCTTCTTCGGTAATATTGCGGTCAAGCTCTTTGCGGCTCTGGTTATAGCGATCTATTTTTTTGATAATCTCATATGCAGCCGAGTTATTGCGAGTAACAAGCAACTCAACCGACTCTTGTCCCGACTGCATGCGTCCCGAGGCGTTAATCAACGGGCCTATCTTAAAGATGATATCACTGATAGTAAGCTCACGCTTTTGAAGGCGGCACAGGCGCAAGATGCTGCGTAGGCCAACGCAAGGATTATTATTCAAGCGCTTGATGCCATAATGCGCCAAGATGCGATTCTCTCCTGTGAGGGGAACCAAGTCGGCAGCAATACTCACTGCAAGCAGGTCAAGCGAGTTCTCAAGATCATACATGTTGTCTATGCCATTGCTCATAGCAAAGCCCTGCATGAACTTATAGCCCACACCACAACCCGACAAGTCTTTGTAAGGATACTTGTCGTCAACTAACTTGGGATTGAGAATGGCGGCTGCATCAGGTAGAACGTCATCAGGAACATGATGGTCGCAAATGATAAAATCAATGCCCTTACTTTTGGCATAAGCTATTTCTTCCACAGCCTTTATGCCACAATCAAGCACTATTATTAGTTTCACACCGATGCTCTCGGCATAGTCTATGCCTTGCAACGATATACCATAGCCCTCATCATCGCGCGTGGGGATATAGTACTCCACGTTTGAATAAAAGCGCTGTAAATAGCGGTAAACAAGAGCGACCGCGGTTGTTCCGTCTACGTCATAGTCGCCATAGACTAATACTTTTTCTTTTGCCCCTAAGGCATGATTGAGCCTCTCCACAGCCTTTTTCATATCCCGCATCAAGAACGGGTCGGGCAACTGGCTTAGCGAAGGATAGAAGAAGTCGCGAACCTCCTCCGGAGTCTTCACACCACGCAGCACCAAAAGCCGAGCAATAGAAGGGCACTCGGGAAACTGGACCGCGAGACGCTCCTCTATTTTCTTTTGTTCGGATGTAAGAGGCAAATAAATCCATTTACTTGTCATTTATGTTGTTCTTTAATTGGCTAATTGGGGCGTGGCCAGCACTCTTGCCTTATGCCACTTGTAGAGAGTGGATTTATATATAAAAATATCAAGTAAATATTAAATTAAACTTTGAGCTATATAAATTTAACATATCTTTACATTAAGATACAATAACTTAAGCCTTATCATGAGTGTGATGTATCAACAAAACTAAATATGTTTCAACGACTCACCTCAAATGGCTTATCCACTCAAAGTCAACAAGTTTACGCCGCAAATATCAATTAAAAATATTGTGATGATTTACCTAAAAATGTAAACTATAGACCTTACTTAATATTTATCACGCAAAATTAATCAAATTAGTAATGAAAACAAAAATATATCTACTCTTTTTATTTTCCACTTGTGAAAAAAAGTTAATTAAATTCATCTCTTATTTTGTTTACTACTATTATGCATAGTACATCACTTTTTCCATTAGTGGAGTTTTTTATACTATATCACAAAAAATCACCCAACAAAAATGCTGGGTGACACTATAGTTATCAAGCCATTAGCAATGTTCACGCTAGGCCATACATTTGTTTTATTATTTCTTCAGAATCAAGTATTGGAAAGGCTGTAACTTCATTGACTTTCTTAGTTTGAGTCGTCGGCCATTATACATATTGGTCACCCTAATATTCTTCCAATTGTCGGGAACGCTCTTAAGGGTTTGCACGCTGTTACGCACATTAACAAGAACGAGGAACCTACCTTTGCTGTCGCTACGCTCAAATGCGAGGATATTATCGTCAGGGAAATATTCAACATCTCCGCTGCGGAATGCTGAATTCTTTTTGTATATAGAAATAAGCTTCTTGTGAGTTTTCAAAACATTTGGATTGGAGTTCCAATCAACTGGCACATAGTTAAAGAAGTTAATCTTGTCAGGATAAGCCACCTCCTGTGAACCATAAACCAGCATTCCACCATGAAGGAATGTTGTGGCAACAAAAGCCGCCAAAGCACCATCAACGCTACCAAACTGTTGAACAGTAGAATACTTAGTAGCCTCATCGTGATTAGTTGTGAAGCGCAACTTTACTTTGCCTTCAGGAATCTCATCATACTCTTGCTTATCAACATCAAGGAAGTGGCTAGCCTTCTGGCCCTTAACAAACACTCTATCAAGTGCGCCCATGAAGTTCCATGCATAGTTCATATCAAACCCACCCTTAATAAGGTTCTCTGGATTAGCTCCCTCAGCAAGCAACAAAAGTTTACGATTGCCTGCCGATTTGCGCAATCTAGTGAAAGCATCGTTCCAAAAGTCGTAAGGCACCTGGTCGGCTACGTCGCAACGCAAGCCATCCAGTCCCACTTCGTTAATCCAGAACATCATTGCGTCAATCATGGCCTCACGCATGTCTTTGTTGTCATAGTTAAGATCGGCAACATCGGTCCAGTCAGTGCCGGGAGGATAAATCACGTTTCCATCCTTATCTTGAGTATACCAATCCTTGTGGTCTTTCATCCACACGTTATCCCATGCTGTGTGGTTGGCAACCCAGTCAACAATCAGTGCCATTCCATGCTTGTGGCACGAGTCGGCAAGGGCTTTCACGTCGTCGATAGTTCCAAATTCAGGGTTCACTGCCTTATAATCACTAATTGAGTAGGGAGAATTTTTACTCTTTATCTTTCCAATTGGGTAGATAGGCATCACCCACATCACGTTGGCACCGAGTTTACTGATAGCACCAACACGCTCTGCCACAGCCTTTAATGAGTTGTTTGGAGCGAAAACACGTGGATTAACCTGATACATCACCACGTCTTTGACTGCCGGAAGTTTAAAGTCGATGTTCCTGGCATTAACAATAGGGTTATTACTTGCAATTATTGCAATCATGAATGCTAGCAAAAGTGTCTTTTTCATAATTTAAGTATGTGTTTTTTAGATGTTAATATTCTATTTGAAAATATAATGGCAAGCATCATTCATCATCAAAATCATCCTCTGAGGGGACCCAAACATAGGCACCAATATCAATGCCCTCACTCGCAAAGCGGTCGACACCATAGCGGTCATAGCGAGCCGCCACAGGACACATCGAACGGTCGCCACGAGCAATAGCATCACTGCTATTACGCAGGCGATAGTCAAAAATGTATTCCTCACGTACAGTGTAGAATTTGGGATCTGCATCCCATGTGCAATTGATGAAGCACGCGTCATCCTCTCCTTCACTCTTAAAGAGGCAGTTGCGCATTAAAATGTTCATACCGTCAAGTTCGTTGACGTTAAGTTCTCCTGTGTTGCCATAGAAAATGCAGTTGTCGAAATGAGCGTCAAAAGTCGTCAGCACCCCATCATCATATTGTTTCTCAAGATTCACAATTGAGCCTTCAATAGCGGCAAAGAGATAATAATTGGCAAATGTGCAGTTTACGAAACCAAGCTTGCCACCAAAGAAATCGGCAACATAAATGCCCGCATCGCTAAACTCACAACCCTCGGCATCAATCCAAGCGCCATATCCAAGCAAAGTGAGAAAAGAAGCATTGTGTAACACGCAGTTAAACAGATGAAGTGAACGGCGATTCATGTCACTGGAATAAACTTGCATGCCATAAGTGTTGCCTCGAATTAAGACATAACTCAACTCATTGTCGTAGCTACCGTAGTTGAAATATACTCCATCCCACTGGCCACTCATAATATCATAGCCTATCTCTCCTACAACATGGTCGAGACGGTCGCCTCGCATTGTGATGGGTTTCTCTTGTGTGCCACAAGCAGTAAGCTTTCCCTTAACGAGAAGCGACGCCTTGTCATGGAACAACAGTGTTGCACCAGGATCGATTGTGACATCTATCAAGGAATCAACAGTAAGTGTACCATACACTACATATGGTTTGTTTGATGTCAAATGAGTTGGCTTCGACAATGTTGTATCGTTAAGGATTACAACATCCTGGCCCCAGGCGGTAATGGCCACTTTTTGAGCCACACCATTGGTAATGAACTCTATATTATCCTCCAAATATTCCGGATTATCCTGATTGGTAGGGTCTAGACGACTTTCAACAAAGACAAAAATGCTGTCCTCGCCACGCACCTCAACATCGTGGAACTCGTCTCCCTTCATTCCATCAACATTCAGGAAGAAATGCCCTTTGCTCTCACCAAGCACTTTTATCGATGAGATGTTGAGAGCCTTCTTTCCCTTGTTATATACAAGAAACTGTTTTGTAGGAGAACCTTGCTTTGTTATCACAGTGTCAAACTTAACAGTGTCGGTCGAGAAGGAGAGCAAGTCACTGCTGCTAGTCGACACCTCATCATCTATACAACTAGATAGTGCCATAGTAGCAAGAGCCACTACAGCAAGCAGAAGAAAGTGTAAATTCTTTATCATAATAAAAAAACGAAATATACTCGTAATTATTGTTTTTGACGTCTCCACTATTAATACATTATTTAAAAATATTTTAAATTTGAATATTTCACTAAAAATAAAATATCTATTTCAAAATCATTTACTAACTTTGCAGCTTGAAAATTAATTAATTATATATAATGAAAAAACATCTATTACTTATTCTTGCATTATTAGCTGTAACACAAGTATTTGCACGCGAAGACATCGAGGTTGTAAATATCGAGAACAAGGCAGTACAAGAATATATGGTCGATGCACTTAAAACCTATACGAACAATAAAAATTATAGTTACAGTATAGTTACACAGTACAACAGTAGCAGCAAATACGGCTCAAAATTATATTGGCCGAATGGAAAACTAGTAAAATGGACGCCTACTACATCTGAGTCAAACATTCAGGAAATAAAAATTTACGCTAGCGAAAACGAGGATTACAAAAACGCTTACACATTTAATCCCGACGAGAAATCAGCTTCGTCTTACATGATTCGCAACTTGTTGCCCAAAAAGACCTACTATTACAAGGTTGAGGAAATTCTCTATGACGGAACAAGAACTATTATGGCCGAGGGGAAGTTTAAAACCACGGGGCAAGTAAGAATGATTCAAGTGCGCAATAGCACCAACGTTAGAGACCTGGGTGGATGGAACACTCTATATGGATGCAAAGTGAAGTATGGCAAACTTTTTAGAAGTGCCAGCTTAGAAAGGACTAACGCCAACGGTCGTCACGACTTCGTTGAGAACCTGAACGTTAGAGCCGAACTTGACTTACGTTATGAAACAAAAAGAGAATCTTCACCCTTGGGAAGCGAAGTTAAATATCTGCGCATAACTCATAAAGCTGGAACTCAAGCACTTCAGTCCCATTTTGATGTTTATTCCAAAGATTTGCGATGGATAATTAAAATGATGAAAGAAGGCAGAAGCGTCGATTGGCATTGCGCTATTGGTTGCGACCGATGTGGAACTTTGAGCTTTCTCATCGAGGGACTACTTGGGCTAAACGAAGTTGACCTCAGCCGTGATTTCGAGCTCTCAACTTTCAGCTTAAACGGCAGCAACCACAGGCCTAGAGGGCACATCAAGGGAATGCTTTCCTATATTAAAACTTTCGGCCCCGATGATGACCTCGCTCATTGCTTCTTTAATTATTGGTATGCAATTGGCATGGAACCCGAAGAACTTGTCTATTTCCTCGACAACATACTTGACAAAAAGGTTAAGAACGATAACCATTAATTTGCTTTTTAGCTTTAACAAAAATAGGGATTAACATATCAGCAATTTTGTAAATGTATTTTAGTAATTGATAAAAAATGGAGAAAAAATTTTTATTTAATTGTCTTATTTTTAAGAAAAACGGTTTATTCACATCACTCAAAAACCAGATGTGGAGCAATTTCGTGATTTTAGGAGCTTTGTTATTATTATCGGCGGCTTGCAATAATGCAAATAATGACAGCGGTGTTGTAATTAACGAAATAATGGCTTCCAACCATTCCAGCATAATGGCTCAAGATGGAGAATTGTATGACTGGATTGAGTTGAAGAACATTTCAAACAAGCCTGAATCACTTGATAAGTTCACACTTGTAGTAGAAAAAATTGACAATTACAGTAACGATAATCAAGATGATGCTACTCAAAAATCCTGGCAATTACCAGCAGTAGAGATTAAACCAGGAGAGTGTATTTTGATTTTCGCTTCTAAAAAAGATAATAGCGATTCTAAAGGGGAACTTCATGCCGATTTCAAACTACCGTCTAAAGGCGGCAAACTCATGCTCAAGCAAGGTGAGAATGTTGTTTCTGAAGTATCATTTGGAGAACTTGAGGATGACCAGTGCTACACTAGGCTTGATGATGGTTCTTATGGCACATTCTATGAACCCACTCCCGGTTTTGACAACAACGAAGAGGGTTATGAGAAGTATTGCTCACTTATCGAAAAGCAGAGAACTGGAGCACTGCGCATCTGGGAGCTCCATTCTAAAGGACACATTAATGGTGAAGCTTGGATAGAGTTTAAGAATGTTGGAGACTCTGCTATCAACCTTCAAGATTATTGCCTTACAACCAGCAAGAAGGAACTTGATCAATGGAGATTCCCACAAGTACAGCTCCAACCAGGCGAGTTCTATGTTGTCAATAGCAAGGAAGTAGGATTTGTAATTGGTAAAAACAAATCAATATCAATCTATAAAGACGGCAAGCTAGTTGATGCAATGTGTGCTAGCGCTGCCCCCAAGGGATGCTCAGCAGGTAGAGTTCAAGGAAAAGATGGAATCTTCTATTTCAATAGCCCAACAAAAGGCGCCGAGAACACCACTCCTGCAACTCGCAAAGTGCAGGCTAAAGACAATGATGAAAGTGAAGATTACGACGAATAATCAATAACATAATTTTTTCTTAGTTCCTTTGGACATTATATCATGACTATTATAAGTTCTTTATTAAGATTCAACCAGCTATTTAGTCTCAAACTCACATTTGTTGCTTTATTGTTATCTGTATGCTCTTGCACACAAGTCAATAAAAAAAATAACAAAACTGCTGACATAATTTCCATTAATGAGATTATGGCGTCTAATAATAGCGGCATAACTGCACAAAATGGCAAATTATACGACTGGATCGAGATAAAGAACAAATCTGATAAGAATGTCAATCTAAAAGACTATAAACTGGTCTTGGAGAAAACAAGCTCTAAGAAAAACAATAACGACCAAGAGGCTACCACCAAGGTTTCATGGAAATGTCCTGATAAGGAGCTAAAACCCGGTGAATGTGCCATTATTTTTGCCTCTAAAAAGAGCAAGGGTGACAATAATAAGGACAAGGACAACAAAGCCAAGGACAATGATGAGGAAATGCATGCCAACTTCAAGCTACCATCCGAAGGTGGAAAATTGTCTATATTGTTCAACGACACAACTCTTGTTTCTAGCGTTGAATACGGGCCATTGGAAAATGATCAATGCTACAGAGCCAATGTTAAGCTTGATAGTTTATTTGAGAAAAGCTATGAGCCTACACCAGGTTTTGACAATGACGACAATGGATTTGAGCAGTACAACTCGGCAATTGAGCACTTAAGGCAGGGACCTCTTAGATTGTGGGAGCTTCATTCTAAGGGGCACTACGACAACAAAGCATGGGTTGAGATAAAGAATGTTAGCAACAATCCTGTCAATCTTCAGGACTATTATCTCACCACCAGCACTAAAGACATGAGTCGATGGCAGCTGCCTGAAGTTCAGTTACAGCCAGGCGAAGTTTATCTTGTCAATAGCAAAAAGGGCATTTTCAAAATCAGTAGCTCTAAATCGGTCATGTTGACTAAAGATGGCAAGTTTGTTGACGGCATTTGCGCCAGCAATGCTCCAGCTGGAGTTTCGGTTGGCAGAGTGACAGGAAAGGATGGCTTGTTCTACTTCGCTTCACCTACACCGGGAGAAGAAAACAACGCGCCATATTATCGTTATATAGCACAGCAACCTTCTTTCAACACCAGGCCTGGTGTTTATGACAAAAAAGATGGAATGTTGCTAACACTCGACACCCATGGTTACACTGTTCACTACACAACCGATGGCAGCAGACCCACCAAGGAATCTCCCGTTTATCACGATTCAATAATGATAAATAAAACCACCATCGTTCGTGCTTTTTGTGAGGGAGACTCATCTCACATTGCTAGCAACACAACATTTGGAACTTTCATTATTGATGAAGCGCATACCATACCCGTGATCAACATCACAGTTGATAAAGCCGATTTGTATGATCACAACCGTGGAATTTATGCCGAGGGTCCAGGTTATACTCCCATATACCCTCACACTGGTGCCAATTATTGGAAAAAATGGTGGAAAAATGCACACGTAGAGCTTTTTGACAACAAGGAAGGGCAAGATGGATTCTCCGAAGATTGCCAACTTGCCATCTTTGGAGGATTCTCAAGGTTCTTACCTAAAAAATCTTTTAAAATCAGGTTTAAAAATGCCAACGGTCCCTCCCACATTTTCTATGATCTCTTCGCCGATGGTAATCCCATCAAGCACAAAAACTTTGTACTACGTTCTGGCTCTCAAGACATCTCGGGGGCAATGATCAGGGATGAGTATTTCACAAGCTTGATGCAGGAGAATAGTCCTAATCTGCTCACTCAGGCCTATCGACCTGCAGCGCTATATATCAACGGAGAATATTTTGGACTCTATTACATTCGTGAGAAAATTGATGACAACTATGTTGCACGTCATCTCAATGTGTCAAGCGACTCAATCACCATCATGATGTCAGGACTTTACTGCGAACAAGGTTCTAAGGCCCTTTATAACCAGCTCATCTCTTATGTTACTGGTCACGACATGTCACAAGACGAATTTTACAACCATGTGAAAGATCAATTCGACCTTGAAGGGCTTATTGACTACAAGCTTGGTGAAATTTACTCCATGAAAGTGGATGCAGGTAATGTGAGATACGTATATTCTCCCGACCCCAAGGGCGACAGGAAATGGCATGTTGTCTATTACGACATTGATGCGAGCTGGGGACGCACAAGCCGCCCCATGTCGTTCTATCTGAGGATAGAAGGGTCTCGCGTAGTTCGTGCAGTCAACACACTAACGCACAATCTTTTGAAAAACAACAATTTCAGGCAGCTTTTCATTGAGAGACTATCACATCACATGCACTCTACTTTCACTTACGATAATGTGACTACTAAGTTCGACAATCTCATCAATACAATAAAGCCTGAAATGAAACGAAACTGCGAACGATGGTCTTCGGTAATGGGCTACAATAGTTGGGAGAAACATATCGCGGATTTTAGAAACAAATTCAAGGATAGAGACAAAGACATGCTTAATGCTCTGCGTCATGAACTCCAAATTACCGACGAAGAAAACAAGAAATACTTTAGCGACCTAGGGTTTTAATTATAGCAATTAGGCTATCATAGAGATAATAAGACAAACCCGAATCGGCGACTGTGCCAATTCGGGTTTGTAATGCTTTAATAAAGATTCCTCACATTCACTATCAACTAATCCTGCGAGAACATCATGTTCAATATCCAGTTCACTACCGCAAGAATAATGCTGAATAGTATCGCAGCCCCTAGGCCATCTACATTGAAACCTTTGATAAACCATGCACACAGGAGAACCATCAAACCATTTATCACTAGGGAGAACAATCCCAATGTGAGCAACGTGATGGGAATTGAGAGGACTTTTATTATCGGACGAATCACCGAATTGATGAATCCTAGAACCACGGCAACTATCACAGTGAGCCACCAGGGCTCTATTGTTACACTGTCCATAAAATAGGCTGTGATTCCCACTGCCAATGACGATATAATTAGTTGTGCTATCATAATACGATATTTTAGCTATATGAATATGACACTTGTTTACTTAGTTCAATATCAACCTTTTGTTGTCATTTCGCCACATATGTCGCGTTGCAAATACTTCTTAACCTGAGCGCTTGTCATGCCCTTGCCAAAGAGGTACATCATCTTGGTTATTGCAGCCTCACTAGTAATATCGTTGCCGCTTATAACTCCTGCACGGGCAAGTTTGTTCCCAGTATCATAGAGATTGCTATTAACGGCCCCATTCACGCATTGTGTCACGTTGAGAATAACAACTCCACGATTCACAGCCGCGATGATGGGTTCTGTAAACCAAGGCTCACTAGGACTATTGCCTGCACCATAGGTCTTCAAAACCACACCCTTTATTCCTGGTGTCTTTAGCAAGTACTCCAATGTGGGACGAGTCATTCCCGGATAAAGGACTATAAACATCACATTTGGGTCCATTGAATCATGAACAATAAGAGGACGATTGCTGATATCGCGCAATAGGGCATCCTCATTATAAGTGATATCTAAGCCCACACGTGCAAGATCAGGATAGTTGATGCTCATGAATGCATTGAAGTTGTCGGCACTCACTTTAGAACTGCGATTACCACGAATGAGGTGGTTCTCAAAAAGTATTGCTACCTCACGAACCATAGCATCACCTTTACTGTTGCGAGCCGCGGCTACCTGAAGAGCTGTGATTAGATTCTCCTCGCCGTCGGTACGCACCTCCCCTATTGGAAGTTGGGAACCTGTGATAATAACTGGCTTGTTCAGGTTTTCAAGCATGAAACTCAAGGCCGAGGCAGTATAAGCCATTGTATCGGTGCCATGAAGTATCACAAAACCGTCGTAGTTGTCATAGTTGCTCTCTATGGAACGTGCTATCTGGCTCCAATGAGCGAGTCCCATGTTACTACTGTCAATGGGGGGATCAAACTGAATATTGTCGATATCAAAATTCAGCATTTTAATCTTAGGCACATTGTCGATGAGATGTGAGAAATCAAAAGGTTGCAACACCTTGGTCTCTGGATTCTCTATCATACCTATGGTACCACCAGTATAGATTATCAGAATGCGTGCTCGTGAGGTTTCGTTTGACATAGTCGTTTGTTATCGTTTTCTTCTAGACAAATATCAATTATTTAAAGCATTTAGAGAAATAATCCAAGTGCTGCTTGAGTGATGTAACCCAGTAGGTCCAAGCATGCTTTCCTGGACGCTCACTGTACTGGTGCTTGATGCCTTTCTTGTCGAGGGCGGCATGAAGAGCACGGTTCTCTTTAATAAGGAAATCCTGAGCACCGTCGTCAATGATAATATTCTGACCATTCTTGAGGTCAGGAACGAGGCTCATTACCGAATGGCTCTTCCATGACTCAGCATTTTGAGCATATTTGCCCAAACACTTGTCTAGGTCAAAGCGGTCTTTAAGGGTCATAATATCAACTGCGCCACTCATGCTGCCGCAAGAGCCATAAATCTCGGGGTGACGCCAGCCAAGCCACAATGCGCCATGGCCACCCATGCTCAAGCCTGTAATAGCACGATGAGCAGGGTCATTGATAGTTGGGAAGTTTGCCTCTACATACTCACGCAATTCCTGAGTCACAAATGTCTCATATTGTGACTTTGAGTCAACAGGTGAGTCAAAATACCAAGCATTCTTAGCATCGGGGCACACAAATATCATGTTATACTGATCAGCGAGTTTAGTAAGGTCGGTATGATTCTGCCAATCCAGATATCCTCCTCCATGACCATGGAGCAAATAAACAACTGGACGGGGCTCTTTGTCGCCATCTGCAACAGCCTTGGGAACTACGACCAGGTTCTTTATATCACTTCCCATCTTCTTGCTGTTGACTGTGATAACTTTAAGTTGTGGATTATCTGGAACAACTTGATTAGCCTGTGAAGACTTTGCTCCCGCTTTCTTTGTTGTCTTTACTTTAGGAGCCGATTCCGACGAAGACGATGATGTGCTGGGGGTAGCCTTGCAACCTAAGCAGCACAACGACATCATGGCAACGCATGCCAACATCTTGATTGATAAGTGTTTCATTCCAATTACTTTTTATGTTGTTGAATATTAATATTTTACACCCGAATTAAATGCTTTATAAAAGAAAAGCATCTGGTAGTCGAGAGCATTCACCCAGAACGACCAGCTATGCCTTCCTGGACGCACGGTGTAGTCGTGCGGTATGCCTTGCTTGTCAAGTGCTTCATGAAGGGCGTTGTTAGCCTCAATGAATATGTCATTCTTTCCAGCATCAATTACGATGTTCTGACCTGGTTCAAGTGTTGGAACCAACGACATGACCGAGTGTTCTCGCCAAACTTCTTTATTGCTATCAAACTCTCCCAATCGTTCGTTGACTTTCCATCGGTTTGGAAAGTTGTAAATGTCAACTCCACCTTCCATACTACCACAAGAGCCATAAACATCGGGGTGACGCCAAGCAAGCCACAGCGCACCATGGCCTCCCATGCTAAGTCCGGTTATGGCACGATACTTGGGATGATTGATTGTGCGGTAATGAGTCTCGACATAGTTGCGGAGTTCATGCACCACATAGGTCTCAAACTGGAAATTTGGATCGATTGGCGAGTCAAAATACCAGCTGTCCTGACCGTCGGGACACACTATAATTACACCATATTGACAGGCAAGCGAGCGCAAGTCGGCTTTCTTTGGCCAGTCACGATAGCTACCTTGTGCGCCATGAAGCAAATAAACAACTGGGAAGAACCTAGTGGGGTTCTTTTTCTCAGTATACTGAGCTGGCAACACTATGGTGTTCTTGATGATTCGCCCCATCTTGGAGCTCATCACTTCTATGGTATCAACAATAGCATTCTGCTTCTCGGCTTTTGCTATTGCCTGATCATAAATCTCGGGCACTGTAGTGGTGGTAACAACGTCTTTGGCCAGAACAGTCGTCGACAGACAGCCAAGCACTATTATCAGCAGAATAAAATTCAATGTCTTTTTCATGATTTATTGTTTTTAGCGTTTTTTCTTGAAAAAATCTGTCATCAGTTTTGAGCACTCTTGCTCAAGCACCCCACCAGTAATTGTCGTTTTCTTGTGGAATGGTGTGCTGCAATAAGTGTGATAACCACGCTTTTCGTCGGTGGCACCATACACCACCCTCGAAATCTGGCTCCATCCAATTGCTCCAGCACACATTAAGCAAGGTTCTACAGTGACATATAGAGTGCAATCGGTCAAGTACTTGCCACCCAAAAACGAAGATGCCGACGTAATGGTCTGCATCTCGGCATGCGCTGTGACATCGGTGAGTGTTTCGGTCAGATTGTGACCTCGTGCAATAACACGTCCCTGGCACACTATCACAGCACCTATTGGCACCTCGTCGCGTCGAGCTGCCTCCTGAGCCTCGGCCAGAGCCAAGCGCATAAATTTTTCATCATCGTTAATGGATTGCATCTTAAATGAATAGTTTCTTCACATAATTGCCCACTCTCACCACATATACCCTATTGCGCGGCAAGTCAACGATGTGATTATCGCTTGACATGCGTTCATAGTAAAGCCTTCCACTCATGTCCCACACACTCACTAGTTTGCCATGGGTGTTGCCATAGATATATATCGTGCCCCAATGCGACACAATGATAGGCTCTGGCTCAACAGGGAATTCTTCCAGTACAAAGCTGTCTATACCAGTAGTTTTATCTACCATAACACTAATAGGGTCGCTATCACTCATCATAGTTGTGGGTACGATAGTATATATGGCATCATGATCGAGCGATGTGAGATAACAGTAGTCGGCTGCGGTGACTGCAACAAGCTCGTCGTTTTCGTCAAAGACTTTGTAAGCCAAATTATTACCAAGAGGCACTCGTTGCCAATCTTGCTCAAATGCATCCCCTTCTTCAAGTGATGGTATGAATATGTCCTCATTGGGATACAACGTAAACTTCTCTGCGCCCCAAGCCTTGTCACTCAGATAAGAATCAACAGCTTCATAGTCTGGAACAACGATATCCACATTGTTAACTCCAGCAAAAGTCCCCCATCCATTAGCCTTAGGAGGAATAGCCGATGCACAATAAATCTCATAGAGATTATGGCAATCATTGAATGCATAGGCTTCGATGCGACGAAGTGTAGACGGAAGCAGGACGGTGTGAAGCTGATAGCATTCCTCAAAAGCCGCACGACCTATTACTTCTAATCCTTCGGGTAACGCTATGTTCACTATGTTAGTCCTAGAGAAGCACCCCTCTGGAATCTCTTTTAGTGACAGTGGCAACGTAACATTAACCAAGTCATCACAACCATCAAAGGCAAATTCCCCTATCTCGGTCACGGTATTGGGAATCACAACATCGGTCACATGAGAATCGGCAAATGCGAGCTCAGCGATAGCGGTAACTTTATAATTATCACCATCATAATTTACCGTGGTGGGTATGATACACACACCGCTGTAAGAATTCAACCCATCTATGATGTTTTCCACAACCATTACTTCGCCCGAACGAGAGCCAAAGCAATAAACAAGCCCGTTGCTCACAAAATCGCCACCACGGGCAATTAGCGAGAGGCTCGAAAGGATTAACATCAAACTATATCTAAGTATTCTCATTATATACGTATCTTTCGGTTTTAACCTACAAATTTCTATATAATTCTTGACATTTGCAAACTAAATCACCAAAAACAACCTTTTTGCTACTTTTGCAGCAGAGAAAGCACATATAATGCCGTTCTATTTCAATGGACAGTTAATCAAGTAAACATGGTTTCGACCACGAGTTAAAGCGGTGTATAACCATCGCAAGAAGTCGAGAGTATTTAGAGCGTCGGGCATAATTCCTCCCATATCAATAAACACATTCCTCCATTGGCCGCCCTGGGCTTTGTGGCAAGTGACTGCGTAGGCAAATTTAACCTGAAGAGCATTAAAATAGGGATGCTCCTTCATCTGGCGATAACGCTCCTGCTTGTTGCCTTGCAGCTCATCAAGCACCTCATTATAAAGGCGTTCGCTCTGTAATAATGTGAGCGACGGCGTGTCACTCATTAAGCTATCAATCACTATTTTCACATCCATCTCCACATCACCATGGTCGGGCAATTCAACTGTCACATTGGCAAAGCGCAACCCATAGGCTTGCTCAATTTCGCCCCAAACGCGCTTCACCCGCATCACATCACCATTAGCAATGAAATCTATGTTCTCATAATCTTTTGCCCAGTAGTAATTGTTCTTCGACACTAGGAGCATATCGCCAGTCGACAACTCTTCTTCACGATAAAGGATAGTGTTGCGAATGCCCATATTAAACTGTGTAGCACGCTTGTTGCTACGAGTAATAACGATGGTCTCATCCAGACCGTCACGGTCATAACAGTCATTCAGTGTCTCTAGCAAGAACTCTCCCGTAATTGGCTCTATATCTTCATATTGATTAAGCTCTAATCTAGGAGGCACAAGTTGATTACTGGTCAATATATTTCGCACAATCGTGGCATTCTGTAAGATGCCAGAATTAGACGCTTGACGAGCAATTTGTGTCAATGTTATGTCATAAACCATCAAACCATAACCACGCATCAACTCACAATTGAGGGCAGGACTTTCAATCTGCCCAACGGGAGGAAGCTGAGCACCATCACCCATGAGCATGAGCTTACATCCATGACCATTATACACGTAGTGAACTAAATCGTCAAGAAGGCGGCCAGAACCGAATACCGATCCTTCGGACGAATAGTTGGCAATCATTGATGCCTCATCTACAATAAACACGGTGTTTGTGTGCTTGTTCTCACCAAGGCTGAAACCAGTGCTCAAATAACTATCCTGACGGTAAATCTTGCGGTGGATTGTTAAAGCACCACGATGGGCATACTCACCAAACACTTGCGCAGCACGTCCTGTAGGTGCCAACAAAACCACCTTCACTCCACGTTGTGAGAGTGCCTGAACCACTGCGCCCATCAACGACGTCTTTCCGGTGCCGGCATAACCATTGAGCAAAAAAACGCTGCGCTCAGAACCATAAAGCAAGAAATGTGCAAATGCAGCAAATGCCTCAACCTGTCCAGCATTGGGCTCATAGGGCAACAAGTCGAGAACATCGCGATAGAAATCACCAATCTTCTCATCGTTTATATCAATGTGAAGATTCTCCAAATGAGTGTTTTTATCGTTCGCTGCCAAAATTTGCAATGTTTTTAGCGTTTATCAAGAAAAAAGCATTATCTTTGCACCGCTTTTCTGTCATGGAGTGGTGCTCGAGTGGCTGAAGAGGCACGCCTGGAAAGCGTGTAACCGTCACAAGCGGTTCCCGAGTTCGAATCTCGGTCACTCCGCAGGTTAAACCATTGATAATATGACCTTTGCTTGACCACTATTCAAGCAAAGGTTTTATTTTTGTTATACCTCAATTTTAACATCAAGGATTATAGAGGTCATGGTTATAAAAATCCAAAATCTCCAATGCATGAGCATAGGCTTGCTTGGCAGGTCCATCAGGATCGCGTTCAGCAGCCTCAAGATAGCTGCTCATGGCCTTGCCCCAGTCCCCTAGCTGGCGATAAGCATTTCCTCGCAGGTAATAAAGCTGGCCTATTACTTTCTTATCTTCATCTTTGTTATTCTCTATAAGGTAGTCGCAATGTGCTATCACATCGCGCGACTCGCTACGTGCGAGCATGTCCTTTATCTGTTGTATAGTATCTTCTTTTATCATGACGCAAAATTAGTGCAAGCCGAGTGAAATACAAAATAAATGAGGGACGAATTTTTTATTATTTTTGAGACGTAACCTAATTTATCAAAATTTAGTAATATCATCTGTCGAAAATTTTTTCATACATAATCAACAACACACAATGCACTATTGCCGCATCACAAATAAAACTTATTAACAATTATGACATTTTTTGCGATAATTAGTATTGTTTTTAATAATATTGTTGTATTTTTGTGGATAAAAGTATAAAACACCAGAATATTATGTATAAAGACAATCAATTTTATATTGCCCACGGACCTAACGGGGCAATATGCATCAATGGCAAAATGGCCAACCGCCATGGGTTGATTGCTGGTGCCACAGGTACCGGTAAAACTGTTTCACTACAAGTGATTGCCGAGAGTTTTTGCCAAGCTGGAGTACCTTGTTTTATGGCCGACATCAAGGGCGACCTTTCGGGCATCAGCCAACCAGGAAAGATATCTGGATTTATCGAGAAACGTATCCCCGAATTTGGCCTCAACGAGTCTGACCTTCAATTTGAGGGTTGCCCAGTAAGGTTTTACGACGTGTTCGGAAAACAAGGTCACCCTATGCGCACACGCATCTCTAACATGGGACCTTTGCTGCTCTCACGATTGCTTGGACTTAACGACGTGCAAAGCGGTGTGCTCACTATCGTCTTTAAAGTTGCCGATGAACGAGGATTGATACTCGATGACATTAAAGACTTGCGCGCAATGCTCGACTATGTAGCTAAACACGCTGCTGAATACACCACAAAATATGGTAACGTATCGAGTGCAAGCATTGGAGCTATTCAGCGCTCTATTTTAGCATTGGAAGATCAAGGTGGCGACAACTTCTTTGGAGAGCCAGCATTCGACATCCATGACCTACTTGCTGTTGAGGGAGGCAAAGGAGTGATGAGTGTGCTGGCTGCCGACGAGCTACAACACAATCCAAAACTCTACTCTACTTTCCTGCTATGGCTGCTTTCCGAGATTTATGTCTCGATGCCTGAGGTTGGCGACCTGCCACAACCCAAGCTAATCTTCTTCTTCGACGAGGCACACATGCTCTTTGATGACACATCCAAGGCTCTTGTTGACAAGATTGAGCAGGTAATTCGCCTGATGCGAAGCAAGGGTGTCGGCATTTATTTTGTAACACAAAGTCCTGCCGACTTACCAGAAATTGTTCTTGGACAGCTGGGTAACCGCATCCAGCACGCCTTGCGTGCTTACACACCTCGCGACATCAAGGCTGTGAAAGTAGCTGCCGAGACTTTCCGCGCAAACCCCAACTTCGACACCACCGAAGCCATCTCCAATCTCGAGACTGGAGAGGCTCTCGTATCATTCCTCGACGAAAAAGGCGCACCAACCATTGTAGAGCGTGCAAAGATTCTGTTCCCTCTCAGTCAGATAGGCCCAATCGATGCCATGACGCGAAATTCCATAATTAATCGCTCTATGATTTATGGCAAGTACGACGAGCTTAAAGAGCGTGAAAGTGCCTTTGAGGTGCTGCTTGCCGAGAGTGAGAAGGAAGCAAAAGAGGCTGAAGAGGCTGCAGCTCAGGCCGAAGCCGAAAAGCAAGCTGAAAAAGAAGCTAAAGAGGCCGAAAAAGAAAAAAGCAAGCCAGGCATGTTCAGCAAAGTGTGGAAAGCAATTGTGACAGCTGTAACCGCCGCTATCGCTTCTATTATTGGAACAAAGATTGGAAATGCCGTTTCGGGCACAAAGAGTCGCAAAAGCTCTACAACTGCTACTGGCAAGATTGCCAAAAGCGCCACTAGTGCAGCTACTCGCACAATAACCCGAGAGCTCACTCGCAGCATCTTGGGCAATCTAGGCAAGTAACTTAACAGTATTTTAATCAACTCTGATAACTTATTCTGGTATAACGATGTGCTTCCCCTCATGCTGGAGGCACATCGTTTTGTTAATAATTATTTTTGCGTGATTTAATAAATTGAATTACCTTTGTAGTCATGATTGACAGGGAAACAGTCGATAGGATTCTCGACACTGCCGATATCGTTGATGTGGTGTCTGATTTCGTGAGTTTGCGCCGTCGTGGTGCGAACTTTATTGGCTTGTGCCCATTTCACGATGAGAAAACTCCTTCGTTCTCGGTTTCACCTGCTAAGCAAATTTGTCACTGCTTTGGTTGCGGCAAGGGAGGCAGCCCAGTAAACTTCATTATGGAGCACGAGCAGATGTCCTATGCCGAGGCTCTGCGCTATCTCGCCAAGAAATACAATATAGAAATCCACGAGAAAGAGCTCACAAGCGAGGAAAAAGCAGCTCAAACCGAGCGCGAGAGTATGCTCGTAATAAACGACTTCGCTGCTCAGTATTTTGAAGACCAACTCCACAACACGCAAGAAGGGAAAGACATTGGCCTTAGTTATTTTTACGAGCGAGGTTTCAACGATGCTACCATCAAGAAGTTCAAGCTGGGCTACTCACCCGAGAACAGCAAAGCTTTCTACACTGCTGCGACACAGCAAGGCTACAACAAGCAAAATCTCTTCAACGTTGGCTTGTGCATCAAGGACAACCGAGGCGGCGGCTTCGACCGCTTCCATGGTCGTGTCATGTTTCCTGTCATGAACATCGCAGGCAAGATTATCGCTTTTGGTGGACGCACACTCAAGAAGACCAAGGAGGTTGCCAAATATTTCAATTCGCCCGAATCCACGGTCTATGTCAAGAACCGTGAGCTCTACGGCTTGTTCCAGGCTAAGCGGGCTATAGTCAAGGAGGACAAGTGCTTCCTCGTTGAGGGATACACCGATGTCATCTCAATGCACCAAGCTGGAATTGAGAATGTTGTGGCTTCGAGTGGTACATCTTTGACCGAAGGACAAATTCGAGCCATCCATCGTTTTACCACCAATGTCACCGTTCTTTACGACGGCGACTCAGCCGGAATCAAAGCCTCACTTAGAGGAATCGACATGCTGCTTGCCGAAGGACTGAGTATCAAGGTTTTGCTTCTCCCTGAAGGAGAGGATCCCGACAGCTTTGCTCGAACTCACAGTGCAAGCGAGCTCAAGCAGTTTATCAAGGATAATGAGGCCGACTTCATCAGCTTCAAAACCAAAATTCTGCTTGAAGGAACCGAGCACGATCCTAGCAAGCGTGCAGCGGTGATTGGCGATGTTGTAAAGTCAATATCAGTAATACCCGATGCAATCGCACGTTCGGTCTATGCCAAGGAGTGCAGTATCCAGTTGGGCATCAGCGAGGATGTGTTGCTGCGTGAAATCAAGAAAAATATAGCACGCAACAAGGAGGAAGCTTTCAAGCGACGTGAACGTGAGAAGAATCGCGAGGCACGCCGGCAAGCACTGCAGCCCTCTCCTCTCTCCCCTGAAATAAACACTCCACCTCCTCCCGTTGTGGAACCACCAACAAGTGAAGTTCTCCCTATGGGCAGCGAAGAACCGCCCATCATTGACGCTCCTTTCGACGACAGTTTGGACTATTATCCAGAAGGTGACACAACCACTGTGCCACAACCTGTTGATGACCCATCAAAATTCACTCCTCAAACCGAAATCAACAAGGAGTCAATATTCTACAAGTCAGAGCTCGGCATCATGCGCAATGTCGTCAAATATGGTATGTGCTACCTGTGCGGCACTCTTGACGACAATGGCGACCAGCAACCAACCACTGTGCTCGAGTACATCAACAGCGAGTTCCTCCTTGATAACATTGAGCTATCTAACCACGCGTTTAACAACACCTTCAAAGTGAGTCTTGAGTACATCAACGATTTCTATAAAGAGCTTGCAGTGTTCGAAAGTCGTGAACGAAGTACCCTAGAAGCGCAGTTCAAGCGTGCTCAGAGCACCATCGATCCTGTTGGTATGAACGCCGAAGCAATAAAGAAAAAGGAAAACGATCTTCTCAAGGGATTCCAAACCGAAATGGACAACAACATTGCAGAGTTCCGCAAGAATTATCTAGAGAAAAAACTGTGCTCACACCCCAATGATGAGGTGCGACACACTGCACTCAAGATGATTAGCGAGAAACATCAACTTAGCAAAATCTACTCTGTTGAAGGTTTTGAGAAGTCGATAGAAGAAAGGCTCAACATTATCATTCCCGAGGCTATCAACAACCTCAAGAACGCCATTCTAACCTACAACATCCTCTTAGTGCAGCAGCAAATCCCTTATGCCCAGGGCAAGCAGGCACAAGAGTTGCTCGAGCGACTGCAAGAGCTTTACCAAACTCGCAAAGAACTGGCTCTAGTCATCGGCGAACGTGTAGTTAACCCCCGCCTCAAAAACTGAAACAGGGGGCCACTATCACTTGTTATTTGTCAATACGTATAACTCGCCACCTTCCTACTTGTTACTTCCTACTTGTTACTTCCTACTTGTTACTTCCTACTTGTTACTTCCTACTTGTTACTTCCTACTTGTTACTTCCTACTTGTTACTTGTTACTTCCTACATGAATCCTACTGCCTCGTCAACACAGCGTGGCTGTTACCGTTGTAGGTAAGGAAGAATTGCACACGGTAGGGGCCTGGAGAAGCAACCGACAAGTTGGCACCCCAATCTACGATGCTATCAAGTGTGCCACCCCAGTTGAGTGTCCAGTCATGGTTTGCACGGAACTTAAACTCACCTTTATTCAACACCATATAGGTTTCCCAAGCACCAGTGCCTTGATTGTAGGTCAGGTCAACGTCAGTAGCCCACTGCGTTCCTGTAGGAACTGCACTACCAATGATGCTCACACTTGAGAGTTCAGTGAGATTATATGTCATATAATCCAAATTCACATCCACCTTGTAGAAACCTTGTGGAGTGTACAGAAGGTCACCATTAACTGCTAGAGTGCCACTGCTGCTTCCAGCGCCCCAGCTCACTCCGTCCCAACTGCTCTCGTTCTCTCTAAACCTGAAATAAGTGTTGAGGAACATATAGCCAACATAGACGCCTTCATTGTTCAACAACAGGCCATTGGCAGGGTTGCCCCAATTGTTGGCGTTACCCACCTGCCAAATCTTAGATGAAGTGTCATGGCCCTCGATGGTATAGGTTTTATAACCCAAGTCGATTAGCACTTCATATTCACTATATAAAGGGTTATAAGGAATCTTGAAATATCCTTGCATGCCAAAGCCAATTGTTCCATTAGTTGCAGTTACATCGCTGTCGCTTAAAGGAGTAATCATGTCAATCTCGGCACTTGACGACTCGGGTGCTATCCTGAAACGAATGTCACTGCCAGTAGAAGGAATAATAGCTTTAAACGTGTTTAAGCTCGAAGGGGCCATCTCAATTGTCATGCTACTGCCGTCAATGACAATCGAGTAATTATCAATTTTCACAGGCACCGAGATAGTATTCGACTTCACAGTTTGTGACCCCGATTGGGCTTCTACCCAGCAGTAGAGGATACAGCCTCCAGTACGTGGACGGTCGTAGGTCGAGAATACCGCTTCTTTCAACTCATTAATATCAACTTTTCCGTCTTGGTCTATTGTGATCGATCGACTGTCAAAGCGCAACTGATATGGTCCTTCAAGATCGGTAGAGATATTGCAAATTTGTAGTTTTGTGCCTTCGGGATAGTCACTAGTGAGATTGATGAGTTCGTTTGCTGTATTGGTGATTTTCAGATAATTACTGCTAGGCAACCCATCACTATCAAGGAACATATAGTCGCCCGATATGTCATTGAAATATACATTATAACCACCTTGCTTCGCCGGAATATTGTAGCCACCTTGATAGCCTTTGCCGTATGGGAATTGGTTGGTACCCCAATCATAGTCCCAACTGCCGGGTGCAAACTTAAGTTCCGAATCATTGTCAAGAACCAAATAGGTAGTCCAATCATGGTTGTTATTCGTGTTTAGAGCTGTCATGGAATTGCTTGAAACATCCCAACCATTATAATAACCTGGCATGGTGATGGTGCCGTAAGATGCCTGGTTGTCGCTCAAGCGCGTCATCGTCATGGTCTTGGTGACGGTATTAAGTTCTATCTTGTAATAGCCACCTTGATTAATGATGATGTTGTCGGGATAACCAGCCACATTTTCTGAATAGACCTGCCCACCATTCTCGTTGCCGCCGCCTATTACTTTATCCCAACTACCAGGTTCTTCGATAATCTTGAATTCACCACCTGTGGGGAAATAGCCATAATACTCGAGTGGACCCTCGCCATTTTCATTGTAAATTGCACCTTGCACAGGATACATTGGCACCAAACCATTAGAATAAATAGAATTGCTCCAAGGAGAAGCACCCACAAAACTGCCTACGAGCCACCACAAGTGAATGGGCTGGGACGATTCAAATGTAAATTGAGGAAGATGCAAGAAGCTCCTCTCATTACTGATAATAACATCGCTGCCGTTGTCGAGCAGGACCTCAACCCTGGCTACGAGGTTCACAGTGTTTGGAACATCACTCGGCGAAGTCCAGTGATAGATATTTCTCAGCCACTCCGAAATCGTTTGTTTTCCCATAGTGGTACTATTGTCGCTGATATGCCAGCAATCAAATTTAGAGAAATTCACATCAGTACCAATTACAAGCAGGTAGTCAGGGTTGGTAACATCATACGACTGTGTCACATCATCCCATGCGAACTTATAATAATCACGATTAAGATAGTTGGTGAAGCTCAAGTTGAACGCATCAAAAATGGAGTTATAAGGCTGCCAATTGAGCATCACCCCATATACCATTGTAATATCAGCAACATTCACACTTCCGTCACCATTCACATCATAATTAAATGTGCCTGATTCATCTCCAGTTCCTAAAAGATAATCATATAGCGCTGTGACATCGACAGCTGTGATATTGCCGTCACGATTAACATCAGCATCATTTAAAGCACCATTATGCACTGTGCCTACAGTAGCATAAGCATTAGGGGCAATCAATACAACTAAAGCTAAAACAAGGCTCCAAAAGTGAAAAGTATGTTTCATGTGTTCTTTTTTTTTATATTAGTCTTAAAAGATTAAGGACTAAAAAGATTAAGGACTTCAATTCATTTCAACGCCACTAAGTTAGTGATAATATATCAAATAACCACGCAAATAGCCGCAAAAAAGTCAGAACACTTTTTAATCTTGTTCCAAAACTTACAACACAACTATCTTTGCGCACACACGTACATTAAATATTAGAGCCAAATGAAAACTAAGAACTATCAACTAGAACAACCAATCCCCTCAGCAATAAATCATAAAAGTAAATCCTGGATAAAGTTGACTGATTCCAGTGATTCCAGTGATTCCAGCGATTCCATGCGCAGTCTCTCACCTCTAAATCTCCCCCTCTACTCACTAATCCCTCATCACTCTAATAAAAAACTTCTCAGCTTGTTCGTATATGACACTTTTTTTATGTAATTTTGTCGGCCTAAATAAAACAACATTTGTAGACAAGACAACTTTCTATTATTCTATTGAAAAGACTATGCCTATTTCCAAGCAGTATAATTACTCACTGCGTGAGCACAACACCTTTGGTATTGATATCAACGCTCAAGAGTTCATCACCTATGACACAGTCGATGAACTTATTGCCATTTTGAACGAAATCAAAGATAAAGGGCAACGTGTCTTGCACATTGGTAGCGGCAGCAACTTGCTATTTACCAAAGATTTCGATGGTGTCGTGCTCCACTCCAATATAAAGTTCATTCAGTTCGTATCGCAAAACAACCAGGATATAATTGTCAGAGTTGGTGCCGGAGTTGTGTGGGATGACTTTTGCGCTTTGATGGCTCAAAAGAATTATTATGGAAGCGAAAACCTCTCTTACATCCCTGGCGAAGTGGGAGCAGCTGCGGTGCAAAACATCGGAGCCTATGGTGTGGAGGTAGAATCCATAATTCAAGAGGTGGAAACTATTGAAATCGCCACTGCCCTACCTCGAGTTTTTAAAGCCAATGAATGTGAGTATGGTTACCGCGACAGCATCTTCAAGAACCAGTTGCAGGGACAACACATTGTCACAGCGGTGGTTTTCCGCCTTTCAACCATCCCTATCTTGCATTTAGACTATGGACAACTCAGAGACCTGCATTCATCGACCGAAACGCCCACTGCACAATCTATTAGAGATGCCGTAATCGCTATACGCAAGTCTAAACTTCCCGAGCCAAACGAGCTAGGCAGTGCTGGCAGTTTCTTCAAAAACCCAGTAGTTCCCGTTGAACTATTCAACGATTTGGCCGCTGTCTATAGCGAGATACCGCATTACGTCATCAACGGCACTCAAGTCAAAATCCCAGCAGCATGGCTCATTGATCAATGCGGATGGAAAGGTAAATGCCACGGAGGAGCTGCAGTTTACGAGATGCAACCTTTAATAATAGTGAATAAAAATCAAGCCACGCCAGCCGATATCATGGAGTTGGCATCTCTTATCCAACAAAGTGTTTACAACAAATTTAAAATCAAGATTTATCCCGAAGTAAACTACATTTAGATAATAAACAAGCAAAATGGCATCATTCATAGTAGAAGGAAATCACCGTTTGCATGGTGAGATAACACCTCAAGGAGCAAAGAACGAAGCGCTGCAAGTAATATGCGCCACTCTCCTAACAACCCAAGAAGTAGTGATTGAGAATGTCCCCGATATTTTGGATGTCAACAATCTCATCAAGTTGCTAGGCGACATGGGGGTGACAATAAACCGAATTAACGACACCACTTATAGTTTCAAGGCCGAACACATCGACTCTGCTTTCATTGAGAACAAAGAATTTATGGACCAATGCAACAAGTTGCGTGGCTCTGTAATGATAATAGCACCGCTATTGACAAGGATGGGCAATATGTTCTATGCCACTCCGGGTGGCGACAAGATAGGACGACGCAGACTCGACACCCACTTCAAAGGCCTAAGTAATCTAGGAGCCACATTCTCCTTTGACGAAGTAAAGCAAGCCTATAAGTTTGAGTCAAATGGCCGGTTGAAAGGAACTTACATGCTGCTCGATGAAGCTTCGGTAACCGGAACCGCCAACATTGTGATGGCTGCTGTAATGGCAACAGGAACCACCACCATCTATAATGCCGCCTGCGAACCTTACATCCAGCAACTGTGCCGCATGCTTAACAAGATGGGAGCGCGCATCAGTGGAATCGCATCTAACCTGCTCACCATCGAGGGGGTAGATGAGTTGCATGGAGCGCATCACATTATCTTGCCCGACATGATTGAAGTGGGCAGTTTCATTGGAATGGCCGCAATGACAGGCAGCGAGCTAACCATTAAGAATGTGTCATGGGATAATCTGGGAATAATACCCAACAGCTTCCGACGCCTAGGGTTAACCTTGGAGAAACGCGGTGATGACATGTTCATTCCTCAACAAAGTCATTATGAGATTGACCGCTTCATGGACGGCTCAATTCTGACGCTCGCCGATGCCATTTGGCCAGGACTAACACCCGACCTGCTGAGCGTTTTGCTAGTTGTAGCCACACAAGCCAAAGGCAGCGTGTTGATTCACCAAAAGATGTTTGAAAGCCGACTATTCTTTGTCGATAAACTCATCGACATGGGAGCACAAATCATACTGTGCGACCCGCATCGCGCTGTTGTAATCGGCCACGACCACCAAATACACCTGAGAGCTAAAAAGATGGTATCGCCCGATATCCGTGCCGGTATAGCAATGCTCATCGCAGCGATGAGCGCCGATGGCGTAAGTCAAATTGGCCACATCGAGCAGATTGACCGCGGATACGCCAAAATCGACGAACGCCTTAACGCACTCGGCGCCAAAATAACCCGACTACAGTAAATCCTAGTGCAAGCTCTTTGAGTACTTTAAACAAAAAAACGTGGCCTTCAGAGACCACGTTTTTATCATAACTCAATCCTGAGTTTAATCATTACTTAATGATGACTTTCTTGCCGTTGTGGATGTAGATGCCGGGAACGGTTGGCATGCTGTTGTACTTAACACCCATCAGGTTGTAGTAAGCATTGTCGACCTTGCTGTCAACACCAACGGTGCTGATTGCACTTGGGTCTTCCTTGGTAACAGTCATCAAAACTGCGCCATTGAAGTCTCTCAGAACATCCAACTGAATGTTGTAAGTGCCAGCCTCCTCAACGCGGAAGTTTGCACCGCTAGCACCTTCAACGCACATGATGCCCTGGCCCATGAGGTCATTGTTGAGCAGGAAGTAGCCAACGTTGTTATCGTCTTGGCCACCAAACCAAATAGTGCCATCTTCGTCGAAAGCAATAACCTTGAACTCAGCATTAGCAGCGAGCTCAACACCTTCGAGCTTGTCGTTCTCGTCAAATGCTAAGCGGCCGCCCTCGGCAGTCTGGTTCCAATCGTTGAAGCCACCAACCAAGAAGAAACCTTCCTCTACTACAGGCTGATCCTCCTCGTATGTGTAAGAAATCTCGGTTACGGGAAGCTCAACGTTGGTGCCGCAGCCCAGCATAGCGGTTGAATTGGGCCAGTCGTCGCCTTGAGCAAAATCAAGGAAGCTTTCACTATTATCGGTGTACGTCATAGCCTTGCCGCTAATGCCCGAAGTATAGAAGGAAGCATAGTCGCTGCCCATGGTGCAGTTGTCATCATCCTCAGCATCAAAGACGATGGTAACGAGCAAGCTCTTGCCTGGGGTGAAGTTGAAATCAACAGGGAACTCAAGAGTACAATCATCGCCATAAGTCTCAAGCATATCGATGTCTAACTGAACTTCATAAACTGGTTCGCCAAACTCAAAGAACTGCTTAATTCCGTCTTGATTTTTGGCAAACTCTGTAGCATCGGTCTCCTGGAGGTAAACCTTGGTATTACGAACAATTTCCTCAAAAGTCTCATCATAGAACTTGAACTTCAGCCCTGTGATTTTCACGTTCTGCTTGCCATCGAGGTCGGCAAGAAGGTCAGGAGTGTAAATCATCTGAGATCCGGTGTGAGCCAAGTAGAAATTGGTGGGGGCCATGTCAAAATAAGAACCATTATAAAGACTGGCTTCTTCCCAGTCGCCCACGTTGATAGTGCCTGCAGTCTGAGCTTGGGCACTAATCGCAAAAGCAGCGATTGCCGCTAGAATCATGTAAAATTTCTTCATATACAAAGCATTTTATTTGATTAATAATAATATTTTCATGCAAAATTACACATAATTTCAAAATAAACACCTCATCTTCGATTAATTTATCTTAATTTCATTATGATTATTCTTCTTATTTTTACTGATAAAATCTGCATTATTTAGCAATTTAAAATGAAAAAACTTCGTTATTCGTTTTGTTTTTCTCTTAACTTGCACTAATTTTGCACGATTTATGGGACGCATACTAGCTATAGACTACGGACGCAAGCGTTGCGGCATTGCCGTCACCGACCCACTCAAGATAATTGCCAATGGTCTTGAGACTGTTGCCACGCATAAGCTCATGGACTTCCTCAAGGACTATATGAGCCGCGAGCAAGTTGAGTTGATAGTCATTGGCCAACCCACTCAGCTTAATGGTGAGCCCAGCGAGAGCATGCGCTACATCACACCGTTCATCAACCGGCTCAAGAAGGAGATGCCCAACATGCCAATCACTATGGTCGACGAGCGTTTCACATCAACAATCGCCCACCAGGCGATGATTGACGGAGGGATGAAGAAGAGCGACCGCCGCGACAAGGCACGCGTCGACACTATAGCAGCTAGCATCATCCTCAACGATTATCTACAAAGCTTACAATTTAAAGGACTATGATATTACCTATTTATATTTACGGGCAACCCGTATTACGCAAAGTAGCTGAACCTATCGACAAAGACTATCCAGGTCTTGACGAACTTATCCAGAATATGAAGGACACGATGTACGACAGTGACGGAATCGGCATCGCAGCGCCACAAGTGGGCGTGAGTGCTAGAGTAGTCTACATCGACGTCGACGCTCTGAGCGACAAGTTCCCTGAGCTCAAAGACAAGCGCCTGGTGCTCATCAACCCCGAAATCACTGTCGACGAAACAAGCCCCACCGAAACACGCGAAGAAGGATGCTTGAGCGTGCCTGGCATACACGAGAACGTTACACGCCACACAAAGATTCACATCCACTACTTCGACGAGAACTGGCAGGAGCATGACGAGGACATCGACACCTATCTTGCACGCGTCATCCAGCACGAGTGCGACCACCTCGAGGGCCATGTCTTTATCGACCACATCTCGGCTATCCGCAAGCAGATGATTCGCAGCAAGCTCAACAACATGCTCAAGGGCAAAGTCGACTGCGACTACCGCGTCAAAGTCTACAAAC
The DNA here is from genome assembly GCA_902792435.1 of uncultured Bacteroidales bacterium. GTDB lineage: Bacteria > Bacteroidota > Bacteroidia > Bacteroidales > Muribaculaceae > Sodaliphilus. The sequence goes on from CADAZN010000002.1 coordinate 97,438, forward strand.
CCAGCAGAAAACACTAATAATTTAATATAAAATGTTGGTTACTATTACCGAAACCGACAAAAGGTTCATCAAAATGGCTTGTGAACTGGCAAGTGAGAATATAGACAACGGCGGTGGACCATTTGGCGCAGTGATAGTGAAGAACGGTGAAGTTGTGGCTACAGGATGTAACTGCGTGACCACAATTTGCGACCCAACGGCACATGCCGAAGTGAACGCCATTCGCGAGGCATGCCACAAACTTAAGAACTTCAAACTCGAAGACTGTGTAATCTACTCAAGTTGTGAACCTTGCCCCATGTGCCTTAGTGCCATCTATTGGGCTGGTATCAGCAAAATTTATTATGCCAACAACAAGCACGATGCAGCAGCCATCGACTTTGACGACAAATTCATCTACGAAGAGATTGCAAAACCTTATGAGTTGCGCAACATCCCCATCATTCATGTAGAAGACGAACATGCAATCGACCACTTTAAGAAATGGTCGTCAAAAGTAGACAAAATCGAATACTAAATATATAAAACAACTAATGATATGAGACTTATTATTGAACCTAACTATGAGCAGGTGTCGGCTTGGGCAGCCAATTATGTGGCTTCACGCATCAATGCCGCTAACCCTACTCCCGAGAAACCATTTGTGCTGGGTTGCCCTACAGGTAGCTCACCATTGGGCATGTACCGCAAGCTCATCGAGCTTAACAAAGCTGGCAAAGTGTCGTTCCAGAATGTTGTCACTTTCAATATGGACGAGTATGTGGGGCTGCCCGAGGAGCACCCCGAGAGCTATCACAGCTTCATGTGGAACAACTTCTTCTCGCACATCGACATCAAGCCCGAGAATGTCAACATCCTTAACGGCAATGCCGAGGATCTCGAAAAAGAGTGTGCCGAATATGAGGCACGTATCGAGGCTGCTGGAGGCATCGACCTCTTTATGGGCGGTGTGGGTCCCGACGGGCACATCGCCTTCAACGAGCCTGGTTCGTCGCTCACATCACTCACTCGCATGAAGACTCTCACTCAAGACACCATCATCGCAAACAGCCGATTCTTTGACGACGACGTTAACAAAGTGCCCAAAACCGCGCTGACCGTGGGCGTGGGGACCGTCATGGCTGCCCGCAGCGTGATGATTATCGTGAACGGATACAAGAAGGCTCGCGCCTTGCAGCAGGCTGTTGAAGGCGGTGTTTCTCACATGTGCACCCTGAGCGCCCTGCAAATGCACCGCAAGGCTATCATCGTGTGCGACGAGGATGCCACCGCGGAACTCAAGGTTGGCACCTACCGCTACTTTAAGGACATTGAGAGCCAGCATCTCGATCCTGACACAATGCTCTAATCGCATTTACAAACACATTATAGATGAAAAAGACCGACAACTTGTCGGTCTTTTATTTGCATTGCCCCCGGTGTGTCAAAACGAATGTGCTGCCTTCATCTCCAAGTATCGGTTAATCACATCAACAGTGAGGTTCTGGGGCTTTGTGAGCAAGGCATAAATGCCACATTGCCTTAACGCGGCGACCACATTCCGCTTCTCATGAACCACATTCTTGGCGATAGCATGGCAATAATAGTCTTGAATGTCGCGTGAGGGTTCCTTGCTGTAAGCATCAAGCTCGGTATCCTCGAAGAACACCACCAGCACCACATGATTGTTGGCGAGCTGCTTGAGGTAAGGCAGCTGGCGATGCAACGCATTCTCGCCATAAAAGTTGGTGTAGATGATGAGCAAGCTGCGCTTAGTAACAAACCGCCTGACGTTGACACAAAGCGAGGAAAAATCGCTCTCGCCAAAGGTGGTTTCCTGATGATAAAGATTGTCGAGAATGGCCCGCATGTGGCCCGCGCCGCGCTCAGGACGAACCATAGTGTCAAACTGCTTCTCAAAGGTAATCACTCCGGCCTTGTCTTCCTTGTGCATCGCAACATAGCTGAGCACAAGCGAAGCATTGATAGCATAGTCCAGCAGAGTCATGCTGTCAAATGCCTGTTGCATCACTCTGCCCTTGTCAATCACATTCACCACTTGCTGCGACTTCTCATCGGTGTAAACGTTAACCATGAGCTTGTTGCGCCTGGCTGTTGCCTTCCAGTTAATAGTGCGATAGTCGTCACCACTCACATAGTCCTTGATTTGCTCAAACTCGGTGTTGTTGCCAATGCGCCTAATCTTCTTTATGCCCAGTTCAGTAAGATTGTTGCTGATGGCAAGCAGTTCATACTGATTGAGCATCAAGTAACTGGGATAGACCTTAATGTCCTGCTCTTCTCCACAAGTGAAGCGCCGCTGAACCAAGCCTATGGGCGAGGAAGCAAACACACGTATCTTTCCAAAGCCATACACTCCGCGCTTGGTGGGGCGCAAATGATAAGTGATGATTTTTCCCTCATTCTTGCGTACCTTGAGGGCAAAGTTCAAATCTCGACGCTGGAACACAAAGGGTATCTCGTCGATCACGTTGAGCTTGACAGGGAAACTATAACTACTCTCCAGCCTTATCTCCACCTTGTTTTCGTCGCCATTGGAAAAACGCTCGGCACACACGCGGCTAGCCTCCAAGCCACGCTTGCTATAGAGCAGCACCAAGTCGATGACCAGCAAAACAACCATCAACACTAATGCCCAAACAGCAACCCCATAGCAAAATCGGAACCAGAATCCTGCCACAAACAGCAGAATAATAGCTGTCATCACGATGTAAAACCGACGAGTGAGAAACATGGCTATTAAAGTTTATTTTGGAACCTCAATCTTGTCGAGCAACGCTTGGGCCAGTCTCTCGACAGTGAAGCCCTGCATCTCGGCGTCAGGCGTTATTATCAAGCGATGCTCAAGCACTGGAGGCACAATGGTCTTGATATCGTCGGGGGAAACAAAATCGCGGCCCTGCAACAATGCATAGGCCTTTGCTCCCTGAAGAATGCAAATCGAGGCGCGTGGCGAAGCTCCAAGCTGAATGGCTTGGCTCAAGCGTGTTTGTTGAGTAATTTGAGCTATGTAATTGAGCAATGAGCTGTCGACCACAACCTTGTCGAGGCATGAGCGCAATTGCAGCAACTCCTCGACGCTCAAAATTGGTTTTATCGATTCCAGTTTTACCATCTTGGCGTTAGCCTGATGACGCTCCAATATCTTCACCTCCTCGTCATAGGAAGGATAACCCATGTTAACCTTCATCATGAAACGGTCGAGCTGAGCCTCGGGCAAGCGATAAGTGCCTTCTTGTTCCACAGGGTTCTGAGTGGCAAGCACTGTGTAAAGTGGAGACATGTGACGTGTCACGCCATCAATAGTGCTTTGACGCTCTTCCATCACCTCAAACAATGCCGCCTGTGTCTTGGCTGGAGCACGATTTATCTCGTCGACAAGAACAATCTGCGAGAAAACTGGGCCCTTGTGAAACTCAAACTCCTGAGTCTTGATGTTGAACACGTTAGTTCCCAAAACATCACTCGGCATAAGGTCGGGGGTGAACTGAATCCTCTTGAAATCGGCATCAATGAGCTTTGATATCAATCGAGTCAGCAACGTCTTTGCCACACCAGGCACACCCTCCACCAGCACATGACCATCGGCAAGAATGGCGGTCAATATCATGTCTATTGCCCTGTCCTGGCCAACTATCACTGTTGCGATCGACTCACGCAGTCGGTCAACTTTCTCCTGAAATTCGCTTAAGTCAAATCTGCTATTTGCATCCATATCTTTTCGTTTTTTATAATTCTTAGTTTAGCTTTCCACAATGCAGTTCATGAAGTCGATGAGCTGTTTTGTTTCATTATCGCTTATTTTTATCTCATCATCGGCCTTAAGCTGTTTCAGCCGATTTATTGACTCGGTTATAGTCGTAGTGTCAAGGCCCGACACGCTCGCTAGCAACGCCATGTTTTCCTTAAGGTCGACCTCATCGTCAACGTTGACAAGATGCTTGCGCAACATCGCTTGTGAGAAATGCTTGAATTGGTCTCTTACCATCGCCGCATTGTCATGGTGGCGATAATGCATCAAGCCTATGTGCCTGACCATTGCTATCGTCGGGTTCTCGGGTTCCTTAATCACTGGAATCACCCGTTGACGACGACGAGCCGTGAAGAAAAGTGACAGAACTATTGTTAACAAGGCGAGATACACCGCCCATCTCAACGAGTCATATTTAAGGAAAACTCGTAATGGCGACTGCGACTTGTAATAATCCTCATCAGCATCTGGCACATAACGATAATCATACCTTACAATCCCACGCTTGCCTCCCAGGCTGATGAGTCGCATCATCAATTCGGCGCCTCCTCGTTCCAAGACATTATAATTAGTGAATAGCTGAGGGTAGGTAACAAGCACAAATCGGCCTTTACCCACATTGCGGGTTGCAGCAACCACACGGTTCATTGAGTTGCCTATTGTCATCACTGGAGTCCAAACTGTTGAATCCGAAAGAGCACCCTTGGGATTATTCTGATTAAAAATGTTAATTACCGAATAGTCGATGTCAAATCGCCTGAATCGATAATCCCTCGCCTTAAAGGTTCTGTCACCCCTCCAACGCAGCGTTGTGGTGTCGGCATTAGCAAAATAATGACTTAGACTATAGGTTTCAAACGAATAACTCCTTTCGGTCGCAACATCGAGAATGTTGCACAACGTGTCGCACAAGCCATCAGCGTTTACCCAAATAATGCTCTTGCCGCATTCCATAATTTCAAGCAATGTGTCAATCTCTTCTTTGTCATAATCGGTCAAGGGATAGTCAATGAACAACAACGTGGAGTCATTCTTGCTTTCCTTGTCGTCATCAACACACAGGTAACCTGGCTTCATCCTATACCCATCTTTAAGGCTTGCCTCCAAAATGCTGTCAACAAGTTTTCCGCCAAACGGATTAGGGTCGTTGTGAGCGTAGGTGGGTTCTTCCCATTTAAATTTCTTGGGAATCTTTATCTCCACGACGATAACCATTACCATGAGTAGTATTATCGCCACAACAAATCCTTTGCTAAGCTTCATGCCGGGCCTCCTTCCTCTTGACCAGCTGCGGCCACCTTAGAATCTTTCACGCGCTCAACTATCGATTCATAGTTGCCAACAATGCCATCAAGCACCGATTGGTTGGCATCACGATCGCCATATCTAACAAGCACATAGGTGCGCGTCAATTGCGTGAAAGCGGCTTGCTTGTATTCTCTAGTGTATTGAGCTGGTGTTTTGTAGATGCGCCAGTCAATAACTTCATGGTCGCTAAGGAACTTCAGGCACTGCAAGTATCGCAATCTAACAGCCTCACGATAGTCGTCACGCCCCACTGCCGCTGCTATCTCCTTGTCGAAGTCGATGCCGTAAATGGTTTCCTCCCCCACTTCATAGTCATCGGCCGCTTTCTCTTTCTTCTTGAAGAAGAACATCTTTTTCTTATAGATATAGTAAAGTATCGTCACAAGCGCTACTGCAGCAATTCCAATCCACACCCAGCGCATCAGGTTGTTGGAATTGATTATGGCGTCAGGCGAGTTGAAAAGGCTGCTCAGCACGTCGTCGAGCCAACGGCCAAAGTCGTCCTTCACTTTCTCCAGCAACGACTTTTGCTCTACTGTTATCTCTGAATTATAATCGTAGTTGCCATCGTTAATTATCTTTTTTAACAACGACGAGTCGCAAACTATAGTATCGCTAACGTTTATTCCCACATTCACCTTCATTATCATTACTATAAGTTTGCAAAATCATCAATATCGCTGGCAATAGCCAGGTCATCTTGCTCTCGAGCATTGCTGCCATAGTGATAAACCAACGTTGTTATCACCAGCGACATCGACAGGTAACCAAAGAAGGTTTGCACTATAAGGAACAGATACAGAACGATATCATAGGTGACACTTAGAGCTGCTGTCGGCGTGCCACTATAACTTAGGCTATTAGTTGCAAATGCAAAAACGAGCATAGGCATTCCTGTAACCGATTGAATGATCATCACAACAAGCACCATCGAGAACATCAGCCCAAACAAGTTGCCCCAAGAAGCCGAAGCATGACTGAAACAACGATTGAAGGCCTCACGCAAGTTAACCGATTCTAGCACATAATGAATGGGCACAATCATTAATATAAAAAACAACAATGCGTAAATCAAGAAAACCAACAATGAGATAAATGGCAACAGCATAAAAAAGAACACCAACAGCGAGCTCAATGCCATTATTACTATTATGGGTAACATTGCTTTCAACACTCGCTTGAGATTATGCCACATTTGAGATTTCACATCTCGAAATGTGAGCATCGACAAGTCGCCGTCACTGCTACCTTGATAATACTGAAACAATGTGAGAATCAGGGTGTAAGTAAAGCATAAAACGATTAATGATAAAATCATCGATGACAAGACTCCAAGATCTGTTTCATTATTAAAACTATCGTCGCTCATGGAGCGAACGATGGTGAACATGCCACCACTTTGAATCAAGGCAAGTGGTAACATCATGTAGATAGAGAACCGTAATGCCACACGCCAATTCTGCCTTAAAAAATCTATCGCAGCATTGATCTTCTCGCCCAGGGTGCGACGGGCATAAAGCGGTATCTTGGTGCTTGTGTCACTCGTTGTTGCCATAATGCGATAACCAGTAAGGATAAATAATGTAATAAAACACCACAAATATTGCCGACGTTGAAATCAGCAATACTTTGAACCACAATGGCCACTCAACATGGCGAGTCAGGAAACCCTCGATAAATGCGGCAACCACGAGCACCGGCACCGTGCCTACCACAATCTTGAGCCCACGCTTTGAACTCCTGCGCAACGACTCGAGGCGACTGTAGGTGCCAGGAAACAGCCAACCATTTCCTAAGGCTATTCCTGCCGCTCCAGCAACAACTATCGCACTCAGCTCAAGGGTGCCATGAAGCATCACTGCTGTCCACGACTGTGCAAGAACTCCCTGGCTGTACAGAAAAGTGAAAAAGGCACCAAGCATCACTCCGTTTGAGAAGATAAGATACCCCACTGCTATGCTGGTGAAAATTCCAGCGGCAAAAGCCAAGAATGCGACTTGAACGTTATGAAACATGAGACTTAGGAACGACTCGGTTGCTCCACCCATGGAGTAAACGTTCATGGGCCGACCATGCTTTATGTTGTCGAGAGTCATGTCGATGTAATAATCGCCCATAATGAGTCGCGGGAAAGAGTCTTCATATAGCGTGGAGACCACTCCTATCAAAGCAGCGACAACAAATATTGCGAGCGACATCAAGAGATACTTGCGCTCCCGCCACATCGTGAGTGGCACTTCCCTAGTCCAGTAGGTGATCACTCGGCGCCAATTCTCATGTTTCTCCTTGTAAATCTCATTATGTAGCTTTATGGTCAAGTCGTTGAGATAGGAAGTTATCTCCGAGTTGGGATAATGCGACTGGGCAAAAGCAAGATCCGCAGAAACATCTATATAGACATCGGCCTTGTGAGAAGGAGATTCACACTCTCCACGGCTTATCTGGTACTCAAAATTCCGCCATTTGCCGATGTTTTGCTTAATAAAAACTGATTCCCGCATGTTAAAGAAAAATGTTACGCCGTTTAGAATTGCAAAAATAAATAATTTTACTATATTTGCAAAAACTAAAGAGCACTTTTCTCATGGCGAACATAAAAATCACTACAGGGCAACACGTTAACGTTGAGCAGCGCATGGCGAGTGTTGGCGACAGGATTTATGCACAGATTCTTGACACTATTTTCATTTCCATCTATTTTGTCATTATCACCACATTGGTTGGCATGCTTGCCTCAGCTGCCTATTTCGCCAAGAACACCAGCTTTTTAGCAGCAATCTTGTTTTTAGCCTATCTGCCCATCGTCATCTACCACCCCGTGTCGGAATTTTTCTTCAATGGCGCGAGCCCTGGCAAGAAGATTCTAAAGCTGCAAGTGGTGAAAATCGACGGCTCGGCGCCCTCGCTGGGCGATTATCTCACCCGATGGGCTATCTTCCTAATCGAGTGCCTGATAATGCCAGGAATCGCTCTGCTGTGCATTCTGTTCAACAAGAACGGGCAGCGACTTGGCGACCTCATGGCTGGCACTGTCGTCATCAAGAGGGATGGTTACCAAAAGTATTATTTTGACTTGAGCAACTTTGGATATGTCAACCCTGGCTACAAGCCCTACTATCCTGAGGCAGCTACCCTCTCGATGCGACAAGCCGAAGTGATTAGGCAAACTCTCGTGAACAATAACGCCAACAGGCATTATTACATCGACTTGCTGAGCAACACCGTGAGGCAACATCTACGCATTCCGCCGCTTGAGGGCGGCAACAACGAAGCCTTCCTCAACACTATCCTGAACGATTATCGGTTCTACTCCTCAACAATCGAAATCTAGCGAACTGTTAATGATGTTGCAAAGCCTCTTTAAGGGACCATTTGCGAGCTGGGCGGCACAGGAGGTCGCCTTATAACCGCATCTGATTCCTTCAAGCTTGCTGATGGCCTCCTCGGCTTTCATTCCTTGAACTAGGCGTGCGATGCCTTGCAGGTTTCCATGGCAACCGCCATAGAAAATCACACTGCTTATCGCGCCGTGATCATCAAGGGGGATGAGGGATGAGGGATGAGGGATGAGAGATGAGGGATGAGGGATGAGGGATGAGGGATGAGGGATGAGGGATTATTTCTTGAGCCAATCCAGGAGGGCCTTTCGGTCGTTTATCTCAATGACGCTGTTGCTCGTGGCGCTGATTAGCCCCGCATCGATGAGCTCGCCGATAGTAGTCATCAAAGCTGGACGTCGGGCTCCCAAGATGCGGCACAGGTCGCGCTGCCTGAACTCAAGAACTATGTGCTCCGAACGTTGACTGGTGAAAGCGCCAACGAGCATCACAAGCCTCTCGGTGACCGACACCTGCTCGGCGTTGATGATTTGCGTCTTCACAGCTTGCGAGTTCCTTGAGAGGTAGTTGAGGATGTTGTAGATAAACACGGGGTCGCTCTGCAGCATCGCCATGTAGTCATTTTTCGCCACTTGCAGAGTGCCACATTCTTCACAAGCCCTAACGGTGAATGGGTAGCTGGTATCTAACCCGAAAAGGTAATCGGGAGCTATCACTTCGGGCCCCGTGAGCTCATGCGACAGGCTGAATTTTAACTTTCGGCTCTCGTAGGTGACCCTTACCCTTCCCGAGATAATGAATCTCACATGGGTGCATGGGTCTCCACGGTCAATTATTTTCTCCCCCCTCTTGAATTTCAAGAAGTGGAAAGGAACTTTCTCGACGGTCTCTCTCAACCGCTCGTGACTCACGCCCTGAAAAAGAGGCAAATGAAGCAACGTATCAAAAATATTTGTCATATGTCATATGTCAGTTGTCAGTTATCAGTTGTCAGTTCTCAGTTGTCAGTTATCAGTTCTCACTAATCACTCATCACTAATCACTCATCACTAATCAGTTGTCAGTTCTCACTAATCACTAATCACTCATCACTAATCACTCATCACTAATCAGTTGTCAGTTCTCAGTTATCAGTTGTCAGTTATCAGTTGTCAGCTCTTAGCTCTTAGCCTATAGCCTATAGCTTATAGCTCATAACTCCCTAATCACTAATCACTAATCACTAATCACTAATCACTAATCACTAATCACTCATCACTAATCACTAATCACTCATCTCCAATCTCTAATCACTGCTTCAGCATCTCGATTGCGACATCGAGGGTGTAGCTCTGCTGAGCGCCTGTTGCCATGTCCTTGATAGAGATAGTGCCCGATGTGAGCTCGCTCTCACCTACCATAGCAACATAAGGCGTGCCCTTGGCGTTGGCGTAGTTCATTTGCTTCTTCATCTTTGCGGGCTCAGGATAAAGCTCGCACGAGATTCCAGCAGCACGCAACTGCGACATGTGCTGCAAGCAACATTGCGACTCCTTGTCGCCAAAGTTGATGAATATCACCTTAGTTGTAGCTATGGTATCGGCTGGATACAAGTCGAGTGTGTTGAGCACATCAAAGATGCGGTCGGCACCAAAGCTGATGCCCACGCCCGAGAGCCCATCCATTCCAAACACCCCTGTTAGATTGTCGTAACGACCTCCACCGGTGATGCTTCCCATCTCAACGTCAAGAGCCTTGACCTCGAGAATGGTTCCCGTGTAATAGTTCAAGCCACGAGCAAGCGACACATCTAGCTCCACCTCGCTCTTGAGACCTAACGACTGAGCAGTGCTGAGCACATATTTCAGCTCCTCGATGCCCAGCTGGCCCACCTGCGATGTTGCCAGCAACGATTCCAGTGTCGATAGCTTCTCTTGGTTGGTTCCGCTCAAGGTGAGCAATGGCCGCAATGTGTCAAGCGCCTGTTGCGACAAGCCCTTCTGTGCAAGTTCGGCGTTCACGTTATCAAATCCTATCTTGTCAATCTTGTCGATTGCCACTGTGATGTCGACAATCTTGTCGGGGGCGCCTATCACCTCGGCTATGCCACTTAATATCTTGCGGTTATTGAGCTTGATAACAATGTTGATGCCAAAGCGCTTGAACACCTCATCAATCATCGACACCAGCTCCACCTCATTTACCAATGAGTCGCTGCCAACCACGTCGGCATCACACTGATAGAACTCACGATAACGGCCACGCTGGGGACGATCGGCGCGCCACACGGGCTGGATTTGATAGCGCTTGAAGGGCATTTGTAGGTCGTTGCGATGCTGCACCACATAGCGCGCAAAGGGCACTGTGAGGTCGTAGCGAAGGCCTTTCTCACTCACCTTTGTAATCAAATGAATGTAGTCTTTGCGTGCCAACAGTTCATCGGGTGCCGACTTCAGGAAGTCACCACTGTTAAGAATCTTGAATAACAGTTTGTCACCCTCCTCGCCATATTTACCCATCAACGTCGACAGGTTCTCCATGGCTGGGGTCTCTATTTGTTGAAAACCATAGAGCAGAAACACGCTCTTAATTGTATCGAAAATATAGTTGCGTTTTGCCATCTCGAGTGGCGAAAAGTCACGCGTACCTTTGGGAATCGATGGTTTCTGTGCCATTATTTGATTATTTTTTGAATCTTTTTTCTTGAATTTGCAAAATTACATAGTTTTTATTTAAAAAAAAAATGTTAATAGTTAAATGTTTATTTTCTTTGCCACTTTGAGAAATCTTGTGTATATTTGCCAGAAAAAAGAGATATGAGAATAAGAAGAGCCGAAAATCGTGACATTCCACGCATTCATGAGCTGCTCACTCAAGTCAACAACGTTCACGCACAAGGGCGCCCCGACATCTTTAAGAGCGGGAACCGAAAATATACCGATGAGCAACTTGTGGAGATTATTGATAATCAAGATAAAACTCCCATCTTTGTATTGGTCAATGATGAAGATGTGGTGTTGGGATACTGCTTTAGCATTGTTGAGCAGTTTATCAATGACAATAACCGCACCGACATAAAGACTCTTTATATTGATGACCTGTGTGTCGACGAGACTTTTCGCCGCCAGCACATTGCCAAGCGGTTGTTTGACCATGTGACATCCTGGGCACGCAGCAACGGCTTCTACAACATCACGCTCAACGTGTGGGAGTGCAATCCAGGGGCAAGAGCCTTCTACGACAAGTGCGGCATGAAACCCCTCAAAACCTATCTCGAAACAATATTATGACTATGGACCTAATAGAAGCTATCAAGGCGAGGCATTCGGTGCGTCACTATCTTGACCGTCCTATCGAAGCCGAGAAAATCGAGCGGCTACAACAGCTCGCCAGCAACTACAACAAGCTGAGCGGGCTCCACATTCAGCTCATAACCAATGAGCCACGCTCCTTTGGCGAGAGCCTGCTAGCGCGCTACGGCAAGTTCAGCGGTGTGAGCAACTATTTTGCCATGATAGGGAAAAGGGGCGACAACCTCGACGAGACCGTCGGGTATTATGGCGAGAAACTGGTGCTCGAAGCGCAAATGATGGGGCTCAACACTTGCTGGGTTGCTCTTTCCTACAAGAAAATCGCCAGCGTTCTGAGCATCGACGAGGATGAGAAACTTGTTTGCCTCATCGCTCTAGGATATGGAGCCACACAAGGAGTTGATCACAAAAGGAAATCTCCCGACAAAGTAAGCCTCATCGACGTGAAAACTGCTCCGCAGTGGTACAAGCAGGGAGTGGCGTGCGCACTACTCGCTCCCACCGCTATCAACCAGCAGAAGTTCAAATTTGCAATCACCGCCTCAGGCACCGTGAAAGCCAAGGCTGGCCTGGGGCCCTATGCAAAGATTGACCTAGGCATTGTAAAATATCACTTCGAAATAGGAGCGGGAATCAACAATTTCACGTGGGAATAATGTGTTGACACTTGAGCTGATAAACCATTTTTTGAATCAAAAGTAGTGACAATTTAATAATTTTGCACTAATTTTGCATAAACGATTTTTTTCACGAAATAACATTTATACACGATGCAAGCGATAATACTGGCAGCCGGCATGGGTCGCCGATTGGGCGAGCTCACTCAGGGAAACACTAAGTGCATGATCAAGGTCAACGGGGTGCGCCTCATCGATCGAATGCTCACGCAGCTGTGTGCGCTCAACCTCAATCGCGTGGTGATTGTGGCAGGCTACAAGGGCAAAGAACTTGTGGAGCACATAGGTGACCGATACAACGACAGGCTCAAGATAGAGTGGGCCTGGAACCCAGTGTATGACAAGACCAATAACATCTACTCGCTCTCGATTGTTAAGCAACAATTGCAAGAAGATGACACATTGCTCATTGAGAGCGACCTGATTTTTGATGACAAGATGTTCAGCATGATCCTCGCCAACCCCTACCCCAACCTGGCACTCGTTGCTAAATATGAGACCTGGATGGATGGAACCATGGTGTGCATCGACAGCGACAACAACATCGTGAACTTCGTGCCCCGCAAGGCCTTCAACTATGACGAAGTCGACAGCTACTACAAAACTGTCAACATCTACAAGTTCAGCCGCGAGTTCAGCGAGAGAGTATATGTGCCATTCCTCGACGCCTATTGCCGCGTGATGGGCAATAACGAGTACTACGAACAAGTGCTACGCGTAATCACTTTGCTCGACAAGGCCGAGCTCAAAGCGCTGCCTATTGGCAACGAGCGATGGTATGAGATTGACGACGTGCAGGACCTCGACATAGCTGAGAACATCTTTGCCAGCGAACATGAGAGGCTGGGCAAGTTCAACAAGCGCTATGGCGGCTACTGGCGATTCCCCAAGATGCTCGACTATTGCTACCTCGTGAACCCCTTCTTCCCGCCCAAGCGCATGAAAGACGAACTGCGCGCCAACTTCGACGTGCTGCTAACGCAGTATCCTTCAGGGATGCAGGTAAACGCGCTGCTGGCTGGCAAGTATTTTGGAATCAGGCAGGAGATGGCAGTAGCGGGCAATGGTGCTGCCGAGCTTATCAAGACGTTGATGGCAAGTCTGGAGGGGAAAATGGGCGTGGTGCTGCCCACCTTTGAGGAATATCCTAACCGCGTTGAACGCTCAAGGCTTGTGACTTTCGCCCCTGACAATGCCGACCTGCGTTACACAGCCAGCGACCTCATGCATTACTTTGAAGACAAAGAAATAAGAACCCTGCTACTAGTCAATCCAGATAACCCCTCGGGCAATTTTATACCTAAGAACGAGATTCTTGAGCTAGCCATGTGGTGCAAGAACCGTGGCATGAGGCTCGTTGTAGACGAATCATTTGTCGATTTTGCCGACGATTATGCCACCAGCTCCTTGCTCAAGAACGAGATTCTGCTGCAACACCCCAACTTGGTGGTTATGAAGAGCATCAGCAAGAGCTATGGCGTGCCGGGTCTGCGACTTGGCGTTATGGCCAGCAGCGACGTGGAGCTAATTGCTCACGCCAAGAAAGATGTTGCAATTTGGAACATCAACTCCTTCGCCGAGTTCTACATGCAAATTTTCAATAAGTACGAGCAATTCTACAAAGCTGCATGTGCCAAATTCATCGAGGAGCGCAAGCGCTTTAAGTCCGAGCTGAGCAAGATTCATTATCTAAGGGTAATCCCGTCGCAAGCCAATTACTTCCTTTGCGAGGTGACCGATGGCTTTACGGCAAGTGAACTCACCCAGATTCTCCTGAACCGCCACAATATCCTCATCAAGGATTGTAGCAACAAGACCAGTCTTGAAGGCAAGAACTATGTACGCATCGCCATTCGCAACACCGACGACAACAACAAGTTAATTCAAGCACTACTCTCACTATGATAAATATTTGCATCTGCGGTGGCGGTTCACTTGGCCACACCATTGCTGGTTTTGTCGCTTCGCAAAAAGATTACAATGTTAGTGTCTTGACTCGTAGCCCGCACCGATGGAGTAAATCGATTGAAATCACCGATTTGAACAACAAGCATTTTATAGGGGAATTATCATGTGTTACCGATAACCCTTCGTTAGTTGTTTCTAATGCTGATATTGTACTGCTGTGCCTGCCAGGTCCTGCTATTAAAGATGTTCTGAAAAAGATAAGGCCATATCTAAACAATAACACTTTTGTTGGAACTGTAGTGTCGAGTACTGGCTTTTTCTTTATGGCCACTCAACTTCTGCCATGTGACATACCTATTTTTGGGTTCCAGCGTGTGCCGTTTATTGCCCGTGTCAAAGAATATGGTAAAAGTGCCAACTTATTAGGTTATAAACCAAGTCTTAGCGTTGCTATTGAACACTCATCCTATGAAAAAAAGCGAGAGTTGGCATTGTTGCTTGAGCGCATTTTCAACGTCCCTATAAAATTGTTAAGCAGTCATTATGAGGTGAGTCTCACCAACAGCAATCCACTGCTTCACACCTCTCGAATTTATACTCTTTGGAAAGACTGGAAGCCAGGCATCAAGTATGACCACTGTCCGCTATTTTATGCAGATTGGACCATCGAGGCAGCTCATTATTATATTAATATGGACCGTGAATTTCAAGCATTGCTCAAGTTGCTTCCAGTAACACAAGGAGCTATTCCTAATGTTCTTGACTACTATGAGAGTCACGATGAGAAATCGCTATGTGACAAACTCGCCTCTATTCCAGCGTTCAAAAGTATAATGGCTCCAATGATTGGTAATGATGATGATGGTTATGTGCCAGATTTCAATAGTCGCTACTTTACAGAAGATTTTCCTTATGGTCTATATTCTATTGTGAAAGTGGCAAAAGACATTAATTTCTCAACACCTGTAATTGACGAGGTCTTTCAGTGGGGAATGGACGTAATTGCTCAAAACCAGTAGGCTTCAAAATCGTGGTGCACCCGTTTTTCAACAGGAGGCAGAGTCATGTAATCGCCATAAGTCTTCTCAAGATATTCCTTGTAGCCCACCATCGTCTTATAGTTTTTGCCCTCAAAAAGGATGTCGACATCGCTCGAAATGCAGCTCGATGAGAAACACCCTTCAATGCCAGGACCAGCCTCGGTCATGTTGCACACTAGCGATGATGGCTTGTTGTGAGCAATCAGTCTGTCGAGTTCATTGTTGATGCTTTTAACGCTCCTTGGCCAATGTTTATAAACAATATAGGCCCATCGAGAGTATAATGGGTTATTGTGAGATATTTTGCACCGCCTTATCTTGTTGAGAAACCTCTTGCGCTTGAAAACTTTCTGCCTAACCGACAAATCTTCGCTCACATAATCAACCGGAAACACATCGACATAAACCCCTATTTCAAAGCCGGGAGTTTCTTGCTCCACCACCCTTGTTTTAGTATCTACAACTTTAGCAAAAGTGTAGTAGTAATTCGCTTCGGTGCGTGGGTTGATAACATAATATCTTCCCGACTCGCTACTGAATTTCGCAAGAAACTGCTCATAACTCTCGCGAGGCATATACAAGTCGATGTCGTCGTCCCATGGAATATATCCTTGATGGCGCACAGCTCCAAGCAGTGTGCCGCTCGAAAGAAAATAGATGATGCCTTCACGCTGGCAAAACTCATGAATCTCGTCAAGTATCGAAATCTGTATCGACCTCAATTCGGTAATATCGGTTATTCGTCTCATAGTCTCTGCAAAGTTAGTCTTTTTATCCATTATTTCAACAAAAAAATGTGATGATAATTGTAAAAAAATGTTGTTTATTTTTTGTAATGCGCCTAAAATGATATATATTTGCAGTCCTAATAAAGTTTTATTAAGGAAAGATAAATTGAAGTTCTAAACTTAAATTTACCTAATTTGATGAGTAACAGAGCATTATTAATAATCCTTGACGGTTGGGGCATTGGCGACCACTCTAAGAGTGATGCCATTTTCTCAACACCAACCCCCTATTGGGACTACTTGATGGAAACTTTTCCACACAGTCAGCTCCAAGCCAGCGGTGAAAATGTTGGTTTACCCGATGGACAGATGGGCAATAGCGAAGTTGGACACCTCAACATAGGCGGCGGACGTGTTGTCTATCAAGATCTCGTCAAGATTAATAAAGCCATTAAGGACAAGTCTATCCTTGAGAATCCTGAAATCGTCAATGCGTTCAATTATGCCAAAGAGAATGGCAAAGCTATGCATTTCATGGGATTAACAAGTGATGGCGGTGTTCATAGCTCACTAGACCATTTGTTTGCCTTATGCGACATTGCACATGATTATGAGTTGAAGGATGTTTTCATCCACTGCTTCATGGATGGCCGCGACACCGACCCTGAGAGCGGAAAAGGTTTTGTCGGCCAGCTTGAAGAGCATTGCGCCAAGAGTTCAGGAGTGGTTGCTACTGTTACAGGACGCTATTATGCAATGGATCGCGATAAGCGATGGGAACGCATCAAGATGGCCTATGACCAGCTGGTTCATGGCGAAGGCCGTAAGAGCGACAATATGGTTCAAGCCATACAAGAATCATATGACGAGGGCGTTACCGACGAGTTTATCAAACCCATTGTAAACTCAACTGTTGATGGCCGCATCAAAGATGGAGATGTTGTAATCTTCTTTAATTTCCGTAATGACCGAGCCAAGGAGTTGACAATCGTTCTCACTCAACAAGACATGCCAGAAGTTGGGATGACCACCATTCCCAACCTACAATATTACTGCATGACGCCTTACGATGCTTCATTCACTGGAGTGCATGTTATCTTCAAGAAAGACAATGTTGACAACACTCTAGCACAATATCTTGCATCACAAGGTAAGCGACAGCTACATATTGCCGAGACCGAAAAATATGCTCACGTCACTTTCTTCTTCAACGGCGGTCGTGAGGAGCCTTTTGAGAACGAAGATAGAATTCTTGTTCCTTCGCCCAAAGTGGCTACCTATGACCTCAAGCCTGAAATGAGCGCCTACGAAGTAAAAGACAAGCTGATTGAAGCAATCAAAGAAACTAAGTATGACTTTATTGTAGTGAACTATGCTAACGGCGACATGGTAGGTCACACAGGTGTTTATGACGCCATTGTGAAAGCTGTTGAGACCATCGACAACTGCCTGCACGACACCGTGGAAGCTGCCAAGGAGGCTAATTATGAGATCATCATCATTGCCGATCATGGCAACTGCGATAATGCTATCAACAAGGACGGCACCCCCAACACTGCCCATTCACTCAATCCAGTACCATTCATCTTTGTAAGCAACAACAAGAATGCTACTGTGAATGATGGTAGACTTGCCGATGTCGCTCCATCGATACTACAAATTATGGAACTAGCCCAACCAACCGACATGACAGGAACCGGGCTCATTAATAAGTAAGATAATTTTTCATTAAATACACAACACATTTTTTTCATTTCATATACTCGTTTTACTATGATGACTCAACGCAGTGAATGCATTGGGTCATCTCTTTTTTAGAATGTTAACACTAGCTCTCAGTTTATTGGCCTTCTCAAGGGAGGAATTGATGTAAATAAATTTGGCAGTTCATTTTGGTTGTTGTAATTTTGCACTATAATTTGGATAACTATGGACTACAAAGTAGTAGCAACAAATAATGACAGTAAAGCTCGTGCCGGAGTGATAACTACCGACCATGGAGAGATTATGACCCCTATCTTCATGCCTGTTGGCACGGTTGGCTCGGTAAAAGCTGTTCACATGAGTGAACTGCGCGACGACATCAAGGCACAAATCATTTTGGGCAACACCTATCACCTGTACTTGCGTCCAGGCATGGACATTATTGAACGTGCAGGTGGATTGCACAAGTTCAACAGCTGGGATCGCCCCATTTTAACCGACAGTGGCGGATTTCAGGTCTTCTCCCTCAGCGAGAACCGCAAGCTAAAAGAAGAAGGTGTCACATTTCGAAGCCATATTGATGGTTCGAAACATCTTTTCACACCCGAGAAGGTTGTTGACATCCAACGAAGCATAGGCAGCGACATTATGATGGCTCTCGATGAATGCCCGCCAGGAACAAGTGACTACCGTTATTCCGAGAAATCACTCAGGTTGACCCAACATTGGTTAGAGCGCGGATGGAAACACTTCAAAGAAACACAGCCTCGCTATGGACATAGCCAAGCATTCTTCCCAATTGTTCAGGGTTGTACCTATACCGACTTGCGTCAAGATGCAGCAAAGCATGTCGCCGATTTGGGAGCTGAAGGTAACGCAATTGGCGGACTTGCCGTTGGCGAACCTGTTGAAGTCATGTATGATATGATAGAGGTCGTCAACGAAATCCTCCCCGAGGATCGTCCTCGATACCTGATGGGAGTAGGCACACCTGCCAATATTCTTGAAGCTATCGATCGTGGTGTTGACATGATGGACTGTGTGATGCCAACACGCAACGGCCGAAACGGTATGCTATTTACGCAGCATGGAATCATGAACATGCGCAACAAGAAATGGGCCGACGATTTCACCCCTTTACAAGAAGATGGCGCATCGATTGTTGACCATGTTTATAGTAAAGCTTACGTTCGCCACCTATTCATCGCTAACGAGCTACTAGCAATGCAAATTGCCAGTATCCACAACCTAGCATTCTACCTGTGGTTAGTTACCGAAGCTCGCAACCACATTATTTCTGGAGACTTCAAAACATGGAAGACATCAATGATAGAAAGAGTAACTAGGAGACTTTAAACAATGGCTTTAACTCGCAGGTTCAAAAAAGGATCAGACTCCATTTTACAGAACAGTAAGCAATGGGGACTCGTTGAGGAGAGCACAAATGATGTGCGCTCTGAATATGATTTCACCCAAATGGTAATACCCCAAGCACCTGCCGAGGATTTACAACAGAGCGAAATGCTCGTAGATGACCCTGAACCAACTGCGAACAACAATTCACCACAACCTAAAGCCATCCCTCAAAAGCCAAAACGTCCTTGGATAAAGCACTTTGATGCTTACATAATAAAGAAGTTCCTTGGAACGTTCATTTTCGCAATCTTGTTACTGCTAGCGATTGTCGTAATGTTTGACATCAACGAGAAGCTTGATGCCATGCTTACAGCGCCTCTAAAAGAGACAGTGTTCAAGTATTTCTTGAACTTCCTACCATACTTTGCCAACCAGTTTGCCCCGCTATTTGTATTCATCACTGTTATCTTTTTCACTTCAAAGCTTGCCGACCATAGTGAGATAATTGCCATGATGTCAAGCGGAATAAGCTTCAAGAGGCTGATGGTTCCATATCTAGTCAGTGCCACTATTATCGCCATTGGCACTCTCCTACTATCTCTATATGTGATTCCTCCCGCAAATGTTAAGCGCATTGAGTATACTAACCAATGGGTAAAAAATAAGCGAGTGGATTTTGGAGACAATATTCAATTGCAAGTTCGCCCTGGAGTGATGGCCTTCATGTCGCGTTATGATAACACAACTAAACGAGGCTATCGTTTTACAATGGAACAGTTCGACGGCAACAGGCTAGTTTCTCGCATCACAGCCAACGATGTGCATTACGATTCTTTGGGACGATGGACCCTTAATGATTACACTGTCAGGAAATTTGAAGGACTAAAGGAAACACTCACTAAAGGCACAAAAATCGACACATTGCTCAACATCGATCCACGAGATTTCCTTATTGCCAAGAACGACCAAGAGATGCTCACGTCGCCAGAGCTTAGGCGATATATCAACAAGCAGAAAGCACGTGGTGTGGCTAATCTCCAACAGTTTGAATTGGAATATGAGAAGCGATTTGCCATGACAGCTGCAGCATTCATCTTGACGGTTATTGGCCTCTCGCTATCGTCTCGCAAAGTGCGAGGAGGAATGGGAGTAAATATTGGCATTGGACTACTATTAAGTTTCTCCTACATCTTGTTTATGACTGTCACACAGACATTTGCCATCAGTGGCTACACATCTCCAAGGCTCGCCATGTGGATACCAAACATAATCTATACCATAATAGCAATTGTCCTCTATCACCGTGCGGCACAATGATTTGTCTATAATATCTAATTTGGATCCATCTACTCTTTGGTTCTCAAATACTCGACAAATGTTTCTCATGGTGTCATTAAGCATAGTCTTAGTGCCGTTGCTTCTATTGTTTCTTTCTATAGATTCTCCATTTTTCGAGATTTGGGGCAGAACTGATTCATCATGGTATTTTACAGCAGGAAAAGCATGGGTTGAAGGAATGATACCCTATGTAGACTTTAGCGACTCTAAAGGTCCATTGTTGTGGCTTATTTATGGCTTGGGATATCTTATTAGTAATAATGACTTTGTAGGAGTCTGGATTCTAACATGCATCAGCTATTGGATTACGATATGGTTCATATATGGTATAGTACTATTGTTTATCGATTCACGATGGGTTGCTTTACTAGTTGGGATATTAATGCTTTGGTGTTATTTCAATCCTTTTATGCATTATGAAACAAGACCCGAAGATTTCTGCCAGCCATTTATCGCCATGTCTATGTGGGCAACGTGTCGAGTATTGTATTGTAAAGCCGAAGCACGACATCACATAGAACGACTTATGCGTCAAGGCGCGTGGATAATCGGAATTGCAATAGGCGCATCATTATTGATAAAGTTTACAATTGCTATGATGATTACCTTCTTTGCAATTGTTCTTTGTTCTTATTCTTGGTATTCAAAAGCAATAGCCATGAAAAGCTTAGTTTGGAGAATAGGCTCAGGAATTTTGCTGGTGTGCTTACCGTTTGTTTT
Organism: uncultured Bacteroidales bacterium; assembly: GCA_902792435.1. Taxonomy (GTDB): domain Bacteria; phylum Bacteroidota; class Bacteroidia; order Bacteroidales; family Muribaculaceae; genus Sodaliphilus. The sequence goes on from CADAZN010000002.1 coordinate 118,596, forward strand.
TTATTTTTGTTTCTTGGGGAATTTAGATGATTTTATTAAAGAATATTTTGTTCTCACATCCAAGATTTCCTCTCATTCCCCAAGGCTGAATATTGTTAAATGGATTTTGGGCGGGGGCTTTTTATCAAGTCTCATTATTTTAATGTCGTTGAGCACGGGAACTGTATTCCTATTAGTGAAAAATTATGCATGGGCTCCATTAGCAACATTTTGGTGGTTTTTACTTATTACAGTCCAAAACGCCGAATGGACTTACTATTATTATAGTTGTTTAATTTTTGCCGTGTTTGGTTTTATATCAATATCAATATTAGCCTCAAAGCTTTTAATAAATAGAAAACTAAATACTGTACTCTATGTGCTAGTTCTTTGTGGAATAGGATATGCTTCATTCTATCATGCGTCAAACAACTTAGCAAATTTCAAACTAGTGGAACACGACAATGACCCATTAAAAGATATGGGGACAGAATATTATCATCATGTTGATATAGTAAAAAAAGTGTACAAACCTCACATTGTATTTTTTAACTACAACAATAAGGTTAATGTGGCCGATGCAACATGTGGTTTACCTGGTTGCAAATATTGGGCGAAACAATTTGGCGCCAATAATATGCAAGAAATGCAGTATGTCCAAATAAAAGAGAAAAAGCCACATTTCATTTATATTAAGAAAAGTGACTTTAAAAATAGAGAGAGAGTTGAGAGCCTTGGGTATTTCTGCTTAATTCAACCGGGGAAATTCTACAATGCATTTCTATATGCCTCGCCCCAACTAAAGAAACTATACCAAGAAGACTAATTCTATTTGTTTAATTAGAGCCTTGTTTTTCTTTAGAGCGCAATGGCTGCTTCAAGAGCGAGGTGCATCATTGTGCGGAAAGAATTTTGTCGGTCTTCAGCACTAATAGCCACATCCTCGACTAGCGAGTCGCTGATAGTTAGGATACATGCAGCACGTTTTCCAAGAACGTTGGCATTGTGGAAGAGTGCAAAGCTTTCCATCTCGACGCAATCAACACCTGTGCGTTCACGAGTCACTTGCCAAGGCTCGCTATTGGGGCCTCCATAGAAGACATCACTTGAGTAAACCTTTCCAAGATGGTAAGGAATATCGAGTTCCTGGGCCTTTTTAATGATGACATCGTTGATCTCAGCGCTTGGAGAGAGTTCATGGCTTGTCTCACCGTTGTGGACCAAAGCATAAGATGATGCACTATAGGATGCGCTTGCAATCACCACATCGTGAACAGCAAGGTCCTTGGTATAGCTCCCTGCCGAACCAATACGGATGATATTCTCCACATCATAGAATGTGTAGAGTTCATGGCTATAAATGCCAATGCTGGGCATTCCCATTCCGCTAGCCATTACTGACACAGGCACACCTTTATAAGTGCCAGTGAATCCAAGCACATTGCGAACAGAAGTTACAAGTTGGGGATTTTCAAGGAAATTCTCAGCAATAAACTTGGCACGCAGTGGGTCGCCAGGCATTAACACGGTTTTAGCAAAAGCACCATCAAGTGCGTTGATGTGAGGAGTGGACATAAGAATAGTAAGTTATAATTTATAAAAATGATTGTACAAAAGGCTATTTCTTCTTGTTTCTCTTGGCTTCATACTCACGGAACACACGGTAAGCATTCTCAACCTGTCGAACATAGTTAATAGTCTCGGTGCCACGGCAGTATCCATAGCTACAAACTGGATCGTTGTAGAACTCGGGGTGCGTCTTCCAAAGCAGAGCTTCCTCGACATTAGAATACCAAATTTTAGGGTTCTTTTCATACTTTTGTGCCAATTTCATGGCATCAATAATGTGCCCTACTCCAGCATTGTAGGCGCCCAAGGTGAATCGCATACGTTCCGCGCTATTAGGGATATAGCTTTGTAAGAACTTGTTAGTCTTAGAAATAATGAGGCTAGCAACATAAACGCTCTTCTCAGGATCCTTGAGGTCTTCTTGCGAGAATCCGTAGCTATGAGCTGTGCTAGGCATAATTTGCATCAAGCCTTGCGCATCGGCCCAAGACACTGCTTGAGGATTGAAGTTCGACTCCACATAAGCAACCGCAGCCAGCAAAGTCCATTCCACGCCAGCCGTAGCAGCATACTTCTTAAACAGCTGATCGTAGGCAGAAATATCACCTTCCTTACGAGAATAGATCTTCTTCAAATCCTGCTCAGTGGCTGGACTCTGGGAGTTCTCTACGAGGTTGTTCAACGAATCACTCATCGCTTTCATTGAGTCGCGATGGTGCTTATTCATTTCAAAATATCGTTGCTTAATCTCTCTAGCCTTAGCAATGGTGTTGTCATTCTTAGCCCATTCATTGATAGTGTCGGCAAGCCATTTCCAATCTTTTCCCACTGCCCATGAGGAGCGTTGCATAAATCCCACCTTCAGACTAATATTAATACTGTCGTTGTAGGTCTTATTGATTTGTGCAATATCGCTATCGGCAATTGTGAAAGGTAATCGACCGCTAGCAACCATATCAATGAGATCCTCACTGATGAGAGAGTCATTCTCGAGAGCATGAATCTTAATACCACCACCTATCTCACTATCAAGGTTTTTCAATCTAGCTTCATAGTTAGAACCATGAATCACATAAATGTCTTTTCCAATTAGCTGAGTCACATTGTTAAGAGTGTCTTTTCCAGCTCGTTGCACAAGAACCTGAAATGTTTCATTTTGTGCACCGCAATGTATAACATGCTGCTTGTATTCGGCAGTGATTGGAATTTCATAGGCGGCAACATGCACTTTGTTATTCTCAACATAATTAATGAGTTCCTTCATACTGCTAGCCACATGGAACTTTATACCCATTTTGTTTTCACGGGCAAAAGCGCAAATTCTCTCATAGTCATAACCAAGAGTATCCCCTTTGAGAATGAAGAAACTAGCGGGACTATATATTGTTCCCACAACCAAGGTATCGGGGAACTCATGTTTAACAGCAATCGTGGGCAGCGACTTGGCTGCATCCTTTGATGTCTCCTGCTGAGATTTGTTGTTGCAAGAAGTCACAAGGGTTACGAGCAGAGACAAAACCAAGATATGTGATAGTAAAGCCTTCATGTATCGTGTTGTTGTGTCGCAGCAAAAAATGGTGATTTCAATTATATATATAAATAGGTATATATAAACATAACACCAAAAATGGTTAATTTATTGTATTGATGAAAGTATAATCATAACTATGACAGTGGTTGGGGCAGCAAAGAGGAGACTATCAATTCGGTCTAAAACACCGCCATGTCCTGGAATAATATTTCCAGAATCCTTAACACCTGCGCATCGCTTGAGTAGAGACTCAAAGAGATCACCCAATGTTCCTGAAATAACTACCCCTATTCCAAAAATAATCCATGCATCAAGGGCGAAGTTATTAGGATTAAGCATTTGGGAGACAGCATCAACTTGTGAGATAACAATTGCTGCTGCTATAACAGCAACCGCGCCACCCACAACACCTTCCCAAGATTTCTTAGGACTAATGCGCTCAAACAATCTGTGCTTGCCAATTGCACATCCTACAAGGAACGCACCTGTATCATAGAGCCATAAGAAAATAAACAAACATAAAACAAGTTCAGGCGAGAAGTTGGAAGCCAAAGTGTTTAGCAGAGACAGAGGTAGTGCCACATAAAGAAAAGAACTTAGCGACTGTCGTACATCGGCAATGGAGTTACGTTCGGGCAAATAAAGTTGTATTATCAATCTCACCAGCAAGAATACCGCTACAGGAACAAGGCATAAACCATGGTTTATTCCAGAGTTATAGTAGGCAAAGAATGAAAGAAAAAGCGCTACTCCCCCAGCACAATCTACAGTCTTTAACAGTGTTGTAGATGGTTTTCCATCATGGTTGAATAGCCTAGAAGCTTCTAGCATACCAAGAATCACGAAACAACAGAACAAAATCACAAACAATATTTTGCTCACGTTCCACAACAATAATGCCGCAACTATCAATGCAACGTAGATGCCGCCATATAATGCCCGAGTAGCTATATTCATATTATCTAGAATTTTTAAAGATTCAGAAACAACCTTGCAAAGTTATGCCAAAAATCGAAGAATTGCAAATATAATGTATAAAACAAGTGTAGAGGTAGGGGCAATACAAGAATAAGCAATAAGGAATCATAAGAAACACGATAATCACTAGAATCAGTGGAATCACTGGAATCAGTGGAATCACTGGAATCAGTGGAATCACTGGAATCATTGGAATCAGTGGAATCATTGGAATCATTGGAATCATTGGAATCACTGGAATCAGTCAACTATTTTCAGGGATAAGAGTGACTAGGAACTACTATGAATAACTAGTGGCAGAATGTCAAAGAACTCTTGCTATATTCAGCAAGAGCAAAAATAAAATAGATTGATGTATTAAAACAACATTGAAATAATGAAATAATTGCAAAATTTAATTAGCACTACCATATATATAAAGATTTACATCATGATGCGATAAATATCAACAAACATGCCACCCTACCTACTGTTTTTGATAGTTTTTTCAAAAAAGTTGCCAAAATATTTGGTTTATAAAATAAACTACTTTATCTTTGCAACGGATTTATAAATCTAAACAACTTTTTTATTCACCATTTAGTTATGTAAGGAAAATATGGAAGACAAGAAATTAAACAATCAAGAGAGCTTGGAGTTGATTACCAGAATGATCAACAAGACCAAGCGACAAATGCACATTGGTCAAGGCAACCTACTGCTGTGGTGGGGCTACGTTAGTGCTATCGTTGGACTGCTTGTAGGTGTGTCATTAATTGTTACCAAAGGAAACCCTGCCTGCAACTGGCTCTGGTTCCTCATCTGGATAGTTGGTGGCATTGGTATGCTAGTCATCAATCGCAAGGACCGAGGTCGCATTGAGAAAGAACCGAAGACCTACGTAGACCGTTTAACTAGCAACTTGTGGTTGACTAATGGATGTGCTTTTGCCTTCGGTACATTATTGTCAATTGGGTTTAGCTTCTTTGGCAAAGACACATGGATAGTTATGCTTATCCTTGCCTTTTTACTATGCGGTTTTAGTGCAAACATGCAAGGATGCATCATTCAAGAGAAATCGATGAAAATTGGCGGAGGATTTACCTTGTTTGCAGGAATCTTTGTTATGTGCTGTGTATTTGCTAAGGTGCCACTTGCCGTAGAATGGGTAATTCCCCTCTTCGTGCTATGCTTCGTTGTAACGATGATTATTCCCGGACATATTTTGAATGCTAAAGCCAAGAAGCAATGCTAAAGGAACTCAACCCATTGTTGCATTCACAGTTGCGCTTGGCTATTATGTCTATCTTGATGAACTGCGAAGAAGCTAGCTTCGTCTACATCAAAGAACAAACTCAGGCCACAGCTGGCAATCTGAGTGTGCAGCTCGACAAACTAGTATCGGCAGGATATATCACTGTCGAGAAGAAATTCCAGGGAAAGAAACCGCTCACCTTGTGCAGCGTGACCGATGCTGGGAAAAAAGCGTTTGAAGAATATGTCAACGCGTTACGCGACTACCTTAAAGTAGAATAGCAGGCATGGTTGTCATTGTTTTATTAGTAGTCGTTATAGCTATAGGATGTGTCACTCTTTAAAAACCTATAGGCTATACTCCAAGCAATAAAGAAGACAACTACACTTGAATAGACATAAAAGCCCAATCGCAAAACGCTGATTGGGCTTTTATTATTTTAATTGCTTTAAAGAATTATCCTAAGCGACGAAGTTTCACTGTGAAGTGGCGCATCAAAGGAGCTTCCCATTCGATGGCAACACCACGAGTTATCTCGTTGCGACGATCATAAACGTTCTTGAGAGCAGCAGCAATCACGTTCATGTGATTGTCGGTGTAAACACGACGAGCAATGCAGAGACGGAGCAAGTCGAGACCACCAAAGCGGTTCTCACGAGTCACGGGATCACGGTCGGCGAGGATGTAACCAATCTCGCAACCACGGATACCAGCCTCAAGATAGAGCTCGCAAGTAAGAGTCTGAGCAGGGAACTCCTCCTTAGGCACATTGCAGAGCACCTTGTCGGCATCGATAAAGAGAGCGTGACCACCAACAGGACGCTGGTAAGGAATACCGTACTCGTCAAGTTTGCTAGCGAGGTACTGCACCTGATGGATGCGAGTCTCAAGCATATCGAAGTTGGTGTTCTCGTCAAGACCTACTGCCAGTGCGTTAAGGTCGCGACCGTTAAGACCACCATAGGTCAAGAAACCCTCGAAGGGAATACAGAACAACTTAGCGCCCTCATACCACTCTTCATTGTTGGTAGCAATAAAACCACCCATGTTAACGAGACCGTCTTTCTTGGCACTCATTGTCATAGCGTCAACATAGCTGTACATCTCACGAGCGATTTCCTTGATAGTCTTGTCGGCATAGCCTTCCTCACGAGTTTTGATGAAATAAGAGTTCTCGGCAAAGCGAGCACTGTCCATAACCACTGGAACACCATACTTGTGGCAGAGTTCGCAAGTCTCCTTGATATTCTTCATTGAAACGGGCTGACCACCAACGGTATTGTTAGTAACAGTAAGCACCATGAAAGGAACATTGCCCTTGTTCTCAACGAGAACTTTCTCGAGTTTCTCAAGCGAAACATTACCCTTGAAAGGAATCTCAAGCTGAGTGTCCTTAGCCTCGTCGATAGTAACATCGATTGCTTTAGCCTTACGAGCCTCAATGTGGCCCTTGGTGGTGTCGAAGTGAGCGTTGCCAGGAACGACATTGCCTTCCTTAACAAGATAAGAGAAAAGTACGTTCTCGGCTGCACGGCCCTGGTGAGTAGGAATAACATACTTAAAACCAAAGATGCGTTGCACCACTTCCTGGAATTTATAGAAGGAAGTTGCACCAGCATAGCTCTCATCGCCAAGCATCATAGCCGACCACTGACGGTCGCTCATGGCACCTGTACCCGAGTCGGTAAGACAGTCGATGTAAACCTGCTCTGCTTTAAGCATAAACACATTGTTGTGAGCTTCTTTGAGCCACTGCTCGCGCTGCTCGCGAGTGCTCTTGGTCAAAGGCTCAATCATTTTAATTTTCCACGATTCTGCAAATGGTAGTTCCATAATATATATATTATTTTTAGATTTTAATGTTGTTAATAATTTAGTTACTTGAGAAAAAGTCGCACAAGTAAATCCTGCATTATAGCAGTAAAAAATAAAAAAGGATGAGGCAACAATAATTCTTGTTGCGAAAAATGATTGTAATCAGCAACAATAAAAGTGATCTATCTCTTTGATGTTAAGAAATATACGATATAAAATCGGAGATGTCCTTGGTCTATTAAAAAGCATATCTGTACTAATGTTTTGCAAAATTACATAAAAAGCGAAAGAAATCAAACAAAAAGTTAGCTTTATTAATCTTTATTAAGAAAAGACCTTTCAGTACACCCGCCAAAGCCTACTAACATTATAGATAACAAGAAAAAACAACAACAAATATTAACTCACAAAACTAGTAGCATGAAAGTGAAGTTGCAAGTTAAACGATTGCAGGTGCATAACAGACAAAATGAAAACAAAAGTTTTGTCAATTTGTTATAAAACAATTAATTTTGCAGTGTTTTTATAAACAAGAAGTTTTACAAAAAAGATTATTATTATGAACGTAGAAACAATTGGTCTGTGGGCAGGCGCAGTTTGGAATTCACTGAACGATGCCAATGGCACTCAGGACATGAAAGGTTTGAAAAAAGTAACAAAACTTAAAGAGAAAGAAATTTTTGCTGCTATCGGTTGGCTCGCCCGTGAAGGTAAGGTCAATGTAGCCTCTGATGAGGAAGGCAAGCAAATTGAGGTTACTTTGCTTTGAGGTTTATCAAGAATCTATTATCTGGAGCAAGACATTAGTCCTGCTCCAGTTTTTTATACCCATCTTGTTCCACAAGACGTGTGGTAAAAGAATTATCTGTTAGATTAGAATCATTGTTATCTACCAGAGTAGATAATTCCAAATCCAACGAAGTGGTCATAACGCTCGCCAAAGGGGCGGTCATAGACTTTGACGAGATATTCGTTTGACGTTTGGAACTTGTCGCCTTCTATCATGGCGGTCTGTCCTACCCCACTGCCGTTGGGAACCCAAAGGAACTGGTAGTTGTAGGCACCTTGTTTGAGGAGGATGTCGCAGTTATAGGTTCCATAGTTTGGGTCGTAACGCATAAGGCATTGCTCAGGTGGCATGCCCAGAGTGAACTCACCCTGCACAAAAAGATTTCCTCCTTGCAGTTTCTCGCCAGTATATAATGTAAAATGCGTGACAATGTAGTCGCTCTCAACCATTGAGTCAAAAGCGCCAGACTTCCTAATAGTAAAACGGCCATATTGAGTCTTATCATAAAGGTACCCACCGTTAGCGCGTGGCTCGTTGCGGTAAAGCGTAGCATGGTAGAAAGGCTCAAAATACTGAAATTTCTCCACTCCCATGTTCATTGAATTGATGTTTACCATCTCGATGCGCCGGTACTCATTTCCTGCGTGGAAAATCAGGTCGCGATTGTGCTCAAATGTCACCTTGTTTGCACTAACCATCAATGGTTTCGTAACCATAACTTCGTTATCAGGGCGGGAATTTTGAGACACTACTACTGCAAGCTCGTTAAATGGATCACTTATTCTCCCTCCGTCACGCGTAGTAACCACCACATTCACCTGTTGGTTGTGAGCATTGTAATCCACGTCGGTGTTAGTGCTAACCTCAGCATAAACTCCCATTGTGTTTTCACTCACCGAAAAACGTGTTTGGAAGAGCACATCGTCAGGATCATCTTGCCTATAGACCTTGAGCAAATAGTTTCCGCTCTTAGTAATAATGAAGTCGTTGTTAGGTATTGTAAAATTATAGTTGAAATAGTGAACAAAAGTTGCCTCACTAGGCTTATATTCCTCTATGTCGGCCTGGTTGAATCCATCTATATACTCACTCTCCACCAGTTGTGAAGGCTGCCAATTGGCATCACAATGGGTCACACTGTAACGGAAATACTGAATCTCGAGGTCTAAGTAGTCGAAGTTCACATTCAACACATCATCACTCCCCAAGACATAGATGGGTGGAAAGTACATATTGCTGATGGGCGCAATTTTAAGCGACTTCACATTAGGATTGAAAATGTGAATCTGCGTGTCTTCGGCCGACAGTTTTGCTACTGCCATAAGGCACATTATAATAATATACAAGTATTTCTTCATAATAGATATAAATTTGAATTTTGACAAAGTTACAACCTTTTGGTTTAAAATGCAATATTCATTTCTTTAAATAGCTGTACATAAACCGATTGCGAGTGTGTTCTTTGTCGCCCTCATGTGCCCTCGACAATAATCCGACAATTTTTATTATTTCTTGGTAATTTCAGCATTTTCCAATTTTATCGCTCCGAGAGAGATTAATGGCTTCTCAAAAGAGGACAATGGCGAGAGTGCGTAAGGCAATACGCTCTGGAATGGGAACCCTGCCATTATTCCTTTGAGGTAGTATATGTCTCCCTCGACGAATTTTGCCGCATCTTCACGAGATTGTGGTACCGCGACTTGCAGCTCAAGACCGAGTTCAGTCTCTGTAGCATCTTTTTTATACTGGAACGCAACGATATAGCGACCACCATCTTTGACGATGCCATTACATTCAAACGGCAGCTCCTCGATTAGTGGCATGTGCTTGCCCTTGAACTGGAGCGCGTACTTCTTGAGGTCTTTTGCTATGTCTTCACAGATGATCTCGTTCTTGATGTCGCCTGGGTGTGCCTTGTAGATTGAGTCTGCCACATGAGCGAAGATAGATTTTTTCACTTCGGGTGCTTTTTTCTCATCCGTAACATTTGCCACGGCAACGCTGTCCGTCGTGTCGTTTACACCATTTTGTCCTGTTGGCTGGCATGAGCATAAGAGTGCTGCCAGCGATACGATTGCTAATACCTTTTTCATAATTGTCTTTTTTTATTAGTTGCACATTTTGGTTTAAAATGCAATGTTCTTTTCTTTAATATGCTGTATAGCACCTAATTACAAGTGTGTTCTTTGTCGCTCTCATGCGCCTTGGACAATAATCCGACAATTTTTGCATCAATTCCAGCCTGTAACCTTGCCGTTCTTGAAATAAACATAATCTTTAGAATAGACCCACTGTTCACCATAACTGGCGCTGTTGATAGACTTGGGTTTTCCCCATGCCAGCTCAACAAGTTCTTTGGGCATCCCTATTGCGATTTCATCATTCAATGCAGTGTTGCATAGTCGTTGGCCGTATTTTCTCACCAACTTGTCCATCTTTGCCTTCTCGACAAACCAGTCACTATAAAAGGCGATGTGCTCGCCCTTCGCATTTGAGCACATGTAACGCACATAAGCAACTGCGCCTGATGAAGGCACAATAATAAGCTCCTCGAATGTCCATTTGTCACCTGGTTTAAGATGTACAGCCTTTCCTGTATTGAAGTCTGAAATATCATCTCTTTCAACACCTTTAAAAAGGAAAGACTTTCCTTTGTGCGTCTTTTCATATTTGTCCTTGAATCCGAGGACGAGGAATGGGAAATCATATTCTGAGTCGCTAAACTTCCAATAGACTGTGTCATTCTCGCTTTCGTTCACAAGCGTAAGGTAATAGTCTCTATCGTATGATGTGCGTCCTCCATACACCACATCAACCACTCGCAACGTCTTTCCTGCTAATTCATCGTAAGGGATGCGTCCAGAGATGTAACCTGTTTTCTCCCTGGTCATCTCATACCCATAATTTTGCAGTTGTTCCGATTTCGGAATGACAAAGAACTCTTGCCCGATGTAACGCTTAATCTCATCAAGGTTTTTCTCACAGACGATGTAAGTGCTGTCGTATGGAGCAACAGGTTTTGCTACCCTTTGAGCTGGTTCTGCTACCCTCACCTGCGCATAAAGCGCAAGTGGGAGAATTACCAATATGATTACTACTACTTTATTCATTATTCAGAATGTTTGATGGTTATTTCTATTGCGAGTTCGTCTATGTGTACCGCAAAGGTAGTCAAAAATTTTTATCTGAAGCTATAAAGTCGCCGACTTTTCGGATTGCCTCGCTCGCCATGTCGGGAGTGACCTTGATGTAGGAGTACAGCATCTTGTTCTTGCCTGCACCGAGAGAGTGACCAATAATGTAGTCTATGACACTCTCATTCCCTCCCAGTGCGAAAGCGTGCTGGGCGAAGGATTTGCGTGCGCTATAGAAATGAGATTAGGCATCATGTGCATGATAGAAGCAACGAACTCGGCGCACGACAGTCCCTCGACGTACGGCGCCTCGTCTATGATGCGTTGTACCTCCTGCATGCGCGGGAGTGGTTTAGTGTTTAAGTATGTGGCATCGTCACGCTTTACGACTTTGCCGTTCTTCCACTCAAATTTGGGGCTGAAAGTCATATTTACATACATTCTAAACCTCTAAAATTTCGCTAATTAGATGATTATCGGGCATTTTTTGCTCAATCTACTCAATTAGGTAAATATTTTGGTTTAAAACAGCAAACATTTAAGTATAATAACTATATTTGCACGACAAAAAATTTCCATACTATGGCAAAACAAGAGAAATATGAAGAAGTGTTGCCTCAGATTGTGGCAATGATTGAAGGTGAGAATAATGCCGTGAGCGTGATGGCCAATGTAACAGCAGCGCTACATGAGGCTTTTGGATGGTGGTGGACAGGATTCTACACTGTGAATGGCGACCGCCTAGAGTTGGGCCCATTTCAAGGGCCAGTGGCATGCTACCGCATCAAGCGCGGTCGCGGAGTGTGTGGCACAGCATGGGACCACGATGAAACAATCATTGTTCCCGACGTTGAGCAATTTCCTGGCCATATCGCCTGCAGCAGCCTCTCTCGCAGCGAAATAGTGGTTCCTGTTCACAATAGCGATGGCGAGGTGGTTGCTGTTCTCGACATCGACAGTAAGGAGCTAAACACCTTTGACGAAACTGACAAAACACATCTCGAAAAACTCGTAAAAAACATCTCAAAATCGCTAAATTGGTGACAAAAGTGTCCAAAAACATGTTATAAAACATATTTTTCTTGGCCAAATCAGGAAAAATACGTACCTTTGCGGCGTCAATTGATGAAAAGAATAGTATTATGACATTAAGATCGAAGATTACGATCAACTAACCAAAAATTATTGAGTATGGAAAACAAAACAACAAAAAGGGGTATCAATCATGGCATAGAGTTGCCAAATCACGCTTATCACCCCAACGTCTCACTGAGACAAACTACGAGAAGTGGCTACATTGCGTGGCCCAATAAATGAGTTACTAACCCGCAGTTCACTAATGGTGAGCTACACAAAAGAGAGAAATCAATTTATTAAAATAATGAGGATGCACCCAACGGATGCATCCTCAATTTTATTATATCATTGATTGATTACTCGCCCAGGAGTTGCTTTGCCATGTTTTGGGCGGCACGGCGACCGTCGCCCATAGCAAGGATAACTGTAGCACCACCACGCACGATATCGCCACCAGCATAGAGGTCGCCAATGTTACTTTGCATAGTCTCCTCGTTGACAACGATGGTGTTGCGGCGACTAACGTCAAGTCCCTCGATTGAGCGAGGCACGAGCTGGTTGGGCGAAACACCCACAGCCACAATCACGATGTCAACAGGGATCTCCTCGATGGCACCCTCAACAGGCACTGGTGAGCGACGACCGCTTGCATCGGGCTCACCAAGCTCCATGCGCTGGATGCGCATAGCCTTGATGTGTCCCTTCTCGTCGCCAATGTACTCGATGGGGTTGTGCAGAGTCATGAACTCTACGCCCTCTTCCTTGGCATGGCCAACTTCCTCACGACGGGCAGGCATCTCCTCCTCGCTGCGGCGATAGACTAGAATAACGCGCTTGGCACCCATACGCAATGCAGTGCGAGTTGAGTCCATAGCGGTGTTTCCACCACCAATTACAGCGATTGTCTCACCATGCATCACAGGAGTGTCGCCACCACGGCCAGCGCTCATCAGGTTGATGCGAGTGAGGTATTCGTTACTTGACATAACTCCGATGAGGTTCTCACCGGGAATATCCATGAAGCGTGGGAAACCAGCACCTGAGCCAACGAACACGCCCTTGAAGCCTTGCTCATGCAAGTCATCGTAGGTAATGGTCTTGCCCACGAGCACGTCTTTCTCAAACTTAACGCCCATTTTGCGCAGGCCTTCAATCTCGTAGTCCACGATACTGTTTGGTAAACGGAACTCGGGGATACCATACTTGAGCACACCACCAATCTCATGTAGAGCCTCAAATACTGTTACGTCAAAGCCTTGCTTTGCCATGTCGCCAGCAAATGACAATCCAGAAGGACCACTACCAATAACGGCTACTTTAATGCCATTGGCAGGTTTCATAGGAGGCACCTCTTGCTCGGTGTTGTTGCGCTGCCAGTCGGCGGCAAAGCGCTCCAGATAACCAATAGCCACAGCGGGCTGGTTCATCTTCAGGCGGATGCATTTGCTCTCACATTGCTTCTCCTGTGGACAAACACGGCCACAAACTGCTGGCAATGAGCTAGTCTCCTTAAGAGTTGCGGCAGCCTGAGCAAACTCGCCACGCTCAATGTTCTTGATGAACTTGGGGATGTTGATGCCCACTGGGCAGCCAGTGACACACTGTGGATTGGGGCAATCGAGACAGCGAGTAGCCTCGAGTACAGCCTGCTCGGCATTAATGCCCTGATTTACCTCCTCGTTACAAGTGATGCGATAGGCAGGGTCAAGCTGGGGCATCTCAACGCGTGCTATGTTGTTTCTCTCTTTTGCAGTCTTCGACTTGCGCAGTTCCTCGCGCCAAGCCTCATTGCGAGATTCGTTATAGTTTTCCATTTTTCTTGTTTTTAGCGGGTTTACATTTTCAAGCGCATTAATAACTCGTCGAAGTCAATCTCATGAGCGTCGAACTCAGGACCCTCAACACACACGAAGCGAGTCTTGCCACCAACGCTTACACGACATGCGCCACACATACCAGTACCATCAACCATGATAGCATTGAGCGATGCCTCGGTTGGGACCTCATACTTTTTGGTCAGCAACGAAACAAACTTCATCATGATAGCAGGACCGATGGTCACTACCTTATCAACCTTCTCACGCTTGATAACCTCTTCTACACCAGCAGTCACAAGGCCTTTGGTGCCATAGCTACCATCATCAGTCATAATGATAACATCATCGCTCGAAGCACGGACCTCATCCTCAAGAATAATCAAGTCCTTGGTACGACCTGCCAAAACACTGACAACACGGTTGCCAGCCTCTTTCATTGCGCGGATAATAGGCAGCAATGGAGCCACACCTACACCACCACCGCAACAGAGCACGGTACCGTAGTTCTCGATGCGAGTAGCCTGTCCCAGAGGACCAACCACGTCGGTCAGGAACTCACCTGGCTCAAGGGCACAAATCTTGCGGGTTGAATCACCTACTGCCTGAATCACAAGTGTGATGGTGCCAGCTGCAGGATCGCTATCGGCGATAGTTAATGGAATTCTCTCACCCTTCTCACCACAGCGCACAATCACAAAGTGACCTGCACGGCGAGCTTTAGCAATGAGGGGTGCTTCAACAACGAGCTTAGTAACATTCTCGCTGAAACGTTGTTTGCTTACAATCTTGTTCATTGTTTATAGTTAATGTGAATTAGTTATTTCGCTTTAATAAGAGCCCTAAAAGAGCCTCTATTTTTTTGAACGTGCAAAGGTAAGGAGAATTTCTGAAATAAGACTCCTATAATTAATAAACTTTTCAACAAATGTTTATGATAGGGTTTCATAAATGAATCCTATAGCATAATCAATGATACACCGCCGGGCTTAATGGCTGGTTCGTTGCACATCTTTCACACCCTTCAAGTTCTTGATTTTCTTGATGAGAGCATCAAGCATGTCAAGGCTGTTAATGCCAATGCCTAGAAATCCCTCAAAAATGCCACCAATGCTGTTGATTGACACACTTCGCAGCATGGTGTCACCCTCCTTGTTGATGAGGGAAGTGATATTTGCAACAATTCCTATATCGTCATTACCCACAACTTTGAGTGTAACTGCATATTGTTTTCCTAATTTACCACTCCACTGCGAGCGAATGATGCGGTAGGGATACTTCTCGATCAAGTGCTTCACATTGCCACAATCTCGCCGATGAATCTTTATGGCACCATCGCTTGCAATGAATCCCACAATTGAATCGCCATAAATAGGATTACAACACTTTGAAAGCTTGTAGTTGATTCCTTTCACGTTGTTACCAATGACTAGGATATCATCAGCGCCATGGTCGTCTTCGTCAGCCTTGTGCTGAAGCACAAAGTTCTGAGCCGTTTCATGAGGCTTGGTCGACTCTTGCTGTTTAGCTACAAAATCGAGATATTCATCGACCAAGACCACAATGTCGACCTTCTCATCATTGACATCAACAAAGAAATCGGTTATGGTTTTGTATCCCTTCTTGTTGATGAAGCGGCTCATTGTGGGTTCATCGATTTCGATTTTACGATTTTTAAATCGACGGTGAAGAAGTTCGCGACCCATATCAGCTTTCTTGGTTCGAGCTTCATTCAGAGCCAACCGAATCTTGTTCCTTGCCCTACTTGTCTTGACGATATTCATCCAGTCGACGCGTGGCACCTGAGTTGATGAGGTTAAAATCTCGACCGTGTCGCCACTACACAGCTTGTAATTAATTTTCTGGTTCTTGCCATCAATTTTAGCGCCAATGCACTGACATCCAATTCTAGAGTGTATTCTAAATGCAAAATCGAGCACCGTAGCACCCTTTGGAAACCGGAATACATCGCCACGAGGAGTAAATACAAAAACCTCTTCGTCATATAGGTTGGCGTGCATGTCACGGATGAGATCCATGCGGTTTTTGCTTCCCTCTTCGAGAACCTCGCGCACATTCTGCATCCATTGGTCTATGCCACCTCCATCGGTTTTCACGCCCTTGTAGCGCCAGTGTGCGGCAAGACCCATCTCTGCAATCTCGTCCATTCGTTCAGAACGTATCTGAACTTCAACCCACTTGTCGTCCTTTCCCTTAAAAGTGCCGTGCAGAGACTCATAGCCATTACTCTTGGGCATAGAAATCCAATCACGCATGCGAGCAGGATTAGCTTGGTAGATGTCACCTATAAGAGAATAGGTGTACCAGCAATCCCGTTTCTCATATTCCTTGGGGGTATCGATGATGATGCGTATGGCAAAAAGGTCATAGATGTCGTTAAAGTCCACTTGCTTTGTTTTCATCTTATTCCAAATTGAATTAATCGACTTGGTACGCCCTTTCATATGGCACTTGATGTGCTCACGCTCAAGCACATCCTTGATGGGTGCTGTGAATTTTTCAATATACTTATCGCGCTCAACTTTTGTTTCATTAAGGCGTTGGGCGATCTTGTTATACACATCTCGCTGCAAGTATTTGAGAGAGAGGTCTTCAAGATCAGTCTTGATTTGGTAAAGTCCCAACTTGTGGGCAAGTGGCGCATAGAGGTAGCGTGATTCTAGCGATATGTCGCGCACAAATTTTTCGTCCTCATGGTTGTTGATGTAGCTCATCAATCCCCTGCGGTCAACAATCATAATCATCACCACACGAATGTCTTGCGCAAGAGTCACCAACAGTTTGCGGAAATTCTCATCCTCAACAGCAGACTGCTTTTTATAAATCTTAGAAATCTTAATAAGGCCATGCACCAGTCTTGCCACATCGTCACCAAACATCTCAGTTATCTCTATCTCTGAAACGTGCCCGAGACGACATAGGTTATAGACGAGAATTGCTATCGTCATATTGCGGTCGAGGGCGATGTTGTCGTGTAGCAGCTCGGCGGTGCGCAGTGTTCTGATAACAGGGTTGATGCCATACTTATCGCGATGATAAACACCTGCCTTGACGCCACTTCTTATTAGTGACTGCAAATAGTGCACATCGTCGATAGTTATCTCGTCACGCAAGTTGTTCCATAATTTGCTAATTGATTTGAACAACATTGCCCGCTCATGAGCATTAAAAAAAGCAGTTTCTGTCATTTTTCTATCTTTTGAGCAAAAAATCACCCAAAATTAATTTTTTCTTTGTAACTTTACAAATTAATTACAACTAATTAGCAACAAATCACAAAAACATACACTATCATGCTTAACGAAAAAGACCTACAACAACTTGAAAACAAAGGTATAACTGCCGATAAACTTGAAGCGCAAATAAAACGTTTTGAGACTGGCTTTCCACAGCTGCGCATCCATTCGGTAGCAACAGTGGGTAATGGCATTATGCGTTTGAATGAGAAAGATATCAACCACTACATAAAGCTTTGGCGCCAGTCGCAGCAAGATGGAGTGACGATTGAGAAGTTTGTTCCAGCCTCGGGTGCTGCAAGCCGAATGTTCAAGAACATGTTCGCCTTCATGACATCGGGCAGAACAGCTCCAGAGACCGACTTCGAGAAGCAATATTTTGACAACATCAACCACTTCGCTTTTTTCTCCAGCCTTAACAAGTCGTGCGAGCTGCTTTACAAGGACTCTATACCTCAACTCATCCAAAATGGAAAATATGTTGAGATTGTAAAGGCGATGCTCGAAAAAGAAGGCTTAAACTATGGTTTCCTTCCCAAAGCCCTGTTGCTTTTCCACAAGGCATCGGGCGGAGATGTTCACACCTCACTCGAAGAGCATCTGGAAGAGGGCGCTCAGTATGCTGCCAATGGTAAGCGAGAGGTCAACATTCACTTCACCGTATCACCTGAACACCGCAAAGAATTTGACAAGTTGCTCAAATCCAAGCTCTCAATGATGGAGCAAGTGTGGGGAGTGAAATACAATGTGACAATGAGCGAGCAGAAACAGTCGACCGACACAGTTGCTGTAAATCTTGACAACACTCCTTATCGTGATGGTGATGGCAACCTATTCTTCCGCCCAGCAGGTCATGGTGCCCTGCTCGAGAACCTTAACGAGCGTGATGCCGATGTGGTGTTTGTTAAGAATATTGACAACGTAGTGCCACTAAGATTGCGTAATGCTACAGTTCGCTACAAGAAGGCTATTGGTGGCTATCTAATTGATGTTCAGCGTGCCATAGCCAAGCATCTCTTAACTCTTGATAAGGGCGCTAATGCTAATGAGCTGAAGAGCATTCTGAAATTTGTAGAGAATCGCCTCTGCACCCGCAATGAGGCTACAGACGGCATGGACGAGAAGCAACTGACCGAATATTTGCGTGGCAAGCTCAACCGACCAATAAGAGTGTGCGGTATGGTACTCAACGAGGGTGAGCCTGGTGGCGGTCCTTACCTAGCCTACAACGCTGATGGCAGCTACTCGCCACAAATCCTTGAGGCAGCACAAATCGACCAAAACGACCCTGCGGCTGCCCGGCTGATGAAGAGTGGCACTCACTTCAACCCCGTTGACCTTGTGTGCTATATTAAGGACTACGAGGGTAAGAAGTTTGATTTAAAGCAATTTGTTGACCAAGAGACTGGACTAATTTCAATGAAATCAACTGGTGGCGTGGATATTAAGGCGCTTGAACTTCCTGGACTTTGGAACGGCTCAATGAGCGATTGGAACACCATCTTCGTTGAGGTGCCTATTGAGACTTTCAACCCAGTTAAGACTGTCAACGATCTGTTGCGTCCTCAGCACCAATGATGATTAAACCAATGATAATTTCTTCAATCAAATAATATATTCACTATAACGACGATAATAATTCATGAAAAAAGCATTATTGATTTTTGCGGCAATATTCACCATGTGGACCGTTGCCAGTGCCCAAAGCACGAGTAAAGTAAAAGAGATTAATCAAGCAGAGTTTGTTGCTTTGTTCGACATGAATACTGGCACCATAGCACAGCCATCGGTATTTGACTTCAACGCCACCTGGTGTGGACCTTGCCGCCAGCTGGCTCCAGCCCTGGAGCAGCTCGCTGCCGAATATGAGGGCCGTGTTAACTTCTACAGCATCGATGTCGACAAGAACAAGGAGCTGGCTAAAATGCTTGAAATTCAAAGTATTCCTTACGTGCTGTTTTTCGGCACTAATGGCGATGACCCTGAGGAGATGATAGGACTCAGAACTAAGGAAGAAGTGAAGACTTATATTGAAAAAATTTTGAAATCTAAATAATAGACATTATGAAACGAATAATTTTAGCGTTGCTGCTCATCAGCATGATGGCAGCACTACCCTGCACCATGCAGGCAAAAAAGAGAGTTACTCGCAAAAAAGCCAATACTGAGAACCTTGCTGGCCTTACTCCCCTAGAGCGAAAAATCGTGGGAAAGCACCTACTCACACTCCAGTGGATTTCATGGAAAGGCTACGGTTCGGTAGTGATTAAGAAAGAAGCCGACGGTACACTCTCATGCCGTGGAGGGCAGTTTGCCCGTGACTGTTACAAAGCAGGTGATGTCGACGATGAGTGCTACACTAATGGCGACTACATCAAGCTCGACGGTACAATTGAAATTATCGACGAGACACATCTTGTATTCACCGGCGACATCCGCCAGAAGATCTATCACATGAACAATGGAGAAGAAATCCTGCGGCAAGGCACCTACAACTTTGTGCAGAAGGAGAATCGCCACTACTGGCGCATGCAGGAGATGACAAATCCTGTTGACGAGTGTGTCGACTACATCGACATCTATTTCAAGCGATAAACATCTCTTTTGCAAAACAATGGCACCATCTCATGTGATTTTAAGGTGATGCCATTGTTTTTATTTATCATTTCCCCATCGCTTGTCTTGCCTTTCTTTGAGTTTAGCTTCGGCAGCGGTGTGAGGTTGTGGATTCCAAATTTTAGTATATTTCAACTCCTTGGGCAAGTAATCCTGGTTAACGAAATGTCCAGGGAAATCGTGGGCATATTTATAATCGGCCCCATAACCTAGTTCCTTCATGAGCTTTGTTGGGGCGTTGCGAAGGTGTAATGGAACTGGAAGATTACCCGTTTGCTCCACAAGCCGCAAAGCATCGTCGATTGCAAGGTAGGCGCTATTGCTCTTCTCGCATGTGGCCAGATAGATTGCGCACTCGCTCAAAGGGATGCGAGCTTCGGGCCAACCTATCTTGTTGATGATGTCGAAGGTGGCATTGGCGAGCAACAAGGCATTAGGATTGGCGAGACCGATGTCCTCGGCAGCGAGGATGCACAGGCGTCGTGCAATGAACTTAGGATCCTCGCCACCGGCAATAAGCCGCGCGAGCCAATAGACTGCAGCGTCGGGGTCACTGCCACGAACAGACTTAATGAACGCCGAAATGATATCGTAGTGCATCTCGCCATTTTTGTCGAAAGCGAGTGGATTTTGCTGCAAGCGGTCGGTGACAATCTTGTCATTGATGACAAAAGGCTCGTGGGCATCGAGTGACTGATAAATCAAGTCAAGGATATTGAGCAATTTGCGTGCATCACCACCGCTGTAGCGCAGCATCGCTTCGGTCTCCTCTACCCTAACCTCACGGTCCTTGAAGATGCGGTCGGTCTTGATTGCACGGTCAAGGAGCTGGAGCAGGTCATCATTCTCAAGTGGCTGAAGCACATAAACCTGCGCGCGAGAGAGAAGCGGACGAATAACCTCGAATGAAGGATTCTCGGTTGTTGCGCCAATGAGAGTGACTGTGCCATTCTCAACGGCCCCGAGCAACGAGTCCTGTTGCGACTTGTTAAAACGGTGAATCTCGTCGATGAATAGCACTGGGCGCCCGCGGGTAAAGATGCTACCCGCATCGGCACGGCAGCGATCAAGCACTTCGCGCACCTCTTTCACGCCACTAGTCACGGCGCTGAGCGTATAGAATGGCACTTGCGTCTGCTCGGCAATGATGCGCGCGAGGGTGGTCTTACCCACTCCCGGTGGTCCCCACAGGATAAATGAGGAGATGTTTCCGCTCTCAATCATGCGGCGTATCACAGCACCCTCGCCCACCAGATGCTTTTGCCCTATATAGTCGTCGAGCGATTTAGGCCTCATTCGCTCGGCAAGAGGTTCGTACATAGTTTTGAGTAATGAGTATTGAGTTTTGAGTTTTTTTTACGACAATTAAAGACTATATATTTTTTTCATTAAATGTTGTTTTCTTAGCCATTCGGCTTTTGAGTATTATAGACAATTGACTTTGAGTTTTGAGTAATGAGTATTGAGTATCAAGAAAACAAGAGAACAAGAGAACAAGAGAACAAGAGAACAAGAAAACAAGAAAACAAGAAAACAAGAAAACAAGAAAACAAGAGAACAAGAGAACAAGAGAACGAGAGAACAAGAGAACGAGAGAACGAGAGGACAAGTATCAAGTATCAAGGAGCGAGAGTGAAACTGTCGGCATCTCTCCAAGCAGGGAACTTCTCGCGGAAACGAGCCAAATCGGCTGGTGAGAGGTCGGCTTCAATCACTGGCGAAGTGCCACGCTGACCTATAATTTTTCCTTTATAGTCAATTATCAACGAGCCGCCTAATGCATATTCCAATCCATTAGGGTCGGTTCCACAACGGTTAACTCCACACACATAGCACTCATTCTCGATTGCTCGTGCTTGAAGCAAAGTTTTCCAAGCATTAAGGCGCACCTTGGGCCAATTGGCGACAACAATCAGCACATCATATTCGTTGTTCACATTGCGGCAAAAGACTGGAAAACGAAGGTCATAGCACACAATCATCTTGATGTTCATGCCTCTAAACCTAATAATTGGAGCATTAGTAACACCATGATTATAAACCTTGTGCTCTCCCGACATTGTGAACAGATGTCGCTTGTCATAAAAAGCCTCGTCGTCGTTGGGCTCAAGGAAGAAAGCGCGATTATAAAGCTGACTTGCTGTGCTTGCAAGGAAACTTCCAGCTATCGCCACATTGTGATAGTGCGACAATTCTTTAAGATATTTAATTGTGTCACCCGTGTTTCGCTCGGCAAGGCCTGCGGCTTGCTGGTCAACAATAAAACCGGTGGTGAAGAGCTCAGGAAGAATGACAATGTCGGTTTCCTCACTCACATTCTGAATATTCCGACCTAGCTGCTTAAGGTTTTCATACTTATCACCCCAAGCCACATTATCCTCGATTAAAGCAACACGCAAGTTTCGCGAAATCATAATGTTATTGTTTATTTGTTTTCCAATCCAGTGGTAAATTTCTCGGGATATTTTCCCAGAGCGTCAACAGTGTCGTAATAATGCTTGATAGCAATCATATCGGCATCAATATCATCACTAGCCTCAAAAATGCGATCAAGACAAACTATCTTTTTCTCATAGTTGAAGTATCCCAGGACAATGGGCACACCTGCATCGCGTGCAATGTAAAGAACTCCTTTGTGCCAATTTGGATTACGGCTGCGAGTACCCTCAGGGGTAACAGCAATAGCCAAATTGTCATGCTTTTTGAAACTATCGACTACACCTCCAGTTACATTGGTGCGTCGCTGACGCGAGACAGGAATACCTCCAAGAGCTTTTAATAGATATTTCAAAGGGAAAAAGAACCATGTATCTTTCATTAAGAAACCAGCTCTCATTCCCACCGAATGAATGGCTAACTCACCCATAATAAAGTCCCAATTACTAGTGTGAGGTGCGACACAAATGACACACTTCTTCAGGTCTGGAATATTCACAACGAATTTCCAGCCATGGTTCTTCATTATCCGGCTTGCAATCTTTCTCAAGTTGTTTGTGAATTATTAATAGTTGGGTTCCATAAAACTCAAAACGACTTACAGAACCCAACTAATATATAAATTATTTCTTGGCAAGGTTGTTCATTTGAGTCACAATCTTCTCAGCCTCCTCTTTCATAAAGTTGCTGATTCCCTTTTCCACAGCCTTGAAATAGGAGCGACGTGCCTTGCGGTATTCCTTACCATTCTCAAAGTCCTTAGGAACCCTGTCAAAATCAACCGAAACACGTTTCATTGCTTTATTTTGCAGTATTGCGACATCGAGAACAATGTTATCCCAATCCTCGGGATTAGTGTTTTCAAAAGTGCCTTGAGCAAAGAAGCACTCCCCTGCCATCTCACTACAAGTGTAAGCAATAGCTTTTTTCAATTGTCGTTTGTTTGCCATAATTATTTGATAGTTATTAAATTGTTAAAAACCGCTGGTGATGAGAAATACATCACCAGCAATATAAGAAGAATAAACTTAATCGGCAATGCCTAAGTCACGGCAAATAGTGTCGATCTTAGCATCGGCCCAATCGTTCTTGGCATCATATTGGTCGGCACTTTCGAGCTTGTCGTGCACCTCGATGTAGAACTTAATCTTAGGCTCAGTTCCCGAAGGACGAATCGAAACCTTGGTGCCATCTTCGGTATAATACTGCAGCACGTTGCTAGTAGCAGGCATATCGAGCTTAGTTATCTTACCTGTCTTAACATCAAGCTCCTCAAGGCTCTGGAAGTCCTTGATAGTCACAACAGGCGAACCAGCGATTTCCTTTTGAGGGTTCTCGCGGAAGTTCTTCATCATTGCCACGATTTCCTCGGCACCGCTCTTGCCCTTGCGTACAACCGAAATGCCGCGCTCCTTAGAATAACCATAATTCATGTAAAGGTCGATGAGCATTTCGTTCATTGTCATGCCCTTCTCCTTAGCCCAAGCAGCAATCTCGCACATCAAGGGAATAGATGAAACAGAATCCTTGTCGCGGGCAAAAGTCTCGGGCAAGAAGCCATAGCTTTCCTCGCCACCACCCAGGTAGCGTCCCTTACCTTCCATCTCACGCATTACAGTGGCTATCCACTTAAAGCCTGTGTAGCAGTCAAACATCTTGACTCCGAGCTTGTCGGCCATGCGCTTGATAGTCTCGCTGGTGACAATAGTCTTAACGATGTATTCATCGCCCTTGAGCTTGCCAAGCTCACGGTTGCGAGTGAGCAGATAGTAGTGGAAAATGATTTGAATCTGGTTTCCATTAACGAGCTCATATTTGCCCTTGTTGTTCTTGAACACAACGCTGATGCGGTCGGCATCGGGGTCGCTGGCAAGAGCAATGTCGGCTTGAGTTTCCTCGGCCTTATCAATAGCCATCTGCATTGTAGGCGCATTCTCGGGGTTAGGCGACTCAACAGTTGGGAAATCACCGCTCATCACGTCCTGCTCAGGCACATGGATGATGTTCTTGAATCCCCAACGCTCAATAGAACGAGGAATGATATAGCGTCCAACACCATGGATTGGAGTGTAGACAATCTTCAGGTCGCTGTGACGAGCATTCACCTCGGGACTGAGCGAGAGGGTGTAAATGTCCTCGATGTACTTATCATCAAGTTCTTTGCCAATAATTTCAATCAAGTCGGGATTTCCCTCAAACTTGATTTCGCTCACATCCTTAATGTTATTCACATAGTTGATAATGTTAACATCATGAGGTGATACTACCTGTGCACCATCATCCCAATAGGCTTTGTAACCGTTATATTCCTTTGGATTGTGAGAAGCAGTAATGTTCACACCGCTCTGGCATCCAAGCAGGCGAATGCCATAAGAGACCTCGGGAGTGGGACGTGGTCCCTCAAAGAGATAAACCTTGATGCCATTGGCACTGAAGATATTGGCAACAGTCTCGGCAAAGAGGCGGCTATTGTTGCGCACGTCATGGCCCACAATCACCTTGCGCTCTGGCAGGTCTTTGAAGGCCTCGTTGATGTAGTTGGCCAATCCTTGAGTTGCAGCGCCCACTGTGTATATATTCATTCGGTTGCTACCAGGGCCCATAATGCCACGCAGTCCACCAGTACCAAACTCCAGGTCCTTGTAGAAGGCTTCGATGAGCTCGGTTTTGTCCTCGGCCTCAATCATAGCTTTGACTTGAGCTTTAGTTTCCTCGTCGTAACCCTCTCCAAGCCATTGCTGTGCTTTCAAAGTTAACTCTTGAATCAATTTCTCGTCATTCATAATTGTAAGAATATTTTAAAGTTAAAATTATTTTCCACAAAGATAGTATTATTTTGCCAATTCAGCAAAAAATAATTATTCACATCAACTGAAGAAAGTCTTGAAAACTTTTATCATGTTGACATGATCATCGCAAGAAGCGGTCTCGCGGGCTGAGTGCATAGCAAGCAACGGGTTGCCAACGTCAACACCCTCAATGTCGATTTGTCCAGTGAGAATGTTGCCAAGAGTTGAGCCACCTACCACATCACTATGATTGATAAAGTACTGACAAGGCGAACCAGCTTCATCGCACAGGTTCTTGAAAATGGCTGCTGAATGAGCATCACTCATATACTTGCAGTTGGCATTAATCTTGATGCAAGGACCACTTCCCATTGCCGGATGGTTGGTTGGATCGTACTTCTCGTTGTAGTTGGGGTGATGGGCATGAGCATTGTCGGCACTCACGAGGAATGTTTTCTGCAATGCTACACAGTAGTCGTCGAAATTGCAACCCTGACTCTCGGCCATGCGTTGCAGCACGTTGGCAAGCACTGGCGAACCAGCACCCTGCTTTGTTCCACTACCCGTCTCCTCGTTGTCGAAGATGGCAGCGATGCATGTGCATTGCTCATCGGCAGCCTCGGTAATGGCGGTGATAGCCGCATGAGCCATGCTGAGGTCGTCGAGACGTCCCGACGAGATGAACTCGTTGTTGAGCCCGAAGGTGCATGCTGGAGTAGTATCATAGAGCAAGAGATCAAAGTCAAGAATCTCATCAACTGTAACACCAAGCTCCTGAGCCACGAGATATACAAGCATGTTATCAGTCTCGAAGTCCTTGGTCACCTTAGCAATAATGGGGAGCATGTCCTTCTGCTTTGACAATGGATTTCCTTCATTAACAGCACGGTTAAAATGGATGGCAAGATGCGAAATCTGCATCAGCGGTCGATCAATCTTAATATTGCGCGACACAACCTGAAGCGGGCTGTCACCCTTGAGAATCACACGACCAGCTATTGAGAGGGGGCGGTCAAACCATGTGTAGAGGATGGGGCCACCATAAACCTCGGTGTTGAGTTTCACTATGCCACCGTCGCATCTCATCGCAGCATTAGGCTTGATGCGGAAGCATGGCGAGTCGCTGTGAGCAGCCACAATCTTATAGCCAGTTTCCTTGATAGGCTTGTTGCCAACTTTGACTGCAAAGATTGCAGAATCGTTCTTGGTGAAGAAGAACTTCTCGCCAGCCTTGGCGTCCATTTTTTCCTTGAGCGACTTCTCCTTAAAACCGTTCTCCACAAGCATTTTCTTGATTGTGTCGACAGCAAGGAAGTTGCATGGACTGTTGTCCATGAATTTAAGTAACGAGTCAATGTATTTGCTTTTCATATTTTATGTTTTGTGTTAATAGTTTCCAAAGTCATCATTAGTTTTCAGCGAATGAATAGCACGAAGGACGTTGCACAGAGTTTGGCCCCAATATTCTGAGAAATTCTCCTTACACATGCTCAGAATGTGACGTTGCTCCTCGGTGTTCAGGTCTCGCAATGAAGCCACCAGGTTGTAAAACTCTTGATAAAGATCGGCAAGGTTCTCGGATATAGAAGTAGCGATGGGAGAATCGGAATATTTCATATCCTCAAGAAAAACTTCAAGATACACATCATCCTCACCCATTAAAGCACTAATGCTACCTCTCACCGCTTCATAGGTTGGCTCATCAAGAGCTTGGCTTATAAACGCGTCGCTAAAGTCAAGATTGGGCTCGATGTCTAAAACCGTGATATAAATGCGCGGCAATAATTTCATCATAGAGTCAACAAAACCCTCTCGAGAGTAATCGGCACAATTTTCCACAATCTCACAATATTCATTGGTGAGAGCAATGAAAGCCAAACTCGTGGGCGACAGTTTTTCGTAATCCATAATCTTGCTATTACATGTAAAGATTGTTTTCAATAATGTATTTTTCTACAGGCTCGGGCACATAAAAACTCACGCTCTTTAATTGAGCGAGGCGTTCACGAACCTGTGTAGAAGACACCTCAATGAGCGGAGCGTCAACCACCGACACCCTATCACTATACTTATCAGGAATAACGATGTCGAATCCACGTCGAGGATAGATTAAGATGTGATATTTAGAAATAATTTCGTCACCAGCTTTCCAGCGGTCAAAAAGGCACCAGTTGTCGGCACCAATCACAAGATACAGCTCGTCATCAGGAAACTTCTTCTGTATGGCATTAAGAGTATCGATTGTGTAGGATGGCTTTGGCAAGTCGAACTCAAATGCCGAAGTCACTACGTTTTCTAAGCGGCGCGACACCAGTTCGGTCATGCGCAATCGATGATAATCGCTGGCTAACGACGAATTTTCCTTTAAGGGGTTTTGAGGCGACACCATGAGCCACAGCGTGTCAATTTCGCTGTTCTCAACTATATAACTGGCAATAAGTGCATGTCCCACATGGATAGGGTTGAACGAACCGCCAAAGATGCCTATCTTTCTCATTTTCCCTTAATGAACTCTGTTATTATCTCTCTGGCCTGGGCAACTGCATCGGCAAGCACATCATTCACCACACAATAATCATATTTATCGGCAAACGACAGTTCATAGGCGGCTCGGTCTACTCGATTGTTAATATCCTCTAGGCTATCTGTTCCACGAGACAGCAGTCGCTGGCGCAATGTTTCAATAGAAGGGGGAGAGATAAACAATGCCAGTGCCTTATTTCCATATATCTTCTTAACATCAATGCCACCAAGCACATCAAGATCCAATACCACATTGTGACCTTTGCTAGTAATGCGTTTTATCTCACTCTTAAGAGTGCCATAATAACGACCCTCATATACTTCATGATACTCGGCAAACTCATCGTGCTTGATACGTTGCCTGAAATCTTCGAGGGTTAGGAAATAGTACTCCACGCCATGTTTTTCACTACCACGCGGTGGTCGAGTAGTAGCCGATATGGAGAACTCTAATTTAAGCTCTTCCTGCTTCATTAGCTCAGCAATAATCGTTGACTTTCCAGTTCCAGATGGTGCTGAAATGATTATCAATTTACCTTTAGCCATATATTTTCAGTTGTCAGTTATGAGTTATGAGTTGTCAGTTTTAGTTCTTCTTCCTCTCGCTCTCCGCTCTCACTCTCCTCTCTCGCTCTCCTCTCTCGCTCTCCACTAAAGCACGTTTAGAACCTGTTCTTTAATCTGCTCGAGATTATCTTTCATCTCCACGACAATTCTCTGCATCTCGGCGTGGTTAGATTTAGATCCTGTAGTGTTAATCTCACGTCCCATTTCCTGGGAGATGAAGCCCAGTTTCTTGCCTTGACGCTCAGGGCCGTCAAGAGTCTCGATAAA
Organism: uncultured Bacteroidales bacterium; assembly: GCA_902792435.1. Lineage (GTDB taxonomy): Bacteria > Bacteroidota > Bacteroidia > Bacteroidales > Muribaculaceae > Sodaliphilus. The sequence goes on from CADAZN010000002.1 coordinate 146,972, forward strand.
ATAGTTCAAGTGATTTTGAAGACGAATCTTCTCCTCGGTGATATCCAGCTTCTCAATATAGAAAATAAGCTCTTGCTCAAGACGGTTTTTGTCGTAGTCAACATTCTCGAGCTGTTCAAGCTGCTCAATGAGTCGAGACTTTATTTTCTCGGTGCGTGTGGTCTCGTGTTGCTCAATTTCGTTAAGCAGCAGCTGAATGGCTTGAATCTTATCCTTGAAGAAATGATAGAGCTTCTCGCCCTCTTGCTTGCGGAATGAAACCGTGGCCTGCAAAGCCTGACGAACAACTTCGCGAACGCCATCGAGCTCTTCTTGAGCAACTTCTTCGTTCAAGTCCTGCTTAAACACATCAGGCATGCGCAAGAGAGTTGTATACCAATCCTGTGGTTCAGGTAAATTCAGCTCACGTGAGACATTCTCAACTTGCGCCTTATAGCTGCGCAGCATCTCCACATTGAGCTGAGAAGCATTGGCATTATCAATCGACTCACAAGTGACATAGACATCAACCTTGCCTCGCCCCAACTCACGAGCGATGGTGTTGCGCAACTCCAATTCCAACTCACGATAAAGCAATGGAACTTTAACCGACAAGTCCATCTGCTTACTATTCAGCGATTTTATTTCGGCAGTTATTTTCTTGTTAGATGCCACCAGAGTAGCCTTGCCGAAACCTGTCATAGATTGTATCATAATAACATTTCGGATTTTCATGCAAATATAAGAAATATTTCTTATTTGTAACCAATCATCCATGCTATAAATTCCAAAATATTTGTTTAAGTCATTGCCACCCCCACCAAATCACGGCTTGTGCCACCATATGATTAATTAAAATTGTGTATCTTTGCAAAAAAATCAATGATATGAACCTAAAATATTTTTATGACCGAGCAACAGTGAGAGAATACAGCTCACAAGATATTGAAAATGACAAGCTTAACGAGATGATTGAAGCAGCGAGTCATGCACCAACCACTGGCGGAATGCAGCTTTATAGTGTGGTGGTAACACGCGACAAAGCGATGAAGGAGAAACTTGCGCCTTGTCATTCTGGCCAGCCAATGGTGACAACAGCTCCTGTAGTGCTTACCTTCTGCGCCGATTTCAATCGTTTTGTAACCTGGTGCGAAGCTTCGAATGCCGAACCTGGCTACGATAATTTCCAATCGCTGATGAGTGCAATTCTAGATGTTACAATCTTTGCACAGCAATTCAACACCATTGCCGAAATGAATGGTCTTGGTTGCTGCTACTTGGGAACAACGACATATAACGCACAAGAGATTGCCGATGTGCTAAACCTCCCCGCCCGCGTTGTGCCCATCGTCACGCTTACCGTGGGTTACCCAGCTAGCAAAGAACAATTAAAGACCGATCGCTTGCCTCTTGATGGAATAATACATCAAGAACAATACAGCGAAATGACAGCTGATGTAGTGAAAAACATTTACCATCACAAAGAGTCGCTCAAGGTAAACAAAGAGTTTGTGGAAGAGAATGGTAAAGAAACACTTGCACAAGTGTTTACCGATGTGCGCTACCCACGTGAGACCAATGAGCTATTCTCTAGAAAATTCCTGGATTTTTTAAAAGAACAAAACTACATGTAATAGAAAATCCCCGGCGCCAGAGCGCTGGGGATTTTGCAAGCTGTAAAAAAGGTTTGTAAAGATGAGACACACGTCTCACATTGGTAGCGGTCGTTCTTTCAGCATCAACGGGCAGCGCCTCACCAATGTCAAAACATAGTTTTGCCGCTGTTTTCGGCTTGCACCATTGGTCAACAAGCTACCTTTATTCTCCACCCTGCTCGTAGTAGAGGGTGCATGAAGTCTGGTCGCACATCTCAGGAGAACCAAAGTACTGTATTGGTCCAGGATAGATGTAGCAAGTCTCCTTAGCCCAAAGTTTGCGACTGTTAGCAAACACCTTGAATGGCTTGCCCTTGAGGTCAACAAGCGCTTTCTTGATAACAGGCTTCTGCTTGCCATTGCGGTGCTCCATGTTCATCATCATAGTGATGGGGATACCACCAACCTCCCACTCAGCAGCAGGTTTTGCGAGGTGGCGAATCGCCGACATATAGCCAGTAGCACCAGCATTGATAAGCATTGTTGCATTGAAACCAAGAGCATAGCAATAGTCAGCATCAAAGTTTGATGGGTCGGCGCAGCGGCCTTCGTAACCAAAGAAGTGATGCTGAGTCTTGAACTTACCTACAAAGCGGCCCTCATCTTTCATCTTCTGGAGCTTCTTAGCAACCATCTCGCTGAGCAATTTCTCAGTCTCGATGAGCGAAAGCTGAACGTTTCCGTGAGGATCGCGATCAAGAGTGAGCTGACGTGCCACGGTTGGAGGCAGTGTTTCAAAGCGAACCTTGTTCTCTGGGCTCAATTTTGAGAGCACAAACTCGCGTTGCTCGTCGAGATGCAACTTCGAGAAGTCGGGGTGTTCAGCAAGAATATCGTTGAGCTCGTCGATGAGCTTCTTCATTGCTGGCATAAACTCCACGAGTCCTTCGGGAATGAGCACAATGCCATAGTTCTTACCCTTAGCGGCGCGAGCAGCAACCACTTGTGCGATGTCGTTAACCACATCGTCAAGGTACATGCCCTTAGCAGCAACTTCCTCGCCAATCACGCAATAGTTGGGCTGAGTCTGCAATGCACACTCGAGAGCGATGTGTGAAGCCGAGCGACCCATGAGCTTGATGAAGTGCCAATATTTCTTAGCACTGTTACAGTCGCGCTCCACGTTACCAATAAGCTCGCTATAAAGCTTAGTGGCTGTATCAAATCCAAATGAAATCTCAACTTTTTCATTCTTCAAGTCGCCATCGATAGTTTTGGGCACGCCTATCACCTGAACAGGAACGTTCTTGGCCTTGTAATACTCGGCAAGTATGGCAGCGTTAGTGTTGCTGTCATCACCACCAATAATTACGATAGCCTTGATGTTGAGTTCGTTGATAATTTGCAATCCCTTCTCAAACTGCTCGGGTTTTTCAAGCTTGGTGCGACCCGAACCAATCATATCAAATCCACCACAATTGCGGTAATCGTCAATGATTTCACGAGTGAGCTCCTTGTAATCGTGGTCGATAAGCCCCTCAGGACCCATCAAGAAGCCGTAAAGACGGCTGTTCTCGTTGAGGGCCTTGATACCGTCGAAAATACCACAAATCACATTGTGACCACCAGGAGCCTGGCCACCCGACAAGATGACACCAACATTGCAAGGCTCATCGCTGTGCATTGTTGTTGCATTCTCGTCTCTTACAAAAGTAAGCTCGGGAAGACCGTAAGTGTTAGGGAATAACTTCTTGATATCTTCCTGGTCGCCTGCCGACTTTGTAGCAGCTCCACGAACAACCTTTACAGGGCCCTGCAAAGCTGCAGGAAGCTTGGGCTGATAGGACGAACGCAATTGTTGAAGAATACTTTTCTGCTTAAATTTTAAAATATCCATATTATTACCTATAAATGTTTTTTAACTATTAACCTATATTTTTTGCAAAGTTCGTAAAAAATGAAATTTCTTGCAATAAGAAAATGTTTAAAAAATCTTTATAGGGCATGTATACCGATTGCATAAAACTTATTTGTCCATAAAAACTAAGGCACAGGCCAAGAAATATTTGACCTGCGCCTAATGTCTTTATTATTAATCTTTATCAACTACCAAGCATTATGGTATATACTGCAGTGATATCGGCTGCGGTAATCTGTCCGTCGCCAGTTTGGTCACCATTCACCAGATGAGATTCATCATTGTTAAGCAAGTAGTCATAGAGAGCAGTCACGTCGGCCGCAGTTACTGTTCCGTCGCCATTAACATCGCCGGGGACGGCAGCATTCTCACCACACACAAACTTCACATGATACAGATGGCCTCCATTGTCGTAACGCAGGCGGTCACCCACTTCATCAAGATAGCCGGAGATGAAATCAAAACTCAGAATGTATTTTTGCCCAACCTCAAGTCCCTGAAGGACATCAAGATTGATGTTTTCAGCAACCCATTTTCCATCATCTGTTTTAGTGGCGTGAATAGAAAGCCATCCGTCATTAGCTTCACCTTCTTTATATATAGCGTAATCCATGAAAATCTCATCCACGTCAACATTCACATCTACCTCAAAGCGGTTCAGATAGAAGTAATTTATGGGAGCTTCAATAATCACATCGTCAAAGCCTGTCGCCGGCAGTTGTTCAGTAAATACATCATTATCTACTTTTGAGGTAACCTTTACTGCTGTGATAGCAGGTGCATTTCCTTCCATATTGAGGATATACTGGCAGTTGTAGCTCTGCTTGTAATTATTCCACACATCATAAACGGGCTGAGTATAAACAGTGACATAGAACATCTTATCAGCTGGCAATGAATTGGGGCTTAATGTCATAGTTCCTTCACATTTGACATCCATCTCATCCATGTGTTGACCTGCATTCAGAAGACAGCCGTCGGGAAGTGTATAGTCTTTTTTCAGATTGAAGCCAACTTTATGGAGATTATTGTAGTCAATAAACTGATTAGGCAACAATTGAACATCGCCAAGATAAAGACGCTTGATGTTGTCCTGAGCTGTCATCGCCTCTCCTGCCATCTGCTGAGTCACAGCCATGAACATGGGTTCCCAATAGTTGGGGTCACTAAGGTCACTTTGCGAGAAATAGGCGGGTTTTGATGGATCGATAGGCTCGATTTTCAACTGAAATTGTGGACCATGATCTTTTTCCCACTCATAAGTGTCAAGGATGAATCGATAGTTGCCATCACTTTTAATACCTTCAAACTTTATGTAATTGTCAGTTATTACAGGTTCCAGCAATTCAATTCCACCGCCACCACTATTAGGAACAGTGTATAGCAACTTGCCAGCGAGGTTGTAAACACCACCTGCAACATAATCGAGGTCGGAAGTCTGAGTCGAACCATTGTTGAAGATGATACCTGTAGGGCTGTCGCCTTCCACGATGTCAGGACCTATCCACTGGTAGACTGGATTTCCGTCGGTAGTGTTGCCAATCAAAGTGATTGGATCACCGGGCCAAATACCACTCTGGGTGAAGTTAGTGCTAGTAATACCATTCCAAGCCCACACGTTGCACTTGGTCCAAGAAATAGGAGCCACGAAATAAGCAAACTCCTTGCCTTCAACATAAACCACAGTATTGGGCAGTGTGTTTACATCAAAACCTGTATCGGTGATGTAAGTACTTGTAACATCCTCATATTCACCTTCTTCAATATCAAAAACAAAGAAAGCTGTGCCAGTAACACCACGAATATCAGCGGTTTGAACAAAAGGTTCAACGCCATCAATACCTCCATCGTTAAAGATGATGTTTATGGCGTCTTCTTCAAAAGTCTGAGTAAACCATACCTTGCCATCAACAGTGGTGTAGACATGAGTCGCATCCATCAGTGTGCCAGGCCATTCGCCATTTAGAGCAGTACCGGCACCATCCCACACATATAGAAAGGGAGCATCGCCAGTAGTGGTGCGCACATTAATAGTAACAGTAGCACTTGCACTGATTGCAAAAAGAGCTACAGCAAAAAAAAGAGTAAAAAATTTCTTCATAACGCAGAATTTTTAATTAAAATTTAATGAATAGTTGGATATATTTTAGGATTTTAGCGAGCCAATAGCATTGTCAAGTTGTATCAATTGCTCCTTGACTTGTTTGAGCCTGTCGACGACCTCCCATTGCTTCGACACACCGTCACGGTTGCGCTTTATCATAGCTTGCGCAGCGTCGAGCTTAAGACCTTTTTCCTTAACTAAATAATAGATCATCTTAATGGTCTCGATGTCTTTGACTGTGTAAACCCTGATGTTTTTGGTGTTGCGCTTAGGCTTGATAACCGTAAACTCCTTTTCCCAGAACCTAAGGGTTGAAGTGGGAACATTTAAAATTTCGGCTACATCGCCTATTTTATAGAATTTCTTGCTTAGCTTGTCGTCCATTGATTGATGTATATTTTTATAAATTTGTATATAAATAGTGTTTCTATTACAAGTAAATTTATTACCTTTGCCCGAAATTTTGATAAATTAGGCTGTGCCTCTGATAATTTAGAACAAGTTCTATTACCAACTGGCTTGCACTAATTTTCGTGCTAAATTACAACGTTTTTGTAATTTATGCAAGAAAACAATAGGTAAATCAATAAAAACTACACATAATAATTATGTTGACAGCAAAAGAAATCAGAGAATCTTTCAAGAAGTATTTTGAGGAACACGATCATCACATTGTTCCGTCGGCTCCCATGGTAATTAAAGACGACCCTACACTCATGTTTACCAATGCCGGCATGAACCAGTTTAAGGACATCATTTTGGGCAACAAAGAGCCACAATGGCGTCGAGTTGCCGACTCACAGAAGTGCCTTCGTGTGAGCGGTAAGCATAACGACCTTGAGGAGGTAGGCCATGACACCTATCATCACACCATGTTTGAGATGCTTGGTAACTGGTCATTTGGTGATTATTTCAAGAAAGAAGCCATTGACTATTGCTGGGAATATCTCGTTGATGTGCTGAAGCTTGACCCAAGCATGATGTATGCAACAGTGTTTGAAGGCTCACCTAGCGAAGGCCTAGAGCGCGATAACGAGGCTGCAAGCTATTGGGAGAAACATTTACCCAAAGATCACATCATCAATGGCAATCGCCACGACAACTTCTGGGAGATGGGCGATACCGGTCCCTGCGGACCATGCTCCGAACTTCACATCGACCTTCGCAGCGATGAGGAGAAAGCCGCGATTCCAGGAGCCGAGCTCGTCAACAAAGACAATCCTCAAGTTATAGAGATTTGGAACCTTGTGTTCATGCAATATAACCGCAAGGCCGATGGCAGCCTCGAGCCCCTTCCCGCCAAGGTGATTGACACCGGCATGGGCTTTGAGCGCCTGTGCATGGCTTTGCAAGGCAAGAAGTCAAACTATGATACCGACGTATTCCAGCCACTCATCAAGAAGATTGGTTTGCTCGCAGGCAAGGAATATGGAAAAGACCATGATATCGATGTGGCAATGCGAGTTATTGCCGACCATGTTCGCACAATTGCCTTCTCCATCGCCGACGGCCAGTTGCCAAGCAACGCCAAAGCCGGATATGTGATTCGTCGCATCTTGCGCCGCGCTGTCCGCTATGGCTATACTTTCCTTGGCTTCAAAGAGTCATTTATGCACTTGCTTGTCGACACTCTTATCGAGTCGATGGGCGAAGCTTATCCCGAGCTTCCCGCCCAAGCCGACCTTATCAAGCATGTTATCAAAGAAGAGGAAGATGCCTTCTTGCGCACTCTTGAGACTGGCATGAAGATGATTGAAGGTGTGATAGCAAAGGCTAAATCGGACAATCAGACCGAAATTGACGGTGCTGTGGCATTCACCTTATATGACACCTACGGCTTCCCTCTCGACCTTACTGAACTCATCCTCAAGGAAAACAACATGACAGTCAATAAGGAGCAGTTTGACAATGAGATGGCAAAACAAAAACAGCGTGCACGCAACGCTGCTGCAGTTGAGGCCAGCGACTGGGTAGAACTTCAGGATGGTGTGACCGAGTTTGTGGGTTACGACCTCACCGAGTGCGAGACCAAGATACTGCGCTACCGTCATGTTGTTCAAAAGAAGAACGAATACTTCCAAGTGGTACTTGCTACTACCCCATTCTATGCTGAAATGGGTGGTCAAGTGGGCGACAAGGGATGGCTCATCAATGGCGATGAGAAGATTGAAGTAATCGACACCAAACGTGAGAACAACTTGCCAGTTCACATCATCAAGAAGATGCCAACCGACCCTAGTGCAACATTCGTAGCTCGTATCAATACTGATGCGCGTCAAGCTATTGCTTGCAACCACACCGCTACCCACTTGTTGCACTACGCTCTGCGTCAGGTGCTCGGCACCCATGTTGAACAAAAAGGATCCTATGTTGATGCCAACATGCTGCGCTTCGACTTCTCGCACTTTAAGAAAATGACACCCGAAGAGATTCGTGAAGTGGAACATCGCGCCAACGCTCTCGTGCGTGAATCCATCATTCGTGAGGAACATCGTGAAGTTCCCATTGCCGAAGCTCGCGAAATGGGCGCCATGGCACTCTTTGGAGAGAAATATGGCGACAAGGTGCGCGTCATCAAGTATGGCGACTCAGTGGAACTCTGCGGTGGAACACACGTTGCCAACTCGGGCAACATCGGCATGATTAAGATTATTAGCGAGAGCTCAATCGCTGCTGGCATACGACGCATAGAGGCCATCACCGCCGCTAATGTTGAGGATGCCATCGACAGTCTTGAAGACACTCTCAAGGGTGTTAAGGAATTCTTCAACAACGCCCCCGATATTATGACTGCCATCAAGAAGTCGGTTAGCGAGAACGCCGAGCTCCACAAGCAGGTTGATGAATTTATGAAGGAACGCGTGAAGATGCTTAAGGAGAGATTATACTCAACGTCTACGATGATTGGAGACACTGCTGTGCTTAAGCTAGTTGGCCAATTCCCTCCAGAAATAGTTAAAGGCCTAGCACTCTCCATCAAAGGCGACAAGCAACCCAAGGTGGCATTTGTTGCTGCTACGCATCACAACGACAAACCTATGCTTACAATCGCCCTAAGCGACGACCTCGTTAAAGAAGGGAAAAATGCAGGTATGATTATTCGCGAAGCCGCCAAGTTGATCCAAGGCGGTGGTGGAGGCCAGCCAGGCTTTGCCCAAGCAGGTGGCAAGAATGCCGGAGGACTTGATGCTGCTCTTAATAATATAATTGAACTACTGGCATAGCCATTGTTTTGTTGAAAGGAAACAAGGGAAAAGAAGACGTTGTCCACTTTTCAATTGTTATAATAATAGATATTTTTAAACTTAAATTAAATAAGAAATTATGTTGAAAGAAATTTTAGCAATCTCGGGGCGTCCCGGATTATACCGTCTTGTAAAATACGGTAAAAACATCATTATTGTTGAAAACATCACAGATAAAAAACGCAGCACAGCACATTCACGCGACAAAGTTATCTCTCTTAGCGATATCTCAATGTATACCGATAGCGGCGACAAGCCACTTGGCGAAGTGCTCGAAGCAATTAAAACCAAATATGACGCAAAGCCTCTCAATGCAGCCGACTACAAAGAGCCAGCAGCACTGCAGGAGTTTTTCAAGGGTGTAGTACCCGATTTTGATGTTGACCGTGTTTATAACACCGACATCAAGAAGCTCATCAACTGGTATAATCTTCTTATCAACAGCGGCATGACCGACTTCCTTCCAAAAGAAGAGGAGAAAGAAGAGGAGCCTAAAGCTGAATAAAACCTAATTCAATACAATGCTCTAAAGGTGTGGTTCAAAACTCATGCACCTTTAGAGCATTTTTCATATCATGTTTTACACAAAGTTGCCATATCGTTACATCTTAATTATAATGCTTACCTTATTAAGTATTATAACAACTGGATGTGGCACAACTTCACCAAACATCGACGACTACAGTGCCTTCCCATTAGGAAAGCCACGAACAACACGTAACGAAAGGAAAAAGACTGACAACAAAGAAACTAAGGACAAAAAAGACACTAAGGACAAGAGAAACAAACGTCACGACAAACGAGCACCATCGACTAACGACAAGCACGACACTCAAAGCGGTAGCTCAGAACAATGGAAACAACTCGACATCAAACTGGGCCGCCATGACAACAAGGAGCTTTACGATGAGATAAAGAGCTGGCTTGGCACGCCTTACCAAGGTGGATCACACAAAAAACAGAAAGGCACCGACTGCTCAGGCTTTGTAATGGAAATATACCTTAAAGTCTATAACATGATGATTGAGCGCAACAGCGCACGAATTTATACCAAAAACTGTGAGCCAATAGCTGTTGAAGAGCTGCGTGAAGGCGACTTAGTTTTCTTCCATAATGGAGATGGCGAGAGTATTAGCCATGTGGGCATATATCTTAAAGAGAACAAGTTTGCCCATGCTTCATCGTCACGAGGAGTGGTTATTGATGACCTCACATCACGTTATTACACCAAGCATTTCTACGGAGCAGGTCGAGTTATAGGGAAAAAGTATTAGTAATATTTTTGGTAGGCACCCGACTGCTTAATATTATAATAAGGTATCCTTGACGATTTACATTCATTGTCAAATACAACGTTGTCGTCTCCGTAGATTCCTCCCGACAGCATAATTGTGTCACATTCAATCAACTCTTTTAAGCGTGAGATTTGGGAATGAAATCCCTTGGTTACTAAAGCCACATCAAATTTCAATGCGACACTATCCTCGCGAATGTAATTCTTCCACTTACCTTTACCCGCAACAACTATTCCAGTCCCCATAACGTTGGCATAAGGCGGATCAAAAACCGCTCCTGGTAGCTGACATTTGGTGCTGTCAATCAACCTAATACTGTCAATGTTGTGATGAGCAAGAAATGCACGGTTCCACCGCTTGAAGTTTTCCACATCAAAATCATTTGGCACATCGGGCACCCAAAGCAGAGCATTATTGTCATTGAAATAAAGTACTGGCGTAGAATTGAAAGAGTTGAAAATCACCAATCCACGACGCGGTGCCATCGAATCCTGCACCAAGCCACAAGCAACACCTAATATCAAGACTACTCCTGCAGCAAGCAGCATACGTGCGTTGCGCTTGTAAATCCACAAAAACAAGAGAATAAGCACGGAATAATATACCACCACAGCAACCCATGTGACATAGATACTGCCACTAGGTGGTGAGATTGTCGACATCCAACCGGCCATGGTTTCGATAGCGTCAACAATCCAATCGATGACCTGCGATAATCCTGCAATTCCTCCCCCCATCGCCAGCAACACTATAGCCAATGCGCCCAGTACCATAAACACAGGTATCAATGGCATAATCAACACATTTGAGAACATCGACAGCAACGACAAAGTGTTGAAATAATAGGCTGTGAGAATTATCGTTGTCACCATCGCCACTAGCGATGTCACAAACGTGGTGCATAGGTAGTTGAGAATCTTGTTGTCGGGGAACTTGACATCAAATGCCTTATAGAACACTAAGAGTGAGACCACAGTTATAAAACTGAGCTGGAAGCCCACGCCGAAGAGCGAATTAGGCGAGAAAACCAAGATTGCAAGAGCAGCAGCGGCAACGGAGTTGAGCGGAGACGATTTGCGGTAAAAGATTTGCGACATAAACACAAAAGCTATCATCACCGTGGCTCTAATCACCGAAGGAGACATTCCTGTCAAGACATCATAGGCAATCAACACCAGCATGGTGAGAACAAGACGCAACTTCTTGCCACGCACATAGTCAAGAGGAAATAGCAGGAACCATATAATCAGCGTAATGACAGCCACATGCAAACCGCTCAATGCGAGCACATGAGCCACTCCAGCTTGTGAGAAGCTGTCACGCACCATAGGCTGTATGAAATCATCGTTTCCCAACAACATAGCAATAATCAGTGCTTGCGAGTTGGGCGACAGTTGTGAGTTCAGGACCCTGTGCTGCAATTCACTCCTAAGGTTAAAGGCTCTTGTCAAAAGTGTGTTAGATACCCCTACCCTTTCAACGTCTCTCACATCGGTGTGTTGCCTGTAAAGAATGCCCTTGTCGTGCATATAACGTCTATAGTCCATCTCATCGGGGTTGCCCATGTTAGTTACCCTCGCAAGATCTAGCCCAAAAGCGATGAGATGCCCAGCAACGAGGTCATAGTCACAACCACGAGTCGACAACAAAATGTGTGCGTCTCTAAATGGGACGTGTGAGTTATCGTTAAGTTTGAGCAGCTTCACTTGCATCAGCATGCTCTGCTCATTATATTTTACCGATTCTATTCGGGCGCAGACCGTCTTACCATTCAAGCTCTCAACATCAAGCTCTTCAGGCTCAGCCACACATGAAGCTGCCCATCCCATAGCCACCATCACAAGCGATAATGGAACGATTCGGAATTGTCGAGCACGCACGCTCTTAGCTATTGATATGCTCGAGCGGCGCATCCACAGGAGAGTCACAACGGCCACAACAAGCAAGGCAAGAGGAACAAAAATGCTATCTACAAAACGAAAAAGGATAATGCCCACAACAAAGGGAAGCAGTATCCTCAGAACTGGCAAACGTGACAAAACACTAACGTTGCCCATAATCTTTGAAAATTACTATTCAGTCCAAATTCTATATGACTCAAAAGCCTGAAGCAGAAGCATCTCAAGGCCACTTTTCACCGTTGCCCCATTCTCCTGGGCCTTTCTCATGAACATCGTCTCGCTGGGATTGTAAACCAAGTCATAGCACAAATGCTGGGGAGTGATAAATCGATAAGGAATATCGGGGCATTCCTCTGTGTTGGGATAAGTGCCTAACGGTGTAGTGTTAACAATGATTTTGTGATCATTAATCATTTGCTTGGTCAGCTCCTCATAGGTAACTGTGTTTGACGACTTGCGCCTTGACACGTAGCTCACATCAATATCCAAGCTCTCGAGCGCTTCCTTAACAGCAAGGCTGGCTCCCCCAGTTCCTAGCACCAATGCCGAGTGCATCTCAGGAGTTAACAACGATGAGATAGAGTTCTTGAACGCTATAGAGTCAGTGTTATAGCCAATCAACTTGATTCCTGCAGTGTTACGATTCTTAATAATCTTAATCACATTGACAGCGCCAACACTCTTGGCCGACTCATCAAGCTCATCAAGATAAGGTATTACCGACACTTTAAAAGGCATAGTTACATTCAGACCGTCAAGGTTGGAATACTCACTAAAGATGCTCATCAACTCACTGATGTCATTAAGCTCAAAATTAAAATATTGCGCATTAATACCCTCCGAGAAAAACTTCTGATTAAAGAAGTCCATCGAGAAGGAATGAATGAGCGATGTGCCTATCAGTCCATATATTTTACCTTCGTCGGTCACCATAATGTACCTTTTTTAACGATTGCTATATATATTTTGCAAAATTAATCAAAAATGATAGCTTTACAAATTTTTTTAGAGGTTTTTTATCACAAAACAACATTTATTTAACAAAGTGACACTATTCACACACCATTTGTGATAAGTTGTCACCTTTCCTTCTCAGTGTCACAATCAAACAACTTCTACAACCCATCAACAACTTAGACCTGTATTGTTCTACCAAATTTTAGGATTAGTCACATTGTCTTATCCTGAAAAAAGTTGACAGTTAAAGAGCCCAAAACTGTCAAAAAGATGGAACTAAGACAACCTTACAGTCGCCACCCCGAGTGGTTCAAATT
>CADAZN010000003.1 GCA_902792435.1 uncultured Bacteroidales bacterium
GCAGATGGGCAAGGCTATCGTGAGCGTGAACTACGGCTGTCACTACATGTCGAAGAAAATCACAACTAACAATGGCTACATTGAGCGCACATTCTTGGAGTCGGGGAACAGCGAAGTCGTGCACAACCACGGGGTCAATCCTGGCCCCATGCACTATGCCGACATCAATGCCAGCTTCGACATCGACACCCTCAACCTGCTATCGGCATCATTGAGCGGATACTACTATAAAATAAATGTACAGAGCAGTGCCGATGTCACCAAGCTCGACCCAATGGGCAACCACATTTATAGCTACACCGAGAGCTCCTACATGCCAAGCTATAGTCACCACTCGTGGAACACTCGTCTCGACTATGAGCACCGCACCCATCGCAAGGATGAGAAAATCACTTTCTCCTACATGCTCGCCCTCACTCGCCAGCACTCCGACCAAGAGACCACATATAGCAATCTGGTTGACTTTCCTTACCCTTACGACGGCTTTTTACAGAAGTCGCGTGAGCGATTCACTGAACACACGTTGCAACTGGACTATGTGCGCCCATTATGGGAAGGGCATAAGCTGGAGGTTGGTGCCAAGTATATCGACCGCCGCAACAATAGCCTGAGCGAGCAGCTATTTTATGAGAGTTCGCTTGCACCAACCTGCGATGACTTCAACCACACCATGCGCATTGCCGCCCTCTATGCCGACTACATGTGGACCCGTGGCAACTGGAGCACCCGAGCTGGACTACGCTACGAGTACAGCTACATGAAAGGACACTACCCCGATGGCAAGAGCCCAGACTTCGACAAGCACCTGAGCGACTGGGTGCCGCAAGCCAGCATCAAGTACCAAATCAACGACCAACAGTCAATTCGTTTGGTCTATACCACTAGTATCAATCGTCCAGGTATTACTTACCTCAACCCAGCAGTGCGCATTTATCCTGGAGGAGAGCAATTTGGCAATGCCCAACTTGGCAGTGTGCGCACCCAGTCGATAGGTTTGCCCTACATGTACACCAGCTCCAAGCTCACTATCCAGCTATGGCCTCAATACCGCTTCGTGAGCAACGCATTGGGGTCAATCATCTATGCCCGTGGCGACACACGTGTGCAAACCTACGGCAACGTGATTCGCCAGCATCGTTGGCAACTGGAGAGCTACATCCAGTGGAAGCCTTTTGAGAACACCACATTTGTCGCCAATCTCAACCTTTGGCACCGCAACTACAAGAGTGACGTACTAGGATTGGAACAAAGACAAACATCAATGTACTATTACCTATATGTGGCACAAAAACTGCCATGGAAACTCCAAGTTACAGCCTACACATTTGGAAACATTGGGCGCTCAAGCGACAATATCTATTCGGTTGTGGAGCCTTGGAACCGCTATGCCTTCACGCTTCAACGCTCGTTCCTGAGCGATGATCGACTCACCGTGCGCCTCACTGCCAACTCGCCATTCCACAAGAACCAACACTACAAGACTCGCACAACCCAGGGCGACATCGTGGGCTGGGGCGACAGCTGCCTTCCCTCTAATGGCCGCTTCTTCAGGATTACTGTCACCTACCGTTTCGGTAAACTCAAAAACAAAGTAAAAACCACCGATGTCACTATTGAGAACAACGACCTCGAAGGCGGCATCTCACGAGGGAAATAAAAAGAGCATTTTCACAATATCGCGAGTTGAAACTGCGTTTACCATACAAAAACAAACAACATTAGAGTATGAGAAAATTATATTTATTCCTAATCATTTCAATCTCCATCCTGCTAACAGGCTGTGGTGGAGATGAGCCTATCAACGAGAATGAATTAAAAACTAATGAACTTCGTAGCAAGTACGCCGACAAAATAGTTGGATCGTGGTGGCAAGAGCGAATTGACGGAAATGACAAAGCCTTTGAACAATTAAATTTATCGGCCGAAGGCACTCTTACAGGATACATCAAATGGCTGCATCGAAAAAAGGTGATGGTTAGCGGTGAAGAGGTGTGGACCGACTGGGAAACTGAAGTGGAAGGCAACTACAGCGGCAGCTGGAATCTATTTTGGAAAGATGGGCAATCCTATATCAACATTTTGGCCAAGGTAGAAGGCAGCAACTATTATTGGTATAGTACTGATATGGTTTTCAATGGCATTTTCCAAGATGAGGACACGGAATGGTTAGATATCGTATCACCATTCTGGAAAGGGAAAGACAATGAATCAACAGTTTATTACATCTATCAAAGAGGCAGTTCATCTCCCTCATTCTAGTTAATCGGTTTCTTGCCAAAAGTGTTTATAGCTATAATCAAGAGAACCTTATTCTAACATTGAGGTTCTTTTTCAATACTTGATTTTGAAGTAATCAAGCAAGGCTTTAAACTGGTCTTGTGCGGTAAGGCAAGTGTCGAGTAAGTAACCTCGCACGCGAGGCCACTCTCTTAATCCTCGATAATAAAACATCTTCAATTCATCGGTTATAATGAATGGCACAATGCCAGTGGCAAGACACTCCTTAAACATTATCAACCGCCCCACCCTTCCATTGCCATCCTGGAATGGATGAATTAACTCAAATCGTTGGTGAAAGTCTATTATCTCCTCGAAAGTGTGAACTTTCTTTTTGTTGTACCCATCAAGTAAAGCCTTGACATGATAATGCACATCATTTGGGAAAGATGTTTCCATCCCTCCAACTTCATTTGGCAGACGCTTGTAATCACCAACTGCAAACCAAGATTTTCGTGAATCGGTTGTTCCCGTTTTTAGTATTTCATGGACCCGCTTGATAAATGTCTCAGTAAGTTTCGATTCGGCTTGGTCAATAATGAAATCTATACAACGAAAATGATTGGTAGTTTCAATGATATCATCAACATTTATAGCGCTATCACTCATGCCTATGGTGTTAGTCTCAAAAATATATCGAGTCTGATCATGAGTGAGCTTGCTACCCTCTATGTGATTGGAATTATAAGTAAGATCTATTTGCACACGATGATAGATGCCACCTTTCATCTTGCTCTCCTTTTGCTCGCGCAGTATTGCCAACAGTGGCGACACTTTTGACCTTTTGCGCCGTGAAGGTAACACAGCATCTATGGGAACATTCCAGGTCTTTCCTACTAGAAATGCTCCATCTATCTTTCCAAGTGCACAATAGTTGCGTGCAGTACGTTCTGAAACGCCATATTTTTCGGCAAACTGCTTAACTGATATATAATCCATAAAGTTTCTATCGGCAAGAAAAAACAACAAATAATGCCACAAAAATACTATTTCTTGCCGATATCGGCAAGAAATGAGTAAAAAAATGTGTATTCAGCATTCCTGCATCTTATCATGAATGCATTAAAAAGCAACTTCGGTGATTGAGGCACAACAATCCGTAAAATGGTCACAAATCGTTTTACGGATTGTTGCTTATTTTGCACTTGATAAAAAACTCAAAAACCACAAGCAAGATGAAAACACTTACAAAAGCTTTGATAATTATGTTTGCGATGTTCATGAGCAGCTGCGCCGATAAGAGCAACGACGCAATCGCCCAAACCACTTTGCCACAAAAGATGTATATCACCATCGATGGTGTGTCGCAACCAACCACACTCTACAACAATGTCGCCACTCAGGCGCTTGTGGCAAAACTGGAAGAGGGGCCAGTGACTGTAACCCTCAACTCGAGCGGCGGCTTTGAGATATGGGGTGCGCTGGGTTTCTCGCTGCCCACAAGCAATGAGCAGATTACCGCCCAACCTGGAGATGTGATACTTTATAACGGCAGTAACATATGCCTGATGTATGGTTCCAACTCATGGAGCTACACACGCTTGGGACACATCGATGATTTGAACGATAGCGAGCTGCGCTCATTCCTGAAGGCAGGTGAGAGCAATATCGAGGTCACCTTATCATTGCAACCCGTCAGTCCCCAACCTACCAGCAACACGCTCGTTATATACTACAGCTACACCAATCACTGTCACGAAATTGTGCAAACGCTGACCTCACAAATTGATGCCGATGTGCTACGCATCTATCCTAAAGACAAGAATCAACAATATGAGGCCAACGGCTACGCTATAGGCATGCAACTGCTGAACACCATCAACGCCAATCCCAATAGTGCTGATAGTTATCCCGAAATTGACCCCGTTTCGGTTTCGCTTGATGACTATGACACATTCTTCATTGTCACGCCACTGTGGTGGAGCCAGATGGCTGCCATCCTTCAGACCTATCTCTTTAATCATGGACCAGAGTTTGCAGGGAAGAAAGTTGGGCTGATTGTGTCGAGCCACAGCAGCGGAATCAGCGGTGTGGTGGCCGATGCCGAACGTCTCATTCCAAATGCCGACTGGATGGGCGAAGCTTTGTGGATTAACAATGCCAATCATGGCAACCGCGCCACATTAATCCAAAATTGGTTGTCCGACATTAACTATTCCGACATATCTACTATCATTAAAGATATTAATGCCGACAATCATTCAGCCCTATCAGGCATTTACAATCTTAACGGACAAAAGTTAACAACAATTCCTAGCAATGGTATATACATTGAGAATGGAGTTAAAAAAATAGCAACTAAGAAATGAAAAAAATTATTTTAGCACTGGCTATCATTGGTTTAGCCTTTACGTCATATAGCAAGAACCCAATAAAAAGAAACAAAATGAACACAACACTGCAACTCACCCAGGAATGGGATAAGACATTCCCCAAAAGCAACAAAGTTGACCACAAGAAGGTAACATTCAAGAACCGCTACGGCATTGAGCTGGCAGCCGACATGTATACACCAAAAGGTGCAAACGGCAAACTTCCTGCCATTGCTGTGAGCGGTCCTTTCGGAGCAGTTAAAGAGCAGAGCAGCGGCCTCTATGCCCAGCACATGGCAGAGCGCGGCTTCCTGACCATCGCCTTCGACCCCTCGTTCACAGGCGAGAGTGGAGGTGAGCCCCGCCGCATGGCTTCGCCCGACATCAACACCGAGGATTTCCTTGCTGCAGTTGATTTCCTGAGCGTGCAGAAGAATGTAGACCCCGAACGAATTGGCATCATAGGCATATGCGGTTTTGGTGGCATGGCCATCAATGCTGCCGCCCTCGACCCACGCATCAAGGCTACAGTAGCCTCTACTATGTATGACATGAGCAAGGTGAACGTGGAGGGCTACTTCAAGAGCGAGGATAGCAAAGAGAAGCGCATGGAGAAGCGCAAAGCCATTGCTGCACAGCGCACTCAGGACTACAAGAATGGCACCTACCAGCGTGCTGGCGGCGTGATTGATCCACTTCCCGACGATGCGCCATTCTTTGTGAAAGACTATTATGATTACTACAAGACAAAGCGCGGTTATCACAAGCGCAGTGGCAACAGCACCGACGGTTGGAACGTAATTGGCTGCCAGTCGTTCATGAACCAGCCACTGCTTGCATGGGCACATGAGATTGAAAATCCAGTGCTGCTCATTCATGGCGAGAAAGCCCATTCGCGTTATTTCTCAGAGTATGCCTTTGAGAAGATGACAGGCGTTCACGTCGAGGGCGAGAGCAAAACTGTGGGCAACAAGGAATTGATGATTCTTCCCGGAGCCGTCCACACCGACCTCTATGATGACGTGAACAATCGCATCCCTTATGATAAGTTGGAACAATTCTTTAAAACTAATCTGAAATAAAATGAAGAAAGTTGTTGTTATCTCTACTAGCCTGCGACCTGGCTCAAACAGCCACATGATGGCCGAGCAGTTTGCCAAAGGTGCTAAAGCTGCCGGACATGACGTTGAACTCATCTCGTTGCGAGGAAAAGAAATAAAATTCTGCATCGGTTGCCTATCGTGCCAGAATACTGGCGCATGCGTGTTTAAAGACGATGTTCCTGCCATTATGGACAGAGTACTCAATGCCGATGTTGTGTGCTGGGCAACACCCATTTATTACTACGAGATGAGCGGACAGATGAAGACCCTCATCGACCGCATGAACGCCATGTATCCCAAAGATTACCATTTCCGCGACATCTATCTGCTGACAACAGCTGCCGAGGACGAAACCCACGTTCCTGAGCGTGCCGAGAGTGGCCTACAAGGCTGGATTGACTGCTATGAGAAATCGGCGCTTAAAGCACACTTGTTCTGCGGTGGTGTGGGCGCTCCACGCGACATCAACAAAAACAACAAGTTGCAAGAGGCTTACGAATTGGGTAAGAGTGTATAGTTCACCATAGGGAAATAAATGCCCTTGCTTTACGTTTAATTAAGTGAGATGATGTTCAAACTCGACAATATTGACCAGTATAACCATGCTTTGGGAATTGAGACCGTGCACCCACTAGTGACGGTGTGCAACCTCAAGGACGTGCCCAATCGCGAGCTTATCGACAACGAGGTGACATGGCACTACGGCGTGTATGCCCTTTACTTGAAGAATACGCGCAGCTGCCTGCTATCCTACGGTCACAAAGAATATGACTACAGCGACGGCACTGTCACAAGTTTCGCACCCATGCAGACGGTGACTTCCACACCCATCCCTGGCTTGGATCACGATGTAGTGGCACTGCTTTTTCACCCCGACTTGATTCGTGGCACTTCACTCGCAAAGAGTATTGGCGATTACCGTTTCTTCCAGTACTCGTCAAACGAGGCGTTGCACATGTCGGAGCGCGAGCGTGCCATCTATCTAGACTGTATCGACAAAATCAAGGAGGAAATCAACCATCCGCTCGACAAGTTCAGCCGCAAGCTAATATGCCGCAACATCGAGTTGCTGCTCGATTACTGCATGCGCTTCTACGACCGTCAGTTCATCACTCGTGAGCTAGAAAACAGCAGCGTGATGGCGACATTTGAGCAAGCTCTAAACGACTACTTTCAAAATAGCGAGACTTCGTTCATGAACGGCTTGCCATCGGTCAAGTACTTTGCCGACAAATGTTGCCTGTCATCCAACTACTTTGGCGACCTAGTGAAAAAAGAAACCGGCAAAACGCCACTTGAATTCATCCAACAGAAGATTATCGGCATTGCTAAAGAAGAGCTGCACTCAACCGATGTCACAATCACCGAGGTGGCCTACCGACTCGGCTTCCAAAGCAGCCAGCACTTCAACCGCTACTTCAAGCGCAACACCGGCATGACGCCCTCGGAATTCCGCAAACGCAGCCGCCACACAGCTTAAACGCAACCGCGTCAATGTGGTTATACTTAAAACTTCAAAAGGCATCGTCGACCAATGAACATTCCAACTTGAGATTGAGAGAATTTTACGAGAAAAAGAGTGCTTCATTAAGGTGTAGATAACTAGAAGATTTACAATTATTTTTAGCAGAAAAAATAAAATGTAACTGAAACGTAACAGGCCATTAATAAGTATATATAGTTTATTCCTGTACCTTTGTTTGCAAAATCTCAAACAACAGGAAAAATGACTATTGGCATTATATTCCGGCTTCTCGGATCATTAGCGTTGCTCATTTATGGAATGAAAACAATGAGCGAGGCGCTTCAAAAGATGGCAGGTTCCAGTTTGCGTCACATTCTTGGACGCATGACATCCAATCGTTTCAGTGGGATGCTGACAGGAACATTTGTTACATGTGCAGTGCAGTCGTCATCGGCCACAACGGTGATGACGGTATCGTTTGTGTCGGCTGGGCTATTAACGTTGGCACAGGCAATATCGGTTATAATGGGCGCCAACATTGGCACCACCCTCACAGCATGGATTATGTCATTGGGCTACAATGTAGACTTAACTAGTGTGGTCTTTCCTGCATTTCTCATCGGTATGGTTCTCATTTATAAGAAACGCCACCGATATGTGGGAGACTTTCTTTTTGGAATTGCATTTCTATTTTGGTCTTTGGTGATGTTAAGCAATGTGGGCAAGGACTTAGATCTTGAGCATAATGCCGAAGTTGTGGCATTCTTTGCCTCTTTCGACACCAACAGCTATCTCACTATCCTCGCTTTTCTTGGAATTGGCACCATTATCACCTGCATTGTGCAGTCGTCGGCAGCAGTTATGGCCATTACCATCCTGCTCTGCTCCACCGAAGTGGTTCCCATTTACATGGGAATTGCGCTGGTGATGGGTGAAAACATTGGCACCACAGCCACTGCCAATCTCGCAGCACTTAAGGCAGGCATACGGGCACGACAGGCAGCATTTGCCCATCTGCTTTTCAATGTGTTTGGTGTGATTTGGGTGCTATGCGTGTTTTACCCATTTGTTGATATGGTATGCAAGATGGCAGGCTATAACCCTTCTCTTCCGGGTCAAAATGAAAGTCTCCCCGTTGTGTTAGCCCTGTTCCACACATGTTTCAATGTGTTGAATACCGCAATTCTCATCAGTTTCATTCCACAGATGGAGCAAGTTGTGAAGTGGGTCATCAAGGATAAGCCAAAGGTCAAAACAGTTAAACGTCTTCAGTATATTGACAACGGGCTGATGGCAACCCCAGAGATTTCAATACTTCAGGCTCAGAAAGAGATTGTGCTCTTTGCTGAACGCCTGCAGCGCATGTTTGGCATGGTGTGCGTCCTACTCGACGAGAAAGACAAGAAAGAATTTGAGCGTCAGTACGAACGCATTGCCAAGTATGAAGACATTGCCGACAACATGGAATTTGAAATCGCTTCTTACCTGAAAGAAGTAAGCAACAAGCACCTATCTGACGAATCGAAGGGTAAAATTCGTAACATGCTTCGCCAAATCAGCGAATTAGAGTCGATAGGTGATGCTTGTTACACACTGGCCCGCGCTATCCTGCACAAGCACAATGGGCGTGAGGACTTTACCGCCCAACAATACACCAATCTTCATGAGATGCTGCGCTTGGTAAACGAGGCATTGACACAGATGATGGTCGTCATCAGTGGGCGACGCGAGGATTTAACCATTGACATATCACAAGAGATAGAGCATGACATCAATGCACTTAGAGACAAACTCAGGGCAGAAAGCTTAAACGACGTCAACGAACATAAGTATTCTTACGCACTTGGTTCTTACTATGACGACATCATAACAAGATGCGAGGATCTCGGCGACTATGTGATGAACGTTATAGAAGCGCAACTTGGAAAGCACTTCCTCACATTCCGTGGCCTGCGAGTGAATCTTGACCGCAAAACTGTCACCATCGACGGCTCAACAACAAACCTCACTCGAACCGAATTTAACCTACTATGCGAACTCCTATCTAATAGTGGTCAAGTTCTATCACGCCAACAACTCATGAACAGCATTTGGGATGGTGTAATTGTAACCGAGCGCACAGTGGATGTCAATATAACTCGACTGCGAAAGAAGCTAGGCCCTTATGCCCAAAACATCGTCAGCCGTCAAGGCTTCGGCTATGTTTTTGAAAAGAATTGAAAATGTAGAATACTGAACTGAAGATACGGAGTTTTATCGGCAAGAAAATGGGAAAAACAATCAAAATCACATCTAAGGAAGTATACCTTTGATGTGATTTTGGCATTATATATCAGTTAAGAGCGCTAAGTAAACTTACTTAACGCTCATCGGTAGCCCATAGCAGAGTCGAACTGCTCTTTCAAGAATGAAAATCTTGCGTCCTAACCGATAGACGAATGGGCCATCATGTGAAGATCTGGCATCGGTGAGCCAAAATCTCCATGAGAAATTTATGCTAGTCTGAGAGGGCTAAACTCTCAGGTTGAAGCATGTTAGGCTACTTCGAGCTTGTTAACGTGCTTAGCGAGCTTGCTCTTAAGGTTAGCAGCTTTGTTCTTGCTGATAGTGCCCTTGCGACCCAGCTTGTCGAGCATAGCCGATACTTTCTTGTAAGTAGCAGCGGCTTCCTCTTTGTTCTCCATTTTGCGCAGGTTGCGAACAGCGTTGCGCATAGTCTTTGCGTAATAACGGTTACGCTCGTTTCTTGTCTTTGTTTGACGAATTCTCTTAATTGATGATTTATGGTTTGCCATAATTTCTTATAAAAAAATTTAATTGTTTGATTATTAGTAGCCCATAGCAGAGTCGAACTGCTCTTTCAAGAATGAAAATCTTGCGTCCTAACCGATAGACGAATGGGCCATCAAAACCGTTTTTCTCAAAAGCGACTGCAAAATTAGGTCAAATTTTTGAAACAGCAAAATTTATTTCGCTCAAATCGCTAAAAGACAAAGATTTTTTGAATTTTATGGTAGTTTTTGTCCGTTTTGGCTTATCTTCGCAAAATAAAACCAAATAGTATGCAAGAGAGGCTGAACGGCATCGTAATCAACGTTATCAAATATAACGACAAGCACAACATCGCGCGCATCTACACCGACAAGATGGGGATGCTCTCGTTCCTTGTGCGACAGGGAACTACCCATGCAGCTCGCATGCGCAACGCCATGTTCATGCCTCTGTCGCTCATCGAATTTGTGGCACGATTGCAGCCTTCGCGCGACCTTGGCACTCTGAGCGACGTGCAGCGCACCACCATGCTGCAGTCAATCTATAGCGACCCCATGAAAAATGCCATAGCGATGTTTCTGAGCGAGCTGCTCTCGCACACCATCCACGAGCAAGAGCAGAACATGGTGCTCTACTCCTACATCAAGAGCTGCATCATCAGGCTAGAGCAGGAACGAGGCAGCGTCGCCAATTTCCACATCTGTTTCCTATACCGCCTAGGCCAGTTTATAGGTATCCAACCCGACATCGACAGCTATCACGAGGGCTACTGGTTCAACATGAACGAGGGCGTTTTCACTCAAGCGCCCCACCCAGGAATGAAGACGCTGCCACCAGCACAGGCACAAGTCTTGCCGCTGCTCTCACGCATGACGTTCGACAACATGCACCACTTCAAGTTCAACCGCGACCAGCGCAACGAAATGCTTGACAACATCCTAACCTACTACCGTCTGCACAACTCCACCCTGGGCACCCTGCGCTCACCCGACATCCTCAAGCAGCTGTTTGTCTAAACCAAATCACGGAGCCACATCGCGAAGAAATGGTCATAGATAAAGTATCCGTCGGAGTTGCGCAAGACTATTTGGTTCGCTTCCAATTTCTCGAGTGACGTTTGCACACTGCTTGGCGACGGCAGTCTGTAGCGTGCTATGAAATCCTGCGATAGAGGCTTTGCCACCTTCTGTTCACGAGCGATAGCCACAGCGACTGCCGCCTGATTGACCGTCATGGCATTGTAATAGTTTTGGAAAACAGGAGACTGTTCCTCAACGAGTTCTCTCATCACTTGATCAATCAACTTGTGAGTAATAGGTTTCTCGGCTTCTTGATAAACTCTGTTGAGCACTACGTGCACATACCATGTTACTCCATGCATCGTTTCATATAATTGGTGAAACAATTTTGTTGAAATCTCACGGTTTTGCACTTTAAAGAAATCGTTGGCAAATTTCCGATACTTTGACTCGTCCAGTGGTCCCAGATGCATCATCTGAGTGCTCTGGAAGAATGGACGATTCACCGACGAAAACATCTGCTCAAGCACATGGTGCTGACTACCGGCAAAAATAAAATAAACATTAGGCAAGAACTGGATATATGAACGAATAAGCGCTTCAATACCTGTGTCACTGTATTGCAATATCTGCTGAAATTCATCTATGGCTACATAGCAACGGGCTCCCGACTGATGCATATATTCAAAAATCTGTTTTAACGTGTTACGCTCTTCATTGGGTGCAATGTCGAGGCTGACAGTGGGAACTCCTGTTATTTCGTCATAGGTCACAGTGTGACGGAAACGTCCGAAAAACTGTGTGACTTTGCGCATGGCAGTTTGCGAGGGGCTATCAAGTTTTCCCAATATAGCTCGGGCCATCGCTTGAACCATCTGTTGCAGATTCTTAGTGGGAAAGATATCTACATAGAAACATCGCACATCAGGTTGCGTCTGCTCAATCTGGTTAAACACATGATGTATCAGCCCCGTCTTGCCCATGCGACGAGGGGCAACGAGCGTGATGTTGCGCTCATTGTGCAGAGCTGTGATGATAGACTTTGTCTCTTGCTCTCGGTCGCAAAAGTATTCAGGGCCCTTATAACCGTAAGTAACAAATGGATTATTCAGTGCTTTCATATCAATATTTTCATTACATAAAATCCGTTACGGAATTTCCGTAACGCAAATTACGTAATAAATTTTGAATTGAGCAAATTATTACAGACTTTCAATTAGTTTTAATCTTAATTTAAGTAAAAAACAGTATCTTTGCATATCACTTATTTGTTTCACTCTCGAGTTCACACAATAAAAAACCACTTTTACAGAATGAGTAATGACAGCTCTTATCCTCTAGGATTTAAAATTTTTGTTGCAATAGTAATTGCAATTGTTGCACTATGCATCTACCAATCCGATTTCTCCCCAAGCCTAATAATGGTTGTCTCAATCGTAGTTGCAATTATTGCCCTTATTATTTTCTTCATTTATAAATTACCTTTAAAAGTGCAAGGAGACACATTAGAACAAATAGAAGACGATGCGCCGAACAGCAATAGTATCATCCTCGTCCAAAACATGAGTGAAAACGAGATAATTGATGCTATTGAATCGTTTAATAAAATGGGTGAGGAAAATGACGAAGGGCATAAATATTACCACCCTGAAATAGAAAGAAACAACAATGATTACCTTTTAATCTTTGACCGAAATATTAATTTTATATCCTTTTGTTATTGGGTTAATTATTTTGTATATAGCGACAAGAGCAAAAGGCACAATACTGATATCACTGGATGGTATTCTGTGGGAAGGACTAAAAATAATCATCCTCTTGCTAATAACATATTAATGCTATTTATCCCCGAAAGCGATCAAGACTTTGACAATGTATATTTTGTTGATCGGTTCAACAACTGTTACAAGCAAGAATTTAGAGAAGACATGACGATAATCCAACTCAATGAACCATTAATAGGATTTAAAGACATGCCCTCAATCACTTAATTTACAGTTAGATAAAACAATAAATCTAAATTCACATGAAATACTATTACCCATTTGGAGAGGTTGTTCATCCATTAGTGCAAGTAGACAGAAGTCCCAAAAAGGTCTTTGTGCTTGGAGTGTATGCTAGTGCTGTTCATGCAAGGTGGAGAAAAGGCAATAAGGTTGTGAGCGCGGCTATTGCCGTGGCGAGCGAACCACGCATTTTCTGGAATGGGAACCCTGAAGAAGCAACCGAGATTATTAGCAAGATTCACATCCCTAAAGAAATGGGAACACTCGAACCTGCAGGGAGTCATCTTAATGGTCCCTCGGCAAAAGTCTTAGATAACCATATTCTTGCCCCATTAGGATTTACGCGTGAGGATGCTTGGCTCTGTGACCTACTACCCGAAACAAGATTGAATCCTAATCAAATAAAGGTGATTAATAATGAATATGAGCCCGAGGCCAAGAAATATGGTTTGAATCATGTGAATATTCCTCTTAGACCTTCAGTCTTTTGCGACAAAAAGCGTTGTATAGAGATTGTTTCAGAACTTGAAGAGTCACATGCCGAGACATTAATTCTACTTGGAGACATTCCTATTCGCCAGTTTATTAATCAAGTGGCAGATGTGAAGTACAAAAATTTACAGGAATATGTGGAATTATACGGCTATGGCAAAAGCACACCCATCACCATCGACGGCAAAGGATATAAAGTGCTCCCACTGGCTCATCCTCGACAAATAGGCGCCTTAGGCTACCACAGCTCTAAATGGCACAAGCTCCATCAGGACTGGGAAACATCATTAAGCAAAATGTGATTTGCACATTTACGGTATGTAAAAAATGGGCGACCTTCATTTTGAAGGCCGCCCAATTTGTGTTATTTCAAGTTTTAGTATTTAGAATTCAAGGATTAGTGTCTGTCGTGGGGTGAGGGTGATGTCGGTCACGAGGCTGACGTCATTGCTGGTGGGGATGTCGCGGGCTGTCAAGGCGTTGCCGATGATTTCGGCATAGCGCTTGACGGGCATTGTGGCATTTTCGTTGGTGCCGTTAACGATGGTCATCACGGCCTTGCCCTCATATTGGCGAGCCACCACGTAGATGCCATTGTGAGGAAGGAATTGAGTCTGCTTACCTTTGGTAATTACATCGTTGCCTGCGCCCTTGCGCCAGTGCAGCAGAGCACGTAGCCAGTTATACATATCATTTTCCTCCTTACTGCGTCCTTGCTCGGTGAAAGCGTTGTGCGTGTCACCTGGGAAACCACCGGGGAAGTCCTTGCGCACATTGCCGTCGGTCACGTGCTTAGTACCATTGAGCAACACCTCGGAGCCGTAATAAAGCTGTGGTATGCGATTGATGGTTAGCAGCAAAGCGAGCGCCTGCTTGAGAGTGAGGTCATCCTTGCCGTCCTTGAGGTAACGGTCGGTGTCATGGTTCTCGATAAACGCCATCACGCTGCTTGGATTTGGATAGAGATAGTCAAATACCAGACTGTTGTAAACACGATTGAAGCCTCGCCACTGATTGTCGGTCTGCTCAATGCGTGCCGAATCCATGCAGGCATAGAACGAGAAGTCCATCACGGTCTTGAGGTAGCTGTTCTCCTTGGCAATCTTGCTGTCGCGTTGCCAAGCGGCGGTGTAAGGAGGCTCTTCAAACCAAGTCTCCCCCACTACGTTGAAGTTGGGATACTCCTCGTCGATTGTCTTCATCCAGCGTGCCATAGGGCCAGCAAAAGCATAAGGATAGGTATCCATGCGAATGCCGTCAATGCCCACTGTCTCAATCCACCAAATGCTGTTCTGGATGAGATAGTTCATCACATGAGGATTGTTTTGGTTGAGGTCGGGCATAGTAGATACAAACCAGCCCTCAACAGTCTGCTTCTTGTCAAATTCGCTAGCATATGGGTCCAAGACTGGAGCCAGCTTGTAGCTCGTCTGCATGAAACTTGTACCGCGCGAATCGCTCGTCCCTTTCGACTCCTTGAGCCACTCGTGAGTGTTGAACCAGTCGTTGCTGGGCATATCTGCCACCCAGGGATGCTCAAAGCCGCAATGGTTGAAAATCATGTCCATTACCACCTTCAGACCCTTGCTATGAGCTTCATCAACAAGACGGCGATAATCGTCGTTGGTGCCGAAGCGTGGGTCAACGCGATAGTAGTTGGTGGTTGCGTATCCATGATAAGTATCGTTCCACGGACTCTCAGGCGAGTCATTCTCAAGCACTGGAGTGAACCACAATGCAGTCACGCCAAGGTCGTTGAGATAGTCAAGGTGCTGACGAATTCCCTCCAGGTCACCGCCATGGCGGTAGCTGGGCTTGTTGCGGTCACACACCTGGCTGCGCATTCCCTTGACGCGATCATTGGCAGGATTGCCGTTGGCAAAGCGGTCGGGCATGAGCATGTAAAGCACGTCGGCATTGGTAAATCCCATGCGACGGTCACCGCTCATCTCACGAGCCTTGAGGTCATATTTCACCTGCATTGTCAACTTACCAATCGTGAAATCAAGTTTCATTGTGCCAGGCTGAGCCCCTGCAGTGTTGAGGTAAACGAGCAGGTAGTTAGGACTGTCGAGACGCACTACCGAATCAATTTTCACTCCGGCATAGTCGGTCTTCACCTCAGCATTACGGATATTTTCGCCATACAACATGAGCTGCACCGAAGGGTTCTTCATGCCCACAAACCAGTTGGTGGGCTCAATGCGGTTAACCCTAAAAGCCGGCATCTTGGGAGCTGCCCAAGCACCTGCCACCCACAATGTGGCTAAAGCTATTAACAATATTTTTTTCATATATCAAAACTATGAACTATTAACTATAAACTGTGAACTACTTAGTCGTGCATAATTATTGCTGAGCGAGATGGAACAATGATTTCGTCGGTCGTGATAGTGTAGAGTCCAGCCTCATTGATTATATCGCCGTCGCCCACGATAGTGTAGGTCGACTTGGGCATTTTCACTGTGCGCTTCTCGTTGTTGCTGTTAAGAATAACGATGATATTGTTCCAAGTATCGCCCACCTGCTTCAAGTCCTTGAGACGATAAACCACCAAGCAATCGCCACCTGGCAAGAACTCCAAGTGCTTGCGCACTAGGTCGGCACTGCCCAAGCGGAATCCCTCGTGATGCTTGCGCAAAGAGATGAGGCCCTTGTAGTAGTTAAACACCTCGGGGTGCTTGATGCGACCATTCCAGTCAAGGCGATTGATGCTGTCGGGGCTCTCATAGCTGTTGTGCACACCCTTCTTGTCTCGCAGCAATTCCTCACCACTGAGCATGAAAGGAATGCCTTGTGAAGTGAACACTGCAGTTTGTGCAAGCAGGTCGAGCTTAACGAGCTCCTTGTCATTGCCTTTGACATCTGGCACACTGGCACGCAGGCGGTCAACGAGGCACATATCATCGTGGCAGCTCACATAAGAAATCATCTGAGTTGGCTCAAGTGCAAATGGCTCCTTGCTGTAGTTCACCTTTGAGTAGTTGACCTGTGGATGCTGTATTGCTCCCACAATACCAAATTTCAGGCTCTCTTCAAATCCTGGTAGACCGCCAAGGAACGCAGCCTTGTCGTCGCCGTCCCATGGGCCACGCAGCGCATCACGAATATCATCACTGAAGGCAGCAACACCGGGCATCTGCTTCACGTTGGCCTTCATGGCAAGTTTGTCGCCAGGATAGGCACACGAGCCTGCACTCCATCCCTCGCCATAGACGAGCATAGTTGGGTCGATGCTGTGCACCATGTCGGCAATCTTGTTCATAGTCTCAATATCGTGCACACCCATGAGGTCGAAGCGGAAACCATCGATGTGATACTCGTCAATCCAGTATTTCACACTCGCAAGCATATATTGACGCATGATTTCCTGGTCACTGGCAGTCTCGTTACCACAACCACTTCCATTACTCCATGAACCATCGGCATTCTTGCGGTAGAAAGTGCCTGGGCAAGTTTTCTGGAAGTTCCCATCGTCAATGCTATAGGTGTGGTTGTAAACCACGTCGAGAATAACGCGGATGCCAGCCTTGTGAAGAGCCTGCACCATCTGCTTGAACTCGCGGTTGCGGGCAGTGGGGTCATAAGGATTGGTCGAGTAACCACCCTCAGGAACGTTATAGTTCAATGGATCATAACCCCAATTGTAACGATTTTGGTCAAGCTTAGTCTCATCGATTGACGCGTAGTCGTAGGAAGGCAACACATGCACAGCGTTCACACCCAGGTCGGTGAGATGACCGATAGCCCAGGGCTCGGTGAGAGCCAAGAATTTGCCAGGATATTCGGTGCTCACGCGTTTAACGGTAATCTTTGGGTCGAGATTGATGTTGCGGGCAATCGAGAAATCGCGATGATGCATCTCATAGATGACATGGTCTTTGAGATTTATTGCGGGTCGAACGTCTTGCCCCCACTCTGCGGGGTTAGTCTCGGCCAAGTCGATAATGGCACCACGGCGGCCGTTCACACCCACTGCCTTGGCAAAGACGCCTGGGTTCTCGCCCATATAATTGCCGTTATATTTCACGTCAAAAGTATAGAACTTGCCTTTGAGGTCACCCTTCACTTTGCCAGTCCACTCATCCTTACTCCCCTTAACGCGCTTGAGGTCAATCTTCTTGAGCATGTTGCCGTCCTTGCCAGCATCGTAGATGCGCACGGTTACTGCCTGCGCGTCATCGTTGGTGTTCAGGAAGAACGTAGTGGCCTTGGGGGTGTAGGTCATCTCGTTGAAATTATAGTCGCGAGCACCTGCTGTTGCCATAGTCAATGCGATGATTACTGTTAATAGTATCTTTTTCATATCAAAAATCTTTTATCTTCTTTCTTTATAAAGCTTTCAGAGAGATTGCGAAACCGCCACCGGGGGCCTCAGTCATCTTGAGCACGTCGCCCTGCTTAACGGTCTTCTTAGTGATAGTGTAGGCAGCGGGATTGGTCTCATAGTTAGCGTCCTTGCCATCGGCATAGATGATGGCCTCATACTTGCGTCCCTTGTCGAGGAAGTCGAGTTTGACATCAACCTTGTGGCCTTTCTCATCGCACTTGCCACCAACGAACCAGTTGTCGGTGCCCTTGGCCTTGCGTGCCACGGTGATGTACTCGCCTGGCTCAGCGTCGATATAGCGGCTGTCGTCCCAGTCAAGAGCCACGTCGCGGATAAACTGATAGGCGTCCATAAACTTCTCGTAGTTCTGTGGCAGGTCGGCAGCCATCTGCAATGGACTGCACATAACCACATATAGTGCCAGCTGTCCAACAACAGTGGTGTGAACTATGTGCTGGTTCTCGCTCCAGTTCGCAAGGCGGGTCTCAAGCACGCCAGGAGTGTAGTCCATGGGACCACCCTGGAAACGGGTAAATGGCAGAATCACGGTGTGGTTGGGGTTGCTTCCATAGAACGCCTCATATTCAGTGCCACGAGCGCTCTCGTTGCCAACCAAGTTGGGCCAAGTGCGACACAAACCAGTGGGGCGAACTGCCTCGTGAGCGTTAACCATGATGTGGTGCTTTGCAGCTTCCTGCACTGCATAAAGGTAGTGGTTGTTCATCGACTGGCTATAGTGGTAGTCGCCACGTGGGATGATATCGCCCACATAACCACTCTTCACAGCATCATAGCCGTAGTCGTTCATTAACTGATAGGCCTTCTCCATGTGACGCTCATAGTTTATCACACTCGAGCTGGTCTCGTGGTGCATCATCAGCTTCACACCCTTGCTGTGGGCATAATCATTCAAATACTTAATATCAAAATCGGGATAAGGAGTCACGAAGTCGAAGACATCAGCTTTCCACATGCAAGCCCAATCTTCCCAACCGATGTTCCAACCCTCAACAAGCACTTGGTCGAGTCCGTTATTGGCGGCGAAGTCGATGTAACGCTTCACCTCCTCGGTGTTGGCACGGTGGCGACCATTGGGCTTAGCTTTGGAGTAATCGGTCTGACCGAGTTTCACGCTTGGGAACTCGTCGGTATAGTTCCATGCACCATGGCCCACAATCATCTCCCACCACACACCGCAGTACTTGGTGGGGTGAATCCAACTGGTGTCCTCAATCTTGCAGGGCTCGTTGAGGTTGAGAATAAGGCTTGAAGCGAGCATCTGACGAGCATCATCACTCACGAGCACGGTGCGCCAAGGGGTTTGGCAAGGAGCCTGCATGCAGCCCTTGTAACCAGTGGCGTCAGGAGTCAGCCACGAGGTGAACACCATGTTTCGGTCATCAAGATTGAGGTGCATCGCTGCATAGTTCACCAATGCTGCCTCGTGCAGATTGATGTAGATGCCATCATCGGTCTTGAGCTGGAGCGATGTATGCACACCAGTTGGCGAGAACACAGTTTGTGAAGCATTGTCCCACACCACAGCATCGCGCATGCGGTCTTCGGTGTAATCGGTGCGACGAATTCCAACGCCATCGGGTTTGTCCCAGCGTGCGCAGGCTGTGATACGACCGCGAATGTCGCTCAACCTAGTCACCTGAACAGGATATTCCTGAGTATCGTAGTCGCCAGCTATCCACCAAGCATGGTGGTTGCCTGTCATTGCAAACTCGGTCTTCTCCTCCTTGATGATGAAGTAGTTGAGGTCTTTCTGCAATGGGAACTCATAACGGAAGCCCATGCCGTCATCATAGACACGGAAACGGACTATCATCTTGCGGTTAGCGCTCTGTTGATAAAGGTCTACTTCGAGTTCGTTGTAGTTGTTGCGTATGGCCTTGTACTGTCCCCACACGGGAGCCCAGGTGTCGTCGTGCGAAGTAACGTTGCTACCGGTCACAGTAAAACCGTCGAGCAGGTCGGTCTCATCCATAGCTTTGCTAGCGTGCTTGTCGCGTGCCAGTTCAAATCCCATGTGACTAGGCTTTATCACCACCTTACCCTTGTAGAGCATCTCATAGGTGGGACGACCTTGGTCAATCGAGAAGTTTACCTGCACATTACCATTGGGCGAAGTCACCTGCTGAGCACCTGCCGTGAGCATGGCAAAAAGAGCAACTATTGTTGTTAATATTTTGATTTTCATAAAAAGTGGTTGGTATTAGGATAATATTTTAAACTAGAAGTTCTAGAAAATCTAGATACTCTAGAAATTCTAGAACTTCTTTAAAATTAACGATAGCTTTGAGCAATGAGTTGCTTGATCTTGGCATTGAACTCCGAGTTGTTCATCAAGTCCTCGATTGTCATGTGCATGCGGTAGCGCCAATAGTGGCGTGGGTTGGCAGGCACATTGATGCGCTCGGCATCGGCATCGGGCAGACGAAGCTCTTCGTCAATCGACAGCCAGTCTTGCAAGCTAATCAAGCACAGCATCGATGGGCTGTAAAGGTGCTGAGCAACAATGTCGCGAGCAAGCCATCCGGGCAGTGGATGAGGAGCTGGTCCCGATTTCCACATAACCTCGTTGTAGTACTCTTGCGAGAGCTGCCAGTCTTCATCCCACCACTGGCGCAAGGTGCTCATGTCGTGGGTGCTGATGGTGCTCACCGAGCGGTAAGGATTGCTCTGCAGATGACCAAACTTGAGCTTGTTGTCCTTTGGCATCGACTGAATCTCGAGGCTCAGAATCTTAAGATCGTTCATTACCCAGGGCACGCAGTCGGGCACCATACCGAGGTCCTCGGCACACACAAGCATGCGGGTAGCCTGAACCAAGCGTGGCAACTTCTTCATTGCCTCGTGATACCAGAAACGGTTGTTGCGACGATAATAATAGTCGTTGTACAAGCGGTTGAAGGCTTCCTTGTCGCTGTCCCACAATGCCTCATAGATGAGAGCGAGCTGAGCGGTGATGCGTGGATGGAACTTGTTAGGATCCTTGCGGTCGCGCACGAAGAGCACGTTGTTGATAAGCGAGAACAGGCCGTCGCGCACCCACTTGTCGTCGTCGGTAGTCTTGCCGGCAAAGGCCGCCTCAATCTTGCGCTGAGTGTCATACTCAGGACGCATAATCCAAATGTCGTCGTGACTATGTGTAAGGAAGTTGTCGCGCACGCGTTGTGCGTGAGGACCAAACACGCGGTCAATAATCCAATCGGCGATGAATGGCTGAGTGAAGAACTCCTCCTGCCAGTGCAGGCCGTAGCCCTCAACTTCCTCGCGGCTCATACCGAGTGCTGGTGAGAACTGACCCAGCAGACCCTGAACCGAGCTGATAGGAATCTCCCAAATGCGGAAGAAGCCAAGCACGTGGTCAATGCGATAAGCATCGAAATATTCGCTCATGTTCTGGAAGCGGCGAACCCACCACTGGCAACCGTCGGCGAGCATCTCGTCCCAGTTGTAGGTGGGGAAGCCCCAGTTCTGACCGTCGGCGCTGAATGCATCGGGTGGAGCACCTGCCTGACCGTTCATGTTGAAGTAGTTGGGCTCTACCCATGCATCGCAACCATTGGGGCTGATGCCAATGGGAATGTCACCCTTCAAAATCACGTGCTTGCTGCGGGCATACTCGTGAGCGGCCTTCATCTGCTTGCTAAGCTCAAACTGAACAAACATCCAGAATGCTGCTTCCTTGCCCATAGTGCTGGCAGTATCCTCAACGCTCTTCTTGAGCGATGGGGTGAACTGACGGTGGTTAGGCCACTCCTTGAAGTTGGCACTGCC
Source organism: uncultured Bacteroidales bacterium (assembly GCA_902792435.1). GTDB lineage: Bacteria > Bacteroidota > Bacteroidia > Bacteroidales > Muribaculaceae > Sodaliphilus. The sequence goes on from CADAZN010000003.1 coordinate 21,566, forward strand.
GAACTTGTCGCGCAAAACGCAGAATGCAGCGTAAGGCACGAGCCAACGCTTGTTGTCGGCATAGAACTTCTTATAGTCATTACCCTTGACAATCTTCTCGCCATCCTGAGCCCACACGTCGCGCAGATAGTCTAATTTAAGTTTATTCACGCGCTCATAGTCGATTTGTGGCAACTTGTTGAGCTCCTTACCCAGGGCAAGATAGTTCTTCATCTTCTCCACATCCTTGAGGGCGGGAAGTTGCTTGATGTCGACATACATGGGGTGCAACGCATAAATCGAGATGCTGTTGTAGGGATAGCTATCGGTCCAAGTCTTGGTGATAGTGGTGTCGTTGATGGGAAGCACCTGAAGGGCACGCTGGCCAGTCTTCTCCATCCAGTCAATCATCTTCTTGAGGTCGCCAAAGTCACCCACACCGCAGCTCTGCTCACTGCGAAGCGAGAAGATGGGAATTACTGTACCGGCGATGCGCCAGGCGGGAAGGGGGAAGGTGGCCTGTGCCAGCTCATAGCTCACCACCTCGCCTGTAGCCAGGCTAGGGAGCTCAATGCTGCGGTTGTCACACTCTTCCCAGCACACTCCATCTTTGTCGTCGAGAGCGACAAACTTAAACACGATGCGATTGCTAGCGAGTTTCGAAGTGTTGAGCTTGATGGCCCACTGGTTGTGGGTCACCTCGGTCATCTCAAGGCCACGCTTAGCGCTCCAGTCACCCAGAGCAGGGCCCTCGCCACACAGCACCAGGCGCTGATTGCCAGCAAGCTGTGGAGCACGCACGTTGATGATTGCTGTTCTACCAAAGCCTGTGCTTGCCAACTTGCGCTCAGGGCGCTCGGCAAGACAATCGGTGAAGGCACTACTATACAGATAGCTGTCCTCGGGCAGGTCAAGCCAGTGGTCATAGATGGTGTACTTCTTGGCCTTGGCACACGAGAACACTAAGCGGTGAGGCACCGTCTGCCACTCATGACGCACTTCATCATCACCGCGATTCACGCTGTAGTAGTAGTCGATGTGACGGCCACTAACTCCAGGATAAGACACCTCGCAAGTCCAGCGATGACCGTCGGTTGTGGTCATCTTGTGGGTGGCATCGAGGAAATCGAGTTTGCTGTCGTTGATGTGCAGCACTACTTCCTCACCAAAGATTGTTTGATAGTCAAGATTAAAAATCAGTTTCATAGTGTATATTTTTATGATTATTTTTTCCAGTGAGTAAAATTAATAATAAAACTACTAATATAATTAATATCAGTATTAATAAATGGGAAAAATCTGTGAAAACGTTTGCAAAATAACACTACCTCTTTCCCATCCATTCCTAGCCATTCCTAACCATTCTTAGTTATCCACAGCACCCTCTATCCACCATATTTGTTAAATAAGGTTAAATGTGTGACTTTTACACACAAAATATTTGGTGGTGTAAAATTTACACATTACCTTTGCGGTGTAATTTTTACACAACATTAATTTTACGGAGATTTTTAACATGATCACAACTGATTATTTCGAGAGTATTAACCCTAAAAATTTGAAGAAATGAACGAAGAAAAAGACAACATCAAGAAAGCACGCATCTACAACCTCATCATCGTTGACGAGAGTGGCTCAATGCACGGACTGGAACATGCCACCATTACTGGTGTTAATGAAACAATCAACAGCATACGCGGGGCGCAGCGCGAGTTTGCCGACACACAGGATCACTTCCTCACGCTCGTGACCTTCGACTCTGGAGCCAGAGCCTCAATACGCACAATCATCGATTGCAAGCCCATCGCTCAGGTTGAAGACTTCAAGGACTATCACCCTGGAGGTTGCACACCACTCTACGACGCTATGGGCCAGTCGATAACCACCCTGCACAAGCTCATCAAGGACGATGATGACGCCAGTGCTGTGGTGACTGTGCTCACCGACGGCTACGAGAACGCCTCGCGCGAGTGGACTGGTGCTGCCCTCAAGGCTCTAATCGAGCAGCTCACCGAAGAGGGTTGGTCGTTCTCCTACATGGGCAGCGATCACGACGTGAAGCAAGTGAGTTTCAACCTATCAATCAACAATGTGCTAGAGTTCAGCCACGATGTGCAAGGCACAAGCAGCTCTTGGGCACGTGAGAGCTCGGCAAAGCGCAACTACTTCAGGATGATGGATAAAGAATACCGCCGCGGACGCAGACAAAACAAAGAGGAATGGATTGAGCGCAAGCGCGAGATGTCGAAAGGATATTATAGCAACCGCATCACTCCTGAAGCAATCTACGATTTGCATGAGGGCGAAATCTTCGTCTTCGGCAGCAATCCACAAGGTTTCCACAGCGGTGGAGCTGCCAAGATGGCCATGGAGCGTTTTGGTGCCGTATGGGGTCAAGGCGAAGGTCTGCAAGGACAGAGCTATGCTCTCCCATCATCATGCCCCATTGAGGACATGGCCGAAGCGATACACCGCTTCACCCAGTTTGCCGAGCAACATCCCGAGCTCCGCTTCCTCGTCACCCGCGTGGGATGCGGCATCGCCGGACACAACGTCCATGAGGTGGCACCCCTCTTCAAGAGCTGCATCTACCTTGAGAACGTTGCACTGCCAGCCGAGTTCTGGAAAATCCTCGGCCTCACCATGTAAAATCTCCAACCTAATTCACTTACTACTTTTTATTTGTTACTTATTACTTTTTACTTCTTACTTCTTACTTACTACTTAATACTTTTTACTTTTCATGTCTTACACAATAAATAATCTAATGGGTGGCGCGCAAGCCATGGCCAAGAGCGTGTTTGGACGCAAGAGAGAGTATCATCTCAAGTTCAACCATGAGGCCGACGGACTTTGGTACGTTGACTTCCCAAACTGGCCCTTCGACCACCACAACCTGCTCATGGTGGCTGGAGCCGACAAACTCTGCGCTTTCCTGAGCGAAGATGATGTGACCGCCAATGTCGACGTCATCCCCAGCAGCAAGCGCGAGGAACATCCCGGCTACGCTTGCCTAGTGCAGGGCGAGCACTCGCTCACTGGCGGCTCGTTCTACACCGTCACCGAGTTGCCAGGCTTCGAGCGCGACATCTGGCTGTGCCCTGTCACCCTCTTCGTCCTGGGTCGCTACCCCAAGTACCTCTACATCAAGAAATCGCAATTAGCCTCATAACACTTTGCTACTCAACAAACAAACCGTCGTAACATTCACCTTGCGGCGGTTTTTTATAGCGTTTTTTAATGTTGCTGTTAAGATGCGCCAGTCACTATTTTTGCAATGGCATAATGCCAAAACAATCATTTACATACTGCCCTTAGCACGCGCAGCGCGACAAGGTGAGTCAAGTGAGTCAGGTGAGTCAGGTGAGTCAGGTGAGTCAGGTGAGTCAGGTGAGTCAGGTGAGTCCACTGATTCCAAAAAAACTCTTCACTCTCTCCTCTCTCATCTCTCATCTCTCATCCATCATCTCTCCTCTCTCATCTTTTAACTATTCTCGTAGGCTTCAGCGGCTTGGCGCAGGTGGTCGCGCATATAGGCCACCACGTTGGGCGGCGACAACACCTTCAGTCCTGGTCCGTAGCTCATCAGCACAGAATAAAGTTCGAAGTTGAGTACCACCTCAATCTGAAAGATGCAGCTACCGTCTTCGGTGTTGCGCTCAAGCAACTGCTGCGAGGGGTGCAACGGTTTTGTCATCACATATTTGCTCTGTTCGCTATTAGTCCAGAACTTAACAAGCCGTGGTTTGTTGTTGATATTCTTGCTCACCCCTATCACGTCGTCAAAGAAATGCTCTGTTTCGAAATTAGGATTATCTTGATAAGGAACATCAGCAGCAGGCTCAATGCTGATTATTCGGTCGAGGGCAAGATTGTAAAGCACCATGTCTTTGGCGCGACTGCCAAATAGGAACCAGCGGTTACGGAATTCCTTTAGCAAGTGTGGGAATAAGATAAACACTTGCGAACGCCGTGCATTGAACGACTGGTACTCAATGCGCAACGTTTGTCGGTGTGCAATATAGTTATAAAGCGGATTGAGTAGCTTCAGGCCCTTGAGGTCGGGCACATTGTCGAAATGGACAATGGGTTTGCGGCCATTGCGCGTGATAGCGAGTTTGTCCTGAAGGCGGCTCACCACATCGGCCATCTCGCTAAACTGGTCAAACTCCTCGAGCTGTCGCAACATGTCGACGGCCTCCTGCAACGCCTCGTAGTCGGTTGCCGAGAGTGGCATATTGAAGATGGAGTAATCGCGGTCGGCATAGCGGTAATAATTGTGGTCATACACCTCAATGGGAGCATTGTAACCCAATTTGTCGCTGCGCATAATCTGGATGTCGGCCTGCACAGTACGCACCGACACACCTTTAGTTATCCCCTCCATCTCATAGAGGGCATCGCTGCAGGCGTCCACCAGGTCGTCGAGCGTCCACTTGCGGTAATGGTTCCGCAAGCAGTTGTCTATTGTTTTGTAGCGAATCAACGCATTCTTATTTGCTGGCATGATTACGACTGTGTTAAGTTGTTGGCACAAAGTTACAAAAAACTACGCAACCTATTTGCGCAGAACGCAAAAAACACAAAAAAATCGCACTTTTTTTCATTTTTTTCTTCACTACGCAAAAAGACTGCGCACTGCCCCCATTACCTTTGCAGCGACAAGTCATTAGGAGGAGAAAGTCGGTATCTCCCGGGTACTGCACTAGCAGTAGAGCCGATGATGGCACCGCCGCACATCAATGACTTGTCTTTTTAGAGTTTTTAATTATTTATTAAATGTAGGTATTATGAAGAATTTCCATGACTACAAAAAGTTTTTTGATGTAAAGGGTGTAACAAGCACTTCGGCTAACTACCTTAGCAACATTGCAAAGGAGATCATCAAGAGTTATGTAATCTTTGAGAAAATCTCTTTTGAAACAACTACAGTGCGCGACTTCCATGCCGAGGATGGCAAGATTTTTCTTGTCAACCAAGGTATCTCGGAGCAGGAATTCAACGACCTTAACCAGCTGCTTGAAAACAAGGCAAAGCTTAATTCGTTGATTGCTTGGTTCCGTGAGGCCATCAAGGCAAGGGAGTTCCAAATGGAAGAGATTGAGTCGATGAGCTTCGAGTCGTGGATGAAGGACATGAAGAACATTGATGACCTCAACTTTGGTTACGAAATTCCTGAATACAAGGCCGAAGATTATGAGCACATAACTCAAGAGGAGTATATCGAGAACAACTTCTCGGTTAAGGAGATGAATCGTTATTTCTATCTCCAGAGCATGTCGTCTTCTCTTGGAAAGTTTGTCCATCCCAATGGCGCTTATGCTGTCGCCAAGGAGATAATCGAAAAGAGTAAAGGCACTTCCTATGTCAAGGAAACTCCGTCGGCCAATATGCTTTACAGCATCTCATCTTCTGTTTCCATTGAAAAGATTCAGGCTAAGTTCTTTGAACTGCAAGACAAGCAGCGTGAGTATCAAAAGCAGTTAAACGAGATTTTATTCTCGGTAGAAAAGGCTGTGAACAAATACAATGACGATCAAGATGCAAAGCTTCACCAGTTCAACTTGGACAAGCAAGACATCCAGGGCAAGATTCGTGCCGAAGAACTTAAGTATAAGAAGGAGTTCTCACAATGGAAGGTTGATGAGCTCAACCGACTTCGTTCTTTAAAGATTATCATCCCTAACGATCTTATGGACATCTATCAGTTCGTAACTTCTTATGGGAAGCAGTCCGGTGAATAAGACTTGTCGATTTTTAAAGACTAACTTATTCTTTACAGAAATTTATTATGGGATTTATATCGGCGACTAGACACCGCCTCGATTTCTAGCATATATGCAATGCATATGTGCACCATATAATGAAAGAAATTTTATTGGCTTTATCCACAGCATTCAAATTAAGTATTAATGGTTTTGATTTGAAGTAATATTTGGAGGTTTTCTAAATTTACGTTCTTGATATTGAAGTGGATAAAGGTTCTTGGTTTAAGATATCGATAGGAATATCCATAATAAATTTCTGACGGATTATTCAATGTGGTCTCAATGGGGAAACCCAATGAGGCCACATGTTTTTTAAAGAATCATTAGTGCAAATTAGTTGTCAATTCATAATGATTTATGTTGAAAAATCATTATCTTTGCACTTGTAATGGAAACCAAGAGGAAAGGTTATATCGAGGGGCTCATCGAGCAGGGTGAGCATGAACATCAGGATTTCAAGTACCAAATCACTGACGCACGCAAGATTGCACGCTCAATCAGTGCTTTTGCCAACCACAGTGGAGGTCATCTGCTGGTGGGCGTTAAGGACAACGGCCACATCGTGGGTGTGAGCAGCGACGAGGAAATCTACATGATTGAGCAGGCGGCGCAGATGTACTGCCAGCCAGAGCAACAGGTGAAGTTTGAGGTTTTCCGCGTAGGCGGCAAGAATGTGCTCAAAGTCGACATCGACGAGGCTGCGTTAAAGCCCGTCAAGGCCCCCGACGACAACGGCCATTGGCGTACCTACTACCGCGTAGCCGACGAGAATGTACTCGCCACTTCGACCCATGCCAAGGTGATGAAACGCAAGAGTTCTCCCTCACCCGAAGATGTGGTGATTAATCTTACCGAAAAGGAACAACTATTGCTCGACTACTTGCAAGACCACGGTGGAATAACACTGAGTGGCTACGAACGCCTTGCACACATCTCGTTTTTCACAGCACAGCGCACAGTAGTGAAACTGTGTGAAATGGGCATCGTCACCTTCCACTACCACAACGGTCAAAGCCTCCTCACCCTCACCGAAGCATAATAAATTGAGAGTGCATCATTACTTCTTACTTCCTACTTCTTACTTCCTGCTTGTTATTACTTCCTCCTTTACCATATAATCAAACTCATCAAAGTACTTAACGCCCATCTCCTCGAGCATGGCGCGACTGCGATCCACATCCTCTTGAGTGTTGTGGTTAGGAATGTGAGGCAAGCGTACTATTATCCTCTCGGCCATACCTTCATGACCGAGCAGCCAACGCAGGTTGTCGAGCACCTGGGCGTTGTCGCGGGTGGTGTATTCCTTATAGATGGCTGGATTAGTATCCTTGATATCGATGAAAAATTCGTTGGCATGGGGCAGCACACGCTCCAGATGGCTACGGTCAACGTTTAGCGACGTCTCAAAGTTGATTTTCCACTCTGCGGGCTTGATGCGGCAGAACGCATCGATAAACTCGCTGCGCAGCAATGGTTCGCCGCCACCAAAAGTCACCCCGCCGCCTGTGGCGAGGAAGTAGAGGTTGTCGAGCAGCAGCTCGTCGAGCAACTCGCTGGTGGTGATGGTGCGCCACACCATCTCGGGATCAAGGCACTGACTGTTGAGACAGTACTTGCAACGCAGCGGACACCCATGGAATGCCACGAGCGTCGTCACCCCCTTGCCGTCGGTGGCAAGCCGATGCCTCACAATGCCAATAAATGGCGCCGAAATCTCCCTGTTTTCCATAACTTTTTATAATGTATACCAAGTGGTATACATTTTATTATAGACTATTCAGATTATTATTTAGTGGTCTTTTTGGGTTGCTTGATGTTGGTTGAGTCAGGAACTGACACCACGTCACCCATGAGTTGCACAGGTTCATCGGTCTTGCTCGCAGGAGTGATGCGAGCCGAGGACGGAGTGTTGCCCCCTTTGGTAGCGGCAGCTGGAGCATTAACCTTAGTACCGTTCTCGGGTGGTGGCATAACCATACCGTCGGGCTGAAAAATCTTGGGCGAACACGACGACATAGCGCCAAGTGCCACGCTAAGTCCGGCAATGGTGACTGCCTTGCCCAGGGCTTGTCGGTTTCGCAGCTGGCGCTCAAGCCACCGTGTCTCGCTCTCGCACTTTGGGCAAGTGCCAGCGCAGTCGCCCTCGTGGGTGCATTCGGTGGGATTGTAATCTATCTCGTTGGCTTCAGCAATCTCTCGCCTGATGCCTTTCAGCGTTTCGCATATATGTTTTCCTTGTCTCATAATAATTGTTAGTTATCAGTTATTTATTATAGATCACCGATGTTGCCGTTCTCATCAACTGCCACATCGCCCATGAGTTGTTCTTCCTCGTTGTCGCCATTACCATCCTTGGCTAGGGAGTCAATCTTGCTCATTGGGGTAAAGCGATTGTTAGTGGTTGTCGAGTCGTTGCTGTCACTCAGTATTGTGCTACTGTCGGGCTTTGAGCAGTAGCTGCTGTCGGTCATTGGGACTTCACCCACAGTGTGGTCATCTTTGTATTTCTTGTAAGATGATATTAAATCGCACGAACTCATGGCTGTTAATGCCACACTCAACCCGGCGATCGTTACTGCCTTGCCTAGTGCTTGACGCGCTCTCAGTTGCTTTTCCAGCCACCGTGTCTCGCTCTCGCACTTGGGGCAAGTGCCAGCGCAGTCGCCCTCGTGGGTGCATTCGGTGGGATTGTAATCTATCTCGTTGGCCTCAGCAATTTCTCGCCTAATGCCTTTCAGCGTCTCGCAAATATGTTTCCCTTGTCTCATAATAGTTGTCAATTAGTGGTTGTTACAGGTCGCCGACATTGCCGTTTTCATCGACTGCCACCTCGCCCATGAGTTGCTCTTCCTCATCATCATTGCCCTTGGGAGACACATTCTCCTTGCCGCTGCGCAGAGGGGTGAAAGTGGTGTCGGAGTCATCAAGATAGCCATCCACGTCATCGTTGGTTGATGCGTTTGGCTTTATAATACGAGTGCAGGTGGTGTCGGGTTTAGAGCTGAAGCTGCTATCGCTGTTCTCAACAACCCCAACAGTGCGTTGACCTATTAGGTTACACGACGACATGGCGCCAAGTGCCACGCTAAGTCCAGCAATGGTGACTGCCTTGCCCAACGCCTGGCGCGAGCGCAGCTGGCGCTCAAGCCACCGTGTCTCGCTCTCGCACTTGGGACACGTGCCAGCACAGTCGCCTTCGTGGGTACATTCGGCTGGCTGGTAATCTATCTCGTTGGCCTCGGCAATTTCTCGCCTGATGCCTTTCAGTGTCTCACAAATTCTCTTCCCTCGTTTCATATTAGTGCTCTGTTATTAGTTTTCCAATGTCTAATCTCAACTTCTGACATCTAATTTATTAGACTATAAATTCATCAAAAAGTTAAAAGCTTATTTTTCAACTTACAAATATATAACAATCATGCTTTTTGAGCAAATTATACAACATTAAAGATGCTAAACACAGCAATCCCTCGCAGCACATATCGCGCTGCAAGGGACTGCGTCTCTTTAAACTGCCTGCCACAATGGGCCATCAGCTAGTAGAATCACATGGGTTCCCACATGATGTTCCAGATTGCGAAGCGGTCCTTGTTGCTAGTAGATTGCGACGGGCTTAATGGTTTCACTTCAACCATAAGGTCGCCAGCGCCGATGTTGACCTCCTCCATATAGTGATAAGGAGTGCCCTTGACAGCATTTTCGTTGTGGATGGTGATGGTCTTGACCAGCACTGGATTAGCCGAAGAATTACTATAGATATTGACTTGGAAGTGAATGCCACTGTCGGTAAGTACATATCCGTAGCTAAACGAGATAGTTTTAATACCACCGTTAATAGAAGGCGACAGCAAACGGCCTGGAGCAGTGGTTTTACCATTCAAATGCACTGCATAAGCCCAATTGTCGCTGCCATCTTCTTTCTTGCCAATCATAGCATAAACTGGAGCGGCATCAGTAGGACCACCCTTGAGAAGACCAGCGTTGGTGGCCTTCCATCCCTTGTTAGAAATCAGGTCGCTAAACGAGGTCTGCGAGGTTGGAGTTCCGCCGTTCATAGTCTCGAAGTCGTCGATGGTTTGGAGCAAAGCCTTGCCACCAAACTTAACGTTATCAAGCTGCCAAGTAGTGTAGTTAGCTTGCTGCTGAGACTTATAGCAGAATCCAATGCAGTAAGTTCCCTCATACTGGCTCAGGTCGATAACACCCGAACTAATGAAGTCGGATTGTCCACCATCGGCAGCTGATGCCAAAGTTGGCTCGAGCTTAATAAGTTCGGCTGTGGTTGGATCATTGGTCGACATGAGGTAAACCTCCATTGGGTCGGTGCCACGATAATAACGAACCTTGCTCATGAAGCTGAATTCCTTGCGTCCGGCATTCTTGATGTCGAGAGCTGGAGTGATGAGCCAAGCCTCATATGGTGGTTGCTTGCCAGAGTAGCCTGTAACCGATGCATACTTGTTGCTTTCAAACTCATCAATGTACCAATCCTTGTCGCCCATAGTCTTGACAAGGCGCCAGCCATCGGGCATAGCTCCGTTCTTAACGCAGCCCTCAAAGTCCTCATAGAGCTCAGTTACGCCACCAGTCATGATAGAGAGCTTGTACTCGTCGATTGAGCCAGTGTTGTCGGTGACACCTGCCATATCCATGAATGTTGCAAGAGTACCCTTAACCCAAACTTGAGTGCCAAGCAAATCGGGGTAGTCCTTCAAGCTTGCATCGCGGCGGAAGCTCGAGCCTTGTGGCAGAGCAACTGCGATACACTTGCTGTAGTCGCGAACGTCGGCACTTGGAGCTATCACGAGAGTGTTGTCGAGAGTAGTAGGAGCTTCCCACTCGATATCCTCATTGCTAGCAACTTGTGTTACGCCAGGAGCAATAGCACCCACAATGTAACCAGTTACCCAGCCCTTCTTGCCAGAGTTCTGCAACTCAATAGCTTCGGGCACAGTAAATGGATTGATAAAATAACCCTTGTTGTCGGTGTCAAATCCAATGCAGTCGTTAGTGTCGCGCAGATACAGGCCCCACTTATCGCTACCGGTCATGTAGAGGATACCTTGCACATCGCCCCTGCCCAATGGCAGTGGATCGCCGCGGAAGTTGGCATAGTTACTGTTGTTAACGCCCAGCACGTTGCCTTCCTCGTCCTTGATGTTACGAGTTGTTGACGAGGAGCTCTCGCTGAATGGGAGTTCGCCATCGGCACCTTCCCACTCTACATCTCGGATAATAACGAATTGTCCTTGATATTTGAGCTGGGTCTCAGCGTCGCTGTGGCCAACTACATCGCCAATATTCACTTCAACGGGCTCAATCTTGTCAAGATTTGGTAAGCCGTTGATTTCGGCGTGCTCCTTGAATTGGTCAAGAGTCATACGGCCAGCCTCCCACACGCTCTGTGCGGCATACCACTCGGGCTTACCGATGAGGTACTCACCATTGTACTTACCAATCCAGAAGTCCTTCATGCTGATTACGATTTCCTGGCCCACACGGTAAGTGTTGCAGATGCTGTTAGCATCAATCGAGATACCCAGACCGCCAGTCTCGTCCTGGATGTAGAGGTGCTTATAGATGTTGCCCTCCTCATCACTACTTGTCACCCATCCGTGGATGTAGGTGTCTTCCTTGCAGGTGTCGATAAAGTTTCGACCGTCCTGCCAGTATTTAGCCTTGAACTCGGCTATTGTCATGTTGGCCTGATGCTCGGCGTGAGGAACCACCATAGGTGGTGTATCGAAGTCTTCGTTACATCCCACTGCCACGAGCATAAGCAACAATGCATTGAGGAATAAATTTAAACGTTTCATAGTGTATATCTTGTTTGTTATTATTTCAATATATTAAATGTGTGTCTTATTAGAATCTCACGCCCACGTTAAAGTACATTCTGAAGCCTTGTGCATAGTAGTACTTGTTGGGGAACTTGGCAGTAGTGTAGTTCTTATAGTCGAAACGTCCTTGCTGATAACCACCAGTCTGGATGTGAGTGTTGTTGAGCAAGTTGTTAAGACTCAAGTTGAGGTTAAGTGATGCCGAGCGGGAGAGGTATATCACCTTACCGATGCTCATGTTGATAATCAATGCCTCGTTGAGTTTCTCCTGCTTGCCAATGTCTTGCATCATCTGCATGAGTTCTTGCTCGCTACCGGCTACAGTGTAAAGCTCGGGGAGCACCTCATGACGAATTGGCGAGAGGTCAACATAAGAGCGGTTCATCCACACTCCATTGAGTTCAAAGAACCACATGTTAGGAGCACTCCAGTTGATGCCAAGGCTGTAAGCCTCTTGTGGAGTTCCACTAACGTAGAAGTTCTTCAGGTAAACGGTTTGAGTAACATCGGCCACCGAGCCGTTCTCAAAGCTACGTGTTCCAAGAGGACGATTCTTGTATTGATAGCGTGCGATTGTTGCTGCTGCATTCAATGTGAGTGAAGGTGTAATCTTGTAGGCAGCGCCAATCTCTACACCCTTGTGCTCCTTTTGAACACCAGTGAGAGAGTAGTTAACGAAGGTGCTGTTATAGTCGTCATAGAACGATGTGCGCTCGGTCATATCCCAGAACTCGGTCCAGAAACCGGAAATCGAACCCATGAAGCGACGATAGTTCCAAACATAGCCGATATCACCCGAGAGGATGCGTGCACTCTTGAGGTCGGTAATCACGTCGTCCTTGATGCGTGGCGAGATATAGGCATTGTAATATTCAGGAGCACGGGTGCCATAGTAGGCATGTGCTTGGATGTTGTTGCGACCGTCAATCTTGAAAATCGCTCCTGCCTTAAAGGCATAGTTGATAAAGCTGTGGCTTTCGCCCTTGCCAAGAGAATTCTCGGGGGCACGGCCGTTGCGCATCTTACCATCACGCTGGAACGATGTAGCACTAAACTGAGCTCCGTAGTTGAAATCAAATCGGTTCAGATTAACAACATTTTGAATCCACAGGCGACCAGTGATAGAGTTAATATCGTAATCATAGCCAAAGCGGTCGCCCTCAAGGATGCGGCGGTTAGGATTTAAAAGGTCGTTCTGAAGCATATCGGCATCGCCAGGGAAGTCGCGCTCAGCATACTGGTCAACATCGAGCCAGTAGCGACCACCGAGCAAGTCCTTCATTGTCTTGAAGTAAGACGAGCGGCTATAGTTGGCACTAACACCACCCTGCAGCGAGAGCGCTGGAGAAATTCTCATGTTCAGGTTGCTGCTAAGCATCCAGTTAAACTGGTTGCTGTGACGTTTCTCAATCACATAGCTTGAACCCTTGTCCTCACCACCTTGCTCAAATTCGTAGTTGTTAAGGTAGTTAACCTGATAGAGCTCTGCCCAATTGAGCTGACGTTTTTCCTCCATGTTGAGCCATTCCCATTCAAAGAGGTCGGCTGTTTCAGGACTGGTAGTTTGATAATAAGAAGGCAGGTAGCGGTAGTAGTCGGGACGAGGGTCACGAGCATTATACCAGTTGAGCGCGCTTGAAGCATAGAATGACTTATGGAATGCAAGGCCGGTATTAAGTGAGGTGCCAGTCTTTGGAGTCCAAAGCCAGTTCAAGATTACTGTTGGGTCAAACGAGTCAACAACCTTGGCATTACGTTTCTTGCCCTCTTGCCAACCCCAGTTCACATTGTAGAGGTTATTACCTGCGAGTGTGTAGGCCTCTTCAAAGGTCGCTGCATTGCTAGCACGCTTTGTGGGAGCACCAAACACGGTCAGTGATACTGAGTGCTGCATATTAAACACCTTTTGCAAAGCAAGGAATGCACCCCAACTGTTGTAGAACGATCCAGGGATTATTCCCTCTCCAGCATAGCGAGCTATCGCGCTAAGTGTCATAGCCCAACCATGCTGATTAAGACCGGTGCTATAGGTAATCATACCACGCCAGCGGTAGTTGCTGTTGGTATAAGCAATACTTCCACGGAATCCAGGAGCATAGTCCTTGGCATGAGTGAAAATGTTGGTTGCTCCACCAATGTCACCAAAACCAAAGAAAGTTGGCTCGGTAGCATAGCCCACACTGCGGCTCTTGAACGCCTGGTTCATACCGCCAATCATCGAGTAGTTGAAGCGGCCGCGAGCTGCATCGTTGAAGTTGATTCCATTGATGTAGGTCTGGCTGTACTCATTGTTGTAACCACGGATGCGGAAACGCATAGTGCTGAAGTTGTAGTTGGTCGCCTTGTAATAGGGATTGTCGGTCGCGCCGGTCAATGCACCCACTTGTTGAGCATTACCTTCTTCATCTTCTAGCATAGATTCGGTAAGTATCAACTCAGCGTTCTCCTCGTTCTCCTCCTCCATTTCGGACGAAGTGGGATTGAGCCTGAGAGTACCTAGGTCGTCAATGCCGTTCAGGATAACGACATCTTGTACCAGGTCGCGATAACCGTAGCAGAAAATGAGCAGACGGTCATTGCCTGGACGTGCCTCGTTTATGACAAAGTCGCCTCTGGGACCTGTAATGGCCGAAACGCCCTGCTCGTCGAGCAAGACGGTAGCTCCAGTCACAGGCACGTTGGTTCGTGAGTCAATAACGATGCCGCGTAGCCCTGATTGAGCCATCACATTGAGGCTCAAAAAGAGCGAAAGAAGCATAAAAAGTTTAAGTCTCATAAATAGTATTTGATTAATATTGTTTAATTATCTATTTAACCATGTTAACGTAAAAAAGGTTAACACACACGTTTTTTCATCGGTTATGAAACCATAGAGTTTTCAAAGTTATAACTTTTTTTTGAAATTACCCATATATTGAGTACAAGAATTTTACTTTTTATAATGTTTTTTCCTATTTGCGATATTCACTGCATAAAAACAAACAAATAATATTGTTTGTAATATTTTTTTTATTATTTTTGCAAAATTGAATAAATTGCTTAATAAAATCTTCTAATTAATAATTTTAACTTTCATTACTATGTTTAGAAAATCTATTATTTTTACAACAGTATTGGCACTGTCGATTAGCATGACAGGTTGCGGCTCACTTTTGGGCAACACTAGTAACAACAATTCAAATGCAGGTGGCATGTTTGGCGTGTTGAGCAGCATTCTGGGCGGTGGCTCGGGCGGTGGCTTGCTTGGCAACGTGCTTGGAAGCGTAATTAGCAACGGCATGGGATTGGGATTTGTTGACAATGTTGTTGGCCATTCCACTATTGACAAAGCTGCGTTGGAAGGAATCTGGATCTATGCTGAGCCAGGGTGCGCTTTCACTAGCCAAAGTTTAGCAGGCAGCGAACTTGCTGTAAAGCAAAAGCTCAGCAGCGCATTCAACACACTGGGCATCAAGAGCGAGAACACAGGTTTTGTATTTGACCAGAAAGGAAACTTCGAGGCTCTTATCAAGGGACTGCCATTGAAGGGCACTTACAACTTTGACACTAACAGCGGAAAGCTGAATCTGAATTCATCAATCGGCACTATCCCTGCCTATGTGACAGCCTCTTCCAAGGGATTGGCAATCACTCTGGAGTCTAAGAACTTGGCAGGCCTGCTTCAAAGTTTGAAAATCTCGGGTGGCAATGCTTTAAGCGCTATTAACAACCTGGGCAACAGCTACAACGGAGCACGCTTTGGATTTGATTTAGTTAAGTACAACAAACAGTAATTTATTATGTTTAGAAAGACAATTTGCACTGTCATTCTCGCAATGACGCTTGCACTTTCGGGCTGCGGTAATCTCATCAACACGATGGGAACCGGTAACAATAACGGCTCAGGGGGCGGCTTGGGCGATGTAATTGGTAGTGTGCTCGGAGGAGTGGTCAACGCTAATACAATGGGAGGCCTGCTCGACATGGTAATTGGCCACATCAAGCTCGACCAGTCGGCACTGATTGGAAATTGGGCCTACAGTGAGCCAGGATGCGCTTTCACCAGCGAGAATCTTCTTGCCAAGGCTGGAGGCTCGGTGGCAGCTACTCAAGTGAAGCAAAAACTCACAACGGTCTACAACTCGCTTGGTATCGCAAGCAACAACACCCAGTTCATATTTGACCAGAATGGAAGGTTTCAGGCTAAGATTAAAGGCATTCCTTTAAGTGGAACTTACACGTTTGATTCAAACAACAGCAAGCTTAACCTAAAAACAACTTTATTCACCATTCCTGCATTTGTGACTCGCACCACTAACGGCTTGTCGCTGACAATGGAATCGAAAAAACTGTTGAACGTGCTGCAAACTATCACTGCCCTCACTGGCAACAGCACTTTAACCACAATAGGTGAGCTTAGCAAGAACTTTGACGGCGTGCGCATGGGGTTTGACGTAGTAAGATACTAACGATTTAAAACCAGAATTTTACACCCTACAAAAAACAGATGCCGTGCAATCGCACAGCATCTGTTTTTTTGATTAAATCAATTGATCTTAGCAAGATTAATAGTCCATACCAATTTCTTTGAAGGCACGCTTGAAAAGCAAGGAATGAATCTTTTCCCTGCCCTCATCACTAGGTCCTGCATTGTGGCCACTGCTATTAACCGAACGCCCGTCGGCAAGCCTAGCCCCAAATGACCAGAAATACCCGTCAAGGACATCCATTTCAGGTGGCAGCTCATAACTTCTGGCATATTCCATCATCTTCTCCTGCTCAATTATTGCTAGTGCCTCTTTTAGCATCTCCTCGCCATCATCGATGGCATACTCTTTCTCGTCGGTGCTGGTGCCCTTGATAGCAAGAACCACCTTGCCATTCTTGCGCTCAACGCGCACTTTGGCCACCGGTGACATCATCATGCCTTGATACTGATATTCCACCATATCGAGGACGCATTGCTGAGAATTGTTCGATTTGTTTGCCTTTTTCATCTGTTTCTCTTTTTTGATTGTGCTGCGGCGTTTCTTCACCTTGGCATCAACTGTGAACGCGCTGCCAAGCATTGCCAGTGCAACCACTAGGACAGTAATTTTAAAAAACTTCATAATCAGTTCGTGTTATGGGGTTAATATTCATTTCTAATGTTATGCGATTTCTCTTATTATTTAAACACTAGTTTTGCTGGTTTTATTGTGCTCTAACACCGTTTCTTAGATAGGCACAAAAAAAATCCTCGACTCACGTCGGGGATTGCTTAACTAATTAACCTTCTAATACCATTAACATAAACCTTAAAACAAAAATGAAAAAGAATTTGCGTCATCACGACGCGTTAGATTTCATAACCTTAAAAACTAATACCATGAAAACTGATGCAAAATTATACCCTTTTTCCTTACAATCCAAATTTTCCAGTCAAATATTTGTGATTTTACCCCAAATTTTAACTTAATTTTGTATTCATAAATAGATTTTAATGTATAGCCCGCTTTGACTAATAAAAAAATCCCCCGCAGCACCACTGTGCCTACGGGGGAATAAGCCTGAAAGAATAATGTGCAGACTACAACATAAGTTACTCTAGTCCAGCCTCTTTCATGTTGGTAAACACGTTCTGCACGTCATCATCTTCCTCAAGCACCTCAAGGAGTTTGTCCATGTCAGCAGTTTGTTCTTCGTTGAGGGCCTTGTAGTCGGCAGGCTCGTAAACGAATTCCGAGCTCTTAATTTCGAAACCATTCTCCTCAAGATACTTCTGGATGTCGCCGTTCGACTCAAAAGCAGCACTGATGATGATTTCCTCCTCGTCCTGTTCGATTTCCTCGGCTCCAAAGTCAATGAGTTCGAGCTCAAGGTCTTCGAGGCTCACGCCTTCTTTAGGCTCAACGTGGAAATAGGCCTTGTGGCTGAACATGAATGCCACGCTACCCGAATTGCCCAGAGTGCCGCCCTTCTTGTTGAAGTAGCTGCGCAGGTTAGCAACGGTGCGGGTGGTGTTGTCGGTAGCAGTCTCAACGAGGATTGCGATTCCGTGAGGTCCATATCCCTCGTAGATCACCTCCTTGTAGTCGCTAGCATCCTTGTCACTAGCCTTCTTGATGGCGCGCTCAACTGTGTCCTTAGGCATGTTGGCAGCCTTGGCGTTGGCCATGAGGGCACGCAGACGCGAGTTAGATGTTGGGTCGGGACCACCAGCCTTCACAGCCATAGTGATTTCCTTACCAATCTTAGTGAACGTGCGGGACATGCTGCCCCAGCGTTTCAGTTTTCTTGCTTTGCGGTATTCAAAAGCTCTTCCCATAAATCTATTTATTTTTTAGTTATTAAATTTTCTCATTTTTGATGCACAGGAACCACTGCCAGGAACTTGAGGTCACGGTCGCCACGGTTGATGAGGCTGTGGCTATGGCCCATGGGGCAATAGTGCGCCTGGCCAGGCAACAATTTCTCTTCACCGTTTTCGGTAAGCACGGTTGCCTCACCTTCAAGGAAATACATTATCTCACTGTCGGTGTCGTGGCTGTGATAACCTATCGATGCCCCAGGCTCGAGAGTTCCAAGCATGATTTTGTTGTTCTCGTCGACAAATCGACGTGACTTATATTCCTTCTCGCCACCCTTGAAATTCTGGGCAACATTGAGTTCCAAATCTTTAAAATCAATTATCATAGTTGCTATGAATTATACATTAACCAAAGCGCAGCCCAATTGTGCATTATCAATTATCTAAGCTTCGCTCCAACTTGTTTCTCGAGGTTTGCGATGATTTTGTTCATCACTGCATCGATTTGCTTGTCTTGCAGGGTCTTCACATCATCTTGCAAAATGATGCTGATGGCATAAGACTTCTTGCCTGCCTCAAGGTTCTTACCCTCGTAGACATCAAAGAGGTTCACACCACGCAACAATTTGCGCTCGCTCTGCTCAACCACCTTCTGGATATCAGCATAGGTAACTGTGCTGTCAACCAGCAACGCCAAGTCGCGACGTACAGGTAGGGTCTTGGGCAGGTCGGCATATTTAGTCTTAGCCTTGGCTGCCATCTTGCAGGTGGCGTTCCAATCAAGCTCGGCGAAGTACACCACCTGGGTGCAGTGAGTCTTTTTGTGCTGCTCGGCAGTGATGATGCCAAGCTCGGCAATGAGTTTGCCACCATGATTCTTATAGGCCAAACCCAGGGCGAACACGTCATTCTTGAACTCCTCTACCACGAAGTCGCGCTCAGCGATACCAAGGCGGCGGAAGATGTTCTCGACTGTGGCCTTCAAATCATAGAAATTGAGCTTGCGGGGCTTGTCGGTCCAGCTGTCGCCGTGGTTTTCGCCAGTGAGCCAGATACCAAGAGCGGTGTGCTCGCTATAGGGTGCGAGAGCCACTTCCTCGTTGCTGGCCTCGGGACTAAAATGGTAGATGTTGCCAAACTCATACATCTTGAGGTTGGGGTTCTTGTGGTTGATGTTGCGCGCTGCGCTCTCCAGACCGCCAAAGAGCAGAGTCTGGCGCATGAGGCACAAGTCGCTGCTCAAGGGGTTCATCACGTGCACACAGTTGGCCTCGGGATAGGTCTCGCATCCCTCATAGTAGCTCTGTGCTGTGAGCGAGTTGTTCATTATCTCATAGTAGCCTTGTGCACTGAGCTGGTTGGAGATGAGCTCCTGCATATCATCGCGGAAGTCGACCATTCCCTTTATTGAGAGCGAACTCTTCACCTGGCTACCAATATCAACGTTGTTGTAGCCATAAACGCGCAGAATGTCCTCCACCACGTCGCATGGACGCTGCACGTCGACACGATAGGTAGGCACCACGAGGTTGAGTTTTTCATCGTCCTCGGCAGTGATTTCCATCTCAAGGCTCTTAACGATACTCTTCACTGTGTCCTTATCGAGCTCTTTGCCAATGAGGTTGTTAACGTAGTCGTAACGCAGCTCCACTGGGAATCCGGGGAAGTCGTGCTGTTTTACATCAACTATATCGCCGCAAATCTCGCCGCCAGCAATCTCCTTAATGAGCATGGCAGCAAGTTTCAGGTTATAAATCACATCGTTAGGGTCGATGCCGCGCTCAAAACGGAACGAAGCGTCGGTGTTAAGGGCAAAGCGACGAGCGCTCTTGCGAATCCAAGTGGGATGGAAATAGGCCGCCTCGAGGAAGATGTCGGTAGTCTCCTCGGTAACACCGCTATCAAGACCTCCAAACACACCGCCGATGCACATGGGCTCCTCGGTGTTGCAAATCATCAGGTCACGGTCGGTGAGTGTGCGTTCCACACCATCGAGAGTGACGAACTTAGTGCCTGGTGCACAAGTCTTAACAACCACCTTGTCGCCCTTGATTTTATTCAGGTCAAAGCAGTGCAGTGGCTGGTTGGTGCCGAGCAAAATATAGTTGGTAATATCAACAATGCTGTTGATGGGGCGCTGGCCCACAGTTGTAAGGAAATCCTTCAACCACTTGGGGCTCTCCCCTACCTTGACGTTGCGAATGGTCAAGCCACAGTAGCGGGGGCATGCCTCGACGTTCTCAACCTCAACGGGAATACCACCATCTTGGCGGTCAATCTTGAAGTCGTCGACACTAGGCCTGCGCAGGTTGCCATCCTTGCCGTGGCACTTGAGCCAAGCATTGAGGTCGCGAGCCACACCGTAGTGCGAACCGCCGTCGATGCGGTTAGGAGTAAGGTCTACCTCGATGAGCCAGTCGCTCTCAATGCCATAATAAGTGGCAGCGGGTGTTCCCACCACTGCGTCGTCGGGGAGCACGATGATGCCGGCATGGTCGCTGCCAATGCCAATCTCATCCTCGGCGCATATCATACCGAACGAGTCGGTGCCACGCAGTTTCGACTTCTTGATTACAAATTCCTTGTCGCCATCATAGAGCACTGTGCCCACGGTAGCCACAATCACCTTTTGGCCAGCTGCCACGTTGGGAGCGCCGCACACTATTTGCACTGGCTCCTCGCCGTTACCCAGGTCAACTGTGGTGAGGTGCAGGTGGTCACTGTTGGGGTGAGGCTCACAAGTGAGCACTTTGCCCACCACGATACCCTTGAGGCCACCACGAATTGTCTCTACTTCCTCGACAGCACCCACCTCGAGTCCGAGCGATGTCAATGCGTCGCCCACCTCTTGAGCGGTGAGGTCGAAGTCAAGGTATTGTTTCAACCATTTTAATGAAATATTCATTTTAATATATTGTTATATGTTTTATTATCCGTGAGTTATGAGATTGCAAAACTATGATCTTCCTCAAAACATGAGCCCACTTTGCCAATCAAGCTGCAAAGTTAGTAATTTTTTATAATAATGTATAGCGTTTAAACCCGAAATTTGGCTTAATCCTTCAGAACGCTTAAAAAAGAACCACTAATAACACACCTGTTTAAGCTCCAAGTAACACACACCCCAACTTTATATGCTCAGTTGTTTAAACTCGGCTTGCAGGGCATTGAGAAACTGTGCTGCTTGGGCGCCATCCATTTGTGCATGGTGAAACTGGAAAGAGATAGGAAGCACGGTCTTGAAGAGACGACGTCGGTACTTACCCCAAGCGAGGAAGGGCGTATTAAAAGCTTCGGAGTAGATACTCACCACGGCATCAATCTCACAGTCAGGCAAGGCCGATGTGCTGATGACCATGTAATCCTCGCTCAAACTGTAGGGCTCGCCAGTGTCGTGGACCATCTTCGTTAGTCGACGATAATCATCATTAAACTGATTTACGTCTTCCGAGAATGGGATGTCGCAGAGTGTGACGCCCCCGTTTTTCACAGGCACCACCACATTCACCGCCAATTGGTCATATTTCAAATAGTGCTCCCCCTTGGGCAACATATAGAACTCTTTAACACCTCGTGCTGCACGGGCTATGCACCAGCACATGAGCACGGTGAATTTCAAGCCACTCCGTCGGCTCACCTTCACCAGTCGCCCCACATTGAAAGTCTTGACCAGCGTCACCTTGGGCATGGGTGCATTCTTCCATATTTCAAAGGATTGTGCACGCTCGGTGGTTTTAGGATCAATTTCTGTTTTCATTAGAATCAAGTTTAGCAACACAAAATTACTACTTTTTACACAAAAAATAATACTTTTATGGAATAAGTCTCCTGGTTTTTTCAAGTTTTTGGGAATAGGTAGTCTGAATCAGTTTGCCTTGGTGCTGGTTTTTAGACAGTCTGGAAATTAAAAACTCCTCGCTTGCGAGGCTTTGCGGCTCCGATAGGTGCAACTTTGCGAGAAAACATGGAATCAGTGGAATCACTGGAATCAGTGGAATCAGTGGAATCGGTGGAATCAGTGGAATCAGTGGAATCAGTGGAATCAGTGGAATCGGTCAACTTTTTTTTCAGGAATAAGGGTAGCAGAATGTCAATGAACTCTCTTTGACTGCAAAAATAAAGTGGAGGAGATTGGTAAACAACATTAATAAGACAAGCCCTCAAGGCTTAATAATCTGTATGATTCGAAGTTTTTTGAGTAATTTTGTTGTAAATCCTAATGTTTTTTCATGAATTTTCTTTATCTTTGCAACAAACAGAGAAAATGGATTACTACAAACACCTTAATATTATGGACACATCTTCTTCAATAAAAATCAAGCGGGTGGTGGTGGCGCTGGTGCTTGGCGTCCTTACTGTCGTCAATGTTGCGGCGCAGAGCTACGACCTCAACCAGTGCACCGTCAGCGACACGCCGAAAGCCAGGTATCTCTAC
Source organism: uncultured Bacteroidales bacterium (assembly GCA_902792435.1). Lineage (GTDB taxonomy): Bacteria > Bacteroidota > Bacteroidia > Bacteroidales > Muribaculaceae > Sodaliphilus. The sequence continues at coordinate 43,856 of CADAZN010000003.1, forward strand.
AATGGCTCGAGGGGCATCAGTCTGCCGACGCCCGTCGTCACCTATGGGAACGTCACCCTCGTGGATGGCACGCACTACACCGTCACCATCACCGACAGCATAGGCCAAACGGTGACACAGGTTGTCGAGCCAGGCGACTACACCCTCACTCTCGCCGCCATCAGCCCCTGCACCGGCACCAGGCAGTTCCCCTTTACCGTGATCCAGCCTTGGTCGTGGGATGATAAAGATAGGATTTACAAAATTTACACAACTGCGGACCTCGACCGAGTGGCCACATTTGTGAACAGCGGCGAATTTGATATGAAAGGCTTTCGTTTCCGTCTTGTGAACGACCTTGCCTACGACCCCAACATCCCCAACAACTACACGCCCATCGGCACCGCAGAACACCGCTTCTGCGGCACCATCGGCGGCTTCAATGGCCACCAGCACACCATCAGCGGCATCCGCATCAGCACCGACAGCGACTACCAAGGCCTCATCGGTGCGATGGGCGACGGCGGTGGAGTACATTCGCTTATCCTTGACGACGCACAAATCAGCGGCGGCTCAATGGTGGGAGGCTTTGTGGGCGATGCCGTGAGCGAAATCGAGTACGGCCACTACACCCCAAGTAATATCTTCGACAACAGCCGTGTCACCAATTCCATTATCAGCGGCAGCGGCGATTATGTGGGCGGCTTCGCGGGCAGGAACGGTGGCGGCGGCGACAAAAGCAACTGGGACTTCCTACACCTTTCCAACACCCAAGTTTCGGGCGGTGGCAACAATGTGGGCGGTATCGTGGGCAGCAACGAAAGCCACAGCATTTTGGAGAGTTCACTCTCCGTCACCGACTCACAAATCACCGGCAACGGCAACAACGTGGGCGGCATAGCGGGTAACAACGAAGGCTCTATCCTCTTCAGCAAACAATACAGCGGCACCTTCACGGTGACCAACACCGTCATCAACGGCAACAACAATGTGGGCGGCATCGTGGGCTTTAACAACCATGGCACTATCGACGGTTTTAATACCTGGCAAGATGGAAAGCTCGATGAAACCGTCTTGGTGAGCAACACCAGCGTCAACGGCAACCAGAGCGTGGGCGGCATCGTGGGCAAGAATTTGGAAGCCAACGTCAACGACTGCCTCGTGGACAACGACGTCAGCATCAGTGGCAACTCCAACCTCGGCGCCATCCTGGGCAGCAACAGCAACAGCACCCTGCATAACAACCACTACCTCTATGGCTGCACCGTGGGCGGAGCCACGGGCAACGTGGGCACCAGCGAAGGCGATATTGACGGCGCGGTAGCTTACTTGGCAATCAACCTGCACTCCTCCCTCTCGTTGGCCACTAGCTCTACTGGTGGCTTTGTCTATGATGGCGAGCTCTACGCCGATGCGGGCGACACCCTGACTCTCAACCAGTCGGGCCTAGACAACTTCTACATCTATGTCGTTGACCATGGCACCATCACTCCAGCCAATGGCGGTTCAAGCACCTATACCCTGATTATCGACGAAGACGCTATAGAAGCTGTCAACGTCACCATCGCCCCCGATCCTGAACACAGCGACCACTGGGGCATTGCCAGCGGTGCCGACGGCAGCGAGGAGCATCCTTATATTATCGCCACCACCGATGATTTGGACTACCTGGCTATGCGAGTGAACGAGTACGGCGACCACTTCCCCGACAATTATTTTAAGATGGTGAACGATATCGCCTACGACCCCAATAACCTTACTATCGACTACGACGGCGACGGCACCAACGAAAGCAACTACATCCCCATAGGTGGCAATACTTCAGAAAACAATCTTAACTATTACTTCAGTGGCCATTTCGACGGCTGCGGCCACACCATCAGCGGCATACGTCTAAAAAATTCCCAATACCATCTAGGTGTATTCGGCATCGTCAAGAGCAACGAAACTGCCTTAGCGGAGATAAAGAACCTTACTCTTGATAATACCGAAATCACTGGGAAATACTATGTCGGCGGTATTGTGGGAAATAATACTGGGTTCAGGGTATCAAACCAAATTTATATCAATGGGGGCATTGTCACTAACTGCCATGTCACCAATACTGTAGCCATATATGGTGAAACGTCCTTTGGCGGCATTGTGGGCCGTAACAATAGTGGAGCCGTCACTCATTGCACCAGTGCAGCCTCATTCATATTCGGCACAAGTGATGCCTATCTGGTGTCAATTGGTGGTATAGTTGGAACTAACAGTAGTTACAAAAACAACACAAGTATCGTCAGCCATTGCACCAGTGCTGTCACATTCACATTCGAAACAGGAATCCAAGATATAGATTTAATGAAACTTGGTGGTATAGTTGGAACTAACAGTGATAATGGTACCAATATAGTTAGCAACTGCTTCGCCATAGGAATCTCCATCACGATTCCCACTACCACCAATGAACAAGGAGGTATTGCTGCCATAGTAGGAAGCAACGGAGGAACCCTCGACCACAACTATTACTATAATTGTAGTGTAGACGGCGCATCCACCAACATAGGCTATGGCGTTTATTATTTCGACGATGACCTTGATGATTTTTACTCCTACTTCGGCGATCTCCCCGAGAATGACGGTGCGGTGCCAGGCTATCTCCTGAACCTTGGCAATCATATTACCTCCGATGCCTTGACCCTCACCGTCCCGGCTTGCGGCGAGAGTCCTGAAACGACCTATCACGTGGCTACAAGCGGCGCTACAATAACTCTTGACTACGAATATGCCGACAGTGCGATTGTCTATTATGTGAACGGCGAAGCCATCGAGGGCAACACCTTCACGATGCCTGCCGAGGATGTGACCGTTAAGGCGGTATGGACCGACTACACCATCCGCAACGCTAACGACTGGGAGATTTTCTGCGACGCCTTGCAGGACAACGACACCTACGACCGCTTTTTCGGCAAGACGGTGCGGCTCGACGCCGACATCACCGTGGAGCGCATGGCGGGCAGCAGCTACCATGACTTTAAGGGTACCTTCGACGGACAAGGTCACACGCTGACCGTCAACTACGGCACTGCCGAAAACCCCATCGACGAGGAATATGCCGCGCCATTCCGCAACGTGGAGAGTGGCGCTAGCATCCACAGCCTCAATGTGGACGGCCACATCTACACGTCAAACAAATTCGCCGGCGGCATCGTCGGCAACCAGTACGGCAACGACATCGTCGTGAACAACTGCCGCAGCAGCGTCATCATCCATAGCAGCAAGAACGGCGACGGCACCCACGGCGGCATTGTCGCCAATCAACACGGCGGCTCACTGACCGTAAGCGGCTGCGTGTATGACGGCCGTATGCTCACCACCAACGGCACCACCTTGTGCGGCGGCCTGGTAGGCTGGCGCAGTACCACCTGCACCATCAGCGACTGCCTCTATGCCCCCGCCACCGACGTGACCCTCGCCGCGGGCGAGACCTACATCAATGACAGATCCACCCTCTGCCGTAATTACAGCGGCACGCCCACCAACTGCTACTACACCGAGACGCTGGGCGAGGCACAAGGCAAGCAGGCGCGCAGCATCACTGGTGGCAATGATGTGACGGTGGCGGCAAGCGGCGACAGCACAGTGTATGCAGTGAGCGGCATCACCGCCTACGGCACTGGCCTGATGTACGGTGGAGTGCTCTACGCTGGTGAGAACGACGTGATGCCATTGACACTGGGCTACACAGGCAGTGGCGTGCTGCAAGGCTTCACGGCGAGCGCCGGCACTCTGGCTGGCACCGCCAACCCCTACACACTCACAATGCCTGATGCTGATGTGGTGATATCGGCAAGAGTATCTTCCATGCTTGGCGACGTGAACGGCGACGGCTCGGTGACAAGTGCCGACGTGACCTGCGTTTACAACTACCTGCTGAACGGCGACACGACTTTCATCGATACCTGCGACGTGAATGGCGATGGCTATATCACGAGCGCGGATATTACTGTGATATATAATATACTGCTGGGAAATAAGAAAAAGTAAAACGGCAGCGTCTTTTTAGTTATAAAGCGGTTGGTTTACATTTGCATTGTAAATCAACCGCTTTTTCAGATAAAATGCTCACGGTGTTCGGTTTCCACGCTTTGACGAGAAGTACATCAATGAGCTTGAAAAGTGTGAAAACACATCAAGCTTTAAAGAAAAATGTTGATACAGGTTCTTACTTCTGAACTATGTTCTTGGTCACGATAGGGTTGCCGTTCTCGTCGAGCAAGGGTGTGAGCCCTCCACTGTTTCCTGCCTGAGCAAACAGATAGTTCACCCCTGTCATAGTGTCAACAATAATAGCGGTGCCTTTGAAAACACCCTCTTCTTCCAACCAAACGAATCGTTTTGCTTTCTTTGCCATAATATTACAGTTTATTGATTCTTACTTTAAGAAAACGCAATAATCATTTCAATATTTTGACTATTACCATAAATAACTTATCTTTGCAAAAACAAAACTTTATCTACACCGATTTAAGTTCAATCCTTCAAGCTACATCTAGCAATACTAGGGGGAAAACGATAAAAAACCCTTGCTGGTCTATTCTGTGTTGATTGGCAATAAACTTTGTTTATCTTTGCATGTCAAAAAATCATCTGAACACCGATAACTGATTAGAGATGATTGATTAGGGATTAGGGAGCTCAGAACTGATAACTGACTACTGAAAAAGTCCGAGTCAATTGTCTATAATACTCAAAAGCCGAATGGCTAAGAAAACAACATTTAATGGAAAAATATATTGTACTTAATTGTCGTAAAAAAAACTGATAACTGACAACTGATAACTATTATGAAACAAGGCAAGAAAATATGTGAGACGCTGAAAGCTATCCGCAGTGAGATAGCGAGCGCCAATGAGATAGACTACACCCCCATCAAGTGCACCCACAAGGGAGACTGCGCTGGCACCTGCCCGGCGTGCGAGAGCGAGACGCGGTGGCTGGAGCGTCAGCTGCGTCTGCGCCATGCCCTGGGCAAGGCGGTGACCATCGCTGGTGTGAGCGTGGCATTGACCGTAGCGGCAAGTGCAGCTACGCCATCGTCGCTTTCCCCCGACAAGAAGAAGACCAAACACCGCCAGCGAACAAGCAAAGCGAACACAACAAAAGTATATACAACAGTTGGTAATGTTGTTCCAATGAAGCCTCAGTTGTTGACCACAAGCGACACCACAGCAACAGGTGATGAGGCCAGAAAATTAGAAGCAAGAACTATGGGTGTGGTGTCTCGGTTCATGCCTCACCCCGACTCAATCTACACCAAGGTAGAAGTCGAGGCATTTTATCCTGGCGGTGACGAAGCTCTCGACGCTATCATTCGCGATCAGCTCTATATTCCCGACGAGATTCTCGAGCCCATCAAGGAGGTTGGTGGCACGGTAAAGGCGCGTTGCATTGTCAAAGCTCTTGTGGAGCGCGACGGCACAATCAGCGACGCCGTGATTGAGAAGACCACTACCGCAGCCATCTTCGATGAGGAGGCGCTTCGTGTAGTCAAGAACCTACCTCAGTTACACCCTGCCACAATAGAAGATGTGCCTGTTCGCTCCTGGAAGCTTATCCCAGTAGAGTTCGTATACGACTTCTCGACTTCGAAATGAGAGGACAAGAGGACAAGAAGACAAGAAGACAAGAAGACAAGAAGACAAGAGGACAAGAGGACAAGAGGACAAGAGGACAAGAATAACATCCATAATAAAAAAGATGCTGTGCGGAATTTGCACAGCATCTTTTTATTTAGTCAGCAATGATTATTTCTTGATTTTTTTCTTGCTGCCTAGGATAACGTTGTAAACAGCTGTAATATCTACCGAGGTGATTTCACCGTCGCCACTTTGGTCACCGTTGACCATGCCTTCGGTGTCACCATTGAGGAGGTAGTTGTAGAGGATAGTGATATCCACTGAGTTAACATCACCGTCGCCGTTCACGTCGCCTGGAATAACTTGCTGTTCCTCACCAGTCATCACGATATAATCGCTCTTGGCAGGAGTAGTGTGGGTGTTGTTCTCGGTAGGCATTGAAAGGATAGCCAACTTGCCAGCCGAAACGAACAGGTTACCAGCGTAGTCATAGTTGATTTGGGTAACCAGATTGCCCACACCGTGCTTGTATTCATACTTGTAGGTGAGCGTAGGAACGCCATCGCTGCCATATTGAACCTCAAAGAACTTGAGAGTTCCGTCGGGTTGGTTAACAACAAGCTCGGTACCGTCGGCGCTGATAGCACCTGCGCAGTATTGAGTACCAGTGAGATGCTCGTGGATGGGATTCTCGACGTCACCACTGTTGTAAACAATTTGTCCCTCGGGGTTTACATAGATGATAGAAGGAACGCCTGAATTGTTCTGACCAGCGCTGCGGTTCTGAACTACCCAAATGCCACCTTCCTGGCTCTCGCCAACCACTGCTGCATGAGTGCTGATGAGCTTAGCGCCAATGCCCCACAAGCGTGTTGGTGCTGCATTCCAGCTCTCCATGATTGTGCCATCCTCGTTACCAATGTTATATTGAGAGATGTCGTTGTTAGCATCCTCAAGGTGGCAATACATGTGAGTGTTGGCACCTGTGCCTGTAACGAATACCGAAGGAGTGGAAGTACACATCATCTGACCAGCGTCGTTGGTGATAGTGCCATCACTAGCGTGAGAACCAATGAAGAATGGCTCAAGGTCGCCGCTCAATGTCTCGGGATTGAGTTTGAACACACCCGAGCGAGCACCGTCGGCCCAGTTGGCAAGGTAAACAGTACCATTCTGGTCGATATCCAAGCGGAATGGGTTGCCAAGGGTGTACTCACCGCTGATTGGGCCACCAATCTGCTGCCATTCGGGAGTGTAGGCATAGATAGCATTGCTAGTGTTGCTTGAGCCGATGCGGTTAACGAGGTAGAAGCGTCCGAAGTAAGGACTCTCGGGATTGTCGTCAACAGCATTACCAATGCGGTTGAAGCTGAATTGGTCGGGATCGTTAAGCTTGTTGATGCGTGCGATTGGGTCGCCCACGAGAGTGATCTCCCAATGCATCTTGATGCAACCTTGCTGGCCTTCGGGAACAGATGGAAGATCGGCTACAGGAATGGTGATTTGGTTGGCACCAACCACAACGTTAGAGAGTGGGAATGTAGCAAGCACCTCGTCGGTGTCGACATCACGGAAGGTGATGTAACCCTCATTGGCATTGTCGTTAGCCTTGAAAGTGAAGGTGTAGTTGTCGCCCTCAAGGTTGTAGTTCAGGTCGTAGGCGTAGATACCCTTAACCACTGGCTGCTCAACGCCATCGGTAGCAAATTTCACGATGTTAGCATCACTTCCAGCAAGATAAGCGTGGATGTCCTCACCTATCACCTTTGCGCCAGCCCATGCGAAGTCGGCGGTGTTGGCAGTGATAGCCTTAGCTGTGTTGAGATTGGTGTTAACGGTATACACGTATTTAGCATTTGCCAAGCCATCGTTGATGTCATAAATCTTTATGCCCTTCACGTCGTTCTTGGTTCCGTAAGGAGCAACCAAGAGCTTGTGACCTGCATACTTGAAGATTTGCATGCCGTTGCCAAGCAGCTCCTCGTCGGCATTGAACACGTTGCACTCGGGAACGCCACCGTCGGTAGTAACTGGGAACTCATAGAGTTTGCCACACTTCGAGCCGCCAATGATGAAAGCATGGTCGTTGAATGGCGATACTGCCACCTTGATGGTACCATAGTTATCAACGTTATAGTTGCCAAAGTTGCCCTCAGTAGCCAATGGGTCACCAAGTTCTACCAGAGTGATAGTGTTATTGGCGTTGGCACGGCTGGTGCTTACTAAATTACCTTCGGAAATCACGAAGAATGCTGGACGCACGCCACGGGTATTGGTGCTATTAGTAGCAATAGGAACGCAAACTACAGCCTCCTTGATAGGACCGCTCACTGCGAGACCTAATCCGGCGTCGGCCCTGTAGAAGTTAGAAGAGTACTGACTCGTGAACCACTCAGTAGGTGCTGCGTCAAAGTCATTCCAATAGTAAGCATACATTGTTCCGCGTGGGTAGCCATCGGTGTAGTCGTTGTTGAAGCTGGTGCGCACTGCGCTCACACCCACAAGCTTGCGGTCGGCACTCAGTGCGATTGAACCTATCTGGTTGTAGAAGTTAGCCTCGCTCATGCTGAAGATGCCCTCAGTGCTGAGCTCCTTAACCACCTGCTTGGTGTTGTTGTCAACAAGGTAGAGGTGAGCAAGTTGTCCCTCGTGTGAGAGAACGATGGTCGAGTCGCCATACTGCAATGCCTGAGCCACATTGCCCACGATGCCCTCATAGGTAGTTCCCTCGTCCTGAGCAAAAACTATCTCGCCAGGAAGCTTCAGGTAAGCAGGCTGTACTGGATCGGGATAGTTCTCATAAACTTCCTCCTCGGGAACGTAGTTCTCATTCTCAAGTTTGATAAACGAGTAGCAAGTGTTGTTGGCAGTAACTGTGGCTGCAATGGGCTCATCAAGCAGTTTGTAGCCCTCGGCAGTAGCCTCCACGGTGTAGTTGCCTGGTTCGAGGTTGAAGAAGGCGAAGAAGCCGTTCCACTCGTTGTCGACGGTATAGGTTGCAACCTCGGTGCCGTTCTTCTTGAGCACAACTTGTGCGCCATTAAGTGGCAGCCACTGGTCATCGGTACCATAGGCATACTTGTAGAGGTTCTCAACAATCTTCTCGTGCATGTCCTTCACGGTACCAGCAATCTCACCCTTGCCGTTGAGGTTGAAGCCCCAGTAGGTGGCAACACCGCGAGCCTCGCGGATACCCTCAAGACGGTCGTAGTCGAAGTTCAGAGCGCGGTGACGTGCGGGCTGATAGGTGTGGAAGAAGCCTTCGAGCAAGTAACCTGGAACACCATGCTTGAGCACGCCCAGATAGCCGCTGTACTGCTTGCCGTTGAGACGTGTAGCAGTGCTGTAGCTGCCATAGAAGCTGATGTCGCCACGCACGTTCATGTTGGTTACGCTATAGTGGCTCTGTGGCTCTATCTCGCCCATGTGGTGGAATGGCCACACGGTGCGTGCCATGTCGTCGCTTCCCTCCACACCAGGTCCGTTGTAGCCTGCATCACCTGTAGTGCCAGTGTCGTAGCCACGATACAGGAACAGTGGATAGTTGGTGCTGGTACCATCGGTTGAGGCGTTAGAGTGAGACGAAATGAACATATCGAAGTTACCCTCTTCTACCTCCTCGCAGATGTCGGCGAGGTTCTTGTTGTAGATGTGGTTGGGGTCGTAATCGCTGTTGGGAGTGGTGTAAGGCCAGGGGCCATTGGCCTCACGGCTCATAACGATGTTCTCGCTGTGCACGCCCACCGATTTCAGATAATCCTTAATGGCAAATGCGCGCGGCAGCGTGCCACGTCCTTCATAGAAGCCCAGGGTGTCGGTGTCCATCCATGTGGTACCCTCGGCATTGAGCTGTCCAGTGTTGGGATGTCCAACGGTGGGCATTGGGCGATCGTTGGCGCCATAGCTGCCATGACCAGGGTTCAAATAAATGCGGAACTCATCGGTTGTCTTTGCCTGTAGTGAGAAACCAGCTACCGCGGCTGCTGCCAGTAAAAGTATAAATTTCTTCATAACGTGGTTCCTCCTTATTTAGTAAAGTTAATAATATAAGCCTCGCCTGAGGGAGTAGAGAACGCAATCTTGCCATCGGCTGGCAGCGGATACATGGCAATCACGTCGTCGCCAGTGAGCACCTGCTTGTCGCCGCTCAGGTCAAGAACCACAACCTCGCTCGAGGTGAACACCTCGCCGTTGTCCTTGCAGTCCATAGCCACTACCATGTCATTGCCCATCCATTTGGGAGCGCGGTAGTTGCCAAGGCTAATCAGGCCACTGCCGTCAAGGTTGCACACATAGGCACCGTTGCCACTGCAGCAAAAGAGCACCTTGCTGGCATCGGGCGACATCGAAGCCCAGATGTAGCGGTAGCCGCTACCCTTGGGAGCGAGCATCCGCGTCTTGCCATTCTGGGTGATGTACATGTAATAGTCACGTGTCGAGAGCACTGGTGCGTTCACCTGTGCCTTGCCATTGTCAAGAGCTTTTTTCGACATTTTGCCCTTGTTGACGGCCACTGCGGTGTTTCCGTCAATTGCCACGCCTTGCAGGTCACGGGTGGGTTTCACGAGCTGTTGCTCGGCACCGGTCAGCAGATTTTTGGTCTTCACGGCCTTCATCTGCAAGTGCTTCTTGTTGGTCGACCTCTCACGATAGACCACTGTCGTGCCATCGGCCGAGATCTGCGCGTCGTGGCCGGCTCCCTGCGCCCGGGTAACCACCTGAGTGGCGCCAGTTGCCAAGTCCACTTTAGTGAGACCGCAGTTGTAGTCGGTAGTCACCAGGATGTAGTCACCCTGGGGGCTGATGGCTGCAACTTTATTGGCGGCATTCTCGGGAACGTTCACCTTGTCGATCGAGGTAACATTCACGAGTTGCGCCATCCCACTAAAAGACACGCACAATGCTAAAGCAAATAAAACTTTTCTCATAAATGCTTAGTTTTTTAGTTAGACAAAAAGTTAATTATAGTAATGAATTTATCTTTTACTCTGTCAATTATTATAAATCTCAAATTAATTGCCCCAAAATTATTAAAAAATATTGAAACTTCCAAAAAAACTTTTCAACATCCCAATCTTTATATTACAAATTGTAACCACCTCCAAACAAAAAACAGCACTACCCTGCCCTCGCGGGGGCAGAGCAGTGCTCAACATCTCATCACTTGTTTTCACGCGCGGTTACGGGCACGTGGTAAGTGAGTTGGAGCAAATCCTGTCGAGAAGCATCCAACCAGTGTATCGGCCATCATCGGTCACCACTTTTACCCACTTGCCACGCACTGCAAGCGGGTGGAGAAGAATCTGGTCGCTGTGAACCACTTTCACTAGCGGGGCCCTAGTCGAGGGCTTAGTCCTAAGGAAATTCTCCTGCTCGCCAGCCACTCCAAACGCCACTATCGAATTGTGAATCCAATAGCCTGTTTTTGAGCCATGGAGCTTGATTTCTTGATTCTCCTCGGCCTCATAGATGCTTTCCTCTATCCTCCACCAGCCATTTTTAACCTTGCCCAACAGCACCTCATAGGAACCCTTGTCGGTGGGCAGAGTCATAGCCACTCGGGCATTGGCTCGGGGGGCGGTGCGTATGTTAGTCACAGGGCCTTTTGAATCAACAACGTAGGCAGGCACAGCGTTTTGTGCGACTGCCACCACTGGCAACAAGAATGCCACAGCAAGCAATAAAAATATTTTTTTCATAATTGATTTGTTTTAAATGGTTTTTATAAGTTTGACAAATATAATATTTTTGGCTGTCATCTCAAAAAATCCAAAGAGTTTTTAAGCAAAAATCAAAAAAAAATGTATTTTTAGATAAATTAGGCTGCGTATAGGAAATGTTCAAATAAATTTGGCATTTCACTCGACTTGCACTAATTTTGCAACTTAAAGAAAACATTAACCATCGTTTTTAACCTAAAATGCTATGACACAATCGACACGTTTCTGTGCTTTAATGTTGCTTGCAGCGACAATTGGCCTTGCAGCGCAGGCAGCTTCTTACACCTACACAGTCCCTAAGCATGAGTTCCGCTCGGCATGGGTGGCAACCGTGTGGTGCCTTGACTGGCCCGAGACTCAAGCCTATGGAGCCAACGCCGAAGCCAAGCAAAAGGCTCAGCTCAACCGCATGCTCGACTCGCTCAAAAACAACAACTTCAACGCCATCAACTTCCAAGTGCGCTCGATGTGCGACGCCATGTATGAGTCGAGCTACGAGCCATGGTCAAGCTACTTGACTGGAACTCGCGGACAAGTGCCCACGTGGGATCCACTCGCCTATGCCGTCGAGGCCTGCCACCAGCGCGGCATGGAATGCCATGCGTGGATTAATCCCTACCGCTACAGCAGCAACGGCATTGACCAATGGGATGCAGCAGGCTGCCCTCAAGACTTGGCACTGCGACAGAGCGGACTGCTGCTGAGCGCTGGCAACTATGTGGTCCTTGACCCGGCACGCGACGAGACGGTGGAGCGCATTGTGAACGTGTGTCAGGAAATTATCACAAAATATGACGTGGACGGAATTCTCTACGACGACTATTTCTATCCTGACGGAATCAGCGCCGACAACAATGCCGGCGACTACCAAGAATGGCTCGACAGCAACGTGGACATGACCTTTGGCGACTGGCGACGTGCCAACGTTAACCGCATGGTGCGAGCCGTCTACAACATGATACAGGAAACCAGGCCCGACATTCGCTTCGGAATCTCGCCTGCTGGCGTGGCGGGAACGTCGGCCCCCAACTATGGCCTGCCACATTGCCCGGCTGGCAGCGACTGGCAGTACAACACCATCTACAGCGACCCGTTGGCGTGGCTCAACGAGAAGACTATCGACTACATCTCGCCTCAGGTGTACTGGAAAATTGGCGCTACTGCCGACTACAGCAAAATAGTGCCCTGGTGGAACCAGGTGTGTGACTATTTCGACCGTCAGCTATTCGTTTCCAACTCTATCTCAGGAATGACTAACACGAGCACCGAGCTTCAGCACGAGGAATATGCCAACGAGGTGCAGCTCAACCGCGACTACAGCTTCGACGGCGCTCCAGGCGCTATATTCTACAGCTGTAAATATCTGTATCGCACCGGCAACCACGAGGAGCTTGCCACCTACCTCAAGCGCAAGGTGTTCACTCGTCCCGCTCTGCCACCAGCTATGCCGTGGAAACCAGGCAACAATCCTGGCGTAGTGACCAATCTCAATAGCCAGGACCATGTGCTGTCGTGGAACGGATTTGACAACTACAAGTACTCCATCTATGCTGTACCCAATAGTGTTGAGCCCGAGCAGTTTGCCAAGGAAGCCGAAATGCTTCTCGACGTGAGCTACACCACCAGCTACACCATCCCCGAGGGCGCACGCTACGGCTATTACTATGCCGTGTGCCCCGTTGACCGTACCGACAACGAATTTGAGCCGGCATTCCTCATCCCACCAGCCGATCAGCAGCTTGATGCCCCCGTGCTACTCTCGCCCGATAACGGCGCACTTGTGCCCGACCCATTCACTATGAGCTGGGAAGCAGTGCCCAACGCACAAGGCTACATGATTGAGCTGGCTACCAATGAGGACTTCAGCGATGTGCGTCGCCAAACCACCACCTCGACCAGCATCTCGTCGAGTGCTTTTGGTGAGTTCCTGCCACGCAACTACTATTGGCGCGTGCGCTCTTGTGCCGAGGGCTATAGCGACGGTGTGAGCGAGACTCGCATGTGCTCGCCACAAGTGTTCACCATCATCTATCCCGAGAACAATCAAGACAACATTCATCCGTCGTTCACCGCACAATGGCTCACCGGAGGCTCTAGTGCCGAGGCAACTCTTGAGATTGCCAGCGACGACGAGTTCAATAACATAGTCTTTACAGGCACCTCATCGACTGGCGAACTTGCCATTCCAAAATACACTCTCGTGCCTGGCACCTATTATTACATGCGCGTGCACATGATTGACAACGGCAACTATCGCGTTACCGGCACCGTGACATTCAAGACGGCCTATCTCGAGGCGACTCCGCCAACGTTTGCTATCCCAACGGCTGGAGGTACACTCTATAGCGACCAGTATGTCACTGTCGACCGTCAAGAGGCGGCTGTGAGCTACACCATCGAAATTTCGACCAGTGCCACCACATGGGGGCGCACCCGCTTTGTGGAGACCGTGCGAGACTTCGCCTACCACACAACTTTGCCTGCAGGAGAGATTAAGGTTAACAACAAGCTCTTGGAGGAAGGCAAAACCTACTATGCCCGTGCTCGCGCCAGCTACAACACCGAGAATGGAGCTGCCAACACACCCTACGGCGACGTGATTTCTTTCGTCTACAACAGCGGCACTGCGCCTGTGGCGATTCCTGGCGACGTGAACGGCGACGGCAGCATCACTGCTGCCGACGTTACCGCCCTCTACGACTACCTGCTCAACAACGACACCACCAATGTTGTAAACGGCGATCAAACTGGCGACGGCATCATCACTGCTGCCGACGTTACCGCAGTCTACACTATTCTGCTAGAGTAACAAGAGGACAAGAGGACAAGAAAACAAGAAAACAAGAGGACAAGAAAACAAGAGGACAAGAAAACAAGAGGACAAGAAAACAAGAGGACAAGAAAAATCAGCCTGGAACATTGAGTTCCAGGCTGATTTCTATAACTTAATTATGCCCTACTGTTACAGCTCTAGGTCGATGTTGAAGAGCTCATGCCAGGGAAGTCCTTGCTCGTTGAGCACTTGGAGGAATGGGTCGGGGTCAAATTCCTCAACGTTGTGCACGCCAGGCTTGCACCACAGCCCCTTGAGGAACATCATGGCGCCAGTCATTGCGGGAACACCAGTGGTGTAGCTCACCGCCTGCATGCCAGTTTCCTCAAATGCGGCATGATGGTCGCAGTTGTTGTAGATGTAGTAGGTCAAGGGGTTGCCGTCCTTTCCAATTCCGCTGATGCGACAACCGATGCTGGTCTGCCCGGTGTAGTTCTCACCCAAGTCCTGAGGGTTGGGCAACACCGCCTTGAGGAACTGCAGTGGCACGATTTCCATTCCTTGATACATCACGGGATCGATGCGCGCCATGCCTATGTCCTGAATCACGCGCAGGTGGGTGAGGTATTCCTCGCCAAAGGTCATCCAGAACCTCGCGCGCTTGATTGTGGGGTAGTTGATTACCAGCGACTCCAACTCCTCGTGATACATGAGATAGCTCTCACGTGGGCCAATCTCGGGATAAGTGAGTGGCTTGTGAATCTCAAGAGCGCCAGTCTGCACCCATTTTCCGTCTTCCCAGTAGCGTCCCTTCTGGGTTATCTCGCGGATGTTGATTTCGGGATTGAAGTTAGTGGCAAACGCCTTGCCGTGGTTGCCAGCATTGCAGTCCACAATGTCAAGGTAGTGAATCTCCTTGAAATGATGCTTTGCGGCACGAGCTGTGTAAACACCACTCACTCCGGGGTCGAAACCACAACCCAAGATAGCTGTGAGGCCAGCCTTCTCAAAGCGCTCACGGTAGGCCCACTGCCAGCTATACTCGAAGTGAGCTTCGTCGCGTGGCTCATAGTTGGCAGTGTCGAGGTAGTTCACACCGCACTCCAAGCATGCGTCCATGATTGTAAGGTCCTGATAAGGCAGCGCCACGTTGATAACCAACTTGGGTTGATGACGCTTGAACAAAGCCACCAGCTGCTCCACGCTGTCGGCGTCGACCTCGTCGGTGGTGATGTTTGGTGCGCCAATAGCTTTAGCCACGGCATCGCATTTCGCCTTGTGTCGCGAAGCGATAACTATCTCGTTAAACACGTCGGGATTTTTAGCGCACTTGTGTGCCACCACGGTTCCCACACCGCCACAGCCAATGATGATTACTTTGTTCATAGTTATTTATCGTTAACAGTTTTCAGTAGTCAGTTCTCAGTTCTAGAGATTCTAGAGATACTAGTATTGCCTAACCTCTCACTCTCCACTCTCACTCTCACTCTCCACTCTCACTTTTTCCTCTCAATGATGTAGTGGAAGATGGCTTTTAACGCACGTGTGGTGTCGTTGTCGCCATACTCGTCGAGAAGGCTCTCGGCCTGATTGCATAGCTCACGCATTTTCAGCGATGCATACTCTATGCCACCGCAGTCTTTTGCCCATTCCACCAGCTGCTCGATGTCGCTTGTGGTGTAGTCACCCTTCCTGAGCAGCTGCATCATTTCGTTACGGCGGGGCGAGTGACGCTGCGAGAGAGCATAAATAAGTGGCAGAGTCACCTTTCCTTCACGCAGATCGTTGCCCGTGGGTTTGCCAACCACTGGGTCGTGGAAATAGTCGAAAGTGTCGTCCTTAATTTGAAAGCACAATCCTAGCAGTCGAGCATACTCCTTGATGTTAGTGAGTTGTTCTGGCTGTGCGCCTGCGGCGATGCCTCCCACTTCAACACAGCTAGTGAACAGCGATGCAGTCTTTTTACCTATAATGTTGAAATAAGTCTCCTCGCTTATAGTGTGATGGCGAGCCGTGTCAAACTGGTCAATCTCTCCCAATGAGAGGTCGGCTCCCAATGTTGCGAGCACCTTCAGTATGCTGCTGTTTCCTGTATTGACCGCACACACCAGAGCCCGGCTCACAAAGAAGTCGCCCACCAGCACAGCCACATGATTGTCCCACACACCGTTAATGGTGTCGACACCACGGCGCTGCTTGCTCTGGTCGATGACATCGTCATGGATTAGCGATGCGTTGTGGAGCATCTCGATAGCCGCTCCTGCAGTGATTACTTGATGATTAATTCCACCAAAAAGCCTGCCGCTGAGCAACACCATGATGGGTCTCAACTGCTTTCCTTTGGTTTTGAGATAATTCGACACGATAGTGTTCATCAACGGGTTATCGCTACGCAATGTATCGTAGATGATGCGGTTGAGCTCGTTGAGTTCAGTGTCGATCGATTGCTTTATGTCGGTTAACTTCATCATTTTTCAATGTGCAAAAATAGCAATAATTATTATCCTTTACCCCATTTTAAGGAGAAATAATTCTAAAAAGTCATAAAATGACGAAAAACTAGGGCGATTCCCTTCCTTCTAACCATAAACAACTATTCAAAATTTGTGTTTTTGTCTTTTTTTTGGCAAAAAAACAATCTATATCAAAGATTTTGTCTAACTTTGACGGATTATGGACTTTACTTCAATTGAGTTTTATACTATAGCATTTTGCGTGGCGATGGTGCTGGTGGGATTTTTCTTGAAACAAAAAAGAATCAACCCGGCATCGTCAACCATCAATTCGCTTGAACTAGAAAAATTAGATGACGAACCTTCGACCGAATCCGATTCTGCGAGCCTAATAAAACTTAAGGCCAATGACGACGGCACCGTGACACTAGAGCGAACAGGATTCCAATTAGTTGACGGAGAAACGATTAATCTCATCACTACACTTGTTGATGACAAACTCACAATAGAGGAAAAAAAGGGCAAAGTATCGGCTTTAGGAGGCAAAGAAGGTCAATATTCGGGTCACGTGACTCTAAGCTGTTTTCCGGTCCAGTCCAAGGTCTACATTCGCTACGACAGCAGCGTTACCGGCCAGTGGTGCAAGTTCTCTTTCAAGAACACTCCACGCAACAAAGCAGAACACGAATTGCGGTATTAGCATCCCCTAAAAACAACTATTACTTGATGTAACACAATTAAATAGCAGTTTTAACGTTATTATTAAATAAAGAAACAACACATTAAAACTATGATAAAAAAATTATTCTTGGCTTTGCTGCTATCGCTGCCATTGATGGCTAGCGCACAACTAGGAGCCGGACAATGGAAAATTCATCCTTATTTCGTTGGTTCAAGTGCGACTAACTGCATTGATGCAGGCGATCGTGTTTATTATCTTTCTAGCGGAAGCCTTTACTGCTACAACAAGGAAGCTGGAACCAATCAGGTGCTTGATGCCAACAATGTGCTAAACGGCACTAAAATCAATCAGATTTATTACAACTACGACAAGCAATATCTTGTAGTTGCCTATAATGACTGCAACATCGACGTCATCTATAATAATGGCGAGATAATCAATGTTCCAGCCATCAAGGAAGTGGTATTGCACAGGGCCAAAGTTATCAATGATGTCACATTCACCGACAGCAAGATTTATGTCGCCACCTCGTTTGGCTACATCGTGCTCGACAACGAGACTTTTGATGTAAAAGAAACTCGCGACTACAATGTCAGTGTCACTTCGGTTGCCGAAGTGGGCGGATACAAAGTGATGAGCTTGAATAACTTTTTCTACTATTGTAACGCAAATCAACAAATAGAAGCAGCCTGGCGCCACAAAACAGTGGCTAATGCCAAGGGCCCAGGACGCATCCTACCCATTAATGATAACAAGTTCTTCCTCTCTTGCAGCAACTCGTTTCAGATTGTGGAAATTGGCCATGGCACCGACAGCTTGGGCGTTGATACCCTCAATTTCACACCCCAGCAAGTAGTAGGCACTAAACCTGTAACGGTACAGCCCTACCCTGCTGGTTTTGTGGCAAGTTTTGGGGCCAGCAATTACTACTATACCATCGTGCCTGATGGTAGCACATTTACCAAAGTCTCGGGCAACAAACTGATGTCGAGCCAAGAAGAAGGCAACTGGTGGACACTTGGCGCCGATGGTCTCACCCATTTGGTGGCCGGTGTAGCAAATGAGAAAGTGCTTCCAAATGGTGTGAGCATCAGCGCCAATGCCTATTGGAGCACCTACGACCCCATGCAACAGCGAGTGCTCTTGTGCCGAACTACCGACAATACAATTTTAGTGAATGCTAATGTTGGTGCCAAGACTGAGATTAATTCCTATGACGGCTCCTCTTGGAAAAACATAACACCTGTTGGTGCTCCTAACAATGAAGCCAACTCGTGGATAGTGCCTTCGCCCAATGAGCCTAACACTTACTTCTACTGCTGTCGCAACACTAGTGGAATATGCAAGGTTAAGAATGATACTGTGGTGGCAAGATACACTACTGCCAACAGCCCTTATGCTAATCGTTGCGGAGCTTTGCGATTTGATTCAAAAGGCAACCTTTGGGTGGCTCAGTCGCGAAGTACTGCTAAAGTTGACGCTTTTGTGGTAACTCCCCAAACACAATTGCTTACTACAGTAACACCATCCGATTTTATAATTAATAACATGGATGACGCTTGCTATAGTGCAGGTTTCAAGCGCATTACTTTCGGTATTGGAGCTGGCGACACCAAGGTGTTCTCGGCAGGTGACTGGGGTGCCGATTTGGTGTTCTGGAACAACAACGACGACTTGAGCCTCAAGCAGTATAAGACATTCAGTTCATTGACCGATCAGGACAATAAAAGCTATACAGCCTACTACTGGATGTGCATCAGGCCCGACAACGACAGCATCCTGTGGCTTGGCTCTGAAACTGGCGTTATTTCCCTTGACCCACGAGAAGCATTCAACGATGATTTCCGCGTCAATCGCATTAGATTCACTAAGAACGAAGGCAATGATGATACGGGAGTACTTCTCGATGGTACTCATGTCACATGGATTGACGTTGACGCCAATAACAACAAATGGATTTCTACTAACACCGAAGGAGTTTACTTCGTGAGCCCTGATGGTTCAGAGATTTACAAACACTTCGTTTCCAGCAACAGCCCCTTGCCATGCGATCAAGTTTACAGTGTGAGCTGCAACCGTGCCACCAACTCGGTCATCATGGTCACACCTAATGGTGTTGTAGAATATTTCCCTGGCACAACTCCAGCCGAGAATGACTATAGCAACGTTTATGCTTATCCCAACCCCATCGAGCCCGACTTTACGGGCATGATAACCATACAGGGATTGATGGCAAACTCTAACGTGGTTATTACTGACATCGACGGTAACATTGTCAAGACCATGGTTTCAGATGGTGGAATCGCGCTGTGGGATGCTTGCGATGACAATGGAGTGAGAATAAAAACTGGAGTCTACAAAGTTTATGCGTCGCAAGGTGAAACAACCACCGATGGCGAGCCACTCTTAAAACTTGCAATCATGAAATAAAGGATTATCTATATCAACTCTGAAAAAGGGCTTTGGGTTTTGCCAACTCAAAGCCTTTTTTCTGTATGGGTACTAAAAGCTGTGATTATTCCTTACAAAGAGCAACCACAACAATCACCCTTCTTCGGCTAAAATGTATATAAAACACAATTTTAAGACTACATTTTGCGTTATATAAAATATATCAAAGTATAAAATTATGATTCGCAAATATTTTATCAGTTTATTACTATCGTTAGTGACCTTAATCGCAAGCGCTCAAATTAGTGTTGGGCAATGGAAAATACATCCTTACTTTGTAGGCGACATTATCACAAACTGCGTTGACACAAAAGATAAAGTTTACTACCTGTCGGGCGGGAGCCTCTTCTGCTACGACAAGACAGCCGACACCAACACCGCACTCAATGCCATGGGTGAGATTAACGATATAGGAGTGAATCAAATTTACTATAGTATCGAAAAAGACCAACTTTATGTCGTGTATAAAGACTGCAACCTCGATATTATCAAATCAAACGGCGCCGTTTACAACATCAGTGCTATTAAAGATGTAGTACTTAACATGTCACAGGCAAAGGTCGTAAACGATATTACCTTCACCGACGGCAAAGCCTATGTTGCAACGTCTTTTGGTTTTATCGTCATTGACGAAGAGTCTTTAACTGTAACCGAGGTGAGAAACTTTGGCATTAATGTCACTTCGGTTGCGATAGTAGGCAACCACCGAATTTTGTCTTCCAGCAACAAGTTCTATTATTGTAATACCAACGAGCAAGTAGAGGCGTTGTGGAGATACAAGAATGTGAGCAACTCAAAGGGCGATGGAACAATGATTCCCATCAACGATAATAAGTTCTTCTTATTTAATTCACTCAAGCTTTATCAAGTAACCATTAACGAATCCAGCGATGGCACTCTACAGTTCTCCCACGTGTCGACCGAAGGTGAAATCCCATCAATGGTGCAGCGCTGTGCCACTGGTTTTGTAGCTAGTCACTATTACTATACAACCAACGACAGCTATGGAAACAAGATTAAGCACTACAGGGACTACTACTACACCTTTGACGAAAATGGCAACAACCCTACCCTTCACAATGGAGAAGGCATTTACTCCTCACAACTAGCAGGAAACTGGTGGACCATGAGCCAAAACGGACTCACAAACTTCATTAATGAAAACATAGGAAAGACGGTGATGGTTCCTAACGGCATCTCTATTAAAGACCGTGCCTACTGGAGCACCTACGATTCCTCTTTGCAACGCGTGCTGTTGTGCCGCACCGCCGAGAACCGTGTTCTTGAAAATTGGGAATCTACCACCAACACCGAGATAAACTCCTGGGATGGGGCACAATGGCACAACATCACCCCACCTAACATTGGCGATTTTGGAGGCAACTACTGGATTGTAGTGTCACCCAATGAACCCAACACCTATTTCTACTGCTCACGCAAAAATGGTGGCATTGCCAAAGTCCAGAACGACAGCATTGTAGCCAGATATAATCCGAGCAACAGCAACTCTCTTGTGAGTGTGAGGGCTACGTCTCTAGCATTCGACTCTAAAGGCAATTTGTGGGCGGCACAGCCTTATGCCGGATTTAAAGCTTCAACGCCCGATCCCTCACCCGATGCCGTTGTCATTACTGCCGAGAAACAAGCCCTCAATGAGGTAACCCCCAATAGTTTTATTGTTAATGATATGGGGAAATTACTTAAGGATCCAGAAGACGGTTACAAGCGAATGGCCTTTGGCATAGGCGCAGGAGACACAAAGGTGTACTCGACTGGTAGTTATAATGCCCCTCTCATAATTTGGAACAACAATGAGGACCTGAGCTTGAATCAATATCGAACTTTCGAGTCATTTCTCGATCAGGATAACAAGTACTATTCCACCCACGGATGGGTTTATATCAAGGCCGACAACAATGGCATTATTTGGATTGGCACCGTGAGCGGAGTAATCTCCTTCGACCCACGTGAAGCATTTAATTCCGATTTCCGCATCAACCGCAACAAGGTAACTATCGATGAGGGTGCTCCAGTCAGCGAGATTCTACTCGAAGGCACACAAGTGAACTGCATTGACTGCGATGCTCAAAACCGCAAGTGGATTGCTACCAACACTGCAGGCCTTTATCTCGTTAGTGCCGACGGCTCCGAAATCATCAAGCATTTCAACAAGAGCAATAGCGTCCTGCCTACCGACCAAATCTACAGCGTGTGCTGCAACCGCGCCACCAATTCGGTGCTTGTCGTAACACCAGGCGGAGTGTTAGAGTATTTCTATGACGCAACAACCTCGGCAAGCGACTACAGCAACGTGTATGCCTATCCTAATCCAGTGCAGAGCAATTTCACAGGATATGTAACCATCAACGGATTGATGGACAACTCTAATGTTGTAATCACCGATGCTGCCGGTGCAGTAGTAGCATCCACTACATCAACTGGAGGCACTGCCCTGTGGGATGCTTGCGACAGCAATAAAGTGCCTGTAAAAACTGGCATGTACAAGGTCTATGCAGCGCAAGGCACCACACCAAGCACCAGTGGCAAGCCTGTCACTAAGATAGCGGTAATCAAGTAATAAGCCCTACCCTAAAACGAACAACGAACCAATGAAACATATCATCACTCTTGTAATAGCAGTTGTCACTTTTTGTGCTCATGCTCAAAGCGACTATGGACAATGGATTTTGCATCCCATGTTTGCCGGTGAGAACATCAATAACTGTATCGACACCGGCGACGATGTGTATTATCTCGCTAGCGGTAACCTGTACCGATATGACAAAGACACTCAAGAGAATGAGCACTTGAACCGTGCCAACTATATGAGCGACTCGGGCGTGAAGAGCATATATTACAACCAAGACAAGAACTATATCCTGGTTGTGTATCAAAACTCTAACATCGACGTGATTGATGTGAGAAGTGGCGATGTGAGCAACATCAGCGACATCAAGAATGCCGAGATCACTTCATCACGTGCAATCAACGATGTGACATTTGCCACCAACAATCGAGTGATTGTTGCTACCGACTTTGGATTTGTTATTCTTAATGACAACAAACTCGAGGTGCAATCTTCATTCATTTCCGACAAAGCTATGGCAAGTGCCATGATTTTGGGAAATAACTTAATTGTGAACCAAAACGGCACCTTCTATTATGCGCCAGCAAGCAAGCACATCCAGCAGATGAGCGACTTCAACATGAAGCAAGTGGGCCTTGTGGGGCCTATGCTGCCAATCTCTAGCAACCGTTTCTTTGTCCTCGACAAGCAACAGCTGTGCCTTGTGACTGCCAGCGAGAGCGATGGTAATATCACCTTCAGCAGTTCGCGTGTGGCCTCAGGTAAACCCATCGCCATTCACAAGATGCACAACGGCAACTATCTCGTTAGCTTCAAGGACACCGACTATCATTACACCACCGACCCAAATGGCGAGAATGCCGAGCGACACGAGGGTGAAGGCATTTATTCATCGCTCGAAGCCAGCAACGTGATGTGGGTTCTCGACAGCGAGGGGCTCAAGCGAATGGAAGGCACAACTGTCACCAGCAACGTGAAACCTAACGCCATCTCAATCTCGACGATTCCATTTTGGATGACCTACGACACCCTCAACGACCGTCTCTACCTCACCAGCACTAGTGACAATGCTGTTCTCAGCGACCTGCTTGACCGTGATGTGGAATTCGTTCTCGCCAACAAGACGCAGTTCAACACCTACGACGGCAATTTCTGGGAGGATGTTACTCCTGAGAATATGCCAGAGCCCGACACCGAAGGTAGTTACTGCCCTGGATGGTTTGTTCTCTCTCCCAACGAGAGCAACACCTATTTCTTCAGCACCCGCAAGAAGGGAATCATGAAGGTCACCGATGGCAAAATCGTGGCTAACCACAACGGCGAGGCCTGTGGATTCATCGCTAAAACGCGTATGCCAGCGCTGCAATTCGACTCGCAGGGCAACCTGTGGATTGTGCAGCCGCAGGACAACGACCACCCCGTGCGCGCCCTAACTCCTGCCAAGCAAGCTAAGACACAACTCACATCGCAAGATTTCATCTACAATAACAGCCAGCACATCAGCAACCTTTGCCACAATAGCTTCAAGCGTGCACAGTTTGCCATTGGAGCAGGCGACACTAAGGTCTTTGCATGTGGACACTATCAAAAGCCTATCGTGATTTGGAACAACAAGGGCGACCTGTCGGTCGACCATAGCATATCTTTTGCTTCAGGAACACTTCCCGACCAGGACGGCAAGAACATGGCATGGTATGACATTCGTTGCCTCACTGCCGACAACAATGGTCTCGTGTGGATGGGAACAACAACAGGTATGATTGCTTTCGACCCTAGAAAAGCCTTTGATGCCGACTTCTATGTCACTCACATCAAGGTGCCACGCAACGACGGCACCAACCTTGCCGACTACCTGCTCGACGGCCAGACCATCAACTGCATCGCTGTGGATGGTGCCAACCGCAAGTGGATAGGCACCAACGAGTCGGGCCTTTTCCTCGTGAGCGCCGACGGTCAACAGGTTTTGAAGAACTTCAACGCTAGCAACAGTGTGATTGGCACCAACCAAATCTATCAAGTGTGCTGTGACCCAACGAGCAACGCTGTCTTTGTCACTACCCCACTCGGAGTAGCCGAGTACAAGAGTGACGCAACACCAGGACAGGCCAACTACAGCAACATGTATGCTTATCCTAATCCTGTGCGCCCAGACTATGGAGGCCCCATCAACATCACCGGACTCATGGACGACTCGCTCGTGAAGATTTGTGATCCATCGGGCAACGTGGTTCGTTCGCTCAAATCAACAGGAGGAATGGTAACCTGGGACGGATACAACTACAACGGCGACCCCGTGCCAACAGGCGTTTACACAATCCTAGCATCACCCGCCAGCGGTTCAGGCGGTGGCACCACCAAAGTCCTTATCGTGAGATAAATTTTGAATGCACAATTCATAATGCATAATGGGACTGCGCGCAGTTGGGTCACGCTGCGCGCTAAGATGTCGCTGTACATGGAATCAGTTTGCCTTGAGGCTGGATGGGCGCTGTGCTTAAAATTTATTGAAAATTTGATGAAAAATTGCATTGATGCTGGTTTTTAGACAGTTCGGAACTTAAAAACTCCTCGCTTGCGAGGCTTTGCGACACCAATAGGTGCAACTTTGCGAGAGAATATGGAATCGGTGGAATCGGTGGAATCAGTTGGTTCAGTTGGTTCAGTTGGTTCAGTTGGTTCGTTTGGGGCAGATGGGGCAAATGGGGCAAATGAGTCAACTTTTTTCAGGCAAAGATAGCCCCATTGGCTCGGTTGAATCAAACAACAAGAACAACTTGATAACAAACAAAACAACTTTCTGGTTTTCATGGTGGTGATAATTAATTATAGTACGTGTGCGCGCAAAGGTAATGGATGGTGGGGTGGCGAGACAACATTAAAAAACGGCAAATTGGATGAATTTTACGAATTTTATTTGAATAGAAAGACAGAAGGGGGCAAAAAACAAAAAAGTGCCGTGATTGTATTCATTAATCACGGCACTTAAAATGAGAAGTTGTTATTTATTGGTTGTCTAAATCATTAGAGACCCCATTGATATTTGTTTCATCAATCGGTGTGAGAATGACGCCTATAATAGCATAAGAATTAATACTATAAGTGACAATACCAGTTTCTAGATTCCAGCAACCATCGATCATCTCTAAAGGGTCCTCCGGATCAAAAAAGCGCCAATCACCTTCTTCGAGCATAGTAACGCTAGTACCATCAATTTTTAATAATGCATCCACAAAGAAGTCGTAATAATCGTATTGAGGATATAATCCATAACAATAAAAACCTCCCAGCACATCGTTAATGGTGTAGAGCCCCTGACTTGCATCGTTTTCCTCAATCACAATAGGCGAATTGTAGAAATGTCTTAGTGAATTAATGTCATGCCATGACTCACCCCAGTAGATTGTGTTGAAGTGTCCAGGATTATTGACCCACACATTTCGAATCTTAGTGACTTTTAGCCCGTCTGAAGTTGTGACCGAGTAGGTCACAGTATAATAGCCTGGCTTGCTTGTATCAACAGTATTTGTGACAACCACATTACTTGTAATATCCTCGCCATCCATTTCGGCACTATATCCTGGTTCCTCAAAAGAATTCCCCACGCTTATCAGCATTGTCTTTTCTCCCTCAAGAGTAAGTACGGGACGACTTAACCCACTATCACCATCAAGTAGAATGTTAAAGACAATAGTGATATCGGCAGTTGTCACTTCTCCATCGCCATTAACGTCGCCATAAAGCAAATATGAGCTATCATCATTGAGAAGATAATCATACAATACTGTAGCGTCAGTTGATGTCACTTCACCATCTTGGTTAGTATCGCCCGTTTTGAGTTCAACAATATTCGAAAAATATTTCCAAGGACTAAATTCCTTATATTCACTTAATGTGCCTTGAGGGACATATAAAGTGCACGTCGACATATCAACTCTATTAAAAGCAGTTTTAGAACAATTTATTAATGCTGGGTACAAGACTCTTGAATAAATTGATGTCAATCCAATACATTCTACAAATGCATCATTTAAAATATTCGTCACTAAGTTTGGAATGTCAAGTGAGGTAAGGTTTGAGCAATAAGCAAACGCCTCTTTGCCAATAGTCCTTACTGAGCTAGGGATAATCGTAGAAGAACATCCTGTGATTAAAGTATTAGTCTCTGTTTCAATGATTGCGTTGCAGTTGTTGCGAGAATCATATCTCTCATTTCCCTCATCAACAGTTATTGAGTTCAAGGCCTCGCATCCAGCAAATGCATTCCCAACAATCAAATTTACTGACGCTGGCAAGTGAATAGAAGTAATGGAACTACAAAAAGAAAAAGCATTGTCACCAATAAGCACAAGTGAGTTGGGCAGACTTACAGAAGATAGATTGATACAAGCATAAAAAGTATCAGCAGCAATTGCTGTTACTGCATAGGTTTGCCCATTATGGATTACTGATTCGGGAATTAATATGTCGCCATTATAAGTAGAGAAATTGTATTCATTCACATTTAATGTTACGCTCACGGTAGTATCATCCTCGTTGATATTGTAGGCGATGCCATCGACCATGAAGTCGTAAGCACTGGCAGGGATGGCAGCCAGCAGCAAGGCGAGCATTAGTAGTCGCCGAGTGATTGTGTGGAGTGTAGTTTTCATATCATTTTATAATTAGTTATAGTTATAATTCTAATTTTAATTAGAGTGCGAGTCTTAATCCAATCAACCAGCTACCAGAATTGCTTTGACTGTTGCGGATTTTAGCCCTACACTTAGTGGCTGTGCTGTCCCAACTGCCTCCACGCATAATGAAGTTGTTACTGAATTCATCGCCTACGGGGTTGGTTTGTGGCTCTGGTTTATAATGGTTGGCAAAATCAATACACCACTCATACACATTGCCGCTCATGTCATATGCACCAAGTTCATTAGGCTCTTTTAGCCCTACAGCGTGGGTGCCAAAATCGGGATTAGTAGAATCCTGGAAGTAGCTGTTACTATAATACCACGCCACTGCTTCCAGATTGTCACTGCCACTATATTTGAAGCCTTTGCTTTTAGAGCCGCCACATGCTGCATATTCCCATTCGGCCTCGGTGGGTAAGCGAAAGTTCAACCCTGTGAGTTGATTCAGCTTGTCAACAAACAGTTCACATTGATAACGACTTACATTTTCAACTGGATGTTTGTCACCTTGAAACATACTCGTTGAGTTTATTCCCATCACAGCCCTCCACAATTCTTGTGTAACCTCGGTTTGCCCAATAGAATAATCATCTAATGTGACCTGATGTGCCGGTTTGTCGTAGTCGGATGCTTCATTGTCATCGTCATCACATCCCATCATGAATGTGCCGCCCTTAACTTTAATCATATTAAACGATACACCATTCACAGTATAAGTTGTAATGTCACTATCCTCTTCTCCTCCTAGCATAACTTCATAGACTGCCGTGACATCCGACGAGGTTATTGCTCCGTCGTGGTTGATATCGCAAGCGTATGTTAGCATGTTCTCATGACCTAGTAAATGGTTATAGAGTACTGTCACATCAGCACTTGTGACCGCGCCATCCATGTTAACATCGGCATTTTCAAATTCAATTATATTCAAGAAGTCGCTCCATGGAGCTTTTGCTTTGTAGCTGGCTAAGGTCCCTTGAGGAACATAAAGAGTGCAAGCAGCCTTGTCAATCATGCTGAATGCGCTGTCGGCACAAGTTATCGAATGTGGGTCTATAATATCACAAACAATAGAAGTTAGTGCTTCACACTGTGCAAAAGCGTAATCACCAATAGAATTTACTGCCTTTGGAATGTGAACCGAAGTAACAGTTCCACACAACACAAATGCTTCGTCACCAATACTTTCGGCCAATTGCGGTAAGTTGATAGCCTCTAAATTAGAGAACTGGCTACAAATAAAACTTGGAATAGTCCTTACTTTATTGCCAAACTCAAATGAGGTAATATTATTTCTAAAAAAATTCAAGATATAAAAAGGGTTATCATCTCGACTTTGGAATTCGTCAAAGTCTATAACATTCCATCTTACCTTTTTCAATTTTGGGCAGTTGGTGTCGAATGCATCTTTAGATATGTACTTAAGGGATTCCCCTATTGTTATTTCTTCTAAGCTAGTGCAGTTCCTAAAAGCATAGCTGCCAATGCTTTCGACCGAGTTGGGGATCTCAATAATTTTAATGCTTGAGCATCCATCAAAAGCACTGGAGTAGATGTGCTTCAAGGAAAGAGGTAATTGAATCGACTTCAACCCTTTGCATCCGGCGAACAGATAATTGTTCAGGTTATTCAACGATGCGGGAAGTACTATTGACTCTAATCCTGTGCAACCCTTAAATGCTCCCTGATTGATTTCTTCAACTGAATTAGGAACTACTATTGATGCCAAGCCGCTACAATCAAAGAAGGCATTGTTGTCAATCAACTGCAGTGATTCTGGCAAAGTTATTGAAGTTAAGTTGCGGCATTGAAGAAACGCTTGTTTACCTATTGCTACTACTGTGTAATCTTTACCATCATTGTTCACTACATCGGGTAGAACAATGTCGCCACTGTAGGTGGGATGATTTTGATTATCTTGAACCACAGTAACAGTTGTAAAGTCGCTATTCACGCTGTAGGCAATGCCGTCGACCATGAAGTCGTAAGCACTGGCAGGGATGGCAGCCAGCAGTAAGGCGAGCATTAGCAGTCGCCGAGTGATTGTGTGGAGTGTAGTTTTCATATGTCTTTTTTGTTTTAGTGGTTATTCTTATTTGCGGATAATAATTTGTCGGTTAGTGAAGTCGCTTGCAGAGTCAATAATCTTTAGCAGGTCTTGCCACTGTGCGAGTGGATAATAAGCCTTGAAGTAGCTCTTGGTAGCTTGCAGGTGAAGAGTGTTGCCCTCGACCTTAGCGCTAGCATTGAACTCGCCAGCATCATTTTTTACTGACTGTTGCAGCTTGGCAAGGCTTTCTTGCGAGACGGTGTAGCCACTTGGAATCTCAACGTTGATGTCCCAAAGCAGCTGATTGGCTGAATTACGGTAAATGTCGCAATCACGCTCTCGGTTGTGCCCCTCGACTGATAATTGAGATCCCAATAGCTTGCCCACACTCAGCACCATGTTGTCGCCTGCTTTTTTCACAAGACCGTCGAGGGTGTACTGTGAGCGATAAGAGAAATCGGGGTTTTGTGGGTCGAGTCCAGTCTGCAACACCTCAAAGCCTTTGAACTCAAGCGGCTTCATGTCATGATAGAGGTCAACTTCATCTCGATATATCTCGTTTTGCTCTTCTTTGTCTTTCTCAAATTTATCCTCAATGCCTTTACGGTCTTTCTTTGATAAAGCTTCGAGATAGGTCTTCTCGCGCTTGAGCAGCCTGTCGTAATCGTCCATCATTAGTTTGTTGCTTATCAGAACCGACGTGATAAGCTCCTTTTGTGTGCCAGTGAGGGTCTCGGTGCGGTCGATGTCGACAGTAGTGCCCAGAATCGATGCATTGAGCTTCACGATGTCGCGGTTGTGGCTGTAGTCACTTATAGGCAGTGTTTCTAAGTAGTAATCGGTTTTTTCGTTATCGAGCCTATTGATGAAAGCCGCTTCACGTCCTTGCAGGTTAGCTGGTAGGATGCCTGGCGTTTGGCACTTATAAACAGGTGCTGCAAAATAAGCGCCAGCAGGCGTCTTGATGAGCCACGAAGTGTTTTGGTTGTTAATCAGTTGGTCAATAGGTTCATTATCGGTGTCGGTTGTGATGATTAACGTGCAGGGTATTTCACTCATAGCAAACATTTTTCTTAATGCTGCAACGAACTCATAGGATGTGAATTTTTCATTATCCTTGTCAAAGCCAGCAGCATAATAGATAAAGGCGTTGTAGAGCCGCTGGGCGGCAACTTCTTTATCGTGTTCTTTCTTAGCCATGTCGATATCCTTTTTAAGGAATCCAAACGCCTTATAGAATCGGCTTCGCTTAGCATTGTCGACTTCATATTTCATAAGTGTAAAATCGTCGATAAGGATGTTGCGGTAGTCGGGATTAGCTTGCAGGCCGCGGTCCTCGTCCTTCACACTCTTAATGCCTCCACCTGTGACGCTCTTGTCGTAGGCATAGAGCAGAATCATGGGAGACTGGCTCGCTTTATTATACCAGAGCGACGGAGTTACACTGAGGATGTTGTGCATCTCGGTTTCAAGAATTGTGTGCTTGTCTTTATCGGTCGAAACCTTGAAGTCGGGGGCGCCATTAAAGGTGCGGTATTGCACAGTGATTTTCTTGTCAACAACACATCTTACTCTATAATGCAGAATGGGGTATTCATCTTTCATGATGAACGTGAAAGGCTTCATGTTGCGGTCATGTACAATTTCTTCATCAAAGAAAAAGATATCCATAACATCACCCACCTCGAGTCCTGGTACAGCGAGCTTGTGGCTCACCTCGCTATCGTAGTTGCCCTCGCGAGTTACCATGTAGTCGCTAGTGTTGACATTGACAATCTTTCCATTAGGTTTTATGATCCTAACACCAAGAACTTTCATCTCACTTTCTTGTTGTCCAAAAATGGTGTAGCTCTTCTTGAAAGTAGAGTAGTCGAACTCAGAGAACTTCTTGATGGCGGCATCATCGTTGAGCTTGATGAGCATGCGTGTGAGCTCATGTCGCCCCAGTTTCTTTGCTCCACTAAAGCCCATGAGTCCAGTCATCCTAATATAGGACTTGCGAGTAAGTTCCACATCGGTGCGCGAAGCTAGAATCACAGCCGAATAGTTTTTAACGTACTCGTCGGGGCAATAATAATTGGAGAACTCAACCGAAGGTGTGCTCCACACTTGCTGTTTCAGTTGCTCGGCAAACTCGGCATACTTTTTTTCATCATTAGCTTGTGCTGCGAATAAAAGCAGCGAAGCAAGCATCAGGGTTAATAGCTTTTTCATATTGTTGTTTATTTTATGGGTTTTAAAACTAATTGCTCGTGGCACGCTTCGTTCCACTTGCGCACATTGTTGTTCCAAGCGATGATTTGGTTGCGTTGAAGCTGGGTGCCAGTTATATCAATTGATTTCACAAATACTACCTTATTGCCTGTGAGAGCAAAAGAGCAGCTTAATGTTGCGACGCTAGTATTAATGCTTAGAGGACTTGGCAGTTTCTCGACTCGATACCCATCAGGGATGGTAAAGCACACCTCGTTGACACGCCTGCACTTGACTGGGAAGACATAGTTGTGCTCACGTTTAGTGGTGTCGATGATGGCTTGAGTCATGTTGTCGGGGTCAAGTTCAATATATATTTCATCATCAAGCCTTGATAATGAGTTTTCATCAACAATCTCGCCCTGCAGGCTTGCCCATTCTTTATCGCAAGCTGTGTCGAGCCAGTGTGCGTTGTTGACCTTCATGCTGTGTGAATTATCGTTTAAGGCAAGTGCAGTAAAAGAACTGCGTTCACGTTTTTCCTCCTCGTTATAAGCAGTGAGAAGCAATTCTTTCATGTCGCCTTTGAGCCAGCGCTGGGCAGTGCCTTGCAGTGCATCGCCCACAATCGCCAGGTCGACATGAAGGCTGTCGCAACTAGATTCCAATGGAAGTGTGGGCAAAGTAACATGTTTATAGCTTGCACCGTTTTCGATTAGGGCTTCAACGCCTTGAATGTTGCCGGGAATGTAGCCAACGGGAATGTAATTGCTGGTAGCATCAAGATAATAGGTGTGCCCATCGATGTTGGCAGCGCAAATCACATGGTTCATTGATGCCAACGAAGGAATCTCACTGATGTGGCAGCTCACTTTGTCGGTTCCCAAAAATACTAGTCGTGCGTCGATGCCCTGTTCCACAAGCAATGTCTTGAGAAGTAATGCAAGTCCCTTGCAGTCGCCATATCGTTTTCGGATGACTTCGGCGGGGGTGTCGGGCTGATGTTTTCCTATTCCTGCCTCAAAAGCGACATATCGGATGTTGCTCTGCACCCAGGCATAGGTGTTTTTCATTTTATCAATCTTATTGTCGGTCTCGGGCATATCAAGCAGAATGGACGTCAGAGATGGGATAGTGGTGTCGACTTGCGACAGATTATGGCTCCATTGGTAGAGTTCATCCACACTGGCATAGGCTCCATCAATCATAATGATGGGATAGATTTGGGAAGAGTTGGGCATATTGTCCTCAACTTTAACTGCAGGCAGGCTTATTATGGTGTAGGTGAAAATGCGCTTGTTGCCTTCATGGGTTTCTTCAACCTGTATGTTGGGTGTGAAATTTTTGTTGATTAGTTTAAACTGCTGTAGTTCATCAGGAATGATAATTTTCACAGTTTTGTGCCTAATGAAGAATTCATCGGCAAGGAAAATGCGAGAGAAGTAATGAATGTCGGTGAAATCACGTTCGAACTTTGCTTCGCACCGTTGATGCTTGGCATCTAAAAGCACATCATAAAAACACGCTTTAGAGTCATCGTAGAACACGTTGTCGGGAGTTATTGACTTGTGCTCTGGATTGTTGCTTCGACTGCAAGATGATTTCACGAACTTGATGTTGTCGCCATAAAATATTGAGGGCTGAATCTTGCACTTGAACTGTTTCAAGAGCTCATAATTGAGCGTAATCTTGTTATTCACGATAATCTCGCCTTTACGAACCTTGAATTCATAAACATCTCGACAATCATCGATTACTACTTCGTCGATTGTTTTTGCGAATAATGTTGGATGACAACATAGCATTATTGTCAACAATAAATATACCAAATACCTATTTTTGTTAGCTCTCATGGATGTTTTATTTTGTTTTAATCTCTGTCGCAAAATTAGAAAATCAAAATGTTAAACACAAGAAAATGCTCCACATTCGCACTTCATTTCATTTTGCGAAAAAGACTGAAATTCAATTATATAGAAAAATAAAAGTTCATTCGGGGTTAATTAGGATAACAAAATGTTAAAATTGCGAGGTTTTAAAACTCTTACACTGCTGCAAATATACAGCGACAAAATGTATTATGCAAGAAAATTGCCCGTGCCCTTGCTTTTTAGAAATCACTGATAATCAACTTAATGCAATGGTTCAAAATGTGCCTTTTTAGATTCCCCAGATTTTAGGCGGTTAATAGTAAAAAAAAGACGTGGGAATCTGCACTCTAGCTTACCCCGCCTTCAGGCCTTCGCATTGCCCTCTATCAGAATAAGCAACGCAGCTAGCCCACGCCAGTGTGAATATAGATATGCCTATAGAGGCATAGAATTCACCTAACGTGGACGTTCACATTGTTGCCGTTTCTTCTGATAGATATCAAATGTGCGAAGTTTGAAGGCAGAAGATAACGCCGTTAGTAAACGTCCTTTTTCAAAATGTATTTGACCTGTTGCCCTCTCTTGGGCAGAGTTAGGTCGTTTGCAAATTTACTTCTTATTTTTTATAATTCAAAATAATTGTATTGTTTTTGACAATAAATAATAATGTGAGATAGTTTTGGCTCGACTTGTTAAGGGCGTGATGTTTTCTTGCGCTTCAGTGTCATGAAGGTGAAGGGATAGGGGTTGCGGTCATCGGCAGGGTGTTCTTCTTGCTCGGTGATGGTCCAGGAGCGCATGTCGATGCGGGGGAAGTAGGCGTCTACATCCTTGAACTTGTGGTCGATGACTGTGAGGTGGATTGTGCCCACAAGTGGGAATGTGGCGTTATAAATCTGCTCGCCACCAATGATGAAGACATCGCCGGGCATAGAGGCTGCCGCTAGCGCCTCCTTGACGCTGTGAGCCACGGTCACGCCATCGGGAGCATAGTCGCGATTGCGGGTGATGACGATGTTCTGTCGTCCTGGCAGTGCCCCTTTGGGGAACGACTCAAAGGTTTTGCGCCCCATGATGATGGAGTGCCCCATGGTGGTTTCCTTGAAATGACGCATGTCGGCAGGCATGCGGCACAGGAGCTGGCCCTGCTTGCCAATGGCTCCATTGCGGTCGATTGCTACGATAGCTGAGATCATATTCGTTTATCGTTGTTCGTTTATCGTTTATGGAAGGTTGTGGTGAGAGTTACTGTTCTACAATGGGGAAAATGGTTTGTTCGTTTATCGTTTTTGCTCTACAACTTGTAATCTTATTTCTTTTCTTCGATAAACCATAAACGATAAACCATAAACGATAAACCATAAACGGCGTGTAGCGCGTTACACTGAGACGACGCCCTTGATGAGGGGCCAGGGGTCGTAGCCCTCGAGGGTGAAGTCGTCGTAGTCGTAGTCGAAAATGCTCTTGACGTCGGGATTGAGAATCATGCGGGGCAATGGGCGTGGCTCACGGCTAAGCTGCTCGTGCACTTGGTCCATGTGGTTGAGGTAGATGTGGGCATCACCGAAAGTGTGAATAAACTCGCCCGGCTCAAGCCCGGTGACGTGGGCTATCATCATGCACAACAGCGCATAGCTGGCGATGTTGAAGGGCACACCCAAGAATAGGTCGGCGCTGCGCTGGTAGAGCTGCAGACTCAACTTGCCATCGGCAACATAGAACTGGAACAGCGAGTGACATGGCGGCAGCTTCATTGTGGGCACGTCGGCAACATTCCAGGCGCTCACCATTATGCGGCGCGAGTCGGGGTTGTTCTTGATTTGGTCAATCACTTGCGCAATCTGGTCGATGTGCCCGCCGTTGTAGTCGGGCCAAGAGCGCCACTGGTGGCCGTAGACGGGCCCCAGGTCGCCGTTCTCGTCGGCCCATTCGTTCCAAATGCGCACGCCATGCTCTTGCAGATACTTAATATTGGTGTCACCCTTGAGGAACCACAGGAGTTCGTAGATGATAGACTTGAGATGCACCTTCTTGGTGGTGAGCAGCGGGAACCCCTTGCTCAAGTCGCATCGCAACTGGTAACCGAAGATGCTCTTAGTGCCCGTGCCGGTGCGGTCGTGCTTGATGGTGCCATTGTCGAGCACATGCTGCAGCAAGTCGAGATATTGTTTCATTTGTTTCGTTTATCGTTTATGGTTTATCGTTTATGGAGGCCCAGGGATCCCTGCCACACGCGTAGCCCAATTATGCATTGTGCATTATGAATTATGCATTAATTAGAAAGTGCACATGCCGTCCCACTCGAGGAGGTCGCCACGCACATATCCTACCTTGCCGTTGACTCTCACTTTGTACCAGCCATTCACTTTACCGAGGCATTCATAGCAGTCGGGAACATATCCCATTGGTTCTGGATCGATAATCTGCGTGATTACTGGAGCGTTGGTCGAAGGGCTCTTGCGAACGTTGAGGTTTCCAGTGTGCGACTGGTCATAAAACACAACGCCCTGTCCATTGGCTGCGCTGAAAGTAACAACATGGTTTCCTTTCTTGGGCACAGTGTAACGGTCTTGAACATCTACAGTATAAGTCGTTTTATTGGTCTTCACATAGCGTCCTACAGGTTCGCCATATTTGTTAACTACCATTTTCATGCTCTGGG
This sequence comes from uncultured Bacteroidales bacterium, assembly GCA_902792435.1. Classification (GTDB taxonomy): domain Bacteria; phylum Bacteroidota; class Bacteroidia; order Bacteroidales; family Muribaculaceae; genus Sodaliphilus. The sequence continues at coordinate 79,571 of CADAZN010000003.1, forward strand.
CATTCATCATGCTGAAACCCATGAGCAGTAATGCTAATAATAAAAATTTCTTCATTGTTTTATAGTTTTTATGGTTCTTCGTTTTTAATTGGGTGTTAAAATCAATCTGATTACTGATTACTGAAAACTGATTACTGAAAACTCATAACTCCTATCAATGTGCATCGAGCCAGTTGCTTGCCGAGCCATGACTAGCTGTGAGGCGCACCTTGCCGTGATAGGCGTTCTCCATTTCGCTGACCACTATATCGGTCACTTTCTCGAGTTCGCTCGGGATAACGTCGAAGTTCAACTCGTCATGCACCTGGAGTATCATCTTGGAACGTATGCCCTCTTCCTCAAAGCGGCGATAGATGGCAATCATGGCAATCTTTATCACGTCGGCAGCAGTGCCCTGAATTGGGGCGTTCACTGCGTTGCGCTCGCTGAAGCTGCGCACCACGGCGTTGCGCGAATTGATGTCGGGCAACATGCGGCGGCGACCAAAGAGGGTGGTCACATAGCCTTGCTCACGTGCTTGAGCAACACTCTTCTCGATGTATTCTTTCACTTTGGGGAATGTCTCGAAGTAGCCGTCAATAAGCATCTTGGCCTCACTGCGTGGAATATTAAGTCGCTGACTCAATCCAAATGCCGAGATGCCATAGAGAATGCCAAAGTTGGCGGTCTTAGCCTTTCGGCGCTGGTCGCCAGTGACCTTGTCGAGCGGTTCGTGGTAAATCTTGGCTGCTGTGATGGCATGGATGTCCTCATCCTTGGCAAAGGCGTCGAGCATAGTGGTGTCGTTGCTCAGGTCGGCTACGAGTCGCAGTTCTATCTGCGAATAGTCGGCACTGAAGAACACGTTACCGTCGGCGGGGATGAAGGCTCGTCGAATTTCCTTTCCATCGTCGCTGCGCACTGGGATGTTTTGCAAGTTGGGATTAGTCGACGACAGGCGGCCGGTAGCAGTCACCGTTTGGTTGTAGGTGGTGTGGATGCGGCCAGTGCGTGGGTTCACGAGCGCTGGCAATGCATTGACATAGGTCGAGAGCAACTTGCGCAAGCCACGTAGCTCCAAAATCTTGTCCACCAACGGATGACGGTCGCGCACTTTCATGAGCACCTCCTCGGTGGTGGAATATTGTCCCGTCTTGGTCTTCTTGGCCTTAGCGTCGATTTTGAGATGTCCAAAGAGCACCTCGCCCACCTGTGCAGGCGATGCTGTGTTGAACTCCATACCAGCCAACTCGTGGCACTCACGGTCGAGAGTCTCAACTTGTTCTGTTAGTTTGACAGAATACTCGGCAAGAGCTTTCTTGTCGATGCGCGCACCAGCAATCTCCATGGCCGCCAGCACTCGTGCCAGCGGCATCTCGATGGTCGTGAGCAAGTGAGTCATGCCATTCTCCTCCAAGCGATGCTCAAGCTCTGGTTTGAGCGTGAGAGCCAGGTCGGCCATCTCACACGCCCAGTTGCCAAGCTTTTCGGGCTTGACTTGCGTCAACGTTTTTTGCTTCTTACCTTTGGCTCCGATAAGGCTCTCCAACGTTATTGCCTTGTAGTTAAGCAGTTCTTGCGCAATGAGCGCCGTGCCATGGCTGCGCTCGGGCTGCAACAGATAGTGAGCAACGCCAGTGTCGAAATAATCGCCGCGGTAATCGACTCCCAAGTTATTGAGAATCACAATATCGCGCTTAATGTCGTTGCTCACTAGCTGCACCTTGCCATCAAAGAGCGGGGTAATGGCACCCATCATCCAACCCATGTCGTCGAGAGGGAAATAAGTGGCATTATAGCGCTCACTGCTCACCGCCACTCCCACAAGACGAGCACGCATCGCCTCCTCGCCGTCGGCAACGAGGCACAAACCCACAGGCTTGCCGTCGGCATTAAGCTTCTCGACGATTTGAGCAGCCTCGGCATCATCGCCCACAATGTTGTAATTGTGCTCGTGCGAGTCAATGTTGTCCATTTCCTCTACCACAGGCGTCAGCTGTGCAATGTCTTTGGTGTCGAGTGCATCAAAGAGCGAAGGCTGACCAGGATTTTTCTTGGGATGGTTCACGATTTCGAGCTCGGCTCTTGACACATTTTTCAAAGCCTCGGCAGGTGCTGGAGCGTTTTTTACTCCCACATTGGCCTCGCCATGCTCGATGATGCGCACGGCAAGAGTGCGGAACTCCAGTTCCTTAAACACCTTGGCAAGAGTGTGCATGTTGGCAGGCTTGCGGCGCAGTTTCTCCTCGTCCCACTTTACTGGCACATCGGTCTTGATAGTGGCGAGGAACTTCGAGAACTTGATTTTGTCGACATTCTCGGTAACCTTGCGCTGAAGTGCCCCTTTGAGCTTGTCGGTATTGGCAAGCAAATTCTCAACCGAGCCAAACTCGTGAATCAGCTTCTTGGCTGTCACTTCACCCACACCTGGGCATCCAGGAATATTGTCCACACTGTCGCCCATGAGCGCCAGCAGGTCAATAACCTGCAACGGACTCGTGAAACCATATTTCGCTTTTATCTCCTCTACACCCTGAATCTCCACTTCGCTGCCCTTGCGACCTGGGTGGTAGATTTTCACCTTTTCGGTGACAAGCTGCCCAAAGTCTTTGTCGGGGGTCATCATGTAGGTTTCAAAGCCGTGTTCTTGCGACATGTGGGCAAGAGTGCCTATCACATCATCGGCCTCAAAGCCTGGGACCTCAATGACGGGGATATTGTAGGCCTCGATAATGCGCTTGATGTAGGGCACAGCGAGTTTAATGTCCTCGGGGGTCTCATCACGGTTGGCCTTGTATTCCTCGTAAGCCTCATGGCGAAACGTGCCACCAGGAGGGTCGAAGCACACAGCGATGTGGGTAGGCTGCTCCTTCTTGAGCACATCCTGCAACGTGTTGACAAATCCGAAGATTGCCGACGTGTTAAGTCCGCCCGACGTAAATCGCGGGTTGCGCATCAGCGCATAGTAAGCGCGAAAAATGAGCGCATAGGCATCGAGAAGAAAAAGCTTCATAATATAAGTGTTAAGTAGTAAGTGTTAAGTGCGTTGGATGACGCTAGATAATCTAGAAATTCTAGACATTCTAGATTATGCATTGTGCATTATGAATTATGCATTAATTAAAATACTTTCTTGTCCTCGCCGGTGAACGACTGGAACAGGGCGTTGGCAAGGCTTGAGGCACCAATGCGGAAGTAGCGGTTGTCGAGCCATTTCTCGCCAAGAACCTCCTTAACGATGGTGTAGTACTTCACAGCATCCTCGGTGGTGCGAATGCCACCGGCGGCCTTGAATCCAACCATCTCGCCGTGCTTCTCATAATACTCCTTGATGCACTGGCACATCACGTAGGCAGCCTCGAGCGAAGCGCCTGGATAAATCTTGCCAGTAGAAGTCTTGATGAAGTCGGCACCCGAGTACATCGCCAAGATTGACGCCTTCTTGATGTTGGCGGCAGTCTCGAGGCATCCAGTCTCAAGAATCACCTTGAGCATGCGGCCATGACAAGCGTGCTTAATCTCGCTAATCTCGTCACACAGTTCCTCATAGGCCTCGTCGAGGAAGTAGCCCATATTGATTACGATGTCCACCTCGTCGGCACCATCGGCAACAGCGAGAGCGGTCTCGGCAATCTTGGTCTCAAGATGAGCCTGCGAAGCGGGGAAGCTTGCGCTGCACACCACTACGTCAACATCGCTAACCTCAAGGTTGGCGCACACCACTTGAGCGAAGTTGCTGTAAACGCACACTCCAGCCACGTTCTTGCGGTCGGGATAGTTGCGCCAGTATTCGTTCACCTTTTGGGTAAACGCTGCCACACTGCGCTCGCTGTCGGTAGTGCTCAATGTGGTAAGGTCCACAGTGTTGAGCAGGAACTCCTGCACCTCGGGGGTGTTGTTCTCGGCGGCATGCTCCTCAATGATTTTTGCCACTTCGGCTTTCACCTTAGCGTCGTCTTCAATCACATTGCTGCCCTTGATGGCAGCTAAATACTTGTTCTGATTAACTTGTTCAGCCATAATTTATTTTAATTATTTGTTTTAAGTTGTCAGCTTTTCGTTTATTAAAATTTTAGCACAAGGTGCTTTAATTTCGCCCACAGGGCACAAGAACGCTACATCTATTTTAATTTGTCGTTCTCTTTGTGACGGTTGGCGTCGCGTTCCGTCTTCTTGGCGAAGTTGCGCTCAAGTGCCGCATCGAGGTCCACGCCAGTTTGGTTAGCGAGGCACATCACCACCCACAGCACATCGGCGAGCTCGTCGCCCAGGTCTTTGCCCTCGTCGCTTGGCTTGCTCGACTGCTCACCATAGCGACGCGCTATGATGCGTGCCACCTCGCCCACTTCTTCACTCAGAATCGCCATATTGGTCAACTCATTGAAGTAGCGCACTCCGTAGGTCTTTATCCACTTGTCAACGCGCTCCTGCGCCTCCTGTATAGTCATCAGTTCTCTGTTTTGTAGGGACAAGGCGTGCCTTGTCCGCCAGTTTAGCTACTTCACCACCTTAGTTGTCGACGTAGTGCCGTCGCTGTAGGTTGTCACCTTGATGGCGACACCGTTAGGTTTGGCTATTTCCTGGCCGGCAAGGTTGTAATAGCGTTCGGACACTACAGTCTTTCCTAGCTGCATGCTCTCGATGCCCGATTGCTCGAATACCTCAAGATAAACAATGTCCGATGAGTTGCGCACACCATCAACTGTGTAATGCACCTGTATGCCAATGCGCCAATCAAGCAGTGGGTTGTCACCGTTATTGGTGCGGTAGAAGTAAACACGGCGCAGATAGAAGTCATTACCACTGAAACCATAAGGAATCTCGGTCATGTCCTCGTCGAAACCATTGGCTGCGCCGTAGGTTGCTGCGTCAAAGGTGAACAGTTGGTCTTGGTCGGTATAGATGCTGTAGGTCACCTTGTCGGCATGCAGCTCATTTCCATCTACATCTTGAAGGTTGATGTTGAAGTCAAAGCGTGTGTAGCCACTCTCATCGCCGCAGTCAAAGAAGTCCAAAGCTTCGGGATTGGCAGGAACAGCGGCAACAGCATCTCCAAGGGGAGTAAAGGTTGTTCCCCACTCAATGGTTGCTATCGACTCGTCGTCGCTCCAAATTCCAGCGAGTCCGTGGGCCAATAGGTTGTCGGGATAAGCTGCCGAGGCATCACCTTCGGAACCTACTAAGGTAATAACGCCGCTTGCGGCATCAACAGCATAGGTCACAGCCTCAACACCCTCATCGGGCACAAACCAAACATAATAAAAATCATCACCAAGGTCAATCAAGGTGGACTCTCCCCATGCCAAAATCAGACCGTAGTTGTACTCTTCGTTGTAGGCCACATATTGACCTAGAGGCACTGTGATGGTGGCGCCATCGTCGCTCAACTCGCCTTGTACCCACACTCCGGTTCCCTCGCCATAGGCAAGAGGATCGAGAAGATATACGGTCTTGCCGTCGTTGGCATAGGTGATTTTCATCTGTCCTGTTTGCTGGGTTGCGTCATATCCATAAAGGCTTGCGGTCATATACTCACCCGAACGGGTGTAGGACACAACGTTGCCCTCGGGTTGCTCGGTAATGATCTCCACACGGGACTTGCCTGCTGGCTTGCTCATCTTGTGGACAGTTTCGGCGCCTGCGAAAAATGCTATCAACGCCACAACACTAAAGAGTAATAATTTCTTCATAATAATCTAAATACCGCAGCACTTTGGTTTAACAATGGAAAAGGTCTATAAAAGTTAATTTTGAACTAAAGTTGTCACATTTGATTTTCACTTATCCCAGTGCTGCAAATACAAGAAAAGAAAATCATCAATGACATTGCAAATATAAATATAAAAAATGAGAAAACCACTTCATCGGGAGTAATTCTTCAAAAAAGAATTTTTCGATGCGCCCTTCACTCAAAATTTCATAAAACGGAGGCGATTCACGCATCACTCTAGCAGCAATCATTTGCTGGGCGGGGTGAACAATGTTTTCTTCTTATGGGCAAATTGGTTGTATGCACTATCAATCCGCAACAATTTTGGGTGCTCAATGCCAAGTCTTTTAAGTGTGTTGCGAAGGCTTGCTTCGTCGCTTAGCTCGTAAACCGAGTCGCACCTGGTGTCGATTGCTCCATAACTGTTGCCTTTACAGCTAAAATAAATTATGGAATCAGTAACTCCCACTTGTACAACATTGCTTATGGTTGTTGTTTCGTCTTTCTTACCCAGATGCCATATTGTGGTGTCGTCGACTGCATCCACCTGCCATGGCTCTATTAATGGCATCCTGTAATAATCCCATGCACCAGGATCAGAATAGAATCCCAAACGCAAATGATCGGTGGCTTTCTCTGCTGTAGCATTTATGGCATTCTTACCCTTATTGCAACAAGCAAGCGTCAAAGCAATCATTATCAATATTAGTGTACGCTTTGCCATTGTCTTTATAAAAAACAAAGATAGTTGTGTCGATAATTGTTGTCAAGAAAAACCGTAGAAGTGGTCATTCCCGCAGCTTGGAGTCGATGATGATGGTGACGGGGCCGTCGTTGATGAGAGATACCTGCATGTTGGCGCCAAACACGCCACGTTTCACCTCTTTACTCATTAGTTGCTCTACTTCTTTGCAGTAGAGTTCGTAAAGGGGCACAGCGAGGTCGTGGCCTGCAGCGTGGATGTAGCTCGGGCGGTTGCCCTTCTTGGTGCTCGCATTAAGAGTGAACTGACTCACTGCCAGCACCTCGCCTCCCGAATCAAGGATGTTGCGGTTCATCACCCCATTCTCATCGTCCATCACTCGCAGGTTAACCGTCTTCATCGCCAACCACTTGGCATCGTCCTCGGTGTCGCCCTCTCTAACGCCCACCAGCACCATATATCCGTCCTTTATCGCGCAGTGCAACTCGCCGTCAATAGACACCGACGACTCCAGCACTCGTTGTATTACTATTCGCATAATGTTACGTTTGTTTTGTGAATTATTGCCTACAAATATACAAAAAAAACGTTTTTTTTGCCAAATGATTTGTCAATTAAAAAAATTGCACTACCTTTGCAACCGCTTTTCGAGCCCAGATGGCGGAATCGGTAGACGCGCTGGTCTCAAACACCAGTGGGGTAACAATCGTTTGTTTTTCAAATGGTTGGCTTTTTTATTTGTCAAAAATTCCCCACTTTTGCCCCACTTACATGAAAAATTAGTGTTTTTTGCCGAATTTTGATGTCGAGGTTGTGGGTTGTAGCAAATAAGACGTTACCAGACATCTCCCCCCATCATTGAATGGAAATCACAAACCAAGCCACGTTTGAGGCCATCAATTTAATGGCACTAGTGGAAATTTAAAAAAATACTACTTTTCCTCATAACAACAAGCAAAAATCCACAAATTTGTTCATCGATGCAAGAAAGTTTCATTTTTTTTTAAAAAAACGTGATTACCTTCTTGCAACCTTTTTGATTAGGAATTGAGAGAACACAAAACTCCAATTATTCACATTTTAAAATTCACAATTATGAGAACTAGAGTATTTTTCCTCGCATTAGTTGCAGTATTCGCGACATTCTCCGCTGTGGCAAGCACAAGCGATGTAGCAAGTTGGCCAGAAGAGCGTTGGCCTGGAAACGATGTAGCAAGTTGGCCCGTAGAACGCTGGCCTGGAACTGAAGTAGCAAGTTGGCCTGTAGAACGCTGGCCTGGAACCGAGGTAGCAAGTTGGCCTGTAGAACGCTGGCCTGGAACCGAAGTGGCAAGTTGGCCTGTAGAACGCTGGCCTGGAACCGAAGTGGCAAGTTGGCCTGTAGTATAAATCCTTAGATTTATGCAATATATAATCGGCTGGTTTAGGAATAATCAGCCGGTTATATTAAATCATTTTATTCTGGACTGAAGTTAAAAAGATATAAACTTATAAAAATCACATCTTTATTTCTTTGTAACAAGTTAATAGCTTAATATTTTTGTACAAATTTAGTGTGACGAACTTATATATTTCTACAGAATTCTTTTAGATATGGAACAGAATGAACTATCAGTTATAATGCAGCTGGCACATAATGGTAATGCCGAGGCTCAGTCTCAATTGGGTAAAATTTTTTTTAATGGAGAAGGAGTTCCATGCGACCGACAGAAGGCCGTGGAGTGGTGGACCAAGGCAGAGCAGCAAGACGATGGTGCTGCGCAAGTCTATCTCTCGATGTGCTATAAAGAGGGTATTGTAGTGCAGCGAGATCTTGATAAGGCGGCGACATTGCTGCGCAAGGCTGCCGAGAACGATGTGCTTGAGGCGCAAAACGAGTTGGGCATGTGTTATGCCTGTGGAACGGGTGTGGAGCAAGACTATGCTCAGGCTATTGAGTGGTGGACAAGAGCGGCCGACTTTGGTTTTGAACCCGCTCAATTCAACCTTGGAGTGTGCTATGAGCAGGGCAATGGCGTGCAGCAGGACCTTGAACAGGCTGTCGACTGGTTTAGAATCGCGGCTGAACAGGGACATGCCTTGGCACAATACCGTTTAGGGAACTACTATGAATACGGATATGGTGTGGAACAAGACTTTCAACAGGCGTTCGCTTGGTATAAACAAGCGGCCACGCAAGGTTTTGCCGATGCACAAAACTCGTTGGGATTATGTTTTGCCCATGGCCAAGGGGTAGGACAGGACATGGCACAGGCAATAGCTTGTTGGAGGCGTTCGGCTCAGCATGGATATCCTCAGGCCTATCACAATCTAGGAGTGTGCTATGAGCGGGGCGATGGTGTGGAGCAAGACTTCCACTTGGCTGTACAATACTATAATAAAGCTGTTGAACTGGGATATCTTCAATCGCTATGCAACTTGGGAAACCTTTATTACAAAGGTCAAGGTGTGGAACAAAACTTTGAGAAAGCATGCGAGTTGTGGCAACGTGCCGTTGACAATGGGATTAAGGAGGCACAAAGAAATTTAGACCTGCTCAACAAGAAAAATGATGAACAACAGAAATACAACGATGTTATCAATGCCTATCTCAAGGCTGTGAATGATGGGGAGGACATGAATCCTCACACTTATAAAATGAGAATTGTTCCCAATGACGACAACAGTGAAGATAATTGATTGAATAAATTGAAGCATTGCGATCCAAAATTTTTAGTGGACAGCAATGAATTGGTTTCCCACATTAGATACATTTTTGACATGCATAGTAAACAAATTATAAAAAATCACTAACTTTGTGAACTGCTAATTATTAACTAAATATATACCATTTATTATGAAGTATTCTTTTAAGAAAACAATTAGCATGGTGCTCAAGATATTGTGTGCCATCGCTATCATTGCCACTGCAGGCAGTGGCGAGGCTTCGGCTGCTAAAAAAACAACTAATCGCAAAGCCAAAACCGTGAACGTGAAGAAGGCAAGAAAAGGTCGTCATTCCGAGAAAACACAAAAAGTCACCGAACTGATAATTGTTGATGATGAAAGACAAATTGGGAGTGTTGATGAGGACTGGGGCACCGATTATAAAATAGCGGAAGAGAAAGAAGAGCTCAAGAAAGAGGAACCTAAGTCTGACAAGGAGGAAGTGTTCAGCTCGGCATACAAAATGCCCACTTTCCCTGGTGGCGATGGGGCTTTAATGAATTATATTGCCAACCAAATCAAATATCCAAAAGTAGCTCAGGAAAATGGTGTCCAGGGCAAGGTGGTAGTTCAGTTTGTTGTTACTAAAACTGGCAAAATTGGCGATGTGAAGGTGATGCGCGGGGTAGACAAAGCTCTTGACCGTGAGGCAGTGCGTGTTTGCAAGTCATTGCCCGCTTTTTCTCCTGGCCGCAATGCCGAAGGTGATCCTGTTAATGTGTGGTATACTATTCCAATAGCATTCAAACTTAAAGGCGCCAAGTGATACAGTTATAAATCAAATTCAAACTCAAGTCTTTCCAGGCTTGAGTTTTTTTTGTGCCTAAGGCAAAATTGATGTGTTTCTTGATTACCTTGAGTTATGGTTGCTTATATAGAAACAAAGAACAATATTAACGATTTAAAACTTGCAGCTATGAACGATATGGAATGCAACACACAGGTAATTGAGAGCAACAACACAATGGTTAAGGAGAATGATTTGCAGTCGGCTTGCGAATACGCCACTCACTTGGTTTGCAATCTTGGCTTTGATCATTACAAGGCTGTGAACGCTCTCTTGAAGGAGGGACTGGACAATGAAACTGCCGAAATGGTGGTTGCCGAAGTAGAGACGGCAGTTTCAACCTCGTGCCAGTCAACATCACGCAGCGAGGCTATGGGGACCATTGCCACAGGACTGCTATTTGCCGTGGGCGGTGGAATCCTCTCTTGTTTCACAAATTACATTTTCTATGGAGCTGTGATTTATGGCGTGGTAAAGTTCTTCCAAGGCATAGGCGAACTAAAATAGCTTCAATGAAAAATCACTTTAAAAAAACACCACAATTATGGACTCAATAGATTTAAGAAATATACTGAGTAAGCTGGTTGCTGTTGTTGTAATGGGTGTTCCTTTTGCCTTCTTGGGTGGATTGATATGGTATGTAATGCCAAAGCAGCAAACCACAGAGGAGATAGCCGAAAACGTGGAAACCATCGATGTTGCTGAGACAATGGATAGCATCATGTCTTATGATGGTGCTCTTGACGATGAGCTGGCACCACAATACGCTACAAATGCGGGAAGGAGAACAGTAACTGGAGCCACTGCCATCGCATTGCACAGAGATCCAATTCTCCACGGATTGAATTATGGGGATTCTGTGCTAATTCACCGCCATGTGTGGAACCCAACTACATCAAATCGCCCAAAGATTACAATTCCTGACCACAATGATTTCGGCAAGGTGTTCAATGGAGCAGATAAGGTAGAACGTGTGGATCCAAACTCGGTGAGTCATCAGCAGGCCCAGCCAAGCGAGCAGCTTGACATTACTCCAGTTGATACAGTGGCTGGAGACTAATCAATAGAGGCATAATTTGTAAAACGCACATATATATCATCAGACGAGGGCATGCCGATTATTGGCACACCCTCGTTGTTCTATTGAAATATTGCCCAAGCTGCAAGAATAGTATTGATTATGATAATCCACTTGAGTTTGTGATATTAATCAATCTAGAGCGTCGATCAGGATGAATGCCGCCCAATGAGGCTTGTCGATGAGTATCTCCTGTTCTTCATCTTTATAATTCCCGTATATTTCTTTTACTTTCTGCTGGGCAATGAGGAATGCCTCACGTTTGCTCTTGCCTGATGTGTAGGCTTTATAGAACTCGGTCATCATAATTTGAGTGGCCTTGTCGTTCACGCTCCACAGACTCATGATGATACTCTGCGCTCCAGCCATCTTGAAACCTCGCTGAAGTCCGAACACACCATCCCCACTAATTTCGCCCTGGCCGCTTTGACATGCCGAGAGAACTAGCAGGTCTAAGCCGCGAAGGTCAAGATGTGACACTTCCTGTGCGGTGAGCACACCGTCATCCTCCTCATTGGGAATGGGTTTGTGATCAAATGTGAGATTAGCTCCGCTGAACAGCAACCCGGAGCGGGTCATAGCATTGTCGACAGTGTTATTGTCGTCATCTTCGAGACGTGGGCTGAAGCTTACATTCTTTTTCTGTGCCTTTTCTTCGGTCCAGTAGAAGCCATGAGTGGCGATGTGGATAATCTTCTTCTTCTCCCCGCTCAGGTTTTTGAATGTGGTCTCGGTGGCCGAAACTCCAGTTCTCATGTCGACGTTTTTCTTAAGAATGTTTCTCACATTCTCCACTTCTAAATGCGTGCCGTCCAGCGGTGGCCACTTTTCACCACCACGAAATCCAGCCTCCTCAGGATCAAAACCACCACGAGTTATGTTTCCATTTACCTCATGTTTTTTTCTACTTATCTCAGTCTCCTGCTTGGATGTGGAAGCACTATTATAATCTATGTGACCATATAGCACTGCTCCTTTACCAGCTGTGGTCTTCTTATGTTTTGTGACCAACTCACGCGTTGACGATAGGCGGTAGATTTTATAAGCATCGCTCACAGTCTTGTTCTCATCCATCCAATAAGGCATCGACTCGATGGCAATATTGTGAAGTTCCCCACTGGGAGAGAAATAGATGTTGTTTACACCCTCAAGCTCTGAATTGAAGAGGAAATTTGCCCAGATGAAAGCACTGGCTTCGATTGATGTATAGGCATCTTTAGTATACTTTAGTAAGTCTCTCTCGTTTCCTAGGCGAATTATATGGGGGAGGTCGTAAGTCTTGCGTAACGTGAGTGCTACATAATAAGGTGTTTCTACTCCTGGATCATCAAAGGTTAAGAACTCAATTGCAAGGTCATCGTCGCCTAGTTCTTTTTGAACATCTTGCCATGTGAGACGTAAATCTTGCAAAATGTCAATGTTTTTCTCTTTCAAGAAAGCTATTAGCTCACTTTCTAGTTTATCGGCTTTGTCTTCAAGTGATTTTGTGTCTTGCCCTTTGGCTTTCAGTTCGTCAATTTTGCTGTGGGTTTTATCGAGTTCCTTGAGCTTTTCATTTGCCTTATGGTCTCCACTGTTCAGAATGAGACGGCGCATCTCGGTTGAAGCACTAAGCATCAATCCCTTGGCAAACAGTGCCGACTTGTCGTATAATTCACCTGCTAAATCCTTTCGATTTTCAGATACAATCAAGTCGGGGAGAAACGACAGAAAGTCGGAGGAGTATCTGTTCCAATACACATTTCTGAGATTCTCATTAAAACTGCCCAAGGAGTTGAGTAATAACTCTTGCTCCATGTTAAAGGCATCGCATTGGGTTTGGAAATATCTTTTATCACCTTTAGCATAATAGCACAATGCAAGATATTTTAGAGACCTTACAATGTCGGGATGCTGATTTCCAAGAGAGTTTTTGTACATTTCTATCGATTTGTTGAAATGTATGATTGCTTCTTCATATTTTTGCTGGCGCATACAGCTGTCGGCAAAAATATATTCAATAGCAGCAGCATCGGGTTGGGCCATTTTATTGTGTTTTGAGACTAGATCAAAATGCACTTTGGCTTTTTCTGTTTCGCCAAGCAGTTGATAGCAGTGGGCCAAGTTAGCCCTTGTCTTCACAATCTCTTGATGACTTTCGTTGTAGTTTTTCAACAGAATTGAAAGAGCCTCATCAAAGTATCCAATTGCCTCTCTAATCTTACCTTGATGCTGCAAGCAGAAGCCTATATTGCCTAATGACATGGCTATATCGGGATGATCTGCAGGGTGAATAACCTTATTTATCTTAAGAGACATCATCAATTGTTCCAGTGAATTTTTAAAGTCTCCTATCTGAGCAAGACAAAAACCGTAATTATTAACTGAACGAGCATAAGTTTCGTTATTTTCGCCAAGTTCTCTCTTTACTATCTCCAGCGACACTCTGTAATTTTTTATTGCTTCGTGATACTCGCCAAGTCCTTGATAGCAATTGGCAAGACCACCGCGTGCCGTTCCATAAATTAGATCTTTGTCATTTCCGTAAATTTCAATTACATGTTCAAGTATTTTTTTTGCTTCGTTATATTGTGCGTTTTCGATGAGCTCAGCAGATTGTAGCAATTGCTGCTTTATAATCTCAATGGAAACATCATTGGCATCAGTTCCCGTGTAAAAACTCATATATTGATTTAAGTAATTGTCTATTGCATCCAAATCAAGGTCTTTGCACACCAGTTCGACATCTCGGGCAAGGTCTTCGGCTTTCTTCTTGTCGCCCACTCTGTCGTAGCAGTCTATCATGTATTCTGAATAAATGTAATACAAGATAGGGATGGGTTTTGCATCTTTTAGAATCGACTCACCAGTCTCAATGGCTTTAGTATAGTTCTGCTCAAAGTAATATTGAAAGAATTCAAACCCTCGCATGTCCATTTCTTGACCCCAAGAAGGCAAAGTGGATGCCAGGAATATCACTAAAGACAATATCACTCGTTTAAATATGTTCAGATATTTCATAGTCAATTTTGTTTTTAATTAGTTCTATAATACGATAGTTGACGTAAAAGAAGGAGTTGCGCCAACTATCATATTTTTCAAAAACCATGAAAGGCGCTTTGTCGTTGGGCAATGTTTTATTTCTCGCCGCGGCGGCAGTGGGGTTCTGTTTTCATTGTCTTAGAGTAGTTCTTCTTGACGTAATTGTAGAGAGTCCCGAAGTTGACAGCGCCATTATTGCTTGTTATTCCCTTGTAAAAGAGATAAGAGAGTGCTCCATAAATTTTGCCGTCGTCGCCACGGAACTCCATTGAAACGCCTTGAGAAGCGCAAGCCGCTACTTCGTAGTCACAAGGTGTGGGCCCCCTCTTTTTTGTTGTCCTCGCTTTTTTTAATATCCCATAGCCAAAGATATCGCCATCGCCACGTTCAGCAGGCATGTCGCCATCTTGTTGAGTCGACACTTGTGGCTCCTCGTCAATTTCTGCTTCGCCTCGTGTTCCATCTCCACTGTGACAAGCATCCAGTGCAACCATTAGTTCACCAGAAGGCCCTATTTGTTTTTTAATGGCTTTAAGTTTTACGTTTATCTCATCATCGGTAAGGTGCTTTTCGCCTTTGTCTTTAGCGCAGTATTTTTTTGCTGCATTAAAAGGGATGAAAGTCTGTGTATACGTTTCATCGTCTCCAAAGGTGTTGACCTTTTGTTGTCCATGCCCTGAGAGGAGAATGAACACCTTGTCGCCTTTTTTGCAGTAGGCAGCAAGTTTATCCAGTTTATTTATTACAGCGTTATGAGTAGCAGCGTTATTTCTTATTTCCTGTACTTCAAAACCTGCTTTTCTAAAAAGTGGAGTCAGCAGGTCCAGGTCATTAGTAGCATGCAGATTCTTCCACCCCAGATTAGCTGTCTCATAGTTGCTGATGCCCACCAGCAGAGCAACCTTCTTGGCTTCGGTTTGAACAGCAAAAAACGTGAGTGCTAATGATAGAATCAATAAAATCTTTTTCATAATCTGCTATTTTATAATTGTTTAAAAATAAGGTTTGCTGATTTTTTGCTCAAGTTTGTCAAGCTCATCAAGATATTTTTGCGGTAAATTTCCATTGCCTGATTTCACCTCCTTGATAACTCGCTTTGCGTTGACAAAATCTCCAGCTTTGACATAGGCATAAACCAGTTCGTATCCAATTTCAGATTTTCGGTCGCCATCCGATTTCTTATAGATTTCCTCCAATGCGCCTATTGCTTCGTTTGTTTTGTTATCTTTTAGATTATCAATTGCAGTTTTATATTTCTCATTTATAGCGTCACTATCAGAGCCTCTAGTTGCTGCTGTGAGGTCTTCAAAGGGTGTATGTCCATCGGTCAACGCGTCGCAATAGGCGAGCTTCATGTCATTATTGCTTTGTTGCAGTTGCTTGAGTTGGTCATTGGTTTGTGCCATTTGCTGATTGAAGCTTGATCTTTGCATTATGTTCATACCCACGCCGGCAATTACAACCAGCATTGCTGCAATGCTCATCCATTGGTAGACTTTCTTCAACGGTATAACGCGCCCCTTGGGTTTAGCTGCTTCATCATCGGCTAGAGTTACATGGGCACTATCCTCTTTTTCTGTGGAAACGACGTCTTTGAAAGTATCATCAGAGATATTTTTCATGGCCTGTTCAAATTCTTGATTGGCCTCGGCGCATGATTCTTGAATCAAGAAAATCATCTGTTTGTACTCCTTGAACTCCTTCTTGAATTCGGGCTCATTGTTGAGTCGCTGCTCAAAAGATCTCTTTTCGTCGTCGCTCATCAAGTTGTTGAGATAAGCATCAAACATGTCTATGTTATTATCGTAATTTTTCATTTTGTGTCAATCTGTTAAATTCAACATTTTGCAAACTGTCATCACTCGTTCTTTTAGCCTGGTGAGGCAACGGTATTTCATCGCTTTCACGGCCTTAGTGGTCTTATAATGAATTTCTTCCATGATTTCGGTCATTGAGAAGTCTCCAAAATAGAAGTCCTTGAGAATGGTCTCGCAAGGCTCAGGCAGATACTTGATTTCTCGCTTGATGACTTCGAGTCGTTTCTCGAGCGTCTTTTTATCGTCGTCTTCATCAATAAGATCGTTGAGCGACAGCTTTGTCTGGAACTTCTCGTGAGCATCGATGTCGTCATCATCGGTTTGTTCAAGAGCTTGCACTTTCTTGATTTCTTGCTTCGACTTGTTGGCGGCCATGTTGAGCCCAATGCGGAAGATGTAAGCCTTCCAGTTGGTGTCGCTAGCCACACGTCCTTTAATCATGTTTTCTCTTGCGGCGATGAATGCCTCAGTATACAAGTCTTCAATGTCTTCGATGTGAAGGTCAGGGTATTTATTGTGAACCATATTGATGAAATAGCTCCTCAGCTTCACATACCAGTCGTTAACGATTTGGTTATACTCTTCCATTTTTGTCAAAAATTGTTTTAAACCGCAAAGTTATAACATTTTTCCTGACAATGAAAGATTTGTTTTGTTTTTTGAATAGACTTGAATTGATGTCACGAAAAAAGCGGGAGCTAGTGTCCCCGCTCTTGTTGTTTAAATATAATATCCGTTTTTTTCAATGTTTCCTACACGCTCAATATACTCGGCGGTAATCTTGATAACGCAAGCTGGTGTGCTCGCCCCCTGCACATAGTAGTTGTAGTTGAACACCATGTTCTTGTCAATCAAAACGCCCAGGAATTTGTTGCCATTTACATCAGGTTCCATCGACTCCATAGCTTGGTAAAGCAATAGAGCCACTTGTTGCTTACTGTTCTCAATGTCATTGTTTGTCACGTAGGCCAGTCCCATGCCAATCAATGGCGAGCAATTGCTGTTGACGTTGATGTTATTCTGATCAAGGGTAACGCTAGAAACAACTATACCGGTACCATAGTAGTAGGGCGTGTTTAGATTCATTTCGTCAACAAACCGCATGATGGCTTCATCATCATAGACCATTGGAGTACTTATAGAGTAATCCTCTTTAGCTTGGTTTGAGACAACCTTATCCACTGGAAAGGCATTGGCTCTCAGTCCTGTAAGTAACACAAATGCACTGGCAGCAAAAAGTAAAGATACACGTTTTAAGTAAATCATAATGTAAATGTTTTGAATGTGAATAATTCCGTTTTATTCTGTATCAAAACATTGACAGAAGGTAATCACATTTTGATTTCAAATTATAGAAAGTAAAGTTTTGGGCCGCTTTTTAATGCATTTTAACTTTATAATCTCAAACAACCGTCACAACCCATTAACAACCCAAACAACACTTCTTTTAATGTTGTGAATGTTGTTTTTTATGTTGTTTCTGTTGTTTGAAATTTCCATCGACTTTGGGTGGTATTTTTAAGGCGTTGGTGATTTTTTCTTTCAAATTGTTTTTGGTTTTAAAAATAATGTGTATTTTTGTTAGTTGATTTTGTGCATTTGTGACAATGCGCATCTTAACCAAAAAAAGAATACTAACGAGATAACACTTTTTTATTAACCAAAACTTAATGCAATGAAGAAATTTTTACTTTTTACTTGTATGTTGGCCATGGGACTGGCTGCTTTTGCTCAGAACCCATATGCCTACAATGCTTCGACGGGTGAGGTTGCTGAGCAGGGACTGCCCGTGAACTACACGCTGAATGCTGCTGCAGTGAGCGTCGTTGTTGACTTCATCGATGCTAATGGCGCTATTGCCAAGAGTGAGGAGCTGGGTGAGGAATACCTGACAGCAGGTGAGCACGCAGCCAGTGTATCTATTGATGGTTTAGACCCTGGAACCTATTCATTGGCCATCCGCGTAAAGGGTGCCGCCCTGGAGGCGCCTGTTCAGTGTGACCCAGTATATGTATTCTGGAGTCCTTACGGAATTGCCATTGACAATGACCCAATGAGCAAGCACTTCGGTCGCGTTCTCGTTACAGAGTGCCAGCCCAGCGTCAATGGTAAAGGTGCAGGGACTGCTTACTGGACTTCTAACCAACACAGCGGTGTGGGTGTTGGACTCTATGAATTTGACCCACAGCTTAACCGTGTCCAGAATCCCGAAGGAACTTATGGCTATGCAGTGCCTTGGACTCAAGAAAATTATGCCTATGCCGACTACACCGGTGGCACTGGCAACAATTTTGCCCTAAAGAAAGTGAAGATTAGCAAGGACGGACGCATCTTCGTTGGTGGCATTGACGTGAAGTATGGTCAGCCCCTCTGCGAGGTTAATCCTGACAATCTCGCTGAATGGACTCCTATCTTTGTTGGCGAAAAGAGCCAATATGAGGGAACAGGTTATGACTGTAACCTCTATGATGCTGACGGTAATTTTGTTGCTGGTTACTCAGTATGCTTTGCCGTTATAGGTGAAGGTGAGAACCTAAAGATCACAAATCTTAGCAGCACCCGTGGACAAGTGTTCGCATACAATTCATATAAGATGTTTGAATATCCTCTTGGCACAGCTACTACTTGGGACGCTCCCGCGACTAACGAGGTGACTCCCCTGAGTGGAAAATTTAATATCAGCGCTCAGAATGTGAGCATCGACTATGACCCCAATGGCAACCTGTGGTACACTCAGTATCGTTCTGCCCCTGATAGTATTCAACCCACCATGAAACATGTCAGCAAGAATAGTCAAGGAGTATGGGTAGAAGATTATAGCTATATTACAGGCACCGGATTCACCTACAATCGTGGTGGTGGCATTGCATGCAGCCCTGATGGAACCAAGCTTGCATTCTCAACTGGCGACTTTAAACTTACAGTAGCTGATGTTACTTACGATGAGAGCGGTGCGCCAACTATTGACCTGGCCAATGCAGTTACCCTAACAAGCACCGATGTGCGTGGCTTCAACGATATTGCATGGGACTATGCTGGCAACCTCTATAGCTGTGATAATGGTAAAGAGAAATTCCGCCGCTTCGCGTTCCCACGCACTTCAAGTGCCAAGGAAGGTGATCCCAACGAGGTTAGCACTCCTCTGCGTCCAGAATTCGACCTCACCATTTCCACTCCAACCAGTGTTACCGACATGAATGTGAACAAGGCTATTGCCAGCGTTGAATACGTTAACGTCAACGGCCAAGTGAGCAGCACTCCATTCAAGGGTGTGAACATCGTTGTTACTCGCTATGCCGATGGCTCAAAGAGCGTTACCAAGTTGGTGAAGTAAATTAACCGAGAATAGTTAACAGAAAATAGATTAGAGCCGCTGCATTAGCAACGGCTCTATTTTCATCTAGTTATATTATAGAAGTTACTAGAGTAAGAGCAAAACCAGTGCCATTTTTTTGAGAGAAAACATTTTTATTGGTTGTGAAAGGATTGATGTCAAGGAATTTTGCTATATTTGTGGAGAAAAATAATTAATACTATGAATCGTCGAGACATGATAAAAATGGCTGGCACAGCGGCACTGGGGGCCACTGTGCTGGGAATTCCTGTGGCAGCAAGTGCTGAGAGTGCTGCAAGTAATGATACCACTAGGCGACGCCGCAAGGTGTTGGTGATAGGCGCTCACCCCGATGACCCTGAGACGGGATGTGGAGGCGTGATGTGCCTGCTAGCCGATGCGGGCCACGAGGTTGTGTGCGTTTATCTCACTCGCGGCGAAGCCGGCATCGCTGGCAAGAGTCACGACGAGGCAGCCGCAATACGCGTGGTGGAGAGCGAGAATGCCTGCCAAATAACTGGCGCTCGCCACATCTTTATGAGCCAAGTTGACGGCAACACCGAGGTAAATCTGGAGCGTTATAAGGAGATGCGCGAACTCATCGACCGAGAGAACCCCGACGTGGTTCTCACCCACTGGCCCATCGACGCCCACCGCGACCATGCCGTGTGCGGAACGCTGGTGCTCGACGCATGGCGACGGCTCGACCGCTGCTTCCAGCTCTACTATTTCGAGGTGATGACCGGTGAGCAGACGCAGATGTTCCACCCTACCCACTGGGTGAACATCGAGGCGGTGCTTGAGCGCAAGCACGAGGCATGCAACTGCCACGTGAGCCAGGGCATGAAAGCCCTCTACGATGGCTGGCACACCACCATGGAGCGCTTTCGCGGCATTGAGAGCCGCTGTCTCGCCGCCGAAGCTTTCGCCCTGCACAGCGACTCGCTGGCCTCTCTCTGAAATGCACAACGCATAATTCATAATGCACAATTGCTGCGCTAACGAGAGAGAGAAAAAAATGGGTGCGTCAGAATTCTGGCGCACCCATTTTTTAGTTGATTCTCTAAAGTTTTAAATCCAGCCCATAGAATGATAAAGGTAGGCAATAAGATAACCGGCCACACATGCAACAATGGTGTGCACCAAACCAGGCATCATGAACGAGTGGTTAAGCAGATATTTGCCAATCTTGGTGGTGCCTGTGCGGTCAAAGTTCACTGTAGCAATATCCGATGGATAGTTAGGGATGAAGAAGTAGCCATAAACCGATGGCAGCACGCCCAGCAGAATCCATCCATCGATGCCAAGCTTGTAGGCAAGTGGCAGCATGGCAACCACCACAGCGCCTTGAGAGTTTACGAGCACCGACACCAGGAAGAACGCAAAAGCTATCGACCACGGATATTGCTCTACCATGCCAGCAAGCATATCCTGTATAGCACCTAAATAGTTTGCAAAATAAGTGTCGGCGAGCCATGCGATACCATAGATGGCAACAACGGCAACCATACCACTCTGCCACACCGGACCACTAACGGCCTTTTTGGGAGAGGCCTTGCAGAAGATTATCATCAACGCAGCAGCCGCTATCATGACAATCTGAATCACAATATTCATCTTCAACGGGCTCATTACAACCTCAGTTACATCGGGTACAACTTCCTCAATCTTTGCCAGTTTTTCAGGACTTATACTCGCACCTAGCATTTCCATGTTAGATGCACCCTTAATAGCCTTGACGGTCTCATAGGCAGGAAGCATATCTTGGAAGATAGCAAAGAACACGATAACGAGCAGGGCTCCAAAGAAAATGAACACCGCACGCTTGCTCTCGGGAGCAATCTCCTTGTTGAGAGTGGTGGCTGTGCTGCCATAGATAAAATCGCGTTGCTCGGAATCGGCAATCCTCTTCTGGAACTCAGGATCTTTGTCAAGGTCCTTGCCACGCTTATAGGAAGCCACCGATGCAATGATGATACCCAGCAAGCATGCAGGCATTGTTACCATGAGCACCTTGGGGATGGTGATGGCATAGCCATTGGTGCCCGAGATAGTGATGAATGCCACCACAGCAGCTGCGATGGGCGAACAAGTGATACCAATCTGCGATGCAATACTTGCAATACCGCATGGGCGCTCTGGACGAATGCCCTTCTTGATGGCGATGTCGCAAATGATGGGCATCAAGGTGTAAACAACGTGTCCTGTTCCCACAAGCACGGTAAGGAAGAAGGTGCAAATAGGGGCAAAGAAAGTGATGCGGTCGGGATGCTTACGCAGGAATTTCTCGGCCAACTGGATAAGCCAGTCCATACCGCCCGACGCCTGCATAATACCAGCACATGTAACTGCTGCTATGATGATGTAGATAACATCGGTAGGAGGTGTGCCAGGTTCTAATCCAAAGCCAAACACCAGAATCGCGAGGCCAATTCCTGAAATGGCACCCAACGCCAGGCTGCCATATCGGGAACCCAGCCACAACGCTGCAAGAACGATGCAGAGCTGCAAAATCATTAATGCTGACATAATATTTAGTTTTTAGTTCTTTATTCTTATGTAGGGTATCTCAATAACGCACGCTCACTTGAACATACACGCTGCTGTAGTTGTGCTTAGCAAGAGAGCGGTCGTTGGTGAACACATATTCCGACTGTATCTCAAAATACTTGCAGAAGCGGAAATTTAGACCAATCTCATAGTTGGTCTTGGCGTGCAGCCATGAGGCGCTGGGGCGATACAGGTCGTAACGCCCTTTCACAAGCAGCTTGTCGCGATAAACCGGAACGATAGCGAGAGCATAGAAGCCATCGGCCTTATCGGCTGCTATCGCGTTGCCGTCGCGGTCGGTATAGGTTTTGATTGTCAGGTCGGTAGCATCGCCGGGCTTTTGATAGGTAGTGGCAAAGCCCAGACCAGTAGAATGGATGTACTCGCCACGCAACTGCAAGTCACCCTTCTTATACTCGGCACTCAAAGCATAGCGGTGCTTGTTAAGGCTCAGCACCTCGCCGCCACTCTTGCGGGCATAGGAGCCTTCCCAGCCAAACGCGCCAATGCGCAGTCCGGCAACAGGCATCACCCACACACCGCCTATGATATCCTTCTTCTTGTCGACATCGGTAACATTAATGCCCTGTCCGTTAAACACGCCCACCTGGTAGTGAAGCAAGTAACGGCCAGAGCGGTTCTTGAGGAAGTCGCCCTGCACCTGCAGACCTATGTCACGACCATTGCTGGCATGCTCACCAGTGCGGTCGCTGAACCCCGACAGCTTTGAAACAGGCTGAGAATAGGACATAAAGCCCTGGTCAAGCGGATGCATGGGGTTCTCAAAGGTGAATGGCCTCTTAAACTGGCCAAGCTTAACCTTGAAGAAATCAAATCGCTGCCACTCCATGAAGTAGTCAACAAGGCGGGGGCTGCTACCCAAAGTTGACGTGTTGCCGTTGATTTGACCTTGAACCTTATAATATAGCTCGTTGAGGATTCGCCCCTCAAACGAAGCTCTCACAATCCTGATGTTGAAGGTATTGCTGTTGTTTCCTTCCTGGAAAGTGGCTTGATAGGACGCAATGCCATATCCGCTAAACTTTGGCTTGGTGAAGATAGGCGGTTTTTCGCTTTTCTTATCTTTGTCTTTTGCCACTGGGCTTTCGCTACTCTCTGCATTCAGGGCCACAGGAGCATTATCCCCACTATTGGCATTATCAACAACTGTACTCACATCGTCATTGGCCATGGCTGGCAACAACCATAGTAACAACAACAATGCTAATAATGACCTTTTCATAGCAATAGTTAATTTATTTATTGTTAATGATATTATTCGGTTACAAATATACACATTTTTTGCGACAAAAACCACTATCAATTAAATAAACCGACAAGTTCTTCAATTAAAGCCCTAAAAAGTGATGAGAATTAGGACAAGAATGTAAACAAAAGGATGCGTCAAACATGTTGACGCACCCCTCTTGTTATTATGAAGAATGATACTATTAATTGCCTAGCAAGATGTTGTAAATAATGGTCACATCAACGGCAGTAACTTGACCGTCACCATCTACATCGGCTGTGGCTGCAAACTCATCGCTAGTGCCCAGTATCACATTGTAGACTGCTGTGATGTCAACCGAAGTCACCTCACCATCGCCATTCACGTCGCCATAAACGCCACCACCAATTGGCCTGATGAGGAAATCTTTCCAGTCATCACTTGCCTTGTAAGCGGCTATTGACTCGGCAGGAACGCTTAGCGTGATTGATGGCTTGTCAAGACCATAGAATGCCGAGTTTGCCGATGGCGGAGTGACTGCGTGGCACTCAATAGACGAGAGGTTTTCACAACCCGAGAATGCCTGTATTGCCACTGTCTCAACACCGCTGCCAAGCACTACCGACTCTATTTCGGCACCATAGAACGACATCATACCTAACGTTGTGATATAGTCGCTGAGAATAACCTTGTTCCTTTTAAGATACATGCAGCCATTGCGTGCTATTGCTTTAACCGAGGGCATAAACACTCCGGTAAAGGTGGTGTTGGATGCTGGCCAACGCACCAAGGTGGTCTTATTCTTATCGAAGAGCGCACCCTGTAGCGAAACATAGGACTCGTTGCCGCTTTCCACTGTGATGTTCTCAAGTGACGCATTGATAAGCGAGCTAGCATCAAGCGACGTGAACGATGCAGGCAGATGTACCGATGTCAGCATTGGATTATTTCCAAGAGCTCCATTCACAGTCGACTCCACTCCCTCATAGAGGATAAGGTTGGAAAGTTTGGGATTATTGGTTACTGAATAAGAATTCAAAGTTTTCGAACCAATGTAGAGTGTCTCAAGGTCACTGCAACCGTTAAGCGCCCATGAACCAATAGAATTCACAAAGCCACTAATCAACATACCCTTAAATCCTCTCTGATTTCGGAATGCGTCACCACCCAAACTCCGCACGTTGTTAATGTCGCCATTGAAATAGATGATATTTGGTATCTCAACTAAATCAAACACTGTGCCATCATTTATCAACGACTTGCCATACTGGCTGAATCCAGTGACGATGGCTTTACCCTCACTGTCAAGAGAGAAGGCCAGAATAGCATCCTCGGCGTCGGCATCATAGTAGCCTGTTATGTTGAAGTCTTTCCAATTATCGTCGGTGCTATAAGCCTCAACCGAGCCTTTCGGCACTAAAAGATATATCGATGATTGGTCAAGATTGACGAAAGCCGAATCTGCAGCAGGAGGCACAATAGTGTGTGACAGGAAAGAAGTGAGATCATTGCAATATTTGAACGCTCCTTTTCCTATCGTTTGCACGTTGCTGCCCATTTTGAATGTAGCTAAATCTGACGACCTGAACGCCTCAAAACCAATTTCGGTGACACCATCGGGAAGAATCAAGTAATTGCGATGAAGGCCATGGCAGGCATTATCGGCAATCTTAGTGAGTGTTGTCGGCAGTTCACCACTATGTGCAGTATTCGACGATGGGAATCTTACCAGTGTCTTCTTTTGAGAGTCGAAGAGCACGCCATTCTCCGATGTGTAATTCGCATTTCCGCTTGCCACTGTGATGTTCATGAGGCTATCCTGTGAGAATGATGTATTCGACACGTAGGTTACAGTACTGGGCAACTCAACCTCTTTCAAACGAGGATTCCACCTCATAGCATCGGTCATGAGAAACTTTACACCAGGGTTCAGTATAAGCGACGTTAGATTGCTATTGCTAGTAATAGCAAATTCGCCTATCACTTCGGCTGCAACTTCAATCGACCCAAGGTCTTTACAATTAAATAGCGCATAATTGCCCACTCGCTTTATATTGTCAAATATTACGACCTTCATTATGCCACTCTGATTATAGAAAGCCCGCTCGGTCAATTCGGTGACATCATACATTCTTTCATTGTGATAGACACATTTAGGAATCTCTAAACGGGAGAACATACTTCCATTTGCAATAATATTGAGGGAATAATCGCTAAGACCAGTGACAAATGCCTGGTCATTGCCATCGGCGGTATTCTCCACATAGCTGTAGTTGAAAAGGCTCTCTTCGACATCCGCGTTATAGAATGGGCGCAAGGTCAATGCACTCCAAGTGCTATTGTTTTGATAAAAACTTTCGGCATTATCAGGAACGTAGGCTGTAGTACTTGTAAGGCCAGTAAAGGCATCGGTAGTTGTGGCAGGAACCTCATCGTTCAAAATAATGATTTTTGCCAAGTTGGGGCAGTCGGCCAAGCATTTGTTGCCCATAACATTAACATTGGGACCCAAAACAATAGTCGACAATGCTGCATTGTAGAAGGCATAAGGGTTCAAGCTTGTAACACCATCGGGTAGCACAAGGGTGCCTGTGTACTGATTGTTACGGAAAGCCTGTGAAGCAATGATGGTAGTCTCATCGGCAAGTGAATAGTAGTAAGTGGTGTGTGCCTCAGGACAATATAGGAGTGTCGACTTGTCCTTGCTGTACAAGATTCCATCCACTTGGGAATAGACTGTGTGGTCAAAGCTCACAGCAAAACGCTTGAGATTGGTACAACCGGCAAACACGTTTGGAGCATTCATTCCTCTTAAAGTCAATGGAATACCAACATAGAGGAGCGAAGTGCAATTCTCGAAAGCTCCCTCTTCAAGGTATCCAGTTCCCTCGTCAAGATCCAAATCAGAGAGATTGCTGCAATTGGCAAAGGCGTCACTCTCGAGGAAATCGGCCCTTGTAACTACAGTAGTCAATGAAGTGTTATTGCTGAAAGCACCAACGCCCACACGGGTGATAGCCGAATGAAGGGTCACTGATCCCAAAAACGGAAGATTACTGAACGCATTGTCGGCAACTTCGGTAACCGCAAAAGCTGGAGTACCAAGGCCGTCAACAAATAATGCCTCGGGCAATGACAAACTGTAAGTTACACCATTAAGCAGGAAGTTGCGGCTGGCTGTACTCTTGGCTGTTGACGTCATACCAGTAACAGTAAGTGTTCCATTGGTACGGTCCACTTCATAGTTGAAATCACCGCTAGTGTAAGTCTCGGCTTGCGCCAAGCCTGCCGTTATAAAGAATATAAATAGCATCAGCAGGATTTTGTAGTTATTATTCATAAGCATATAGTTTTTTATTGAAACACATTTATCTCTTTGTTTTTGTAACGAAATGCAATCATTTTGCAACAAAGATACAGTTATTTCATTAATCTTCCAAAAAAACTTACTTTTTATCCCCTAAAATAGTCATCACGCCCTATTATAAAAAAATGGGTGGATTCACAATGAACCCACCCATTTTTAATTAGAAGTGCTATAATCTGTTTATCTCATTATTGCCTTGCTCGACTCGCGTGAGCCGTCGGTGTATTCCTTGACGATGATGTTCACGCCCTGGAATGGAGTACTCGACTCAACGCCCATCATGTTGTAGTAGCGAGTGGCCTTGAGAGTGCGCATGCCACTAGCCTTGTCGGTGTTGATGGTCTGGATTGCAGTAAGGAAGTCATCATTGAGCAGAATGGGATAAACAGTATATTTCGCTGTCCTGTTGGTGCTTGGAGATACATCACCTTCATTAAACTGGGTGTCAGAACCCTTTGCCGAGGTCGATGCTGGAGCAGTCTCCTCGGCAAGCTTGATGATAGCGAGCCATTTACTGTAACCATTCATGTCGATGAGGTCGGGAGCGATGCCACAAGCTTCTGGATCGAAGCCAATGTTGTCAGTCATGTGTTCGTCGCTGTAGCCTGGGTCGTGATAGCTCCAGTCAACTTCGATGGTGCCGTCAAAGCCAGTGCTCTTGTTGGCATAGAATGCACCTTCGTTGAAGATTGTCCAGTCAATCTCGGCAAACTCGTTGGGCTTAGGCTCAACAAAGAAGTACCACTCGTTGTCGCCGCGGCGCTGCTGGAAGCAGGTGCCGTTGAAGTGAGCTGGAGTGAAGTGGTTGAGAGTATAAGCCGGTGTGTTGTGCTGATTGCTGATAGAAATAGCCTTGAAGCGTGGATTCACACTGCTGAGCTTGGTGCCATAGAGGGTGAATTCTTGCTCAAGAAGGAGCTTCAGGTCTTCGGCGCTCACGCTCTCGCTTGGCTCAATCTCTACCCAGTTGCTTTGGTCATAGTCCCAAGATTGGAGTACGCCAGCAGTGGTTTCCATTTTTGCGAAGTCGATGTAACCACGGCTGTTAACGCTCTTGTTGTTGTAGTCGTTGTCGCCCTTGGCAAAGAGGGTGCCCTTCACGCGGCTGTACCACACACCACGCAGCACGAGTGTTGAGTTCTCGCCGTCGGGCTCGTTCTCAATAACGTCGATGTTGCCGCCAATGCGGTAGATGAGACCAAGGTAGTCGTAGCAGCCATGGTTCACCCACTCAAGGTTGCCAGTCTGGCGCTTGTTGGTGGCGTGCGAGTCGGTAACGCCATTGTTGAAGAGGATGCCCTCGGCATTGGTCACGTTGTAGTTAGAAAGGTCGGCAAGATAAACTGGGTGTCCCTCGTCGTCATAACCCACCTTCACCATCTTGATGCCTGGCCAGTCGATGCCTGGCACGCTCCACACGTAGCAATACACGTTGTCGTCGCCCCATCCCTTGATGTCGGTGTAGTAAACATAGTTGCCATCGCGGAAGGTAGAGCACAGAGCCTTTTGCTTGGCACTGCTCTCATACATGCGGGTCACATCGAGAATCTCGCCATTATCACGGCTCTGACCGTAGCCGTCGAGAGTGGCGTTGAAGTCGGGAGTCCAAACGTACCACAACTCACCTGCGTTCTGGTGCAGTTCATCGGACTCGTAGTGAGCAAAGAACTTGTAAACATCCTTGTTCTCATGATAAATGGGATAGCCTTCTTTAGATTCACCGTAGCCAAATCTGATGGTAGCAGTACTGCGATCGCAATACCAGGTATACCACTCGGTGCCGTCCTCGGCAGTGACGATGTATACATCGGGGTTGCCGTTGAGGCCATTCTCCATGTAAAGGTAGCGCGAATTGTCGTAGTTGGAGAGGACGCCGTCAGTCCAAGTTCGCGTGCCTTTCCAAGGGCTATCAAGCGAGGTGCCCCACCAGGTAGTTCCAAGATTGGTGGTGTTGGTCCACTCGTTGCCATCTTGCACTTTGGTGTCGATACCCAGCACGTTGCCGTCCTTCACAGCAGGTGTGTTGCGGTTCTTCTGCAAGTGGATGATGGTGCCGCGGCCTGTCTTGTTGGCAAGGCGTTGCTCAAGGGTTTCTTTGCTCAGAACAACATAATCTGCTCCCTGCTCGTCGGTCCACTCCAGGTAAACGTCGCTGGTGATGGTTTGGTCATAGTGATGTGTACCATCGGTGATGACCATGTGCTGACCGTCATTGTATTTGGTGACTGCCATCCAGTAGTACATCTGTCCGTAGAACGAGCTGGGACCGTTCATGGGCACACCGTCGCAAGTGGGCACTGTGGTGCCTTGCACGCGCACGTGAGCCACGATGCGACGCAGATTGGCGGCATCCTCACGTGAGTTGAGCTTCACATAATGCTCACCATCCCAGTAGTAGTAAACATTACCAGTAGACTCATCGGTGAGAAGGCCACTTGGAACAACGGTCTTGTCGTTGTTGTGGTAGAACTGGAAGGTGATGGGAGTGTCGTGAGAAGGCACGGCAAACTTGTACCATCCCAATGTGCCATTGCCAAGGCCTGAGCCGTCGGCCGCAGTGCTCAAACCGCTGTGTCCACCCACGCTCTCGTCGAGGATCTGGATGGGATTGCCAGGCATCTCGCCGTTGAATTCCACATTGTTGCCATCCTTGACGTAGATGTAAGGACGGGTGTAGTCATAGACGTAAATGGTGGGACCGTCGAAAGCAGCAAGTTTGAACTGATTGGTTTGACGGTTGTAGAAGAACTCGTAGGTTCCGTGGCCACTTGGTGGAATGATAGTCCAGCCCTTGTCGCTCTGGCCTACAGGTGCTGCGTCAACCCATTGGTTGAGATAGTTGGTTGTTCCATCAATCCAGAAGTTGTTCCTGTCGGTGGTGCCAATCATGTACTGCTTAGTAGTTTCCCATGTGGTGCCGAATCCTGTGGTGAGCAGGAACAGACCTGCACCCTGGCGGTCGGTGTAATCGGGCATATTCAAGATGTCGAACACACCGCTATAGGTGATACCATCGCTGGTAGTAAGTTCGGGGTTGGTGTAAGAATAGAGCCACGCATGCTGCTTGCCCACCGAGCCAAACAAGTAGATGTTCACATACTTGATGGTGTAGTCGGCCTCGGCCACTGCGCTCACCTCATTGCCATCAACTGCCACAGCTCTGAACGTGAAGTTGTCCTCGTGGTGCATGGGGATGGGAGCAGTATACTCCATGCGAGTCGAACTGGTAGTAGGGTCGCTACCATCGGTGGTGTAGTAAATAGTTCCACTGGCTGCAGTGATGGTCACATCCTGGTTGCTATCATAAGTGCCAGGAGCGGGTGAGAACACCGGTGTGGTAACAAAGAGTGGAGTGAGAGTAGCGGTGGGAGTCCCACCCACAACGTAATTAACAGTAAGAGTATAGTTGCCTGCACCAAATTCGGGATGCACAGTAATATTGTTGCCTTCCCCATCAGGAATCCACACGTTGCCGTTCTTCACCACCTTGAATTCCACGACATCATTTGCCGACAGAGTCGCCTGTCCCGAAGTCCAAGTATAATGCGTGTCATCGGTAGTTGACATTTCATTGCCTGTTGCATTCCAAGCAGTACCAAACAAAACATCATTTGAACCAGCAGCAGTACCATTAGTTGCACCAGCAACGTAATATGTAGCAGGATCTGCCTGAATTAAGTTGAGTGCTCCTGTTGGAGAAGTTGCTCCTAAGCTATAATTCACTGTAAGTGTGTATGTGCCAGGTTCCGAAGCAGTTTTCACTATCTCAGTTCCATTTCCACTGGGAATCCAATCCGTTCCATTTTTTACAACTTTGAAACCAACCGATTCACCTGCATTAAGATGAACTTGGCCTGATGTCCATG